>NZ_KV820351.1:0-50461 GCF_001815355.1 Haemophilus sp. HMSC068C11
CCTAATAAGATGTGCTCACGAGTTTGTGGCATAGGACCATCTGTCGCTGCTACTACTAAGATTGCACCATCCATTTGTGCCGCACCGGTGATCATGTTTTTAACATAGTCCGCGTGTCCTGGGCAGTCAACGTGTGCATAGTGACGAGTTGGAGTATCGTATTCAACGTGTGAGGTGTTGATGGTGATACCACGCGCTTTTTCTTCTGGCGCGTTATCGATTTGGTCGAATGCACGAGCTGCACCACCGTAGTGTTTTGCTAATACGGTTGTGATTGCTGCTGTTAAAGTTGTTTTACCGTGGTCAACGTGGCCGATTGTACCCACGTTTACGTGCGGTTTTGTACGTTCAAATTTTTCTTTAGACATTTAAAGAGTCCCTCTAAATAGACACGGTTATCGATGGGTAAATTAAACCACATTAACCAATAAAATCATTACTATTTAATAAGGAGAGAGGAATTTGGAAGGCTGGTGCTGATAGGCGGATTTGAACCGCCGACCTCACCCTTACCAAGGGTGCGCTCTACCAACTGAGCTATATCAGCGTTTGGAGCGGGCAGCGGGAATCGAACCCGCATCATTAGCTTGGAAGGCTAAGGTAATAGCCATTATACGATGCCCGCAGTCCTAAATTCATCTGTCCCATCAGAATTCATTTAGAAAATGGTGGAGGGAGAAGGATTCGAACCTTCGAAGGCTGAGCCAACAGATTTACAGTCTGCCCCCTTTGGCCGCTCGGGAACCCCTCCACGCTAAATGAATACTTGTTTACTAAAGGATGGTGCCGACTACCGGAATCGAACTGGTGACCTACTGATTACAAGTCAGTTGCTCTACCTACTGAGCTAAGTCGGCGTGTTGTAAGCAAGTGAGGCGTATTATATGGAAAATTTTATGCCTGACAAGTTTTTTTTATGAAAAATGCGTTTTTTTTAACTATTCGTCTAATTTACAAGCAAAAAGCCACATTCTTGCTTTAAAACTCATCACTTTTAATAAAAAACGATGATCACAACTCATTTATAGGGTATATTTTGTCCAATTTTTTCACTCTAGATATAAAGCACCGTGGAAATTACCGAACAACTAACACCCTTTCTGAACTTTAGTCGTCAACAATGGGCTGAATTAAGAAAATCTGTTCCGCTAAAATTAACGGAGCAAGATCTCAAACCGCTTTTAGGTTTCAATGAAGAGCTTTCTCTTGATGAAGTGAGCACTATTTACCTGCCACTTGCACGTCTCATCAACTACTATATTGATGAAAACCTTCGTCGCCAAACCGTTTTAAATCGTTTTCTTGGTGGACAAAGCCCTAAAGTCCCTTACATCATTAGTATCGCGGGTAGTGTTGCTGTTGGGAAAAGTACATCGGCACGTATTTTGCAATCTTTGCTAACCCACTGGCCTACCGAACGAAAAGTTGATCTGATTACTACTGATGGTTTTCTTTATCCATTAGAGAAACTTAAAAAAGATGATTTGCTACAAAAAAAAGGCTTCCCTATTTCTTATGATACGGCCAAATTAATTCGTTTTTTAGCTGATATCAAATCAGGCAAGCCATCTGTAAAATCGCCTATTTACTCTCATCTGACTTACGATATTGTTCCTGATAAATTTGATATTGTTGACCAACCGGATATTTTAATTTTAGAAGGACTAAATGTTCTCCAAACAGGTTCAAATAAAGCCAATCAAACCTTCGTGTCTGATTTTGTGGATTTCTCCATTTACGTTGATGCTGACGAGAACTTACTCAAAGAATGGTACATCAAGCGATTCTTAAAATTCCGTCAAAGTGCTTTCACCAATCCGGATTCCTATTTTAAACATTATGCGAACCTCTCGGAGCAAGAAGCCATTGAAACGGCCAGCAACATTTGGGATAACATTAACGGATTGAATTTAAAACAAAACATTCTGCCGACTCGTGAGCGCGCCAATCTGATTCTTAGAAAAGGTGAAAATCATGAAGTCGAGTTAGTGAAATTAAGAAAATAAAAAAGAGCGGTCAATTTGACCGCTCTTTTTCTCACTACCTTACGACATTCTTCCATTCTCAATGCCAATCACCTGATCGCAAATAGCCATGGTAGACTGGCGGTGACTCACGAGAATAATCAATTTTTCTGCCTTCACGTTCAACAATGATTTCAAAATCATCGCTTCGTTTAAGCTATCCAAATTACTGGTTGGTTCATCAAGCAAAATAATTGGTGCATTGTGTAGGAATGCACGAGCAATACCGATACGTTGTTTTTCACCATCAGAGAGGTTGCCGCCCAATTCCGTCATTTTCGTTTGATAACCTTCTGGCAAGCTTAAAATGAAATCATGAATTGACGCTTTCTTCGCGGCTTCCATAATTTCTTCTAATGTTGCATCACGGCGTGCAAGGCGAATATTTTCCTCGATGGTTTCGTTGAAAATGTAGGTTTGCTGGGTAATGTACGCCATATTGTCACGCAAACTACGGGTGTTGATATTCGGTAAGCTTTCGCCATTAATTTTAATGCTACCCGATTTAGGGTCGTAAAAACGCATCAGCAGTTTTAACAGGGTACTTTTACCGCTGCCGCTTCTGCCATGAATACCTAAAATTTCACCCTTTTTCACAGACAAGCTAACATCCGATAAAATTTGTTCTTCACCATAAGCAAAACTTACGTTCTCAACATCAATGCGAGAAACCTCTTTCAAATCGACCGCACTTTCTACGTCTTTTAATTCGGGCTCTTCTGCTAGCAAGCTCAATACTCGCTCACCAGAAGCCAAGGTTTGTAACAAGTTGCTTGAAAGGTTACTTAACGCAATAACTGGGCCATAGCTCGACATCAATAAAATCACGCCGATTAAAAAGGCAGAAAAATCAATCTTATCTAGACTAAACAAAATTAAGCCGGTGAATAACATAATGATGTTAAACGCTGATACTGCCACTTCAGTGTAAACGCGCACTTTCGCTTCTTGGTCTTTAATACGTTCAAAAGCTGTATCGATTTTTTGGCTGCGTTGTTGGATTTCTGCTAAACGTTGTTGTGCATAGCCGAAAAGTTGAATTTCTTTCATACCACGCACGCTGTCGAGGAAGAAGTCATTCATTTCGCCTACTAATTCACGATAGCGTCTGCCATCTTCACGCGCCAATTTGGTGGTAATAATGGGTAGAATCACGCCCACTGTTAAATAAGCGGCTAATGCCACAACCACAAACCAACCTGAAAGATGTGCAAAGACCAGCAATAAAATCGCAGAAGTAAAGAACGCGATCATAATTGGTGCAATGGTGTGCGCATAAAACACTTCGAGCAATTCGATATCGTTAGTTACTAAAGACACTAATTGTCCCGCTTGTTTATCTTGCAACTTCACAAAAGCCAAACGACGTAAAGAAGAAAACACTTTATCGCGCAATAATGCCAACAATTTAAAGGCGATATAATGCCCAGACATCTGCTCTAAATAACGCAACGCACCGCGAGCCACCGCTAACACGATAAGTGCGGTCAAAATTCCAGAGAAACTTAAATGGGTGTCAAAGTTAAGAAGATTCACTAACCCCATCGCCCCAAGCACCATAATAAAGATAGCGGCAAGAAAACCGAGCGTTCCCATGGTGATAGTAAACGCCATAATATGCGCCAGTGGGGTCACTAATTTCAACAAATGCCCCATCACAACAAAACCATTTTTACGCATTTGCCACCTCTCTAATTTGTTCTAAATCTTTTTGTTGTTGGAACATTTCAGCATACGCACCTTGTTTTTCCATGAGGTCTTTATGTGTGCCTTGCTCAATCAATTTGCCTTGTTCAAGCACATTAATGCAGTCGGCATTCACGGCATTGGCCAATCGGTGGGAAATCATCACAATGGTTTTTTGTTGTTTAAATTGCTGAATGAACTGCAAAATAATTTCTTCGCTTTCCACATCAATATTACTGGTCGCTTCATCAAAAATATAAAGTTCGGCATTGTGTAATAAAGCACGCGCTAAAGCTAAACGTTGAATTTGACCGCCAGATAAATTCGCGCCGCGGCTTAATAGCGGCATATCTAATCCACCATTATCTCGTACGAATTGCGCCAGATTGACTTGTTCTAAACACGCATAAATTTGTTCATCTGTAGCATCGATTTTCGCCATCTTCATGTTTTCACGCAGCGTACCTTTAAACACATAACTGCTATGGCTAACCAATGAGACTTTTTCATAAAACGAATGACGATCAATCTCTTGAATTTCTTGACCGTTGAATAGAATTTTGCCTTGTTGCGCTTGATTAAAGCCCATTAGCAATGAAACCAAGGTTGATTTACCACAACCACTTTTACCCACAAATACCGTAAGCTGATTTGGTAAGATGCTTAAATCCAAACCAACAATCGCAGGTTTTTCTTCACTATAAGAAAAATATAGCTCTTGGATATCCACCTGAATAGCATTTTTCGCCGCAAAATCGACCGCTTGCGTTTGGGTTTCAACTGGCGTATCTAACAACGTAAAGATCTTATCGGATGCCGCTTTACCATTCATCGCCACATGGAAGAAAGAACCCAATAAACGAAGTGGAATAAAGAATTCAGAAGAAAGCAAAATAAACAAAATCACACCTAATACGGTTAATTGATTAGCTTGGAATTGCAATAAAGCCGTTAAAATCCCGATTGCCGCACCACCGTAAGCAAGTAAATCCATCAGTGATACCGAGTTAAGCTGCATGGTAAGCACTTTCATGGTAATTTTGCGGAAATGTTCCGCTTCTTCATCCATTGCTTTCGCTTTATAAGCATCATCTTGATAGATTTTCAGCGTAATTAAACCCTGTAGGTTATCTAAGAAACTGCTTCCTAAACCCACATAAATGGACCAATATTTTGCTAAGAGTTTTTTCGCAATTTTATTCACTGCAATGATCGACATAGGAATCAGCGGCACGCAAATCAGCAAAATCACGGCTGTTTTAAAGCTGAAAAAGATCAGAAAAGCGAAGAGTGTGAGCGGGGCAAGCAAGCTATAAAAAAGCTGAGGCAAATAACGCCCAAAGTAGATTTCAAGTTGTTCCACACCTTCTGAAGCCACTTGAATAATGCTTGAAGTAGATTGTTGATTCACTTGGTTAAGCGGCATTGAAGCCAATTTGCGATAGATGAGGCTACGCAGCTCATGTTTGACTTTCGTACTGGCAAAATAAGAGGCCTGCACCGATTTTTTACCTGCAAAGGCGCGCAACGCCAAAGCAGCAATTAAAACGATCCCCAAAATGACCGCACTTATTGGCCCCAATTCATTAAAATAAGCCGCCTGTAAAATATAAGAGAACACGACGGCACTAATAATCCCACCAATTAACGCTACCCAATTCCATAACACCGTGATGCCAATCCATTTTTTACTGTCGGCTACCGTGTTAATTAGGCGTTTATCTATCATCATAATGATTGCTCCTAAAAACAAAAAAGAAGTACGCACATTACTATGCGTACTTTGCTACCAATCTAACAACCAAAAAACGAGTCTATTTCGTATTATTGTCTTTAAGCGATATAAGTCGTAAAAATTATAGTCAAGAATATAAACAAATAATAGATCTAATTGAAAATTATTTTTATTTATATTCCAGATAAAAAAATACCGCACTTGGTTTCCCTAAGTGCGGTTATTTTTAGTGATATTTTTGAGTGTTAGACTAAACGTCTAGATTTGCTCTCAACGCATTCATTTCAATGAATTCACGACGAGGCTCAACTTCATCACCCATCAATGTGGTGAAGAGTTGATCTGCAGCGACAGCATCTTTTATTGATACTTTTAACATACGGCGAGCATTTGGATCCATAGTGGTTTCCCAAAGTTGCTCAGCGTTCATTTCACCTAACCCTTTGTAACGCTGGATTTCTAAACCACGGCGAGATTCTTTCATCAACCATTCAACAGCTTGTTCAAATGACTGAACAGGTTGCGTTTTTTCACCACGAGTAACATAAGCGCCCTCTTCTAGTAAGCCATTCACTTGCTGACCGAAGGCGGTAATCTTCGCAAACTCATTGCCCGTTACAAAATCAAAGTTGATGAAGTAATCGGTATCAATACCGTGTTTACGAACGGTAATGACGGCTTCATATACTTGGCGTTCGCTGTTAAATTGCGTTCTTGCTGAATATAAATGTGCTTCTGTTTCTTTTTCAGTTAAGTAGGCAACAAAAGCATTCGCCCAATTTTCGACCGCACTTTCACTACGCATTAACTCAACGATTAATTGTGGTTGGTAAACCAAACCTTGCAATAATGGCTCTGGATAATAACGACTTAAGCGAGTAATTAATTTCTGAACATTGTTATATTCACTCACTAATTTCTCAAACACTAAATCATTCATTGCTGGCGCATTAGCACTGATGTGCAATGCTGCGCCATCAAGTGCAAGCATTAATTCATATTGCACCATTTCGTCGTTATCTTTGATGTAACGCTCTTGCTTACCTTTTTTCACTTTATAAAGTGGCGGCTGAGCAATATACACGTAACCACGCTCAATTAATTCCGGCATTTGACGATAGAAGAAGGTCAACAATAACGTACGAATGTGTGAACCATCCACGTCCGCATCGGTCATGATAATGATGTGGTGGTAACGTAATTTATCTGGATTATATTCATCGCGGCCAATACCACAGCCTAGCGCTGTAATTAATGTGCCCACTTCTTGAGAAGAAAGCATTTTGTCAAAACGTGCTTTTTCAACGTTAAGAATTTTACCTTTTAATGGCAGAATTGCTTGGGTTTTACGATCACGACCTGATTTTGCCGACCCCCCCGCAGAATCCCCCTCCACGAGGTAAAGTTCTGAAAGTGCTGGATCTTTTTCTTGGCAGTCCGCTAATTTACCCGGAAGGCCCGCAATATCTAATGCACCTTTACGACGGGTCATTTCGCGGGCTTTACGAGCCGCTTCACGCGCACGTGCAGCTGTAATAATTTGATTTACAATGATTTTTGCATCCGCTGGATTTTCTAATAAATATTCCTGCATACGCTCATTCATGGCAGATTCAACCGCACTTTTCACTTCAGAAGACACTAATTTGTCTTTTGTTTGTGAAGAGAATTTAGGATCGGGCACTTTCACTGAGATAATCGCTACCAAACCTTCACGCGCGTCGTCACCTGATGTGCTCACTTTCTCTTTTTTCAGTAACCCTTCGCTTTCCATATAGTTATTTAAGCTACGGGTTAATGCGCCACGGAAACCGGCTAAGTGAGTACCACCATCACGTTGTGGAATGTTATTAGTAAAGCAATAAACGTTTTCGTTTACGCCATCATTCCATTGCAATGCGACTTCCACACCAATACCGTCTTTTTCAGCTGAAAAATAGAATGGTTTTGGGTGAATTGGATTTTTATTTTTATTTAAATATTCAACGAACGCTTGAATACCACCTTCGTAATGGAAGTGATCTTCTGTGCCATCACGTTTATCGATTAAACGAATTGATACACCAGAGTTTAAGAATGAAAGCTCACGTAAGCGTTTTGCTAAAATTTTGTAATCGAAAGTTGTAATTGCAAAGATTTCTGGACTTGGCCAGAAACGCACCGTTGTACCCGTCGTTTGAGTTTCACCGATAATAGTTAAAGGCCCTTGAGGCTCACCCAAGTGATAGAATTGCTCGTACACATGACCTTGGCGACGAATAGTTAATTGCAATTTATCAGAAAGTGCATTTACTACCGAAACACCCACTCCGTGCAAGCCACCTGATACTTTATAAGAGTTATCATCGAATTTACCGCCCGCATGAAGCACGGTCATAATAACTTCTGCCGCAGAAACCCCTTCCTCTGGGTGGATATCTACTGGAATACCACGGCCGTCATCTTGCACGGAAACAGAATTGTCATCATGAATAGTAACGATAATATCGGAACAATAGCCAGCAAGTGCTTCATCGATCGCGTTATCCACTACCTCAAACACCATATGGTGTAGGCCTGTTCCATCATCGGTATCCCCAATATACATGCCCGGACGTTTCCGAACCGCATCAAGCCCTTTTAAGACTTTAATACTTGATGCACCATAAGCATTTTCTGTAACCGGTGTTTCTGACATAGTTTTTCTCTATTTTGTAATGAAAATTGTGCGGAATTATAGCAAAAAACTGACTATTTTGCGAAATAAAAGTGCGGTCAAAATTTTCGGTGTTAAAAAAATAAAATTACATAGCATATAAAACAAAAAGACGAGTTTATTATTTAAACTCGTCTTTTTTATTACATTAACACTTATTTCCAAATATGGTTATTTAACCCGAGTTCTTTCACCATATCTGTAAAGCCTTTGATACTCGAAATATAATCACGAATCGTATTGTCTTCTAACAATGACTTTTCAAAGGACGGTTCAAAACTATTCTTTCCTAAATTAAGTGCAATAATCACTTCTCGGTTACGAAGTACCATCGAAATAGGGCAATTAAATTTCTCTTTCAATCCACAAAAACGTTCCATTAACTTAGGCGATAAAGCATATCTGGCTAAGATTTGATCTTCAGTAAACACATCAAAGTAACGATTAAAAGACGGATTATCCATCAAGGCAATTTCACCTTCTTTTCTTAAACCTGCTTCTTTCTTATCACAAACATAAACCCAATGAGCCAGCTCTTTAGGAAAAGTGGCTTTAAATAAAATGCCTTGGAAATTCTGAGCACCTAATGCTTTAACGGATTTCTCTTTCAAAGACATGTTAAATGCTGAAAAATCACAGATTTCAACTTCAGTTTGATTAAACTCACCAAAGATTAAATCCTCACTACGGAATGTCGCGGGACCACTATTATAAACGGAGAGGAAATCACTAATATTCAGTCCTCTATCTGCGCTAAAGTGGAAACCAAATTCCTGGACAATCGTATTAATCACGCGCGTTTTAAATTCTGCGATAAAACGCTTATATTTAAAAAATAAATGACGAAAAGAATAAATGAGCACACCAAGGATTAAAGCTGTACTTAATATATACCCATTCCCTATCGTTCCAATGAGGAAAAATAACCCAACGCATAGCATAATAATCCATTTATTGATGAGGGATTTTATGGCTAAACGTTCCTCATCTAACTTTTCTAATCCCAGAAAACGAATCCCTTCAATCTCTTTTGGTGTATTCATGGTTTTTCCACTTATTGTTTAAATAAATTACCCACATTAGGGACTTCAGCTTCATTTTGAGGAATATCGAAAAATGTTCCTTTCTGGAAATTAAACAAATTTGCAATTAAATTTGACGGGAACATTTCCACTGCATTGTTATACTCTTCAACTGCTGAATTATAAGTACGTCTTGCTGCAGAGATTTGCTCTTCCACATCACTAAGTGTGGTCTGAATTTGCAAAAGATTTTGATTGGCTTTGAGATCCGGATAATTTTCTAGACGAACCTGTAAATTACGTAATAAACCCGAAATCTCATTATTGAGTTGGAATTTCTCACTTGTAGAATGGGCTGATTTAGCACTTTCACGTAACGTCACAATACGCTCAAGCAGGCTATGCTCATGCGACATATATTCCTTTGCGGTGGCGACAAGGTTTGGCAACAAATCATAACGACGCTTTAACTGAACATCCACACTGGCTTCAACACTACTCACCTGATTACGTTTTCTAATCAGTTTGTTATACATTGAAATAGTGAAAGCTAAACCGAGAAGGACAATACCCACAACTATATTCATCATTGTTTCTCCATAGAAAATTTTCCCTACTCAGTATAGGGAAAAGCACAATAAAATCTATTCACTTAGACAATATTTTGTTGATAAAAATCAATAAAACCAAGAATTTAGTTTTATCCATCTTCCCCATTCACATCAGCCAGAAGTGCGGTCAATATTCACGAAATTTTTCTGAGCCCAAATCCTTACTTTATTATTATGATTTAGTGTACAAAAAATGGACTCCAAGTGAATGTGGCGCAAATAAATAACAATCATTCTCAATAACCAAGTAAAAACAATCACTTACCCACTTATTTTGTAAGGAAAATAAGGGTATTTTTGATTACGATCAAATAAATTTCCCGCATCAAGGCATATCATAGTTAGATTAACCATACAAGTAACGTGCCAATTGGAGTGATTATATGCAACGAAGTGATGGATTATTTTCTGCTTTAGCAGAAGTTTCCCGTCGGGATTTTATGAAGTTATGTACCGCGCTTGCGGCGACTATGGGGTTAAGTTCAAAAGCGGGTGCAGAAATGACCGCTGCTTTAACCGAACCTAAACGTCCACCAGTATTATGGATTGGTGCGCAAGAATGTACGGGTTGTACTGAATCCTTGCTACGCGCCACCCACCCAACAGTAGAAAACTTGGTATTGGAAATGATTTCCTTAGAATACCACGAAACCCTTTCTGCAGCCTTCGGGGAACAAGCTGAAGATAACAAACACAATGCAATTAAACAGTATTATGGAAAATATGTTTTAGTCGTAGATGGATCTATTCCGGTGAAAGACGGCGGCGTCTATTGTATGGTAGCAGGTAAACCGATTGTAGAACACATCCAAGAGGCCGCTAAAGGGGCGGCCGCGATTATTGCGATCGGTTCTTGTGCGGCATGGGGGGGCGTACCTTCTAGCGGTGGTAACCCAACTGGCGCAAGCAGCTTATCTGAAGTCTTACCAAAAGGCACGCCAGTAATCAATATTCCTGGCTGTCCACCAAATCCACACAACTTCCTTGCAACTGTCGCTTATATTCTTACTTATAAGAAACTACCTGCAATGGACAAATTAAATCGTCCATTATTCGCTTACGATCGCTTAATTCACGAAAACTGCTATCGTCGTCCGCACTTCGATGCAGGTCGCTTCGCTAAAGAATACGGTGATTACGGTCACCGCAACGGTTGGTGTTTATATCATCTTGGTTGTAAAGGGCCAGAAACTTACGGCAACTGCTCTACCTTAGAATTCTGCGATGTCGGCGGTAATAACTGGCCGGTCGGTATCGGGCACCCTTGCTATGGTTGTAACGAAAAAGGTGTCGGCTTTACCAAAGGTATTTTCCAATTAGCAGGCGTAGAAAATCCAACACCACGCGTTGAAAAACCAGACGTCAACAACACCGAGGGTTCAGGTGCAACCATGACAGCTATTGGTTTATTAGGTGGTGCAGCTGCAATCCTAGCAGGCGTGAGTGTTGTGACCTTACGCGAATTAAGCGCTCAACATAAAGCTCGTTCTGAAGCTGCTAAAGCTGCAGAGAAAGAAGAACATACAGGTAAATAATAATGGATAGACGAAAATTTCTAAAAGCGGGTATGCTTGGCGGAATCGCATCTACTTTGCCTGTATCAAATGTGCAGGCATCGGAAGCGGTTGAGCCTATTCCCGGTGCACTAGGAATGCTTTATGACTCTACCCTTTGTGTAGGTTGTCAGGCATGCGTGGCTGAATGTCAAAACGTGAACCACACACCCGTGAATCCAAAAGGTGATCAAACTTGGTCAAATAACGACAAACTCACACCATTTACTCGTAACGTGATTCAAGTATGGAGTGATGGTGACGGCACAAATAAAGACAAAACAGAAAACGGCTATGCTTACGTGAAAAAACAATGTATGCATTGCGTTGACCCAAACTGTGTTGCGGTTTGCCCGGTTCAAGCGCTTACCAAAGATCCAAAAACGGGTATTGTAAAATATGATCCCGATATTTGTACTGGTTGCCGTTATTGCATGGTGGGTTGTCCTTTTGATGTACCAAAATACGACTATGACAATCCATTCGGTGAAATCAGCAAATGTGAACTCTGTAACCAAAAAGGCGTTGAACGCTTAGACAAAGGTGAATTACCTGGTTGCTGTCATGTTTGTCCGACTGGTGCCATTATTTTTGGTACACGTGAAGAATTATTGGCAGAAGCGAAACGTCGTCTAAGCTTATTACGTGGTACCGAATATGATTACCCACGTCAACACGTTAATAGTACAGATAAATACCGTGCTACCGTGCCGGCATATCAATATCACATCTACGGTGAAAAAGAAGGTGGTGGTACACAGGTACTCGCCTTAAGTGGTGTGCCTTTTGCTAACCTTGGTTTACCGGACTTAGATGAAGTCGCAACAGGTTCTCGTGCGGCGCATTTACAACACTTCTTGTATCGCGGTTTAGCATTGCCATTAGTTGCACTTGCCGGTTTAACCTTTATGACTTACAAAAATATGCATGGCGATAAAATCGCTGAGCGTATCGCAGCACAAAAAGAAGCCATGCGTCAGGCACGCAAGGAAATCGAAGAAGCGGAGGATGAGCATCATGAGTAATCCACGTCCGGTAGGCGGTCGCCTTGTTTCTGCCGCAATTCTCTTTTTTGCACCACTTGCCGTGCTTTGCGTTTTATTAATTTTAAAACGTTTAGTTTTTGGTATTGGTTCCGTGACCGCACTTAATGGCGGTTATCCTTGGGGTTTATGGATTGCCTTTGACTTACTTGTCGGTACAGGATTTGCCTGTGGCGGTTGGGCACTCGCTTGGACCGTGTATATTTTCAATAAAGGGAAATATCACGCTCTTGTTCGCCCAGCATTGCTTGCAAGTTTATTCGGCTATTCCCTTGGTGGTTTATCTATCACCATTGATATGGGGCGTTATTGGCATTTGCCGTATTTCTACATTCCAGGCCAGTTCAACACGAACTCTGTTCTATTTGAAACAGCATTTTGTATGACGGTGTATATCATCGTAGTGACCCTAGAATTTGCCCCTGTATGGCTTGGTTTCTTCGGCTTGAAAAAATGGTTTAATAAACTGAATAAAATCATGTTTTTCATTATTGCCTTGGGTGCCTTGTTACCAATGATGCACCAATCTTCAATGGGTTCCTTGATGATTGTAGCTGGTCACAAAGTCCATCCGGTATGGCAAAGCTATGAAGCGCTACCAATTCTCTCCTTGCTGACAGCTTTCATTATGGGCTTCTCTATTGTGATTTTTGAGGGTTCTTTAGTTAAAGCAGGTCTTGCAGGAAAAACACCAGATGAACGTCATTTATTTACTCAATTGGCACGCGTTACCGCAGGATTAATTTTCTGTTTCTTAGCTGTGCGTTTTGGTGAGTTGATTTATCACGACAAACTGCAAATGGTTGTGGGCTTCGATAAATTAACTAAATTTGAAGCATGGATGTTCTGGATGGAAGTCTGGTTGATGGTATTACCGTTACTTACCCTCTTCCTCGGGGAGAAAAAATCAGATTCCCGTTGGTTATTTATTTCGGCATTAAGCATGTTACTCGGTGCAGCATTATGGCGTATGAACTACTCGCTTATCATGTATAATCCGGGCAACGGCTATCAATATTTCCCATCTGCGGAAGAATTGCTTATTTCAATTGGTTTCGTTTCCATTGAAGTATGTGCCTATATTTTAATCATTCGTTTATTCCCTGTATTACCGGTATTTAAAGAAAAACATACCGAAGACTCAGAAAAAATTATTGCCGAAAAAGCGGCATTCAGCAAAAAAGTTAGCGGAGCAGAATAATGTCAGAAAAAAAACGTATCTCAATTGACCCAATTACCCGTATTGAGGGTCATTTACGTATTGATTGCGAAATTGAAAACGGTGTTGTCACCAATGCTTGGTCTTCTGGTACCATGTGGCGCGGTATGGAAAATATCGTAAAAGGTGCCGATCCACGTGATGCATGGATGATTATGCAACGTATTTGTGGCGTATGTACCACTGTACACGCAATTATCAGCGTACGTGCTGTAGAAGATGCTATCGGCGCTAAAGTCCCCGTCAATGCACAGTATATTCGTAACATGATTCTTGCTGCCCACAGCATTCACGACCATATCGTGCATTTCTATCAACTCTCCGCAATGGACTGGGTGGATATCACCGCTGCACTAAAAGCTGATCCTGAAAAAGCGGCAGATATGCTAAAAGGTGTCTCTACATGGTCATTAAACAGTGCTAACGAATTCCGCAACGTACAGAAAAAAATCCAAGCATTAGTGGATAGCGGACAACTTGGTATTTTCGCTAACGGTTACTTCGGTCATGCAGCAATGAAACTTCCACCAGAAGTAAACCTCATTGCCGTCGCGCACTATTTGCAAGCCCTTGAATGTCAACGTGATGCTAACCGCGTGGTGGCATTACTTGGTAGTAAAACACCACATATTCAAAACTTGGCGATTGGTGGCGTAGCAAACCCAATTAACTTAGATTCCCAAGCAGTACTAAACCAAGAACGTCTCATGTTCGTGAAAGCTTGTATCGACCGCTTAACTGACTTCATCAACCAAGTGTATAAAGTAGATGCGGCAGTATTTGCGGCTTACTATCCTGAATGGTTAAGTCTTGGTAAAACATCAGGCAACTACTTATCTGTACCTGAATACCCAATTGATGCAGATAACTCTAAATTCATGTTAAAAGGTGGTTATATCGAAAACGGCGATTTATCGACTTTCCGTGCAATCGACCAACAAAAAGATGAGTTCGTTGTAAAAGGCATTAAAGAGAGTGGTAAACACGCTTGGTACGAAGATGATGAGCCATTAGAACCTTGGGCTGGCTTAACTCGTCCGAAATATACCGGCTGGCAAGATGATGGTAAATACTCTTGGGTAAAAGCACCAACCTTCTACGGTAAAGTTGTCGAAGTGGGTCCTCTCGCCTATTTAATGTGTGGTTTGGCTGCGAATGACACGCCAACTGTCAACCACTTCAATGAATTAAAAGGCATTTATGAAAAATTGACTGGTAACACGTTAACTACCGATCAATTACATTCTACCCTTGGACGTATTATCGGTCGTACCGTGCATTGCTGTGCGATCAACGACATTTTAAGCGCTCAATGGCAAATGCTCATTGATAATATCGCTAAAGGTGATATGACGGCGTATATCAAAACAGATATTCCAGCAAGCGGTGAATTCCGTGGTGTTGGTTTCGGTGAGGTACCACGTGGTATGCTTTCTCACTGGGTTGTCATCAAAGACGGTCGCATTGAAAACTACCAAGCCGTTGTACCATCTACATGGAATGCGGGTCCGCGTAATGAACAAGACCAAATGGGTCCTTATGAGCTTTCCATTATTGGTACACCGGTGGCTGACCCAACTAAACCGTTAGAAGTGGTCAGAACCATTCACTCTTTTGACCCTTGTATGTCCTGTGCTGTGCACGTAGTTAATACCGAAAACGGCGAAGTGACTGAAGTGAAGGTGTTGTAATGAAGCCGTTAATTCTTGGCGTCGGCAATATTTTGTTAAGTGATGAAGGTGTCGGTGTGCGTGTTGTGCAGGAGCTTGAAAAACGCCCTGAAATTCAACCGCACTTTGACATCATCGATGGTGGTACTTGTGGCATGGAATTACTGGATGCGATGGCAAATCGCGAGCATTTGATTATTGTCGATGCCGTGCTTGCTAACAAACAACCAGGTGAGATTATCGTGTTGCATGACGAGCAAGTGCCAACCTTTTTCTCTCGCAAAATTTCGCCACACCAACTCGGCATTTGTGATGTACTTTCTGCAATGAAATTAACGGACGAATTTCCAAAACACCTTTGCCTCATCGGTATCCAACCAGAATCGCTAGAATCTGGCATTGGTTTGACGGAAACAATACAAAACGTGTTGCCAAAGGTTTTTGAAACGTTAAATCAAGTCATTAAGGAATACGGCTTAAATCTAGATTCCCCTCTTTAGAAAAGAGGGGCTGGGGGAGATTTGACTTAATTAATCGAGACAAGTGTTAAATCTCCCCTAACCCCTCTTTACAAAAGAGGGGAATTTTCTTTAAGGTTTCGCCAGAATTCTTTAATCTTATTAATATTGAAAAATAAACCATGTATAAACACGAAAAAACACCTGAAAACTCTACCGCACTTTTAACCTCTGTTACTGGCTTTGAAGAAAACCCAACGGAGATTTTCCTTTCCGAAATGCAAAACATTGTACCTGAAATGCAAGATCTCCCTTTTTATCACAAAGGCGTCGAATGTTTCTGCCCTAAATTTGTTTTATTCGAAGACCAATGGATTGGCACAGTATTAACCCCGTGGATGATGAGTGTGGTGATTCTACCTGGCCCTCAACAACAATGGGAACCACGTGAATTAGGTGATAAACTCACTGTACAACTACCGTACAAAGCACTCACTTTCACCGTTAGTAGTGTTGAAAATGTACCGCAATATTTAAGTTGCTCTTTACATTCACCACTCGACCCGAATCTGACTAACGAACAAGCGGTTCAACTTACACAAGATTGTTTGCGTATGGTTTTATCCATCCCAACCGCACAGCCGACATTTAATTCTGATCGCCGTAATCTATTTAAGGCCATGATCAAATAAATGTTATCTGCAAACAGTTAATAAAAATGGGCAAAGTAAAATAACTTACTTTGCCCATTTTGCTTTCCATCCCACACAAAGTGCGGTCAATTTTTGCTTAATTTTTCAAATTAATACAACACACGCGCTTTGATTGTGCCTTCAATCTCACGAAGTTTCGCCAATAATGGTGATGCATCATCTGTTTCAACATCCACAACCACATAACCAATTTTCGGATCAGTTTGTAAATATTGTGCTGCAATATTGAGATTAGCTTCAACGAAAATTTGGTTCAATTTGTTTAATACACCAGGACGGTTTTCGTGAATATGAAGTAAACGTTTTGTACCAACGTGTTCTGGCAAGGATACTTCAGGGAAATTCACAGAAGAAAGGGTTGAACCGTTATCTGAATATTTCACAAATTTACCCGCTACTTCAAAACCAATGTTTTCTTGCGCTTCCGCGGTTGAACCACCGATATGCGGGGTTAAGATCACATTATCAAATTTACGTAGTGGTGAAACAAACTCTTCATTGATTGATGCAGGCTCAACAGGGAATACGTCAACCGCTGCACCACGAACTTTACCTTGTTCAAGCGCAGCTGCTAAAGCATCAATATCCACTACCGTACCACGTGCTGCATTGATCAAAATAGAATCTTGTTTTAATTGCGCAATACGTTCAGCACTCATTAAATTACGAGTTGAAGGTAAATCTGGTACATGAAGCGAAATCACATCACAAGAACCCAATAACTCTTCAAGTGTGTGTAATTGTTTTGCATTACCCAATGGCAATTTATTTTCAATATCGTAGAAATATACTTCCATCCCTAGAGACTCTGCAATAATACTTAATTGCGAACCGATATGGCCGTAACCCACGATACCTAATTTTTTGCCGCGCACTTCATGAGAACCCACTGCTGATTTATTCCATAAACCACGATGCACATCGGCATTCGCTTGAGGAATATTGCGCATTAAGAGCAAAATCTCACCCAACACTAATTCAGCCACAGAACGTGTATTAGAGAACGGTGCGTTAAATACTGGAATCCCACGCATTTTTGCTGCATTAAGATCCACTTGGTTGGTACCGATACAGAAACAACCAATAGCAATTAGCTTAGGTGCGGCTTCAATCATTTCAGCGGTTAATTGGGTACGCGAACGTAAGCCAATAAAATGCGCATCTTTAATGGCTTCTTTTAGCTCATCACCATCTAAAGCTTTTTTGTAAAAGTCGATGTTGGTGTAGCCCGCCGCATGTAAGGTATCTAATGCACTTTGGTGCACGCCCTCTAATAGCACAAATTTAATTTTTGATTTGTCGAGTGAGACTTTGTTTGTCATGTTTGCTTCCTTATTTTTATTAATCAATAATTTTTGCGCCGTCTGGTGTACCAACAATCACAATATCTGCCCCACGTAAGGCAAAAATACCATTTGTTACTACACCCGCGACATTATTCAATTCTTTTTCCATTTCCACTGGATTTAAAATCGCAAAATTATGTACATCTAAAATCACATTGCCGTTATCAGTCACCACGCCTTCACGATATTCAGGTGCGCCACCAAGAGAGACTAATTTACGACCGACTTGTGAACGTGCCATTGGAATTACTTCTACTGGTAATGGGAACGTGCTACCTAACACATCCACTTGTTTACTAGAATCCACGATACAAATAAATTTTTTTGCTAAAGCAGACACAATTTTTTCACGAGTCAGTGCCGCACCGCCGCCTTTGATCATCATTTTTTGTGGATTGATTTCATCTGCGCCATCCACATAAATATCTAAACTAGATACATCATTAGCACTAAACACTTCAATGCCCTGTTTACGTAATAATTCTTCTGAGGCTTTAGATGCTGCTACCGCGCCTTGAATTTGATCTTTTAATTCACCTAAGGCTTCAATAAAACAATTCACTGTTGAACCACTTCCCACGCCAACAATGGTATCGGGCTTAACATATTTTAACGCCGCACGTGCCGCTAATTTTTTCATTTCTAATTGGTCCATTTTTCTCTCCCTTTTAAATCGTGGATAACAACGTAAACGTTTGCTTTACTTTAATACGACACTATTAAATAAACAAGTGTAAAAATTTATTCGTGATGATGAAAAAATTTTATTCATCTAAAAAAAGTGCTAACAGCTCGTTTAAAAACAATTTTCCGTGTTCGGTCACTTGCCAAGAATCCAGTGTTTCGACGATATAATTCTGTTGAATGGCCAAATCAATTTGATTTTTGACCGCACTTTGCGAAAGCCCCGTGTAATGCTCAAACTCTTGTTTTGGCACCACTTCCAATAAGCGGAAGCGATTCATGAAGAATTCAAAAGCGCGGTCATTTTTTTCCACGTTTTTTTCTTCATAAAGGTGCTCACCTCGCAAATACCCTTTTGGATGCTTCGTTTTAGAAAAACGTAAAATATCGCCATCAGGGAAAGTGAGTTTTCCATGTGCGCCACAGCCTATCGCCAAATAATCCCCAAATCGCCAATAATTCAAATTATGCTGACACTGAAAGCCCGGTTTCGCATAAGCGGATGTTTCATATTGCTGATAACCGGCTTCGGTTAAAAGTTGGTGACCTTGCTCAAAAATATCCCAAAGCGCATCATCATCCGGCAATGTAGGCGGACGATAAGCAAACATGGTATTGGGTTCAATGGTGAGTTGATACCAAGAAAGGTGTGGCGGAGCAAGCTCAATAGCTTGTCGTAAATCATCTAAGGCTTCCTCAAGTGTTTGATTTGGCAAGCCGTGCATTAAATCTAGATTGAAACTTTTTAACCCAGAAACTTTCGCCAAACTGACCGCACTTTTAGCCTCCGCCGCATTATGAATACGCCCTAAACGTTGTAATTTATCGTCATTAAAACTTTGGATGCCCATGGAAATACGCGTTACACTAGCGTCCACATAACCTTTAAAACGCTCCGCTTCGACAGTGCCTGGATTAGCTTCCATAGTAATTTCAATATTCTCTGAAAAAGGAATGCAACGTTGAATTTCTGCCAATAACAACTTGATACTTTCCGCTGAAAATAAACTCGGCGTGCCACCACCAATAAAAATTGAATGAAGTGGACGATTTTGAATACTAGCCTGATATTTCTCTAAGTCTGTCTCAAGATCGGCGATCAGATGTTGCACATATTCTTGTTCAGGAATTGTGCCTTTCTGTGCATGCGAATTGAAATCACAATAAGGGCATTTCTGCACACACCAAGGAATGTGAACATAAAGGGAAAGAGGAGGAAATTTTTGCATAATTAAAAGTCAAAAGGGCTTGTTTTCACAAGCCCTAAAAAAATAAGTCATTAATTGACCGCTCTTGCTGTTTTAGTCGCAGCTTTACGGCGTGGCGCTTTCGCTTTCGTTTCCACTTTCACGAATTCAATGCCTTCCGGTGGATTCTCTAACGCTAAGCCTAACACTTCATCAATGGTTTCTACCGCATGAATCGCAAGATTTTCTTTCACGTTATCTGGAATTTCTTCCAAATCTTTCACATTATCTTTTGGAATCAATACAGTTTTAATGCCACCACGATGTGCCGCAAGTAATTTTTCTTTTAATCCGCCGATTGGTAATACTTTACCGCGTAGGCTGATTTCACCTGTCATTGCGACATCGGCACGCACTGGGTTACCCGTTAAGCAAGAAACCAATGCGGTACACATTGCGATACCTGCACTTGGACCATCTTTTGGTGTGGCACCATCTGGCACGTGAATATGAATATCACGTTTTTCATGGAACTCAGAATTGATACCCAATTTTTCAGCACGTGCACGGACTACAGTCATCGCTGCTTGGATAGATTCTTTCATCACATCGCCCAATGAACCGGTGAAGGTTAATTTACCTTTACCCACTACTGAAGCGGTTTCAATGGTCAGTAAGTCACCGCCCACTTCTGTCCACGCAAGGCCTGTTACTTCGCCTACACGGTTTTGCGTATCCGCTTTACCGAATTCAAAACGTTTCACACCAAGATAGTCATGCAAGTTATCTGAATTAACGATAATGGATTTCACTTTTGGATTGACCAATAAATTCTTCACCGCTTTACGACAGATTTTAGAGATTTCACGCTCTAATCCACGCACACCAGCTTCACGGGTGTAATAACGGATAATATCTAAAATGGCGTTTTCTTCAATGGTTAATTCGCCTTTTTTCAATCCATTACGTTCAATTTGTTTTTGCAACAAATGACGCATCGCAATATTGAGTTTTTCATCTTCGGTATAACCAGAAAGACGAATAACTTCCATACGGTCTAGCAATGGACCAGGAATATTCATGGAGTTTGAGGTTGCCACAAACATCACATCAGACAAATCGTAGTCAACTTCAAGATAATGATCATTGAAGGTAGTATTTTGTTCTGGATCAAGCACCTCTAACAAGGCTGACGCAGGATCACCTCGCATATCCGAAGACATTTTATCAATCTCATCAAGCAAGAAGAGGGGGTTTTTCACGCCAACTTTTGCCATTTTTTGAATCAATTTACCCGGCAATGCACCAATATAAGTTTTACGGTGACCACGAATTTCTGCTTCATCGCGTACCCCGCCTAATGCCATACGCACATATTTACGACCTGTGGCATTCGCAATAGATTGACCTAGTGAGGTTTTACCTACCCCTGGTGGCCCGACTAAGCAAAGGATTGGGCCTTTGATTTTGTTTAAGCGAGCTTGTACCGCAAGGTATTCTAAAATGCGTTCTTTCACACGTTCTAAACCGTAGTGATCCGCATCTAAAACCTGTTGTGCTTTTGCGATATCTTTCTTCACTTTAGTGCGTTTATGCCATGGTACTTGAAGCATCCACTCAACATAGCTACGCACCACTGTTGCTTCCGCAGACATCGCTGACATCATTTTAAGTTTTTGTAACTCACTCTCTACTTTTTCGCGCACATCTGCCGGCATACCTGCAGCTTCAACCTTTTGACGAAGTTGTTCAACTTCATCAATGGTATCTTCACTTTCACCTTCGTCCATTTCTTTGCGAATCGCTTTGATTTGTTCGCTAAGATAATAGTTACGCTGGCTTTTCTCCATTTGTTTTTTAACACGGCCACGGATGCGTTTTTCAACTTGAAGAATATCCGCTTCAGATTCCATCATACCGAGCAAGTATTCTAAACGCTCTTGCACATCTGCCAGTTCTAACACACTTTGTTTATGACGAACAGTTACTGGAATATGCGCAGCCATGGTATCCGCTAAACGATCGGCATCATCAATGCGTTGAAGTGCCCCTAAAACGTCTGCAGGAATTTTTTTATTGAGTTGAAGATAGCTTTCAAATTCATTTAAAACAGCTGCCTTCACCACATCTAATTCTTTTTCATCACCAAATGTGGTTTCAATTGGTGTGACTTCCGCAGAAAAATGGTCTTCACCATCATTTAATTGATTGATTTTCGCGCGTTGTTGCCCTTCCACCAACACTTTTACTGTGCCGTCTGGCAATTTTAATAGTTGAATAATATTCGCAATCGTCCCGACATCGAATACATCATCAACGGTAGGTTCTTCTAAATCTGCTTGCTTTTGTGACACCAATAATAATTGTTTGCCCTCATTCATGGCTTCATCAAGGGCGCTAATGGATTTTGCACGCCCAACAAAAAGTGGCATCACCATATAAGGGAAAACGACAACATCCCGTAATGGCAATACAGGAAGTGTACGTTGTTGAGTTCTTTTGGCGTTCATAATTATCTCTCTTACATCAATTCTATAATTTCATTGAATATGGGGATGAGTTGCATAAATTCAAGGTAGGATTTGGCATATTAAGGAGAAATCGAAAAATAGGCAAGTAAAGAACCACCTTTAGTGATGGTTAATTGGAAAAACTATGGAATACAGGTACAATAAGTGCGGTCAAAAATCAGCATGATTTTACCCAATAAAAACGTTTGAAAAAATAACCGCACTTTATCCACTATGACAGCAAAACAAACTATTACTTTCGCGACCTTTCAAGAATTACTACCCGATTCTTGTAATCATCCATTAAAAAAACAATTAAGGGATAAAGCCCGTTATTACGGACGCAAATTTTTATTTAAAAAACAATGTGATGCATTGGTTGATTTCTTAAATACTCATCAAACTTGGATTCCACTTTTTCAACAAAATCCATATCGTTTTAATGCATTGCTCGCGACCTATTGTGACAAACGTTTTTCTGCAACCGATCGATTCAATGCCATTACCAATAATCTGCTAATGCTTGAAGAAAAAATGGGCGTAGAATTTTGTAAAAAACTACTCCAAGAAAAATCCCTTTTGTTAGCACAATTAACGGATCAACTTGGTATCTATTTCAACATCAACCAGATTGACCCTTTCGAAGGTTATTTTTCCATTAACTTAAAAGACAATAATGGGCGTAGCATTTATGATGCTTCTTTCACCTTCTTAAAGCCAAATAAATTACTTATTGCCTCAATTCAAGGTCCTTCTTATGAAGAGGCGCAAGAAGCTGTGAAACAAGCCACAAAAGAATTACACGGTGTTCGCCCAATGTTTATGTTGATGAATGTTTTCCGCTTGTTAGCTGAAAAATGGCAATGTGAGTTAATCGGTATCCCTCACACGTCACAAGGTAAATACCGTTTATCTGCGCGCAGTAAAATCCTATTCAACTACGATGAATTTTGGCAGGAAAATCAAGGGCAATTAAAAGGTCAATATTGGCAATTACCGCTTGAAAGCGTCCGCAAACCATTGGAAGAAATTGCCAGCAAAAAACGTTCTATGTACCGAAAACGTTATGAAATGTTGGATGATTTGAGTGAAAAAATTACTCAATTTGCCTAAATAAAATAGACTTAAGCCAGGTTTAATTACGATAAACCCTGGCTTAGGTAAACGTTTGCTAACCCTGCTATCATTGTATTCTTTCAAAATCATCCTTTGCTTTTTTGTTCTTTTTGTGTAGAATACGCGCTCGGCTTATTGATTAATCCGAACACAAGGAGTTCTCCATAATGGAAGCATCAAAGAAAAAGATGAAATTCCCTTCCGCATTTAGCATTCTCTTTATTATTCTTCTTATTGCTATTGGCCTTACTTGGCTTATTCCCTCAGGGTCCTACTCTAAACTTTCCTATGACAGCACCGAAAATCATTTTATTGTCAAAACCCACGGAATTCCCGATCAAAGCTATCCAGCAACAGAACAAACCCTTAATCAACTCAATATCAAAATTCAACTTTCTAATTTCACCAACGGCATTATCAAAAAGCCGATTGCTATCCCCGATACCTATCAACGCATTGAACAACACGAAAAAGGCATTACTGATATGATTCACGCCATGGTGGATGGCACCATTGAAGTAGCTGATATTATGATTTTTATCTTCATACTCGGTGGGATGATTGGTGTGATAAACAAAACAGGAGCATTCAATGCCGGATTAATGTCTCTCACCAAGAAAACGAAAGGAAATGAATTCTCTGTTGTCTTTGCTGTCTGCGTGTTGATGCTGTTAGGCGGTACGGCTTGTGGTATTGAAGAAGAAGCAGTAGCCTTCTACCCAATTCTTGTTCCTGTCTTTTTAGCCTTAGGTTATGATTCGATTGTCTGTGTTGGTGCCATATTCCTTGCTGCATCAATGGGCACTGCCTTTTCAACAATCAATCCATTCTCTGTTGTTATTGCTTCAAACGCTGCAGGGATTCCATTCACTGAAGGGATGGGATTTCGCACACTGGGACTTATTCTTGGTGGAACCTGTGTAATAGCCTATATGTATTGGTACTGTAAAAAACTGCGTGCCAATCCTGAATTTTCTTATACCTATGACAATCGCCAAGCTTTCTATGATCTCTATATGAAAGATATTGATCCGAATGCAACCGTTGAATTTACCTTTAGAAGAAAACTGATTCTGATTCTATTTAGTGGCGCCTTTCCTCTCATGGTATGGGGTGTGATGTTTGGTGGTTGGTGGTTCCCTCAAATGGCGGCTTCCTTCCTAGCCATTACCATCATTATTATGTTTATCAGTGGATTGCCTGAAAGAGATGTTGTAAATGGATTTACTCATGGTGCTTCTGAATTAGTCGGCGTCGCATTGATTATCGGACTCGCTCGAGCAGTTAATATCATTCTAGAGCAAGGAATGATTTCTGACACTATTCTCGATTATATGACTCATCTTGTTGGTGGAATGAATGGTGGTGTCTTTATTATTGGTCAGCTCATTGTCTTCATTTTCTTAGGATTGGTTGTACCTTCCTCTTCAGGCCTTGCCGTACTCGCTATGCCAATTATGGCACCGCTGGCTGATACTGTTGGCATTCCAAGAGATATCGTGGTATCGGCTTACAACTGGGGACAATATATTATGTTATTCCTTGCGCCAACAGGATTGGTCCTTGTCACGCTACAAATGCTTGGTATTCCATTCAATAAATGGCTGAAATTTGTCATGCCAATCGTGGGATGTCAATTTGTTATCTCATCGATACTTCTTCTCGTTCAAGTATTTATGTATGCACACTAAGCAATAAAATAAAAAGCCACGCAATCTAGCGTGGCTTCTTTTATTATCATCTAATGTTATTTGACAAACTCATCAAACTCTAACTCATAATCATCACCATCTCTGGTGTATTTGATATAACGTGGAAATTGTTCACCTGAGAATTTCTTCACCATAATATCCTTATTACCTGTTTTAAATGAATAAGTGATTTCAGTGACCGTTTGCTTGTTGTATTGGATCTGTTTTTCCACTTTCTTCACATTCACATTTTCCATTGGGTAAAGTTTTTTACCGTTTGTAATTTGGAAACTGGTTGGCAATTTATCGTAATAGCTCAACTGAAATGCCATGGTGAATAAGTCAAAAGTCGGTAATGTTAACGGTTCAGTTTCTAACCCATTTTTCACTTTACCGTATTCAATTGTTGTTGGCGAAATTTTAGAAATAGCATAAGGCTTACCATTACGCACATCTTGATAATTCACCATTTTAAATTGGCTCGCAGTTTGCGAACCACGAGAAGTAAACACAATGTTGTACAACGGAATATTAATTTTCGCATTGACTGAATACTGTGAACCATCAGCTTTAAAATGTACATACGCCGGCATTAAATAATTGGAACTGTATTTAATATTATAATCCACCGCAGACCATGCTGTTGGCACATAAGCAATTAATGCAGCAAAAAGGATTTTAAATAACTTCATTGGTTGTCCTTATATATAAAAATAGGTTGCCCTTTAGAGTATCACAGCGAGAAGAAGTTCCCCATTAAAAAACCATCTTATCCGCAGACAAGATGGTTTTCATTTATATTAGCTTAATGGGAGATTATAAAACTGCACCCGCCATTAAGAAACCGAATAATACAGATAAACTGATTGCAATCACACCCGGCACTAAGAATGGGTGGTTGAATACATATTTACCGATACGAGTTGAACCAGTGTCATCCATTTCTACTGCCGCAATTAAGGTTGGGTAAGTAGGAAGGATAAATAATGCTGATACTGCGGCAAATGCTGCAATCGCGGCTTCCGGAGAAACACCTAATAAAATTGCAGTTGGATATAATGCTTTTGCAGTTGCAGCTTGTGAGTAAAGTAAGGTACTCGCAAAGAACAAGATTACCGCTAAACTCCAAGGATATTGTTGTAAAAACTCAGCTGATACCGCTTTGATTTGATCGATATGACCTTCAACGAAAGTATTACCTAACCATGCTACGCCAAGCACACAAATTACTGCTGACATACCTGATTTAAAGGTTGCTGCATTGGTAATTTTTGCGGTATCCACTTTACATGCCATAGTGATAATAGCTGCAGTTGAAAGCATAAAAGAGATAATGGCGTTATCACGAGAAAGAATTGGGTTTTGAATTAAACCAACTGTTTTACTGATTGCAGTTGCATAAAGCATGACCACTAAAATCGCGATAAGGAAAATTGCAACAGAACGTTTTGCATAAGGTTTGATCTCAATTTGCATTTCACCACGCATAGTAATTAAACCTTTTGCTAGACGATCTTGGTAAACTTCATCATCTTTCAAATCTTTACCAAGGAAGTTACAAATCACCGCAGTAATCATACATGCTGCGTAAGTAGTTGGGATCCAAATACCTAATAATTGTAAGTAACTTAAACCGAAGTTTTTCTCTAATTCAGCAGAAAGGAATACCACCGCAGCAGAAATTGGAGACGCTGTAATCGCAATTTGTGAAGCGATAACCGCAATAGAAAGTGGACGTGAAGGACGGATACCTTGTTCTTTTGCTACTTCAGCAATCACTGGAAGTGTTGAGAATGCTGTGTGACCAGTACCGGCAAGTACAGTCATAAAGTAAGTCACAGTTGGCGCAAGGAAGGTAATGTATTTTGGATTTTTACGTAGAATTTTTTCAGCTACTTTTACTAAGAAATCCATACCGCCCGCAACTTGCATTGCCGCAATTGCCATGATTACAGACATGATAACTGAAATTACATCAAACGGAATGGCACCCGGTTTTAAGCCAAGCAGTGAAAGTGCCACAACACCCATACCCCCCATGAAACCGATACCAATACCGCCTAATCTAGCCCCTAGGTAAATAAAGAGTAGGACGACTAAAAGTTGAGCCCAAATCATAATATTTTCTCCATATTAATTTTAAAAATAATTCCGGAACATATATTAACAACAAACTAGTGCATTATCTATATTTATTACTTGAATTAGTCTATTTTATCCGAAAGTGCGGTTGAAATTTGATTCAAATTCTGACCGCACTTTCAATGACTTTCCTAGAAATCCTCAAAGTATTGTTGAATCACTTTTGGATCTTTTGTTTGTGTTAAGGCTAATTGCAATAACACACGTGCTTTTTGCGGATTCAATGTACCTGAAGCCACAAAACCATATTTAGAATCATCTACTTCAGCATCACGTGTGGTGTAACCGGTTGGCACGCGAGATGAACGTACTACTACCACACCATCTTTCGCTGCTTTTTCTAAACGTTCTAAGTGTGCAGCATTCACGTTACCGTTACCTACACCCGCTGAAACAATACCTTGATAGCCCGCATCCAATAATGAATTTAACGGCTCAATTGGTGCATTAGAATAAGCATAAACAATGCCTACTTTTGGCAAGCTGTCTAATTTATCTACGTTAAATGGTGTGTTCACGGTATGTTTGCTTTCAGGCGAACGTTCGTAATCCACTTTACTATTATGGATATAACCTAATGTGCCATAGTTTGGTGAGTGGAATGTTTGTACTGCAGTGGTGCTCATTTTGGTCACATCACGCGCACCTAGTACTTCCCCATTCATTGCCACTAACACACCACGACCCGATGATTTTTTATCGGTTGCCACCACGACTGCGTTATAAAGATTTAACGGACCATCCGCACTTTTTTCTGTCGCTGGACGCATTGCACCCACTAATACAATTGGTTTTTCACATTTTGCTGTAAGATCTAAGAAATAAGCGGTTTCTTCCATGGTATCGGTTCCATGAGTAATCACGAAACCATCAGTATCTTTACATTGTGCATTAATCGCTTTCGCTAATTTTAACCACACATCATCGCTCATGTCCTGTGAACCAATTTTCACAATTTGCTCACCTTTTACATTTGCCAGTTGCTTAATTTCAGGCACTGCATCAATTAATGCGTCAACATTGAGTTGCCCAGCTTTATAAGCAGAAGAAACTGCGGTTTCACCGCTTCCGGCAATCGTGCCGCCCGTTGCTAAAATTGTAATATTCGGTAGTTCCGCAGCTTGTGCGACCGAAAAACCGAATCCGAGCATCATAAGTGCCGTTAATTTTTTTAATTTCATGCGCGTCTCCTTTCACGTTTAATCATCTAAGTTTGGCTATTCTCTACTTAATTAGGCGTAGAATAAACACAAAGATAGTATATTTATGATCCCGATCACATTTTTATCGATCCGATTGTATAAGCTTTCGCCAACATTGCGTTTCCTTGATAATTTTTTTGAAAGATAACTAAAGTGCGGTTATACTTAAAGCCTTATTTCATCTGAAGATAATCTCTTATTCATTATCAAAATTAAGTTGAGAACAACATGCAAGAATTTATGCCTCAAGCAATTGAATTTGCTCAAAAACACACTTTTTTAACGATCGCATGGTTTGCTGTCCTTTTTATGACACTTTTCACCTTTTTTAAAAGTGCGACACAAAAATATCGCGTGATCACCAACCCTGAAGCGGTTCGCTTAATGAACGACGAAGAAGCAGTGGTGATTGATTTACGCCCTATTGATGAATTCCAACGCGGCCATATCATTGGTAGCGTAAACTTGCTTCCAACTGAAATTAAAAATCAAAATGTAGGCAAAATTGAACATCACAAAGAAAAACCGCTTATCATTGTGGATGTTAACGGTGTTTCTTCTGCTACGTCCGCAGAACTTTTAACCAAACAAGGCTTTGAAAAAGTTTATGTGTTAAAAGACGGTTTAGCGGCTTGGGCGGGTGCAAATTTACCATTAGTAAAAAAACATAAGTAAGGATCCTCTATGTCTGAACAAAATCAACAACCTGAAGTAGCAGCTGAAGAGCAACAAGAAGCGGTACTTCAAATTCAACGTATTTATGTAAAAGATGTTTCTTTTGAAGCACCAAATCTTCCTCATATTTTCCACCAAGAATGGAAACCAAAACTCGGCTTCGACTTAAGCACTGAAGCGGTTCAAGTAGGTGAAGATTTATACGAAGTCACTTTAAACATCAACGTAGAAACCACCATGGAAGATTCTGGTGATGTGGCATTTATTTGTGAAGTGAAACAAGCTGGCGTATTTACAATCAGCGGTTTAGAAGATGTTCAAATGGCACACTGCTTAACATCTCAATGCCCCAATATGCTTTTCCCTTATGCACGTGAATTGATTTCTAACTTAGTGAATCGTGGTACATTCCCGGCATTAAACCTTTCTCCGGTAAACTTCGATGCGTTGTTCATTGATTACATGAACAAGCAGCAAGCAGCAGCTGAAGCGGAAGAAAATCAGGAAACCCAACATTAATTGTGATGAGGGCAGGCGATACCGTCTGCCCTTTTATTTTAAAGGTGATTGAAATGACCCCATCCCAATCTCCAATTACCATTCTTGGTTGCGGTTCTTATGGAACAGCACTCGCTATCTCATTTTCTCGCAATGGCTCTCCAACCTATCTTTGGGGGCACAATCCCGATCACATTAATCAAATGCAACAAGAACGTCAAAATCGCCGTTTTCTACCTGATATTGAATTTCCAGAAAGTTTGCATTTAGAATTAGATTTGAAAACTGCGCTTGATCAAGCTAAAGACATTTTAATTGTGGTGCCAAGCCATGCTTTTGGTGAAATTCTATTAAAAATTCGACCGCACTTAAAACCTGATCATCGTTTAATTTGGGCAACCAAAGGATTAGAACGTAACACCGGCCGATTATTGCAAGAAGTGGTAGAAGAAACCTTAGGTAAAGCAATCCCAACGGCGGTGCTTTCAGGTCCTACTTTTGCGAAAGAATTGGCTCAAGGTTTGCCAACGGCGATTACCCTTGCCTCTCGTAATGAAAAGTTTGCCTTAGAATTTCAAGCTCGCATTCATTGCAGTCAGCATTTCCGAGTATATGTAAACCAAGATATGATTGGCGTTCAATTAGGTGGTGCCATTAAAAACGTGATAGCGATTGGTGCGGGTATTTCGGATGGTATGGGATTTGGTGCCAATGCGAGAACCGCATTGATTACCCGTGGGATTGCGGAAATTACTCGCTTAGGCGTAGCCATGGGCGCCAATACGCAAACCTTTATGGGCATGTCTGGTTTAGGTGATTTAGTGCTCACTTGTACCGATAACCAATCCCGTAACCGCCGATTTGGTTTAATGCTTGGTAAAGGCACTGATAGCCAACAAGCCATGAATGAAATTGGTCAAGTGGTGGAAGGGTTTTATAACACCAAAGAAACTTATTTATTAGCACAACGACAAGGCGTGGAAATGCCGATTACAGAACAAATTTACCAAATGCTCTTTTGTGGTAAAAGTGCACAAGAAGTGGCACTGAGCTTATTGGGTCGTGAACGAAAAGGCGAATAAGGAGAAAAAATGACGTTAGAAGTATGGCAACACATTCGCCAAGAAGCAAAAGAATTAGCAGAATGCGAACCAATGCTCGCAAGCTTTTTCCATTCCACTATTTTAAAACATCAAAATCTTGGCAGTGCCTTGAGTTATTTGCTTGCGAATAAACTGGCTAACCCTATCATGCCCGCAATTTCGCTGCGTGAAATTATTGAAGAAGCCTATCAAGCTGAGCCTAATATCATTGATTGTGCCGCTTGTGATATTAAAGCCGTGCGCCACCGCGATCCTGCTGTGGAATTGTGGTCTACACCATTGCTTTATTTAAAAGGTTTTCACGCCATTCAAAGCTATCGTATTACCCATTATTTGTGGAACCAAAACCGAAAAGCACTCGCACTTTATTTACAAAATCAAATTTCAGTGGCTTTCGATGTGGATATTCACCCTGCCGCCCAAATTGGGCACGGCATTATGTTTGACCATGCTACTGGTATTGTCGTGGGTGAAACCTCAGTAATTGAAAATGATGTGTCTATCTTGCAAGGCGTCACCCTTGGTGGTACAGGTAAAGAATCCGGCGATCGTCATCCAAAAGTACGAGAAGGTGTGATGATTGGGGCTGGCGCAAAAATTCTCGGCAATATCGAAGTGGGCAAATATGCCAAAATCGGTGCCAACTCTGTTGTACTTCAACCGGTGCCTGAATACGCTACTGCAGCAGGTGTACCTGCTCGTATTGTCGGCAAAGACAAAGCGGCAAAACCCGCTTTTGAAATGAACCAATATTTTATCGATGATGATATAAATCTAAATATTTAAGGAATCGATATGATTAACAAAGACACCCAACTTTGCATGTCCCTTTCTGGCAGACCCGGCAATTTTGGCACGACATTCCATAACTATCTGTATCAAAAACTCGGGCTTAATTTTATCTATAAAGCCTTTACTACTACGGATATTGAAAGCGCTGTCAAGGGCATTCGTGCACTTGGTATTCGAGGTTGTGCTGTTTCGATGCCATTTAAAGAAAGCTGTATGCCATTTTTAGATGAAATCTCGCCTTCTGCGCAAGCCATTCAGTCTGTGAATACCATTGTGAATGATCAAGGTTTTCTTCGTGCTTACAACACCGACTATATTGCCATTGTTAAACTTATCAAAGAATATCAATTAGATAAAAAGAGTCGCGTGATTGTACAAGGCAGTGGTGGTATGGCTAAAGCGGTCGTCGCCGCCTTTAAAAATAGCGGATTTGAGCATCTTAAAGTTTTTGCTCGAAATGAAAAAACAGGTAAAAATTTAGCCGCACTTTATGGCTATGAATATATATCATCTTTAGACAATCAATCGGCAGACATTTTAGTCAACGTTACACCAATTGGGATGAAAGGTGGAAAAGAAGAATTTGATCTCGCCTTTCCTGAAAATCTTATTCAACAAGCTCAAACCGCTTTTGATGTGGTGGCGATTCCTGCTGAAACACCGTTTATCCAAATTGCTCAACAGCAAGGTAAACAAACCATTTCTGGTGCAGAAGTAATTGTGCTACAAGCCGTTGAACAATTTGAGCTCTACACAGGCATTCGACCTGATGACCAATTAATCGCCGAAGCTGCAGATTTTGCTCGAAAAAACAGTTAAAAAATAAACCGCACTTTTAAAAAGTGCGGTTCTTTTTATCGGCGTTTTACGCTAACAATTTTCTTGCTGCTTCCACTACCACTGATACTGCTTTATCTTCTGTATCTTTCATGGTGGCTTCATTTGGAATTTCTTGTTGCGTACGGTTCACAATCACACCTGCCACCATACCTGCTCGTAAGCCAAGGGCGTTACACATGGTGAATAACGTCGCGGATTCCATCTCATAGTTCATCACATTGAGATCTTGCCATTGTTTTAACAAGCCTTGGTAATCACGATATACTTTACCACTGTAGGTATCGTAACGTTCTTGACCTGGATAGAAGGTATCTGAAGACGCTGTAATTCCTACAAATGGCTCAATGCCTTTTTCTTTAGCTGCATTGAAAAGTGCCGTAGTACATTCAAAATTTGCCACTGCTGGATATTCAATTGGCGCAAAATGACGGCTTGCACCATCAAGACGAACCGCACCCGTTGTAATAAGAATATCGCCCACATTAATATGTGGTTGAATCGCACCCGTTGTGCCAATACGTAAGAATGTACGCACGCCAAGTTGGGCTAGCTCCTCCACACAAATAGACGTAGAAGGGCCGCCAATACCGGTTGAACACACTACCACCGGTTGACCATTTAAATAGCCTAACCAAGAAGTGAACTCACGTGTACTTGCAAGAAACTCCGGGTTATCAAGTTTTTTAGCAATACGTTCGCTACGTGCAGGATCCCCTGGTACGATAGCGAGTGTAGCACCTTTCAGTTGTGCTTTAGTCAGGTTTAAGTGAAATACATCAGACATAACAATCTCCTTTTTATCATTCTTGCCGCAAAGTGCGGTCAAATTTTCGTTATTTTTTCAATGCGCCTAAAATACCACGCATGATTTGTTTGGTCACTTCATTACGAATATTGCGACCGACTGATTTTGCCACGCTATTCACAATTTGTTCTGTTGGCGAAAGTTTATCTCCGCGTTTTTGTGTTCCAAAAATCATACGGCTTAAGCTACCAAATAAACCGCTTTCTTCCTCTTGCTGCGCTTGTTCAGCTTGTTTTTGTTGTACTGCCGCTAAATCCGCTTGCGCATTTAATACTTCGAAAGCTGACTCATTATCCACGTAATCTTTATAGAATGCATAAAGATCATCGTCTTTCACCCAAGCTGCTCGCTCTTCTTCAGTAATCGGGGCAAGTTGGCTTTTCGGCGGATAAACATAAGCCACTTCAACGGGCGCTGGCATGCCTTTTTCATCTAAGAATGAAATCAATGCTTGGCCTACACCTAAAGTTGAAATGGTTTCCACCACATTGACAGCAGGATTTGAACGGAACGTTTCCGCTGCAGATTTCACTGCTTTTTGATCGCGTGGAGTGAAAGCTCGCAACGCGTGTTGTACACGGTTACCTAATTGGCCTAACACGGTATCCGGTAAATCTAATGGGTTTTGGGTTACAAAATAAATCCCCACCCCTTTAGAACGAATCAAGCGAACCACTTGTTCCACTTTGTCCACCAACACACTCGGTGCACCATCAAAGAGTAAGTGTGCTTCATCGAAGAACATCACAAATTTTGGTTTATCTGGATCGCCCACTTCCGGCAATTGCTCAAATAATTCAGACATCAACCAAAGCAAGAATGCGCTATACATTCTTGGGGAATTAATTAATTTTTCAGAATTTAACACATTGATCACACCACGACCATCACGGGTTTGTAACCAATCTTCAAGATTTAATGCCGGCTCACCAAAAAGATTGGTCGCCCCTTCATTTTCAAGGGTCAATAAAGCACGTTGAATCGCCCCTACACTCGCGGCTGAAACATTACCGTATTCTACTTGGAAGGTTTTTGCATTCTCTGCCACAAATTTAAGCATTGCACGTAAATCTTTTAAGTCGATGAGTAGCAAGCCTTTATCATCTGCCACACGGAATACAAGGTTTAATAAGCCTTCTTGGGTCGCATTTAAATTTAATAAACGAGAAAGTAATAATGGTCCCATTTCAGAAATCGTGGTACGAAGCGGAATACCGGTTTCACCGAATACATCCCAAAATGACACAGGATAGCCATTTAAATAACTCTCGCCACCTAAATCAAATTGCTCAATGCGTTCCGCTACTTTGCCACTGAATGTGCCCGCTTTGACTAAACCGGACAAATCGCCTTTTACATCCACTAAAAAGACCGGCACGCCATCATCACTGAATGCTTCTGCCATTTTACGTAGTGTGACAGTTTTACCCGTCCCTGTCGCCCCGGCGATCAGACCGTGACGGTTTGCCATTTTTGCGGTAATACCAAGGGTTTGACCTTGTTCGGTACGCGCGAGAGAATATTGCATAAAGATTCCTTTGTTTTGTTGGTTTTATTTAAACGAATAATAAGGAAAAAACGAAGTGCGGTCAAAATTTAAGTGATTTTACGGTATAATTTCTCAAAACTAACTCAAAGCAGGAAAAATAGATGTCAAACGCAAAAATTCTTATTATTAAAACAGGATTGATCGAAACCTTAACATTCCCTGATGGCAGCTCATATGAAAGTGCCATCCGTAAAAAACCGGTACCCATGGTAAAAGTGCACACGCTAGGTGCAGAAGGTAACGATGTAGGCTTAAAAGCCCATCACGGTGGTGTTGATAAAGCCTTGTTTTTTATGTCTGATGTGTCTTTCCCTGCTTTAAACGCACTACTTGGTGAAAAGTTTGATTTTCACGGTAGCGCGATTTATGGTGAAAACTTTGTGGTATCCGGCTTACATGAAGATAATGTCTGCATAGGCGATCGTTACAAAATTGGCACCACGCTTTTAGAAGTGTCTCAACCACGTAAACCTTGCGAGCGTTTATCTCATAATACCAAGAATGAGAATACAAGAGAGGTAATTCGTCAGTCAGGCTGGACAGGTTGGTATGTTCGCGTGATCGAAGAAGGTGAAATTCATCAAGGCGATGAACTCATCTTGCAACACCGTCCTTATCCTGAATGGACTATTCGTCGTTTAAACACGCTACTTTCTGCTCCTTCAAGTATCGCAGAATTAGAAGAAGCCTTAGTCATTGAAGAATTAGCACCAGCGTTTAAACGTTCTGTTAACTCACAATTACGTAATTTACAGCAGGCGGGCTAAAATGTCGGCTAAAACGACCGCACTTTGTCCGTGCCAATCTTCGCTTTCTTACGAAGATTGTTGCGGACGTTTTCATTCAGGTAATCTGTTTCCAGAAACAGCGGAACAACTTATGCGTTCCCGCTATTCCGCGTTTGTGCTCAAAAATATTCCTTATATTGTGCAAACCACTGTGCCAAGCCAACAAACCTTATTAGATGAAAAAGCCCTGCAAGATTGGGCTAATGAAACGCAATGGCTCGGTTTAGAGATTGTCAAAGCAGAAACCTTAACCAAAACACAAAGTGCGGTTGAATTTAAAGCACATTTTCAAGGCGGAGAACAGCCGCAAGTGCATCACGAATATTCTCTTTTTGTAAAAATTGATGGCCATTGGTATTTTGTTGATCCCACTGTACCGCTCCCAAGCAATAAACAGCCTTGTGTTTGTGGCTCTGGGAAGAAATTTAAACATTGTTGCGGAGGCTTGCTCTAATGACCTTAACGTCTTTTCTCGCATTATTCTGGCAGCGTTCTCAAGAAAATAAATTAACGCAAGCCGCCGGTTCACTCACTTACAGCACCATGCTCGCTATCGTGCCATTAATTATGGTGGTGTTTTCAATTTTCTCCGCCTTTCCCGTTTTTAACGAAGTCACCGGTGCATTGAAAGAATTCATCTTCACCAATTTCGCTCCTTCCGCGAGTGATGTTGTAGGACAATATATTGATGAATTCGTCCATAATTCAAAGAAAATGAGCGCCGTGGGGATTGTGAGTTTGATTTTAGTGGCATTAATGCTGATTAACTCCATTGACCGTACACTCAATGGCATTTGGAAAGACACCAGTAATCGCCCAATTTTTACGTCATTTGCTATTTATTGGCTCATTTTAACGCTCGGTCCGCTTTTAATCGGTACTAGCATTGCGGCGAGTTCCTACGTCAAAGCTATGTTCGAGCAATCGGAAACGCTCTCTTTTGGCTTAAAACTCCTCAGTTTTGTGCCATTTCTTTCTACTTGGTTTATCTTCACGCTCATTTATATGGTCGTGCCAAATAAGAAAGTGAGCATCAAACACTCTGCAGCAGGCGCATTAATTGCGGCAATTTTCTTTACCTTAGGAAAACAAGCCTTTACTTGGTACATCGCCACCTTCCCATCTTATCAATTAATTTATGGTGCCATGGCGACGCTGCCAATCATGTTATTGTGGATTCAAATCAGCTGGACAGTAGTGTTATTGGGTGCGCAATTAGCCGCAGTGCTTGCAGAAGTGCGGTCAACGAATCAAACAAATTTAGAGGAAGTAAAATGATTGCGTTAATTCAGCGTGTGACACAAGCAAAAGTAGAAGTTGAAGGCCAAATTGTGGGGCAAATCGGCAAGGGATTATTGGTTTTATTAGGCGTAGAAAAAGAAGATGACCTATCCAAGGCGGATAAACTTGCCGAGAAAGTCTTAAATTACCGTATTTTCAGCGATGAAAATGACAAAATGAATTTAAATGTGCAACAAATCGGTGGTGAAGTGCTTGTAGTATCACAATTCACCCTAGCCGCAGACACGCAAAAAGGCTTACGACCAAGTTTCTCAAAAGGTGCCGCACCAGCATTGGCTAACGAATTGTATGAGTATTTTTCACAAAAATGTGCAGAAAAAGTCACTGTTGCCAACGGAAAATTTGCAGCAGATATGCAAGTAACGCTGACCAATGATGGCCCGGTTACATTTTGGTTAAATGTCTGAATAAAGAGAACAATCGCTATTTTTTTCAAAGCAAAGGAAACTCTTTCTTTGATCGCATTGTCGTATTAACGCTCAAACGCATATAACAATTTCAAATCCCATCCATAATTGCATTGGTAATCCCCTTATTTTATAGGTAAACTAAGGCGGTTTGATGTGGATCTTCTTAAAGTTTAGCTTGTAATAAAATGAAAAAAATTTCGTTAAAAACAACCGCTCTTTTGCTTGGATGGATGAGTTTTTCAGCCCTTGCAGAACAAACCGTGGATATTGAGATCCGTGGGATCAAGGGTGAACGTGCCATTCGCAATACTGATATGAATGTCAAACTCATTGATAAAAGTGAGATGGACGGTTCAGATCGGTATAAACAATTGGTTTCAGATGCTGTTGATAAAGGCCTTCGAGTATTCGGTTATTATGGCTCTTCTGTGACCTTTGAATTGAAAAAACGCAAAGGTCAGCGAGATTTACTTATTGCGAATGTCACCCCAGGTGAGCCAAGTAAAATTGCGGGAACAGACGTTGAAATTACAGGCGAAGCCGCAGAAGACGAAAACTTCACGGCACTCCGTAAAAACTTACCAAAACAAGGTGAGTTAGTTGAGCATCAAAAATACGATGATTATAAAAGTAGTATTTCAAACCTTGCTCTAGCTCGTGGTTATCTTGATGGAAAATTCCAAATTTCTCGCTTAGAAATCAGCCCAGAAACTCATGAAGCATGGTGGCGCATGCTGTTTGATAGTGGTGTGCGTTATCATTATGGCAATATCACCTTCAACCATTCCCAAATTCGCGAAGATTATTTGCAAAACATGCTCAACATCAAATCGGGCGATCCTTATTTAGTCAGCGATTTATCTGAATTAACTAACGATTTTTCTTCTACCAACTGGTTTAGCTCAGTGCTTTTACAGCCTCATGTCCGTGAAGAAGATAAATTAGTCGATATCGAACTTTTACTTTATCCACGTAAGAAAAACTCAATGGAACTTGGGGTAGGTTTTGCAACCGATACGGGCCCTCATGTCCAAATTGGTTGGACAAAACCTTGGATCAATAGCCGAGGCCATAGTTTCCGTACAAATCTTTACGTCTCTGCACCAAAACAAAACTTTGAAGCCACCTATAAAATGCCATTGTTGAAAAATCCATTAAATTATTATTATGAATTTTCAACCGGTTATGAAAAAGAAAATAAAAACGATACGGATACCAAAGCCCTCACTTTCGCTGCATTACGCTATTGGAATAATAGCGAGGGTTGGCAATATTTTGCGGGTCTTCGTGTCCGTTATGACAGCTACACACAAGCTGATTTCACCGATAAAACTTTCCTAGTTTATCCAACTGGAGGCTTTAGCCGGACTCGTTTAAAAGGTGGACAATTCCCAACATGGGGAGATACCCAAAAAATCACGGTTGATTTAGGGAATAAGCTTTGGATGTCCGATGCTAATTTCTTTAAAGTTCAAGCCTCTACCGCCTGGATTCGTACGTACGCAGAAAATCACCGTTTTATTACCCGTGCAGAAATTGGTTATTTAAATACGCCCGATATTCGAAAAATTCCACCGGCATTACGTTTCTTTGCAGGTGGCGATCGCAGCGTGCGAGGTTATGGCTATAAGAAAATTTCACCGAAAAATAAAAATGGAAAATTAGTCGGCGGCTCTCGCTTAGTAACAGGTAGCCTTGAATATCAATATCAAGTTTACCCAAATTGGTGGGGAGCAGTATTTGCGGATACAGGCTTAGCCGCAGATGCTTACAAAGCAAATGAGTTACGCTACGGCGCAGGTTTCGGTGTACGTTGGGCATCGCCAGTTGGCGCCATCAAATTTGATATTGCAACGCCAATTCGAGATAAAGATAACAGCAAAAACATTCAATTTTACATTGGCTTAGGGGCTGAAATTTAGGGTATGACTATGTCTGAACAAGAAAAACAACCAGATAACCAAACCACACAACCCGTTAAAAAGAAAAAGACCTGCCGTAAAATTTTATGTGTCGGAAGTGCGGTCATTTTTATTCCTGTTTTAGGCGTAGTCACAGCACTTTCTTTTGATAGTGGACAACGTGCACTTATTCAACTTGCGGATAAAATGCTCGATAGCTTATCTATTGAGCAAGTCAGCGGTGGCTTACAAGATGGTTTAGTCTTAGAAAATTTACGTTTTCAAACCACCGGTGTCGATGTAGCCCTTCCTAAAACGCGCTTACAGCTGAATTTAGCGCGTTTACTTTCGGGTGATATTATTGTTGATGATCTCAGCTTAACGCAGCCGAAAATTGCCATTGATACCAGTGTCATGCCACCTTCTGAAGAGAAACAAACGGAAAGTGGTCCAATGGAAAAAATCCATTTACCGGTTTCTGTGCTAGTGAAAAATGTGGCGATTACTGACTTTGATATGAAACTCGATCAAAGCAATATTACGTTTTCGTCTTTTCAAAGTGCGATCAGTTTAAACAATGAATCTGGCCTTACCCTTGAGCCCACCACGCTTTCAGACGTGCTTTTCTCAACGGTCTCCCAAACTCAACCGAATCCCCCTCAGCCCGAGCAAAAAGAACCCGCTAAACCCGTTGATTGGGCGCAAATTGAGCAAACACTCACACCGGCTTTTTTAGGTAATTTAAATGCGGTGAACTTGCCTTTTGATATGCACATTCCAAGTTTTTTGGGTACAAACTGGCAATATCAATCGCTCAATGAAAAAGGCGAAGAAATCCAAAAAATCACTGTGCCTAAAGTGGAATTGCAAGCAGATGCCACCGATCATTTAGTGAAATTACAAAAACTCGACATTGACAGCTCTCTTGGTACACTTTCTAGCCAAGGGCAACTCCAGCTCAATGACGATTTTCCAGTTGATCTCACATTAAAATCTGATCTCCAGGCATTTAAATCAAAAGACAAAACCATTCTTCCTGCCAGCAAAGTTGATCTCAATGTATCGGGCTCCTTGAAAAAAACGACCGCATTTTCGTTAACCACACAGGGGGTGCTTGATGCCACCTTAACAGGTGATGTGAAACTGGCTGAAGATAAAATGCCATTAAATCTGCAATTAAAAGCGAAAAAAGGTCAATATGCTTTTACAGACAGCCTAGCGCCGCTCAAAATTAACGATGTCGATATCAAACTCACGGGCGATTTATTGAATTATCACGCAGAAGTTGTTGGTGGCGTTGAGGGTATGGATCATATCCCTCATACTCACGTTGATTTAAATGCAGACGGTAAACTCTACGAAGTCACCATCAACGAATTAAAACTTGCTGCCCTAGATGGTACGGCACGTTTAACGGGTTCATCAAACTGGAAAGATGGCGCGCAATGGGATGTGACCGCTGATTTAAACAAAATGAACATTCGCCCTTATGTGCCAGCCATGCCAGCCGTATTATCAGGCAAAGTGAGCTCACAAGGTTCCGCTGATTCCAATCATTGGAAAGTGGATGTGCCTACCGTGGATTTAACCGGTAGTCTTTCCTCTCGCACATTAAGCTTAAAAGGTAGTGTCTTTTTAAGTAATGAAACCTTATTAAACATTCCTGATCTATTGCTGAACTATGGCGATAACCGCATTGCAGCAAAAGGTACATTAGGTGATAAATCAAACCTAGATTTAGATATCAACGCACCAAGCTTACGTGGTCTGTGGCAAGATTTAGCGGGCTCAGTCGTTGGTAAAGCACAGATTTTAGGGAAGCTTACTGCGCCAAGCATTAATACCGATTTAACGGCACAAGGCTTGCACTTCCAAGGATTAGACTTATCCAAAGCCTTAATTAAAGGTAATGTTGTGAGTGAACCGCAAGTGAAAGGTGAACTTACCGTCAAAGCGGAAAACTTCCGCTATGGCGATAGCATCAAATTGCATAATATTGATTTGAATGCATCGGGTGATGAAAAACATCATACGCTCACCTTAAAATCAAAAGGTGAACCCGTTGCAGCTGATTTGCAAATCGCGGGGAATTTTGACCGCACTTCTCAGCAATGGAAAGGTAATTTAAGCCAAGTAAGCCTTAACTCACCTATCGGCGATTTTAAAGTGAATCAAACTATTCCGGTGACTTATGACAATAAAAAAATCCAAGCCACCATTGGTTCACACTGCTGGGTTAACCAAGATTTAGATTTGTGTTTTCCACAACAATTTACGGCAGGGAAAAACGGCGAAGTCCCTTTTGAGCTTAAACGCATTAATTTAGATTTAGTGAATAGATTGATGGGTCAAAACACGCTCAAAGGCCAATTACAAAGCCGAGGAAAAGTGGCATGGTTCAGTGATAAACCGTTACAACTAAATGTAGCAGTAGAAGGTAATAACATTGGTGTGGCACAAAAATTAGACTACCGCACCTTTAAGCTAGATATTCCTAAATTAAGCGTGAATGCCGATATTCAAAATAACAATTTAACCCTGAAATCAGACATTAACATTCAGAATCAAGGCCGAATCGGCACAGACTTAAAAATTAATGATTTAAGTAAAGGCCGACAATTAGGCGGTACCTTCACCATTGAAGGTTTACGCTTATCCTTAGCGAATCAACTTTTCTCTAGCGGGGAAAGCATGGATGGCGAAGTGGTTTCTCGCTTAAGTTTCGGTGGCAATTTAGAAAAACCATTATTAAACGGTAATTTCGATATTCGCAATGTAAAAACAAAACTGAAAAGTCTGCCTTTTGACGTAACTGATGGTCAAGTGGCAATCCGCTTTAATGGTACCTCTTCAACCTTAAATGGTCATGTTCAAACACCAGATAGTAAGCTGAATATTAACGGGCAAGCTAACTGGGCTAACATAGATAACTGGACGGCAGAAGTCAGAGCGCAAGCGGATAACTTCAAAGTCGATATTCCGTCTATGGCGAAATTAAAAGTCAGCCCGAATGTGGTTGTCAAAGCGTCACCAAAACGCTTAGATTTAAGCGGAAACGTGGATATTCCATGGGCAAGAATTGCTATTGAAAGCTTACCGGACAATGCAGAACCGGTGAGTGAAGACGAAGTGATTTTAAATGGCCCGAGAAAAAGTAAAGAAGAACTCATTAATCGCCAATTTGCAGCCGAAACTAAATCGGGCATGCAAATTCAATCTGATTTAAAAATTAAAATCGGTGATGATGTACATTTAAATGCTTATGGTCTAAAAACGAATTTGGATGGTTTACTTTCTGTGAAACAGGATAAAGGTAAGCTAGGATTATTCGGTCAAATTAACCTGAAAAATGGTCGTTATGCTTCTTTTGGACAGGATTTATTAATTCGTAAAGGGCAAATCAGCTTCGCCGGTTTACCTTCACAACCGATGTTAAATATTGAGGCGATTCGTAACCCAGAAGCCATGGAAGACAGTAAAGTGACCGCAGGGGTAAAAGTGATTGGTATGGCATCTAGCCCACAAGTCACTATTTTCTCTGATCCAGCCAAATCTCAAGACCAGGCACTTTCTTATTTATTAACCGGTCGCTCATTAGAAAACAGCGGTGAAGCAGGTTCTAGTGGTTCTGTGGGCGCCGCATTACTTGGCTTAGGTTTAGCGAAAAGTGGTAAAGTCGTCGGCGGTATTGGCGAAGCCTTTGGTATTCAAGACTTAAACTTAGGCACTGCCGGTGTTGGGGATAGCTCCAAAGTACAAGTTAGTGGTAATATTGGTAAACGCTTACAAGTGAAATACGGTGTGGGATTATTTGATGGCTTAGCCGAAGTGACCTTGCGTTACCGCTTAATGCCACAACTTTATTTCCAATCGGTTTCCAGCACAAACCAAGTTTTTGATTTATTGTATCAATTTGAATTTTAGGAAAGGACATGCATAACGACAAGCAACTGGCTCAACTCGCAGAACCTCATCACCGAGGTGAGGCCCGGGAGATTGCCGCCATTGATTTAGGCTCAAACAGCTTCCACATGATTGTGGCACGCATTATCAATGGCTCGATTCAGGTGCTTTCTCGTTTAAAACAAAAAGTGAGACTTGCCGATGGCTTAGACGAGCACAATGTATTAAGCCAAGAAGCCATTGAGCGCGGTGTAAATTGCCTTGCACTTTTTGCTGAACGCTTACAAGGCTTTGCGCCAGAAGATGTGAATGTCGTCGGCACTTATACCTTACGAAGAGCGGTCAATAATGACGAATTTTTACGTCAGGCTGCCACTGTCTTTCCCTATCCTATTAATATCATCAGCGGTCAAACTGAAGCTAAAACTATTTATGCGGGTGTTTGCCACACTCAACCCGAAAGCGGACGTAAACTGGTCATCGATATTGGTGGTGGCTCGACAGAAATGATCATTGGTGATGATTTCACCCCCTTAGTGGCGGAAAGTCGTCATATGGGCTGCGTCAGCTTTGCCAAAAAATTCTTCCCGAATGGACAAATTTCAAAAGAAAACTTCGAGCAAGCTCGCCAAAGTGCGGTCAATAAAATTGAAGATTTAAGCTGGGAATATCGCAAACTCGGCTGGCAATCAGTGTTAGGTTCATCAGGCACCATTAAAACCGTCTATCAAGTGATTACTGCAACTCTTGACCCGAACGGCATCATCACGGCTGAACGCTTACAAAATTTAATTGACCGAACCTTACAAGCTTCCCATTTTGAAGAACTCAATATCGCGGGATTAAATCCTGATCGCGTGGATGTCTTCGTGCCAGGCTTAGCCATTTTAAGTGCCGTTTTTGACGTATTTGGTTTAGAAAATATGCGCTACTCTGACGGTGCCTTGCGTGAAGGGGTAATTTATAGCTTAGAAAAAAACTTCCAAGTTTCAGATATCCGTACACGTACCGCATTAGGACTTGCCGAACAATTTAACTTAGATTTAGCGCAAGCCGATCGCGTGGCAAATAGTGCGAAAACCTTAATTGATCAATACACCCATTGGCAAAAACCGTATCTTGCTGATGAAATGAAAAACCTGCTGATTTGGGCGGCACGTTTATTGGAAGTGGGCATCGTAATCAATCATCGAAATGTGCAAAAACATTCGGCTTATATTCTGCAAAATATGGAATTGCCGGGTTTTGATCGCGAGCAACAACGCTTGTTGGTGAATTTAGTTCGTTATCACACGGGTGCATTTAAAAAGAATGATTTACCGATTTTTGCTCGTTATGCGGATGAAGATGTCCTTGTTTTACTGCTTCTTTTACGCATTTCGGTGATTTTAAATAAATCTCGCCAAGCAACAGATAGCACGGATAAAATTAATCTCAGAATTGACCGCTCTTTGCAGACTTGGGAACTGACCTTTGAAAAACATTATTTGGATAATAATCCATTAGTGTGGAATGAATTGCGCTTAGAAAGCAATTTACTCAAAGATTTAGAACTCAGTTTGATTTTTAACTGATAGAATAAGGGCTTTCATGCCCTTATTTTTTATCTTGCTCCAACAGCAAACTATAAATATTGGCGAGATAATAGCTCTGTTCGGCTTCTGGAATATCTTGCGGAATAAAAGAAAGCAAATCGCGGTGAATTTCCAAAACATCAGGGAAAATGACCGCACTTTGCATTTCATCATAAAAGGATTGATGAAGCGGGGAAACGCAACCGCCTCGTTTTAAGCGGGCAAGGCTGTTGGCAATATGCAATAAGAGTGTGATGACAGTCGGAATAGACACATCAATGCGCCAATGATGCTCTAGGCGACTTTGCAAAGTCAGAATAATATCAATAACTTCCTGATCAATCTGACCGCGAATTTTCCAACGGGTTAATTGTTTGAGTAACGACATAACATTCCTTTTTGAGATAGGATAACTTTACCGCTATTTCATAAAATTACCAGTGCACAGATCACAAAATTGAAACAAAGTGAAAAAATTTACGAACTAGGAAAGCAATAAATGATAGATAACAGACTTTTTGAAAAATATGATGGCTTGATTTTTGATATGGATGGCACCTTAATCGACACCATGCCAGTGCATGCACGCGCATGGAACCTAGTAGGGGAACAATTCGGTTATCGTTTTAATAGCCAAATTATGTATGATTTAGGTGGCGCAACCGTGAGCACTATTGCCTCAGCCATTATGCAAGATGCCGGTATGCCACAAGAACGTTTAAATGAAGTCATACAAGCGAAACGCAAACTTTCCTATGAATTGATTCCAACCGAATCAAAATTACTCCCGACCTTTGACGTGGTGCGTCATTACTATCAACAAAAGCCAATTGCGCTCGGTTCAGGTTCGAACCGCCGAATCATTGATATGTTGATGCAAAAATTAGATATCAAACATTACTTTAGCGCCATTGTCAGCGCTGATGATGTGAAAGAACATAAACCGCATCCAGAAACCTTTTTACGCTGTGCAGAACTGGCAAAAGCTGAACCGTCACGTTGTATCGTCTTTGAAGATGCCGATCTCGGCGTAAAAGCAGGATTAAGTGCGGGGATGGATGTGTTTGATGTCAGAACGAGAGAGATTATTAAAGCCTAATGTGGGACATTTTCTCTTTCAGCTTTTTGGCTGATTTTTGGCAAACCCATGGTTTGTGGTTGATGTTTTTCAGCGCTTTCTTAAGCGCCACCATTTTGCCAGGTAATTCAGAAATTGTGTTTGTCTCCCTTGCTGTGCCAAAAGTATTGGTCGGTTCATTATTAAGTGCGGATATTTTTTGGCTTGTTTTTCTGGCAACCGCAGGCAATACACTTGGCAGCCTCACCACTTATTGGATTGGTCGATGGTTTCCGAAAATTGACAGCAAAAATGACCGCACTTTATGGGTGATAAACAAAATACAACGCTATGGTGCCATCACTTTATTATTAAGCTGGTTGCCTATTGTCGGGGATGTGTTTTGTGCAGTAGCCGGTTGGCTTCGATTGAATTGGCTAAGTTGTTTGATTTTTATGACGATTGGAAAAGGACTGCGTTATATTGCCCTGCTCTTTTTCAGTTTACCTTTCGTGTCATAGCCGAGAATAGCCTTTGTGCATAACCTGGTTGTGGGCTAGAATAAAGACGAATTAATATTCAACAGATAAAAAAACGCCCCTTATCAAGTAAGGGGCAAATAACCTAAGGAACCAATTTTATTAAAACAACTGCAAGTTGCTTGTTCTATAAGACCGACGCTAAAAAGAAAAGTTCAAAGAAATTGTAAAAAAATGTAAAAAAATTTACAAAAACTTGCAATTAATTTACAAATCACTGATTTTCAAGGAAATAAATATGCCATTACTCGACAGTTTTAAAGTGGATCACACCCGTATGAACGCACCTGCCGTGCGTGTAGCCAAAACGATGCGTACTCCAAAGGGCGATGACATCACCGTTTTTGATCTTCGTTTTTGCATTCCAAACAAAGAAATTCTCCCACCAAAAGGGATTCACACCCTTGAGCATTTATTTGCAGGCTTCATGCGTGACCATTTAAACAATGACAGCGTAGAAATCATCGATATTTCCCCAATGGGCTGTCGCACAGGTTTTTACATGTCATTAATCGGCACACCAAACGAGCAACAAGTGGCTGATGCATGGTTAGCTTCCATGAAAGATATTTTAACCGTGCAAGATCAAAACAAAATTCCTGAATTAAACGAATACCAATGTGGGACTTACACCGAACATTCTTTAGAAGAAGCACATGATATTGCTAAAAATGTAATTGCTCGCGGTGTGGGGATTAATAAAAATGACGATTTAGCACTTGATGAATCTTTCTTAAAATAAGGACACAACATGACAACCCTAGGTACAGCATTAACCCCGAATGCTATCAAAGTGATGATGCTTGGCTCTGGTGAACTGGGCAAAGAGGTGGTGATTGAATTACAACGTTTAGGCGTGGAAGTGATTGCCGTCGATCGTTATGAAAACGCCCCAGCACAACAAGTGGCCCATCGTGCTTATACGATTTCCATGCTAGATGGGGCAGCCCTCAAAGCCTTAGTGAAAAAAGAGTGCCCAGATTACATCGTGCCGGAAGTGGAAGCCATCGCGACTGATACGCTGATTGAATTAGAAAAAGCAGGTTTTAATGTTGTGCCTACCGCCAAAGCCACCAAGCTGACGATGAATCGCGAAGGCATTCGCCGTTTGGCTGCCGAAGAGCTTGGCTTACCAACCTCACCTTATCAATTTGTCGATAACTTTGCGGACTTCCAAAGTGCGGTTGAAAAAATCGGTATTCCTTGCGTGGTAAAACCAATTATGTCTTCTTCTGGCCACGGTCAAAGTATTTTAAAATCCAAAGACGACTTACAAAAAGCCTGGGATTACGCTCAACAAGGTGGTCGCGCAGGCGCAGGACGCGTGATTGTAGAAGGGTTTGTTAAATTCGATTATGAAATCACCTTACTCACCGTTCGCCACATTAATGGCACCAGCTTCTTAGCGCCAATCGGCCATCGTCAAGAAGATGGCGACTATCGTGAATCGTGGCAACCACAAGCTATGTCTGATGCAGCCTTGAAAAAAGCACAAGAGGTCGCAGAAAAAATCACCACTTCATTAGGTGGTCGCGGTATTTTCGGCGTGGAAATGTTTGTGTGTGGTGATGAGGTTATCTTCAATGAAGTTTCCCCTCGACCACATGATACTGGTATGGTCACGCTAATTTCTCAAGAATTATCTGAATTTGCCTTACACGCCCGTGCAATTTTAGGCTTACCTATCCCAGAAATCACCTTAATTAGCCCATCCGCTTCCAAAGCCATTGTGGTAGAAGGTCAATCGAAAAACGTGCAATTTGGCAATATCACCGAAGTATTGGCTGAACCGCACACCAATATTCGCATTTTCGGCAAAGTCGAAGTCAATGGCCATCGCCGTTTAGGTGTCTTACTTGCTCGTGATGTTTCCGTAGAAAAAGCATTAGAAAAAGTAGAGCGCGCTTACGCGAAGTTGGATGTGAAATTATAAAGTTTGCTCAACTTAAATATCGTTGAAAATAAAAAGTGCAGTCAATTTTTAAGAGGTTTTAAAACCCTTTGGAAATTGACCGCACTTTATATCTAGATATTTTAAATTATATACCTTTTAGGTAGCTAAAAATTTAAAAGCCAATAAAAACCTAACGTCAGAAAACTTAATCTTTTGGATATATTACTGAAATACCTATCCATTAAAATTCAATGATCTATTTTTTCCCTACCTAAGATTCCTAATATAACAATAAAAAGTATATATAAATAAAATTTTTTTATAAAAGAGAAGAAATCCTGTACTCCTCCATATTCTATATATTCAAATAAATAAAAAATTGATGTAGCTAAAAAAGAAACTATAGCTACTTTTATTAGTGTAATAATAAATTTCATTATTCTCCTTTAGAAGGCTTATCTCTATTTATGCTTTCTTTATTATAATCAACAGCATTATTAACTGATGAAGATATAAATTTAGTCATTGTATCACTCAAACCAAATTTTTTACCTAACCCCTCAATGCTCATTGATATGCTATTAGATTTACCAGAATCATAAAAAGCATCGTTAGCACCTTTACCATCTTTAGCAATCCCTTTCAATGTATCAAGTCCTAAAGATTGCAATGGGTTTGCCGTATAAAAAGCGGAATCATAAGCTGCATTTACACCAACATTATATACAGAGCCCAAAACATCTGCTGGATTAGATAAACTTTTCGAGCCATCCATATAATAAAACGATTCACCTGCGACCCCTGCACCAGTACTGACACCAAGTGCTGTCTTATATGGTTTAGGCATTGAAGCTATAGCTTTCCCAGTATCAACAACCAACTCAGCTGGTCGATAAGAATAATAAATCCCTTGACTCACTAATTCCCGAGTTCCTTCAATACCTTCTCGTGCCGCTATTTTAGCTGTATTAACTCCTTTCGCAATAGCATCCGCATACGCAAGCTGTCCGTTGATATAGGCATTTGCTGCTTTTGTTAAAGTGGTATTGTAGGCTTTAATTCCCTTATCAACTAAATTAACATATCTTATCTGACCATCAATGTAAGCTTTTGTTGCCGCATCTTTGCCAAGACGTAACACTTGCCCCCCTTTATTAGCTAGAGTAATAGCCTCACCTCCAACTGTTGCGGCGGCTTTCTCCATGAGGGCAACACTTCTTACAACAGCAGTTCCACTACCTAAAGCAAACATAGAGCCTGCCTCCAACCCATCCTTAACTGAATAAGCTATTTTCCCATTCGCTGAATTTTTATAATTCTCAGAAGCATCAAGTTCGTTCTTGACAGTATAATACATATCTTCATCACGAGAATGTTTTTCAGAACGCCATCCTAGCCAGTTCTTACTCTCTTCTGGCAAAGTATTCACTGCTTGCGATCTTTGCGCATCCGTACCAGCAAAAGGGAAATGACCATAATCTCGTTTTGGTACAGGATCGTTTATTAAATATTCTGATTCAAAACGATTTTGAGCATTAACCAGTGATGTTGGTGATGCCAATTTATAACCAGATGCGGTATTCCCCGTAACAGTTTCTATATAATAACGATCTACATAGCTTAAAAATGCCTCTCTTTCCTTGCTATTTAAGGAATTTGGATCTTTTCTAAATTTATCCAAGAGAATGTCACTACGCTGATCTGATTCAATTAAATCTCTAAACTCCAATTTTTCTTTGTTTGTTAATTTTTCTCCACGATGATATTTTGTTTTTAAGGCATTTAATCTCGCTCTTGATGCATCACTCAAGAAATTATTCTCCACGGCATTCTTAGCTGTAGTTAGTCCTACACCAATTCCTTGGCTACTATTTGCTGCCGCTCCACCCACTAAAGCACCGGCGGCTTGACTAACAGAAGATACGACCTCTTTCTCCCCTCGATTAAGTTGGTTCGGCTTTTTACCATAAAGCTCTTTTGCAATTACATCAGCCATCACCTCACCCGCTAAAGCACCACCAGCTCCCGCTGCTGCATTTTGATTTGCGGAGTAAGCTTCCACCGCGCCCCAAACTGCATGGGCAACCTTATTAGCCATAGGGCTACCCTCAGTGGCTAGCTTAATTTGATGATTTATTTCTGGCGAAATTGCGGAGGTAGCAATACCCGCTGCTGGCAAACCACCCAATGCTGCAGAAATAGCATTCATGGCACCATCAATTTTTCGCTTATATTCTCCTCCAGTTTGCCACTTGTCCGCTTCATTATTAGCCGTTATCAGATTTTGGTTAGCCGTATTTAGTGCGGCTTCATTTTCTTTGCTTGGGTTAGCTTTATACGCACGGTCAGCCGCTTCTTGAGCAGCTTGTGCTTCACGTTGTTTGGCTACAGCTTCTTCACCTAATTTATTTGCAATTGCATTCCCAGCAGCACTCGCAGTTTGAACAAATCCTTTTGTTGCATCCACCTGTATATTAAGTTCTTTTTGTAAAGCATTCTTATCAAAACGATTTTCTAATTTACC
>NZ_KV820351.1:50561-60221 GCF_001815355.1 Haemophilus sp. HMSC068C11
AAACGATTTTCTAATTTACCACTTTGACTTTCCGCATTATCAGTACTGATATCGGTTTTAATTGCTGCAAGTGTCTCAGTGATGGATTGCCCTGTAAGTGCTTGTTGTGCGTTTTCATTACGAATTTCAATATTTTGAGTATTGATACCGCTTTTAGTCACGCTATTTTGATTATCACTTTCGCGACCATAACCTACACTACCAGAAATACCATTTTTCTCTTGACCAGTCCATCCGCCTTTTGCTGCTCCCTTAGCAGATATACCTATTGAAGAACCTTTATAAGATGAGTGGTTTTCAATATCACTATGGCTTAATGTACCAGTACTAAATTGATTTAATCCTGAGCTTTCAGCTTGTTGAGTTGAAGTAATGAGTGCACCTTTTAAATCTGTGTGATTTTTTACATTCACATCATAGCCTTCATCACCCGCATAGATTCCTGCTTGTTCATTCACAGATGCGTGATTTGAATTCATTTTAGACTTACTATAACCACCCTCTGCAGAAAAACCATAACCAACTGTTATCGAACCATTTACGTTCATTTGTTTTCCATCATAGCTTGCTTTATTTTGCAAGCTCTCAATATTGAGGTTTTCAGCACTAAGCTCTACTCGTTTTCCTTGGATCCCTGAACCAATTACATTAGCATCTCCACCTGCCTGAATCACGGTTTTACTTTGAATATCACCTACATGACTTGCTACATATGTAGTTTCATCACCATTACCATAACCTTTACCATAGTTTCCACCTACAGTTAATCCAGCTGAAACACCTTTTCCAATATCAATAGCAACCCCAGCGTTAAATCCACTGGATTTGTTAGTACTACGCTCTTGATGTGTTTGCTCTGCTGCTTTGATATTTACTTGATTATCAGCAATTAAAGTTGTTCCTTGTTTTCCCCATATATCAGATCCAACAACATCAATATTTGATGCTTTACCCGCTCCTGTAGCGATGATATTCACTTTACCGCCAGCATTGACTTGAGACTTAGCAGCAGTATTACCCACAGTATGTGTTCTGGATTCACTTTGTTGTTGACCATAAGTGATTGAAATTTTGAGCCCCGTAGAACCACCAGCGGCTTGCCCAGCACCACTAGCCGCACCAGCTAACTCACCTAGAGCTTGGCCTGCTTGAACCACGTTATATGCGCTATTCGCTGCTGTCATTGCATTTACTCGAGCATGTTTACTTTTCCCTATCATTTCAGCTGATTTAGCGACTCCCTGAATAGCTGAAATCACTGGAGAACTTAAGGAAATAGTAACGCCTTTTTGCTGAAAAGTTTGCTTAGTATTCGTTTCATATTTATTATCTGCTGCTTTAATTTCAGCTTTTTGAGCTAGAATATTTACATCACCTTCTATCGCTTTCACAGTACTCGCTGTTTGTGCGTATGATTGCTCAGCAATCATTGTAGTATTACCCTTGAGGCTACCAACTTGACTACTTTGGGCATAAAGCTTAGTTTGGTCACTTTCCGTGGTTTGTTTTTGGGTACCAAAAGCAACCCCTATACCAGCACCTAGCATCCCTGATTTTTTCTTGCTATAAAAATCATCAGAGTAAACTCGGTTCTCAGCCTCACGAATATCAATATTCTTACCCTTCACCGTCAAGCCATTACCTGCAGCCACATTTGAGCCCTGAATAGTGACATTACCTTTGCTTGAATGAAGATAAATCTTATCTGCATCTAAATTTGAGGCTTCCGCAACGTCATAATCGTGTTTATGTCGATAAACTTCTGTCGTTGAGCTTGTTAAACCTCTAGATTTACTTTTGGATGCACTCGACAACTGCTCTTTATAACGTGCTTCTTGAATATTGATATTACCGTCAGAAAGTACATTCATGGTGCCATTACTGGTTACCGAAACACCTCGCATTTCAACCGCACTTTTACCTACAGCATCAAGATTTCCTGTAACATTTAACTGACTGCCAACTTCTTGTTTTTGATCAAGCTTATAGTAATTATCTGCATTTGGTACGTAATGCTCTTTATTTTCAGTTTCTACCGTACCAAAATTCAATGCTTTACCTGCAGAGAAAACCACATTTCCATTCACATCTACATTTGCACCTTTTACAGTAATATTTTCAGTCGCAATAAAGCTAGCACTGCCTTTTTTGTTATCATTGCCAACCTTTACAGATGCTTGTTGTGTTAGTGATTTTTGGTAAAAATCAGGTGTGTTTTCTGTTTCACTCGTGGTACTTTCAATATTAATATGCTTTCCTTGAGCAACTAAATGATCTGTTGCATTTAACTCTCCACCAAGATTATTGAGCATATTTTTAGCTACCAAATAAAGTTCTCGACCCTGTAAGCGACCACCTAAGTTCTCAATATTATTTGCGGCTAAGCCTGTTAGATTACGTCCAGAAATTACGCCACTATTTTGTACATCACCTTTGATATTCATAATGACATCATTGGCAGAAATCACTGCACCTCGACTATCAATATCGGTATTACGTCCAACAACGTAAACCTGTGGCACTAATACTTCTTTCTTAGAACCATCTTTTAAAGTCACTTCACGTTTTACCATCCAAACCATATCAGAAGTTAACTCTTTCATCTGAGAAGATGTCAAAGCAACGCCTGGTACTAAATTCATTTTTTGGGCGTAGTATGCCCCGTTATCCATCAAGGCTTTATATTGGTCATAATCGGAAGAGTAATTTTCTAGAAAACGTCTACCAGTGAGCTGATTAATTTGTTCGTTTACTAAACGTTGTTCATAAAAACCATCGCCCAAACGTTTAAGCATATTTTGTGGATCATTGCGCAACTGTTTGAACATATAATCAGAACTGAGCCATTTAGATTTCTGTGTAAAACGCGGATCTGTTTCAACCAAAAACTGTCCTGATACCTCAGGGTTGATTTTATAAAGGCTTGCCTGTGGCAATGAAATATCTGGTAAATGCGTTTTGATATCAAGGTTATCTTTATTTTTCATCACTCCAGACGTGATTGCTTCTAGATTAACGCGGTGAACATTTAAATCTGTATTTAAAGGTGTTTTCTCCGCTAATGAAATGCCTTGGAAATCTGATTTATCCCCAACAATTATGCCAGTAGACTCCACCGGCTCACCTATTTTTAAAAGTTCCAGCCCAAATTTGAACGGTTCGACAGGTAAGAGGCGGTCAATTTTTTGTTCATCTCCTCCATACACAGCCCAAACTTTTTTACCTCTCGAACCATGATGACGATGTTCTTTTTTAATATCTTTTTTCAAACCGATATCTCGACGATGAATTTCACCATCAACATCAATATTACTCAGTTTTAGTAATCCTTGACTTACTGTACTGACGGGTTCCTTAATCGCCTTATCCGCTAAATATAAGGTGTCACCAATCACAATTCGAGAGTGTTTATTCGTATACTCCCCCCCTTCCAAATGTAAAGATTGCCCGATAAGCAATTTACTGGGATCTTGGTGTTCAATGGTATTAGTATCTGTGGTTCGAATGTAATCTTGTTTCAGCCAATTTCGAGCTGCCACAGCTTTACGTCCATCATTGAAACGAAAATATTGATTGCTATTATGACGACTATTATTAACATGATCTAAATAACCCTCACCTTTTTCTCCTTCATTACTATAATAAGTCGCACTACTATCAAATGGGGAATAAGTAACAAAATGATTTTTAGTATATTTATGTCCTAACCTTAAATGTAAATCTTGGTTTAAAAGATGATGTGTCTTAATCCAACCACTTCCTAAAGCTTCAATGGTTGCACTACCGTTATCAATGCTATTTGCATAACCAGTTGCTTGATTATTGTCATTTAACTGTCCACCAATATAGATATTACCTAAACTCATAATAAGTGAATGGTTACGGTTTACTAAATTACTGACACCTAAATCAAGTCTCTCGCGAGCAGCGATAGTCGCTGCTGTTCCGTCAGTGTTCTCAAGATTATTTAAATTATTTGCTTGAATGGCAAGATGACTACCATAAATACGTGCAGTACCGATATTATTGACATCATTGGCTTTAATCACTGTGGTGTCACCATCTATTAAACCAAAGTTATCCAGTTTATTGGCTTGAATGCGAGTGTTTATCGAGGAAATTTCTGCATTAGCATTATTTTGAATAGTAGATCCTTCAACTGATGCTGAATTACCTACCACAAGGTTGGAATTATTAACAAAATCACCTTTTGTTTTAAAAGTAAGATTATTACCTACACCAAAGGCTTTATTAAGCGTAAAGCTATCATTTAACTCAATACCCAAATCACCTTTTGTTCTAATCGAACCTTCATCCGCTAATGTTTTGGCTTGTAATGTTGTGCCAATCACCGATTCAATTTTTCCTAGTGCATTATTTACAACCAAGGTTAAATCTGGATTTACAATATCAACTCGACCAGCCGATAAAATCTCACCTTGTTGGTTATCAAGAGATTGATTAACTGTAATATTTGCTGATTTTCCTGCATAAATACCACCAGATTGGTTTTCAATATGCTCTGCATTTATTACTAAATTAGTTGTTTGAATACCTTGAGTAGGGGTATCTTGTTTAGCTTTTGTATTTTTATTATTTACATTTGTAACATTTAACACTAAACGATTTGTTGCACTAACCAAAGAGCCTTTATCACCTTCAGACTGGTTATCCATCTTGGTCAAATTTAATGTTGCATTCACACTTTGAACAATGCCACCTTTGTTATTTAAATTTGTACCAGATAATGTTAAATCCTGAGATGAAATTACACCTTGTGCATTATTTATTGCAGCAGAAGAAATCGCTGCTGTTTTCGCTGAAATATCACCTTGTGTATTATTCAAATTTTGGGTTTGAATCGTTAAATCAGACTCTCCCTGAATCACTCCTTTAAGGTTATTTAAATCATTTGCAAGCAATGTCGCACGAGAAACAGATGAAATAATGCCATCTTGGTTGTGTAAATTTTCTGTCTTTAATGATAGTTCACCTTGGTTATAAACAATACCACGCTGATTATTAAATTGATTAACTGATAAATCTGCGCGATTTCCGACAATTAACTTCCCATCCTCATTATTAACTTGCTGTGCAGCCAATAAAACCTGTCCACCTAACATTTCACCTTTTTGGTTATTCAAGGTTGAAGTACTAATATCAAGACTATTTTTTCCAAATAAATAACCAGATTGAGACTCTATATGTCCTGCATTTGTGTTAAGTTTCACACCTTGATTTGACCAAATCACACCTTGATTATTTTGAATTAATGGCGTTTGAACAGAAAGCGTACCTTCTGCGACAATTTTTCCTTCAGTATTGTCTAATCCCTTTTGTACATTTAATGCAAAAGCTTCGGCGCCACGTTGAATCCAACTGCCCTGATGATTATTAAGTTGAACACTATCCACCACAAAATGATCAGCATTCAAATGTGCATTTTCAGTTGAAATAAGATTTGGGTTGCTTAATGTTGTTTTTCCTTCGCTATATAGCGTTGTTTTATTCAGATTTAAAGCTGATTGAGCAGATTGGAGAGCGATGCGATCTCCACTTAATTGACTATCAGATAAATCAACCATTTCCGCTCTCACATTAATCTCACCACTCGCTAGATGTTTTGCTTTGGATGAAATGGTCTTTTCAGCTGAAAGAGTAAGATTTGCACCTTGTGCATGTTGAGTATCTAGAGAACGAATTTCACCTTGCGTAGTATCCTGTACCGTAACGCCAGCAGCAACTAAAGCACCACTTTTTACTTCAATATTTTTCGCCTGATACTGAATATCGCCCTTAGCAACAGTTTCACCGGTTTGAGTAACTTTATCCTTAGCTTGAACAAAGCTCCCCCCTTGATGTGAAACAATTGAACCATGCTGCTCTACTCGAGTTTGTGAGCGCAATGCAACACCACCCAGTTTTGTTTCAATTTTACCTTTATTTTCAATAACCTTTTCTGCATTAAGATCAGCTTGGTGAGTTGCGCTAATCACCCCTTCATTAATAATGCGTCCTTGGCTATCAATTTTCACGTTTCCAGCAGATGCACCAATGTGCCCCGCATTGCGTACACCAAGACCTTGACCGTTATCCACTAAATGGATTTTTTCAGCATACATCCCACCTAATTGGCTCACATCCACACTGTAGCTTTGGTTTTCGCCTTGGGTATCGGAAGTGTGGTCGGTTTTATCGGTGATTTTATCGCCCACATACACAACTGAATCATTGGTGCGGTCAACGTTGTTTTTACCAGTGGTAACTTTAATGCCTTTCTTCGACCAAACACCACCATTGATTTCCGCTTTCTCAGCGATAATATCGGTGTAATCAGATTGGCTGTTATCCATCCCTTTTTGGCCAACAGTCACCTTACCGCCTTTTACGCGATAGCCTTTCAACTCACCATTTTCTACATCAGCTTTACCGGTTGTCAGCGTGGTACGTCCAGCATTAATCACACCACAACCATCACATTGGATACCGCTTGGGTTGGCAATCACCACATCTGCTTTTTTGCCTGCGACTTCTACATAACCTTTTAAACGGCTTGGATTCGCTGAATTGACCTCGTTAAGAATGACTTTCGCTTCACCGCGAGCAAGATTCGGGTTACCTTGCACCCATCCTGCCATTTGCGTTTGGGCTGCTTTGCGAGCATTGTTTAACACAGCGCCTTTTTCTGCCACATCAAATTGTGAATATTGGTTACGTGATACCCCACCTGCACTTGGTGTTTGAATATTTACCTGCGGTAAACCATTGCCGGTTTGAAGTACGGTAGGTTGTTGATTACCTGGTGCAGATTTATCAGCACGAATTGCCATATCTTCTGCATGAACAGAAGGCGATAAGAAGACAAAGCCTAATGCCAACATTAAGCTAAAATGAATAGGATTAAGTGAAAGTGCGGTTGAAAACAATCCTGTTTTTTCTTGTTCTGAGCTCACATTTTCACTTTGCGCTTTACCTTGAGATTTTGCCAACTCAGATACCACTACAAGCTGGTTTAATACACGGCTAAAAATCACTTTATAATGACGTTTATTCATTTTTTAATTTCCTTTAAAGTTTTAAATTCTGTTTGGTTTTAATCAATTTATACATCTAAAAGCGTGAGCATTAAAAACGGTAGCTCACATTAAATCCGGTTGTCACATGACTGGTTCTAAATCCTTCCGGTTTTTTAATTGGAACACCCACAAAATAATCATAGTTAATGCCCCATAATTTACCGCGAAGTCCAATTGCGCCACCCATTAAGCTATCACCAATTTGAAGCTCTTCTTGGCTAGAATGCACCTTACCTCGGTCAATCCCTAAATAAAGCTCATGTCCTTTATTGGCAATATCCCAACCCAACTCATTTCGCCATAACCAACCTTTTTCACCAGAAAGTGATAGCTCACCATCAAACCCTCGCACGGTATAACGACCACCAATACTAAATTTATCTTGTTGTGTTAAAGGTGTACCGTTCCATTGTCCATTCCAACTGGTGTTAAAGCGGAAAGGTTGATTGCCGATAGTGAAAGGATAGGTAAAATCAATGCCTGCAGTAAAAATCTGCATACGGGAAGTCCCTTCACCAAACTCCTCTTCCGGAGCAGGTAAGGCTTTATTCCCACCTGTACCACGTTTATAGTTCGCAAACAGTTGTAACACTGTTTCGCCAATGTATTGGGTGTGATTAAGTCCCACTTCCCAACCAGCGGTTCGACGACGTTGCACTTCAATTTCAGTGTCATTGATGTAGTTATGTGATTTTTTCGTCCATAACGCGGCATTCACATAGGTTTTATGAAGACTTCCACGAGATAATAAGCGACTTAAATTCGCTTTCATTTGTTGGCTTTCACCCGAATAGGTGTAAGACTCAAACGCGCCCGCTACCGTTTGGTGATAAGAATATTTTGAGCCGGAAAGGGTTAAGAGATAATTCTTCCAAGGAATAGAATAATAGAGACTGATGTTTTTACTGCCATAATCGCCTTCTGCATCATCGCTATCACGTTTAAAGCTACGTGTACCACTGATATAGAACATATCATTAAGTGTTAGCACGTTATCCCAAGAAAACGTGGCTGAGCCTTGTAAACGACCCGTAGCTTTACTGCCTGAATCATCTAATCCCAAGGTTAAATGGAAAGGTAAGCTTTGCTTATAAGCAATCACCACATCGGTTTCACCTACTGCATCCGTTGGCACTAGCTCCATATTCGCATCAGCACTCGGTACGCGTTTTAAGTTTTCTAAACCTTGTTCAATGTTGCGAATATTTAATATATCCCCCTGCGCCATTGGCATGGCAAACCATAAGGTACCACGGGTGGCAAACGGAATCGCACTTTGGTCTTGTAATTGAATACGACCTACTTTACCCGGAATCACAGTGAGTACGAGCATACCTGAACGTAAATCCTGTGGCTCCACCACCACGCGTGTCGTGACATAACCAAAATCAATTAAACGATTTTGAATACGGCGAAGTAAGACATTAATCCCCTCCGAGCCAATACAAGCCGGCAGCGCAAAATCACGCTCAGCATAAACTGACTTTAATGCCCAAGAGAATCGGCTTGGTTGGATTAATTTAAGGGAAGAGGCTGATGAATTTTCTTCTTCAGCTTGATAATCGGTCAGCACCAATTGATTGATAGGAAAACATTGTGCTTCATTCTGTGGAAAGCCACGAGAGGCTTCTTTTTCACCCTCTAAACGCACATTCGCGGATTGCGTTTGCTGGGCTAAAATAGCCGCATCTTGTTCAGCTTGTTGCCTCTGTTGTTTGGCATCGATTTGTTTTTCTACATCTGCATTTGGTGAGCTTGGCGCCGCCAACGCGAAAGAGGAAATAAATAATAAACTAGAAAGAAAAGAGCGAGATAAGTTCTTCATTATACTTCAGAGATTAAGTTATTGATAAATCTGCGATATGATATCAAAACTTGTTTTAAAATTCTATAAACTCATATTCTCAATAAAAAAGTGCGGTCAGTTTTTAAGAGGTTTTAAAACTCTTTGAAAATTGACCACACTTTATATCCAACGATTTATTTTATGTAAGTTTAATCTAGACATTAGAATGGAAGTATTGAATCATTTTTTGATATAAAAACTTTGTCACACTCTTTGTTTAGATATAAATAATCATATATGTTTTTTTCTATCCAATTCTTATCTAAAGAATAAATCGCGTCTTTTTTAAAAGCCTCTTTAGGAAAGATAAGCGCTATTTTTCCAGCCTTATAACCAGATATAGATAGCAACCCTAGCGGTCTATCAACATCCTCTGTTTCAAAGATGATAAAGTCCACGACTCGATCTGTGTAATAATTCTCACCCTTATTCTGGATAAAAACTCTAAATATATCCCCAGACCATAACAATTCATCTTCATATTCTTCTAATAAATAAAACATTGTCATACCTTAATCATCTCATTCTTGCATCATCAGTAAGCCATTAATATTTATTATCACCTAAAGAATATATTAATAAAAATAAAACAAATAGAGAGCCCCATATTTTTAAACTAAAAAACAAATGCTCCTTACTTACAAAAAAATCACTCTGATCAACATTCCCCGTGATAAACCACGCATTTATATAAAAAATAAGTTGTAGAATGATAGTCATCAAAAAAGATCTTTTTAA
>NZ_KV820351.1:60321-64838 GCF_001815355.1 Haemophilus sp. HMSC068C11
ATGATAGTCATCAAAAAAGATCTTTTTAAAATGAGTAATAAATATCTCATGCCTACTTCTCCTTTTATTTTAATTCATCATGTGCTTTAGTAATCATCTCGTATGTAATAATCCTTAATAATGAGGATACAAGCTTTAGCATTTCTTACAAGATTCACTTGAAGTGTCTTAAAGATAAAAATCCCAACACCAAAGAATATCACAGAAGTATTGTCTAACCACATCCCATTAAGCATTATGGGATTCACTTAAAGTAAAACACCATAGATAACCTGCCGTTTTTTACAATATATTTGCTATAAAAAATAAGCGGTTATAGAATACCTATAGCAAGCTGAAATTAATGAGATTAAGTTGGTATGAATAACGTACAAAAGAAATATTTTATTGGCCTAACCCATTTTTTGGGAAATGTTCTCGGCCCTAAATACGAAGTCGTATTTCATTCTTTTGATAAGAATAAGGCTCATATGGAAGCCATTGCGAATAGCCACGTTAGCGGGAGGACCCTTTCCTCTCCACTTAGTTCTTTTGGTTCTAGTTTGTTGCAGGATAAAGTGTATTTAGATAAGGATTTTGTCTTTAACTACAAAGCGGTGGCTGATTCCGAAAAGGTCATTCGAGGTGCAACTTATTTCATTAAAAATGGGGATAAATTAGAAGGCATCCTTTGTATTAATCATGATACCTCTGAGTTGGTTGATGTGATGACCAAATTAATTTCATTAGAAAATCTTGGAAACTTCGTCAATATTTTAGGTATTGATGCGGCCTTTGCCGAAGTGGAAGAAGCTGAAATAATTAATAAAGAAAAACTCGAAAACTCCATCGAAGATATCCTTTGTGAATACCTTGATTTCACTCTATTACACTCCGATAAACCACTCAGCTTAAGACAACGGGAAAACGCCATTAAAGTCTTATTTGATAAAGGTATTTTCAATATCAAAGGTGCCATTCCAATGGTGGCGAAATATTTGAAAATCTCAGAACCTAGCGTATATCGATATCTTAAAGCAATCAAAGAGAAAGCATAAAAAAGTGCGGTTAAAATTAACCGCACTTTTTTATTTTAATCGTGTTATTAGCCCACTACTTCAGGCAATATACCTAATTTAATTAGGAATGGGATACTCACGATAATAATCCCTAGAATTGAGACAAAGAGTAGGACCCCTGAACCACCCGGCACACGATAAGGTAAGTTTGGATGTTGATGGCGAGCTTTCCAAACCAATGCTGCCGGCAATACCACTGCATAGAAAGCAAACATTTGTCCTGCATAACCTAATGCAAGGATGAAGCCTTCTGGATAGAAGAATGCAAAGAGCAAGGGCGGAAGGAAGGTTAAGAAACCTAAACTTAAACGGTTCGCTGAAATATTGAAGGCACGTTTTAATAAGTCGTCAATACATTCTAGTAAACCTAGTGCGACCCCTAAGAATGAGGTAATCAGTGCTAAGGCAGAGAAGATTTTCACGACAGCTGCAATAATGGTGCTGCCTGTAATCACTCGAACGGCTTCAATCAATCCATTTAATGTCGGATCTTGATTAAGGATTTCTAAGAATCGGCTTTGGCTTAACACACCGTGAGTAGAAAATTGCCATAAAAGATAACCCACTAATGTGATTGCAGAGCCCACAATAATAGAAAATCTTAAGGCTTTTACATCACCTTCTAAATATTTATTTAAGCAAGGAATTGAGCCGTGGAAACCAAAAGCGGTAAAGAAAACCGGACTAGCCGAAATCAATAGCGCTTTATCAATTGGCATGGCCATTAAGTTATCGATTTTAATTTCTGGAATCATCAATCCAAGCACAATAAATAAAGCCGCAATCATCGCGATAAATAAGAAGCGATTTAAGGCATCCACAAAGCTTGTGCCAATTGCTACGAAGATACCAAAGAAGATCGTAAATGCTAGGATAGAACCTTTCATTTTGAGATCAGGCGTCGCAAAATCAGGTAAAGTTGAAGCAAGAATTGCACCACCACCGGTTACATAGGCGGAAAGTAATGCATAAAGGAAAATCATTAATACGCTAGTTGCAACAATTCGTCCTGGTCGACCAAAATACTGTGCGGCAAGCGTGCCAATACCAGCATCATGTTCAGCGGTTTGGTAAACCTCAACAAATAATAATGCGCTATAGGTGAGCAGAATCCATAAAAGAACAAGTAGAACAACTGTAAACGTGAAACCTATTCCTGCAGAGGTGAGAGGCATGGCAAGCATCCCTGCCCCAATCATCGTCCCTGAGGTAATCAAGGTACTTCCCAATGTTTTGTTCATAAGTTTTCTCCTTTCCGATTATCGTAGAAAGGCTAGTCACTTCCTTATTTGACAATACATCAAACTACAATGTCATTAGAATGTTTTCGCATTTTTCTCATTAACCAAATATTTTTTAGATACAAAAAGCCCTTACCCCGTTACTGAGGTAAGGGCGGTAGGCCTATTTTTGTTCAAAACGTGCAGTGAAGAAACGTAATTGTTTTGGTTCATACACGAAACGAAGCCCTTTAATATCCTCTTTATGTTTGAATAAATGGATAATACCATCAGCAACTAAATCCATGTGTGCATAAGTGTAAACACGACGAGGAATAGTAATACGTACAGTTTCAAGTTTTGGATGATGGTTTTCGCCAGTTTTAATATCACGACCAGCTGAAATAATACCACGTTCCATTGTACGCACACCGCATTCAACATAGATTGCTGCCGCTAATGCTTGTGCCGGGAAGTCTTCTTCTTGTTTCAAATGTGGACAGAAACGACGAGCATCTAAGAACACCGCATGACCACCAATTGGTTCGACAATCGGTACACCCGCTGCTTTTAATTTTTCACCGAGGTAACGTACTTGTTTAACACGGTGTTCAATGTACTCTTCCTGAGTTGCTTCTTTCAAACCGATCGCCATTGCTTCCATATCACGACCAGCCATACCACCGTAAGACGGCATACCTTCGAACACAACAACCAATTCTTTCGCTTTCATGAACAATTCTTCATCATTCATACATAAGAAACCACCGATATTGGTTAAGCAGTCTTTTTTACCACTCATTGTACAACCATCTGCATAGCTGAACATTTCTTGAACGATAGATTTGATTGAACGATCTTGATAGCCAGGTTCTTGTTCTTTAATAAAATAAGCATTTTCAATACAACGAGTTGCATCGTAGAACACTTTAATGCCGTGTTTTGCGGTTAATTCACGAACAGCTTTCATGTTTGCGATAGAAACCGGTTGACCACCCGCTAAGTTTACTGTTACCGCCAAGCACACATAAGCAATATTTTCAGCACCTTTTTCGTTAATTAATTTTTCTAATTTTTTAACATCAATATTACCTTTGAATGGGATATCTAATGTTGCATCATGCGCTTCATCACGAATGATATCGTAGAAAATACCGCCATTGGCTTCTTGGTGGAAACGTGTAGTAGTGAAATACATATTGCCTGGTACGTATTGACCCGGTTTAATCGCGATACGAGAAAGAATATTTTCAGCACCACGACCTTGGTGAGTTGGCACAATATATTTGAAACCAAATAAGTCTTGAACTGTTTCTTGTAAATGGTAGAAGTTGCGGCTACCTGCATAAGCTTCATCACCCATCATAATACCGGCCCATTGACGGTCACTCATTGCATTTGTACCGCTATCGGTTAAAAGGTCGATATAAACATCTTTTGAATCAAGTAAGAAGGTATTGAAGCCTGCCGCTTTCATCGCTTTTTCACGTTCTGATTTTGGTAAGATTGAAACAGGTTCAACACTTTTAATACGGAACGGTTCTGCTGGATAGTATGCCATAATAAATCTCCTATTATGTTAGGTTTAAAGTCCATGATTATTAACCCGCTACTAAAAACATCTATCATCGAGTTGCAAGCATAGTACTGAATTTTTTTCTGCATTACTGTGATCAAAGTCACAAATCGATAAAATTTTATCAAATTTATGTGAAAATATTTTTATTTGATAATTTTATATCAAAAAAAATCATAAACATACTGATTTTTAGAGTAATTAAACAAGCGAGTTGGACTATCCAGTTTTTTCAATAGGACAAGCGGATATGGGAATGGTTTTGCAGTCGGGATTGATATGAGAGGGTATATTTCGGCAAAAGAAGCATTAAAAATACAAAAGCGCGGTCAGTTTTTGAGAGGTTTAAAAACTCTTTGAAATTGACCACACTTTAATCCAACAATTTCTTTTGTATAAGAGCTATTAGAATGGAAGTATTGAATCATTTTTTGATATAAAAACTTTGTCACACTCTTTGTTTAGATATAAATAATCATATATGTTTTTTTCTATCCAATTCTTATCTAAAGAATAAATCGCGTCTTTTTTAAAAGCCTCTTTAGGAAAGATAAGCGCTATTTTTCCAGCCTTATAACCAGATATAGATAACAATCCAAGCGGTCTGTCAACATCCTCTGTTTCAAAGATAATAAAGTCCACGACTCGATCTGTGTAATAATT
>NZ_KV820351.1:64938-190263 GCF_001815355.1 Haemophilus sp. HMSC068C11
TTCATATTCTTCTAATAAATAAAACATTGTCACACCTTAATTATCTCATTTTTGCATCATCAGTAAGTCATTAATATTTATTATTACCCAAAGAATATATTAATAAAAATAAAACAAATAGAGAAAGCCATATCTTTAAACTAAAGAATAAATGCTCTTTACTTACAAAAAAATCAATCTGATCAACATTACCCGTAATAAACCATGCATTTATATAAAAAATAAGTTGCAGAATGATAGTCATCAAAAAAGATCTTTTTAAAATAAGTAATAAATATCTCATTCCTCACCTCGTTATTTTACTCTTACATCCTCATTAGTAAGCCATTCATACTTTTTAGGAAAATCTTTATATAAAGGCGTTCCATTTACTCTCATACAATGAACAAAAATATCACTCATATTAACTCTATAAGTATCACCATATTTATGTTTTTTCTCATAAAACAATGATTTATTTATTTTGTTGCAGTGTTGTTCATTTTTAACCCTCAATAACTTTGTTTCTTGAGGTTCGTTTTCATAAAATATTCGTCTTTCTTTATCAAACTCAGCGGCATTATTCCTTACAGAATAATCCCCATTCCAAAATCTTTCAATAGGGTCATCAAATAACACTCCACAGCTAGATAAAGTAAGAATATTTATAATGATTAATATGGCTTTTTTCATTTTAGTGCTCATTTCATTCATTAAAATTTAACTTCAATTAGTGAAAATAGATTTTACAACATCTGACTGAATCACCAATTAAACCTCTCAACAATCATACCAAAAATTGTTCATTCTTAAATCAATTGAACAAGCCATTTGAACTAACTAATTTTCCACATAGTCAAAGCAATCGTAAAAGGAATGCTTTTACATGCAGGGTTGCATAAGTGCTTTAGCAAGCAATCCCGACAAAAATAGAGGAGTAGATTTATGAAATCTAAATTAATGCAAGGGTTAGTGATTGTTGCATTAGCTGGAAGCTTAACCGCTTGTGAAATGGACAGACAACAACGTCATACTGCAACAGGTGCAGCAATCGGCGGTGTAGCCGGTGGTTTATTAGGTGGTGATATTGCCACCACACTCGGTGGCGCAGCATTAGGTGGCGTAATCGGTAGTCAAGTGAACAAGGGCGGAGACTACGATGACAGAGAATATCACCATCATAAAAAACATAAAAAACACCATCATCACCACAGAAAACACCGTGATTGGGATGATGACTGGGATGATTAAGCCAAAATACAGATAAAAATGACCGCACTTTTGAGATACAAATCAAAGTGCGGTCATTTTTTTAGGGATTATTTATGAATTAATAAGGATTACCACCAGCCAAGTAGTTTCATCCATAATCCACCCACACCGAACCAAATCACTAATGAAAGGATGGAAACAATAAAGCTCACGCCCCACCATTGACCGGTTGAGTTATAACCTGAACCGTATAGTGCTGGACCAGGACCACCTGCGTATTGCGTTAAACTCATGGATAATGTTGAGGTGTAACCTAAACCAATTGCAGCAACGATTGGTGGTGTACCCACAGCAATAGCCGCAGCCACGAAAGCGAGATACATTGCGGAAATATGCGCCATGGCTGAAGCAAAGAAATAGCGGGTATAGAAATACACCAACACTAAAATAATAAAGGCAACTGGCCAGCTGAAACCGCCCACAGATGAGGAAATGTGGGTGGAAATCCAAGTGATTGCACCATATTTATTAAGTGCATTTGCCATCATCACCAATACCGCAAACCAGAACATGGTATCCCATGCGGTGGTTTCTGCCACGATATTTTTCCAGCTCATAATGTTAGTTAATAATAAAATCACTAAACCGATAAACGCTGAAATTGTTGCAGGGATATGGAAGACTAAATCACCCACCGTCCAAAGGAATAAAAGAAGGATAAAGTCTAGGGCAAGAATCCATTCTGCTTTGCTCATTGGGCCCATGCTTTTTAATTCTTCACGTGCCATTTCTGCCATTTTAGGCGTATCTTTTAATTCTGGCGGATAAATTAAATACACGAAATAAGGCAAGACGATTAGGCTCATAATACCTGGTACGATCGCCCCTAAGAACCATGTCATCCAAGTGATTTCTACACCTTGGCTTTTCGCGAGTTCTGCAATTAACGGGTTACCCGCCATGGCGGTTAAGAACATGGTACAAATAATGGTATCGATTTGAGAGACAGCAATCGCTAAGAAAGCACCTGCACGACGAGCTGTTGGACCCGGTTTGGACTCATATGCATCAGCAATAGATTGCATAATAGGGTACATAATACCGCCCCCACGCGCAGAAGCCGAAGGAATACCCGGACCGATAACAACATCAGCCAACGCCATACCATAGGCCACTCCCATCATTTTTTTACCAAAACGACCAACGAAGTACAGCGCGATACGTTTACCTAAACCGGTTTTAATCACCGCGCGAGATAAAAACATAGCAATAGCAATCAACCAAATTGTGCCGTTCGCAAAGCCGGATAACATACCAACATCACCTTGTTTTGGCGAAATTGGCGTAAGCCCAGTCAAGCCACTAATCACTAAGGCAACGAGCGTTGCAGCTCCCATAGGCATTGCTTTAGCGATAATAGCCACAATGGTTGCCACAAACAGTGCTAGCATTCCCCATGCTTTTGCGGATAAGCCTTCTGGCGTTGGGATTAACCAAATCCCTAAACCAACGATGACGGCAATCAGCAGCCCTTGCCATTTAAAGCCTAGTTTGACTTCTACTGGTGGAATTTTACTTTCCATAGGATAACTCCTAGATAAATGAACAAAAAATAATTCATCACGTATAACGGCAGTGACACAATCGATTAAATAAGCGGGTATAAAGATACCACTTATTTAGTACGAGTAAAGATTTAAGCGCATTTTTTTAATAGAATTGAGTAAAAATTTGATATAAATAAAAAAATAACCGCACTTTGATAGATAAAATCAAAGTGCGGTCGTTTTTTAGGTTAGAAAGTGAATGATTAATACATGCCTTCGCGCTCTTCACGGGTGCTGATGAAAATATTTTTCACCTGTGTATAAGCGTCAAGCATCATTTTATGGGTTTCACGACCTATACCAGAGGTTTTATAACCACCGAAAGGAGCTCCAGCTGGTAAACGGTTATAACAGTTCACCCAAACACGACCAGTTTCAAGTGCGCGTGCAACTCGTAGCACACGGTTAATGTTATATGTCCACACCGCACCACCTAGGCCATAATCACTGTCATTTGCCATTTTAATTACATCTTCTTCATCCTTGAATTTGATTACCACAGCAACCGGACCAAAAATTTCTTCTTGTGCCACGCGTTTTTTGTTATCTGGCGCTAAAATTAAGGTTGGTTGGAAAAATTCGCCTCGAGCCAATGCCGGGTCGGTTGATTTACCTCCACCAACGATGATTTGACACCCTTCTTCTTTAGCAATATCAACATACTTGCTAATAACCTTAATTTGATTTCCGTTTACTTGCGCCCCCATTTGCGTATCATCTTCCCAAGGTAAGCCGACTTTAACTTTCTTAAATTCTTCTTTTAGTGCCGCGATAAATTTATCGTAAACGCTTTCTTGTACGAAGATGCGTGAACCGGCACTACACACTTGCCCTTGGTTGAAGAGAATTCCTTTTTGTGCGCCCTCCAATGCTTTATCAAATGGCATATCGTCAAAGAAAATATTGGCTGATTTACCACCCAATTCCAAGGTGGATGGAATCAACATTTCAGCAGCAGCTATACCAATTTTTCTACCAATTTCGGTAGAACCGGTGAATGCCAGTTTGTTAAATCCAGTATGGTGCAACATGTATTCGCCAGATTTAGAACCCTTACCAGTAATGACATTGAAGACACCTTTCGGTAATAAATGATTAATTTTTTGAGCTAAGGAAAGTAAGCTCAATGAAGTAGAGGAAGATGGGTGAATCACGACGGTACAACCTGCTGCCAATGCAGGTGCTATTTTCCATGCAGCCATTAAGAACGGAAAGTTCCATGGAATAATTTGACCAACAACGCCAATAGGCTCGCGTAAAATCAACGACAAATCTTCGCTATCCAGTTGGTTTGCGACACCTTCTTCGGCGCGAATAACACTGGCAAAATAACGGAAATGATCTGATGCCAACGGAATATCTGCTGCACGTGTTTCGCGAATCGGTTTACCGTTATCCAACGTTTCTTGTAAGGCAAATAATTCGGTATTTTCGTCAATAATATCTGCAATTTTATTCAAAATCGCAGCTCGTTCCGTTGCGCTGGTATTTTTCCAGGTTTTAAAGGCCTCTTTCGCAGCATTCACTGCAGCATCGACATCTGCATCCGTAGCGTCAATAAAGGTGGCTAATGCTTCACCATTTGCAGGGTTATATGCTGTTAAGGTATTACCCTCAGAGCCATTTGTCCATTCGCCGTTGATCAATAAACCATAGTGTTTATCAAAGACATTAAGATCTTTTGTCATCTGTTTTCTCCTTTTTTCTGCGTTGTGAATCAAAGTAATACCTGATCTTTTTACACCATCAGGTCTTTAATATTTTGTCCGTAAAAGAGGACTATGGGTTGATTTTAGTACAAAACAAGACTTAAAACTGGGAGACAGATCACATTTTGATGGTGAGAAGGAAAGGTAGAGAAAATTGATTTGATAGGTGAAAAAAAACAAAGTACAGAAAAACTTATTGAAAAAAGACCGCACATGAATGGATAAAATCAAAGTGCGGTCGTTTTTTATTGGTTTTACACTGCGTGTTTAGGTTGTTTAAACACCGTGACTTCTGGTGCATTACCAGTAAATTTTTCAACCTGAACAATACAGGTATTCGGTGAGTTACCTTGTGCAAGTTTTGATGTGCCTTCATCGCGTGTTAATACGTTCGGGCAACCATTTTTACACAATGGTTTTTCACTTTCACCTAAGTCCATTGGGTCATACCATGCGCCTTCATGTAGGGCGACAGTACCTTTGATGATATTTTCTGTCACAACGGCACCCGCAAGGACTTGACCGCGTTTGCTATAAATGCGAACAATATCACCGTCTTTAATACCGCGAGCAGCGGCATCTTCAGGGTGAATCATCACTGGCTCACGATCATTTACCGCATATTTTTGACGTAATGAAGTATGCGCCAATTGGCTGTGTAAACGATAGTAAGGATGTGGCGTCACTAAAGCTAACGGATATTCTTCTGTCACATTACCCGCAAATTCTTCTGGCTCCATCCAGCTTGGGTAACCTTTACAGTCGTTATAATGCATTTTCTCGATAACATCAGAGAAAATCTCAATTTTACCTGATGGCGTGCCGAGCGGATTGAGTAATGGATCTTCACGGAATTCACCATAACGTACCCATTTCTTCGCGGCTTCTCCCGCTTCAAAGCTTAACGGTTTATTTTCTGCCCAGAATTTATCAAAACGAGGCATTGCAACACGGTTTGCTCGAGCGGCAGTAAAGGCTGCATTGTAGAATTCTTCCAGCCATTCCATTTCCGTTTTACCTTCGGTGTATTGTTCTTCTACACCTGCTCGTTTAGCGAGCTCAACGAAAATATCATAGTCATTTTTCGCTTCAAATTGTGGTGGAACCACTTGTTTCATCGGGTAAACGCTCATCATGGAGTAGTCGCCTGCCATGGTTAAGTCATTACGTTCATAACTGGTGGTTGCTGGCAAGACAATATCTGCCATGCGCGCAGTTGGTGTCCAGTTCACTTCATTCACAATCACCACTTCCGGTTGCTGGAAGGCCTTCACTAAGGTATTGGTATCTTGATGGTGAACAAATGGGTTACCGCCTGCCCAATACACCGCTTTGATGTCAGGGTAAGTAATTTCAGTACCGTTATAGTGAATTTTTTTACCTGGATTGAGCAATACATCGGCAATACGCGCCAATGGGAAAGCGGATTTAGACGTATCATCCAACCAGGTTTTTGCACCAGCTTTGCCTGATGGACTTGCGGTAATGGAGCCGATAATACCCCCTGTCGCCGTTGGCACCCCACCATTTGAATAGTGATAACTTAAACCGAAACCACCACCTGGCAAGCCAATTTGTCCTAACATAGAAGCGAGCGTGACTAACATCCAATGAGTTTGTTCCCCATGGCGTTGACGCTGCATTCCCCAGCCGCCCATTAACATGGTGCGTTTGCCGGAGAAGTCGTTTGCCAGTTGTTTAATCGTGTCTGCCGGAATGCCGCAAATCTTGCTTGCCCATTCTGCAGTTTTTGGTTGGCCATCGGTTTTACCTAATAAATATTCCTCGAATTTAGCATAACCCGACGTGTATTTTTTCAAGAAATCTTTATCGTGCTTACCTTGTTCAACTAAAGTATGAGCAATACCAAGCATTAACGGCACATCCGTTGCGGTATTCACCGGAATCCATTCTGCGTTCAGCATTTGGCAAGTTTCACTTTTTTGTGGGTCGATACAAATAATGCGTTTTCCACTCGCTTGGAATTTTTTGAAATATTCAATCCCTTTTTGGTCGGTAGACATCCAAGCAATACGCATGGTTGTGAGTGGGTTTGCAGACCAAAGCACAATAATATCGCTGTTTTCTAACACAGATTCCCAGCTGGTTTGTTGTTCATAGACTTCAATAGTACCAAGCACATGCGGCATGATTACTTGCGCAGCACCCGTAGAGTAGTCCCCTTTGTGGCCCACAAAACCACCGGTAGCGTTCATGTAGCGCTGTAATAACGTACGAGAAGCATGTAATGAACCACAACTAAACCAACCATAAGAACCGGCAAAAATGCCTGTTGGACCATGTTCGTCACGAACACGTTTAAGCTGATTGTGTACTAAATCTAACGCTTCATCCCAAGAAACTCGCACCCATTCATCACGACCACGCATTGTGGTATCACTTTTTCCTGGGTTAGCTAAAAAGCCTTTACGCACCATTGGATATTTCACGCGAGTTTCGCTGTATAGCTGATCGGCAACAACTGTTTGTAATTCGTTTGGTACAGCAGGTTCAATGGCAGGGCCAGATTTCACAACTTTACCATCTTCCACAACCACACCAAGCGGTCCCCAGTGAGCTGCAGTAACTACTGTTTTTATTTCAGCTTCTTTTGCGACCGCACTTTTTGATACAACGCCCACCATACCACCAGAAAGGGCACTACCTGCCACGCCTAAAGATGTTTTTTTCAGAAAATCACGACGTTGTTCATTTACGTTATTCTTTTTCATTTCAGCCTCGTTTTAGATAGTTGGTTATTATTGTTTTGCCATATCTTTGGCATTGCGTTGCAGATAAATAGTTAATGCACGTACTTCATCTTTGTTCATTGATGTTCGGTCTTTCATAGAGTTCACCACACCAATCCATTGGTTAGCCGTGTAATGATCCGCACCAATTGCCGCGTGACAACCACTACATTGAGTTTGATTTAACTGATTGCCATATTGATTAAGTGCGGTCAGATCTGATGACATTTTTTCTTTTGCGACATTCACCACAACATTGATTTCTTTCCAGTCAGAATCCGTTACTGCATCATGTACTGTTTTTACGACTTGAACATGGTTACGTGCATCTTCATCCAGTAAAGCAAGCGTGATACGTTTGCCTAATTCTTGATAAACAACCGCTTCAGCTCCTACTTGTTGCCAACCATGTAAAGTACCTTGAATTTGATCACCATTTACTTTCCATTGCATTAATTCTGCATAAGGCATGAGGCGAACCTCATTTCCTTTATCATTGGTCGCTTTCACCATTTCAGTAGCGAAAATAGTAGAACCATCTGATATTGCACCACCTTTTGCTTCAGAGGATTTTTGCGCATTTTGATCGCCATGCACTTCAGGAAGGAAGTGAACAATGCCTTTATGGCAATCAATACAGGTTTGGCCGTTTGTTTGGGCATCTGTATGGGTTTGTTTTGCTAATTTAGTTTGTTGTGAAAGCTCCATTGCATCAAAACTGTGGCAGCTACGACAGGTTTCTGAATCGTTGGCTTTCATATCATTCCATACCATTTGAGCAAGCTCTGCACGGTGGGCTTCATATTTTTCTTTATTTTCAATCTTACCTTGTGCTTCATACCACAAGTCTTTTAAAGCAATAAATTTAGCTTTGATATAATGCCAACCTTCTTTTGGAATATGACAGTCTGAACATTGTGCTCGCACGCCTTTTGCATTAGCAAAGTGACTCGAACCTTCCCATTCCTCCTTTGGATAGCTCATTGAATGACAACTGACGCAAAACTCCGGTGAACTTGTTTTATGCATAACCCACTGTGTTCCCCATAATGCCACAGCGCCGACACCCGCCAAGCAAAGTGTGGTGACGATTTTCTTCATTTTTGACATAGGCACTCCAACTATACAAACGACAAAAAAACATAACTACAAATAAGTATTATGGATTGTAGGCATATAGTGAGGAAGAAACTATGATCTTGCTCAATAAAAGGTTAAACACTCATGAGATAAAAATAAAAAAACATTATATAAATCAATATATAATATTTTATATTTAATCTAATTAGTAAAATTTAAGAATGAAGAAATTGATTCACGCGTTCAAGCACGGCTTTTCTTATGTTATCCTTTTCAAAAAGAATTTCATGTTTTGCTTGAGGTACAAGCATGGATTCTGCATGCGGAAAAAGTGCAGTCAATTTTTCAAGATTTTTGTTATCTACAATTTTTTCCTTTTCCGCTTGTAAAATAAGTACAGGTGTTTCCACTCTTGGAATGATTTTAGGGAGCGCTTTGATTGCATTTAAACACAAATGTACCCAACGGAAAGTCGGGCCACCTAAGTGAATAGCAGCGCGTTTTCGATTAACTCGGTTCATCCATTTCATTCGCGTTTTAGAATGGCTAAGTTCATTAAGGTTTAAATCTGCCGGTTTGTAATGTCCTTTGCCAAAAACATAACGATGACCTTGACCAAATGCCATCATCGTTGCAATGATCACTTCATCTCGTAACGGATGTTTCATAGGAACGCCAAAGAAAGGCGAAGAAAGTACGGCCTTTTTAATATGATGATCGTAATTGGCCAGATAATAGGTGGAAATTAAAGCGCCGAGGGAATGTGCGAGAATATATTGTGCTTGATAAGCATAAAGTGCGGTCGTTTTTTCAATGATTTTTGCCATATCATCGGTATAAAAACGAAACTCATCTAAATGCCCTTTTTGAGGAATAATACGCTGTGAATAACCTTGTCCTCGGTGATCGAAAAGCAATACATCATAACCTTGTTGATAAAAATCATAAGCCAACTCAGTCCATTTCATCATATTTTCTGCTCGACCATTCACCAAAATCATCAATTTTCTGACCGCACTTTCAGGCTGAACCAAATGGCGATAAGCTAATTTGATATTTTGTTCACCAGAAAGATATTGCGTCGGAAATTGCTCAAAAAAAGGCAATAACTCTGCAAGAGCAAATTGATGAAAATGAGGTTCTCTGATCATAATTTTTTAACAAAAAATAGTGTAGGGATAGTAATAACAGATATGACGATATAAGGTATTTTTAATTCGATCCAAGCATAGTGAAATAAGCTTGAAAGCTCAAGTGTATTTCCTAAATCAGTACTATCAAAGGTGATAAAAACTGAACCCAACAGCCATAAAAGCCCAAGCCACAAACAACCGATAATAAAGTAAGATAATTTCTGAGAAATAATAAAAGGAAACAATGCTAAAAACGCAACAGTTATCGTTGTAAATAATATATTAAACGTATATTCACAACGTGCTTCATACAAAAATTCACCCGTGTAATTTTGGCATGTTGTTGCAAAGGTTTCAGGATAACCAAGGCGTGAGACAAACCAATATTGCAAAAGAAATGCCATTAAAGAAATTGTAATAAAAACAAAGATAGATCGTAGCATATTATCTTTTTTAGTAATGAAAAGGGCGTAGTAAATACGCCCTTTGTAGTGAAAGTAAACTTATGCCACCAATTGTTTTAAGATACGACGAACTGGCTCTGCAGCACCCCATAATAATTGGTCACCTACAGTGAATGCCGCTAAGTATTCCGGACCCATTGCCAATTTACGTAAACGACCAACTGGTACACTTAATGTACCTGTTACTTTAGCTGGAGTTAATTCACGTAATGTGGTTTCTTTGTCATTTGGAATCACTTTCACCCATTCGTTGTGAGACGCTAAAATTTGTTCAATTTCTTCTAATGGTAAGTCTTTTTTCAGTTTGATAGTGAATGCTTGGCTGTGGCAACGTAATGCACCGATACGTACGCATAAACCATCCACAGGAATTGGATTGTCGCTTAAACCTAAGATTTTGTTGGTTTCTGCATAGCCTTTCCATTCTTCTTTAGTTTGTCCTGTTTCTGGGAGAAGTTTATCAATCCAAGGGATTAAGCTACCACCTAATGCCGCACCGAAGTTATCCGTTGGGAAACTATCAGAACGCATTTCTGCAGTCACTTTACGTTCAATATCTAAAATTGACGAAGCAGGGTCTTTTAATTCACTTGAAACCGCTTGTTCTAATAAACCCATTTGTGAAAGTAATTCACGCATATTTTTTGCGCCTGCACCTGAAGCCGCTTGGTAAGTTGCGACAGATACCCATTCCACTAAATCTTTTTCAAATAAACCACCGATAGCCATAAGCATTAAGCTCACGGTACAGTTACCACCCACGAAAGTTTTAATGCCTTTTTTCAAGCCTTCAGAAATCACGTGTTGGTTTACTGGATCAAGCACGATAATTGCATCATCTTTCATACGTAGTGCAGATGCTGCATCAACCCAATAACCATCCCAACCTGTTGCTTTTAATTTTGGATAAACTTCATTGGTATAGTCGCCACCTTGGCAGGTCACGATAATGTCTAATTTTTTAAGTTCTTCAATGTCGAATGCACTTTTAAGTTCACCCGCCTCTTTTCCTGCGAATACAGGGGCTTTTTGACCTGCTTGAGAGGTGGTGAAGAAAACTGGATTAATATTGGCAAAATCTTGCTCTTGCACCATACGATCCATTAATACGGAACCGACCATTCCGCGCCAACCGATAAAACCGACGTTTTTCATGAGTTTTTCCTTATTTTATGTTGTGTTGAATGGGTCTATTAATTACAGGCTTTATGCTACAAAATCAAGTTTTTTTAAAAAAAATGAGACTTTGTTTAATTTTTCTCAATAAAAAATCCCCTTTCGGGGATTTATTGATTATTTATCTGCTTTTTTCGTGGTTTTCTTTACCGTTTTTTTCGACTCAGATTTACCTTCAGATTTGACCGCACTTTTCTTTGTCGTAGTAGACTTTGTAGTCTTCTCTTTTGTCGTTGCGGATTTAGTCACTTTTTTCTTTGGCTTTTCAGCTAAATTTGCCGCTTTCCATTCCTCAAATTTTTCAAGTAACACTTTACCCATTGGGCTTGGATCACCTGTAAATAAGGTTTGTAAGCCATTATTTTCAATGATATGACGGCGAAGTTCTAAACGTTCTTGATGGTTTTCTGCTAAACGAATTGCACGTTCAACATATTCATCTACTGTATTTGCAATTAACCATTCCGGTAAACCTAAACGTTTGAATAAACCTTCATCAATATGTTCATGAACTTCTGCACCGGTTTTACATACGCCCACTAAACCTAATGTCACCATATCAATAATGCCATTAGTATTACCGAATGGGAATGGGTTTACCATCATATCGCAGTTATGCAAAATACGAAGATATTGATCATAAGGTGCATGTGGATAAGCTGTCGCATCATTGCCTAAATAAGATTTAATAAAACGCTCAACATAAGGATGAGTCACACCACTAGATTGACCTAATGCAAAGTGGAAATGCACTTTCACATTCGCACGATCACGAATAGCCTTTAATGCTGCCAAGAAATAGGGATTAAGCTTCATTGTAGTAGAAGCAATACCAATATTCACCACTTCAGGATTTTCACGTAAGCGATATTCTACGTGTTGCGGTGCAAGCGCTGAAGGCACATAAGGTAAGGCATCTTTTGGTAAACGCAATAATTGCTCGCTGAAGCATTTTTCAGAACCAACATAATCATCTTCTACGATCACATATTCAATAAAATCAGAATATGTCGTCGCTGGATGGCCTAAAGCAATCACTTGAACCGGTGCAAGACGCGTATTACTTGCAAAAATAGTGGTTAAATCCATCCCAATACTTGGCATATAAAGAACGGCTGCACCATTTTTTTCACAAATCTCTTTTAATTCATTCAATTTACTAAAAATATTATCGCCTTTTAATAAATGGAATTCATCAAACACCGCTTGGCCTGCTGCATCTACAGCTTCATTACCCACACCAATTAAATGAAAACGCTCACGTGCAGCAATCATTGAAGTGGAATGTGTACGATAAATTGAATGGGATGAATGGAAATGCTCCAATAATACGACCATGACAGGTTTGCCATTACGTTCACCTAATTTAGTGACATCGCGATCCGTCCATCCACCTTGCAATAAATGACGACGAATAACTTGGTTTAATGCTTTTTTCACCCAGTGTTTATTTTCAGCAATATCGTAGCTGCAATGCATATACACATCATGTGAAATTGCACTCGGCACATTATTTAAGTTTTTAATCGTCGCTAATTTTTCAGGGAACCATTGTAAAAGCGTACCACGTTTAGAGAACGCTTGATCAGTACCGATAAAACGGGGTGATTGCAATGCAAAACAAAGGGATGCACATAATTCAGGGTCTAAATTCCATAAAGCATCAAGATTAACATTCACATTAGATTCTGGCAGATAGAAAATACAGAATTTAATTAATGATGATCTCGCATTATCTAAATGGAAATCAGATAAATTAGTTTTATCTGGATTGCGGTTATAAGTTTGCAACACATGATCAGCATTCACAAAAGGTGATGATGCAAAAATCATATTAATCCAACGTTGTAAGGTAAAGAAACGTTGTGCCCCGCCTTCAGAAATATCTAATTTAGGATCAGAAAATAGCTCGCTCATTGCTACCGCTACACGGGTACAAAAATGCTTAATTTTATCTTGTACTAATTCATCATTTAATTGGCTAGGATAATCAATTTCAATGCCTTCAACGCCACCAAAATTAGTATCAATTTTGCTTAAAATATCGAGCAATTCTACGCAAGCTGCTTCATAATTTTTTGCCGCAACTTCTTGTTCAAAACGGATAACACTTGGTTGTTTTTGTGTTTCTGCCATTTTTTAATTCCTTCGGTAAAAAATAAATAAGATTAATAATTAACAGGTTCCCCACAGATCGTATTCATCTGAATGAGTAATGGTTACTTTAATAAATTCGCCCACTTTCACAGGCGTGCCACTTAGATTTTCAATATAAACTAAGCCATCAACTTCGGGTGCATCGGCTTTTGTACGGCCGATAATACCTTCGTTATCAATTTCATCCACGATTACATCAAGCGTTTGGCCAATTTTTTGTTTTAATCGTTCAGCCGAAATTTCTTGTTGTAACTGCATAAAGCGGTGGAAACGTTCTTCTTTTACATCTTCAGGTACTTGGTCGGCCATTTCGGTTGCTGGTGCGCCTTCTACCGGGCTAAACTTGAAACAGCCCACGCGATCAAGTTGCGCTTCTTTTAAGAAATCCAATAACATTTGGAAATCTTCTTCTGTTTCACCAGGGAAACCTACAATGAAAGTTGAACGTAGGGTTAAATCTGGACAAATCTCACGCCATTGTTTGATACGCTCTAAAGTGCGGTCAATTTTTCCTGGTCTTTTCATCGCTTTTAAAATTTTTGGACTCGCATGTTGCAATGGAATATCCAAATAAGGCAATAATAAACCTTCCGCCATTAATGGAATTAAATCATCCACATGAGGATAAGGATAAACGTAGTGTAAACGTACCCAAATGCCTAATTTACCAATCTGTTTACACAAGGTCATTAAGTCATTTTTAATTGGCATACCATTCCAGAAAGCGGTTTTCACGCCACCTTCTTTGCGTTGTGTATCCATCGAATAAGCTGAAGTATCTTGTGAAACAACCAACAATTCCTTCACACCCGCATCAGCAAGGCGTTTTGCTTCATCCAATACTTGAGTGATAGAACGGCTTTCTAAATCCCCACGTAATGAAGGGATTATACAGAATGTACAACGATGATCACAGCCTTCTGAGATTTTCAAATAAGCATAGTGTTTTGGTGTTAATTTCACCCCTTGTTTTGGTACAAGGCTGGTGTATGGATTATGTTCTGGTTTTGGTACATATTTATGTACTTGTGCCATGACTGTTTCATAACTGTGCGGACCGCTCACTTCCAATACTTTCGGGTGAACTTGGCGAATTTGATCTTCTTTCGCCCCTAAACAGCCGGTTACAATAACACGTCCGTTTTCTTCCAACGCTTCTCCAATGGCTTCTAGGGATTCCTGCACGGCACTATCAATAAAGCCGCAAGTATTCACAATAACCAAGTCCACATTTTCATAACTTGGCACAATGTTATACCCGTCAGTACGTAATTCAGTCAGAATACGTTCAGAATCCACTAAATTTTTAGGACAACCTAAACTTACAAAGCCAATATTCGGCGTTGATTTTTGCATAAATTTATTCTCAGCTATCATCATCTTTCAAAACTTTAGATTTTACTCAATTTCAAGCCGAAAGGCGATAAATTAAAGGTAAATTGATTGTAAATTTGCCCATTAAAGTCCTTTTTTCAGGTAGAATAATGCCCGTTTTTTTATTTACTCATATTCATTATTAACATGGAAAATTCTTTTCTTTTTTCGACCGCTCTTGAACAGACGGCTTATTTACTTATCCTAGGGAAAATGCTACTCGCACTTGTACTTGGCGGGATTATTGGCTTAGAACGTGAACTTAAACACAAACCGGTTGGGGTCAAAACCTGTGCCATTATTGCGGTGACGACTTGTGTACTGACGATTGTCTCCATTCAAGCCGCAGAACATTATGCGCAAGTTTCAGATAATATCCGAACTGACCCTATGCGACTTGCCGCACAAGTAATCAGTGGCATCGGTTTCTTAGGTGCAGGGGTAATTTTGCACAAGAAAAATGATGCGATTTCAGGCTTAACCACAGCTGCCATTATTTGGGCAGCAGCGGCTATCGGTGTGGCAACAGGTGCAGGCTTTATTTTTGATGCGATTATTGCCACTTTAATGATTTTAATCGCTATCCGTATCAGCCCGATTGTGCAGCGTTATGTTCGTCGTAAAACCTATAAAAAACGTACTCGTTTAGCTATTCAACTGAGTTCTGCTAACGGCATCAGTAAAGTAACCGATTTATTGCTGAAACATGATTACCGCATTGAAAATATCTCAGTAAAAGACCAAGCTAGCGGCGAGGTTCGCTTGCAAGTCCGATGCTACAATATTGATAATGAAATGCTAAAAGATGTCTATACACTGTTAAAAACAGAAGATGAAGTACTGAGTGTGGATGTAGAAAATTAAAATCAGCTCAAAATAATACATTACTTCTATCGTAAAACCACTACTTGCTAGACAAAAAGTTAAATACCTAAACTGGATAACATCATGAATTTACAAGATAATTTCGAGCAGCATACGCCGATGATGCAGCAATATCTCAAGTTAAAAGCAGAAAATCCTGACATTTTGTTATTTTATCGAATGGGGGATTTTTATGAGCTTTTTTATGATGATGCAAAAAAAGCGGCAGCGTTATTAGATATTTCTTTAACGAAACGTGGACAATCAGCAGGTAATCCCATTCCTATGGCGGGCGTGCCTTATCATGCGGTAGAAGGTTATTTAGCAAAATTAGTGCAATTAGGTGAACCTGTAGCCATTTGTGAGCAAGTGGGTGATCCCGCCACATCAAAAGGGCCAGTTGAACGCAAAATTGTACGAATTGTGACACCTGGTACGGTAAGTGATGAAGCACTTTTACCAGAACGCCAAGATAACTTAATTGTGGCGGTTTATCAGGAAAAAGAAAAATTTGGTCTAGCCACATTAGACATGACATCTGGACGCTTCCAGCTTTGTGAACCTCATTCAAAAGAAGCCTTGCAAGCTGAATTACAGCGTATTAATCCCGTAGAATTACTTTATTGTGAAGATTTTGCTGAAATGGCCATTATCGAACCTTATAAAGGTCTACGTCGTCGTCCAATTTGGGAATTTGAACTCAGTACGGCTATTTCTGAACTTAATCGTCAATTTGGTACGAAAGATTTACGCGCATTTGGTGTAGAAAAGTCCCCCCTTGGCTTGGCAGCAGCAGGTTGTTTATTGCAATATGCAAAAGAAACACAACGTTCTTCGCTTCCACATATTCAAAGCATCAGTGTTATTCAAAATAACGATAATATTCAATTAGATGCTGCAACACGCCGCAATTTAGAACTCACTCAAAATCTTGCAGGTGGTACAGAAAACACGCTGGCTTCGGTATTAGATAAATGTGTGACACCAATGGGTAGTCGTTTGTTAAAACGTTGGATTCATCAACCTATCCGTCAAACAGACATTCTATTAAAACGCCAAAAAACCATTAGGGAAATTATTGAGCAAGATTTATATCACGAATTGCAGCCTTATTTGCAACAAGTGGGGGATATGGAACGTATTCTTGCTCGTATAGCACTGCGTTCCGCACGTCCTCGAGATCTCACGCGTTTACGTACTGCATTAGAACAAATTGAACCGATAAAATCGCTAATTCATACAAAAACATCGTCAAATTTGACCGCACTTTCTGCACAAATTAGTGATTTTTCCGCGCAAATCGAGCTACTTCAAAAAGCAATTATTGAAACCCCTCCGTTATTAATTCGCGATGGTGGCGTTATTGCTGAAGGCTATAATGCAGAATTAGATGAATGGCGAACCCTTTCCGCTGGCGCAACGCAATATTTAGAAAATTTAGAACAACGCGAACGAGAAAGCACGGGTATTGATACCTTAAAAATTGGCTTTAATGCGGTGCATGGTTATTACATTCAAATTAGCCAAGGACAATCCCATAAAGCACCTATTCATTATGTTCGCCGTCAAACATTAAAAAATGCCGAGCGCTATATTATTCCTGAATTAAAAGAATACGAAGATAAGGTTTTAAAATCAAAAGGGGCGGCGCTTGCTTTAGAAAAGCAACTTTATGATGAATTGTTTGATTTATTATTGCCACATTTAGGTCAATTACAATTAGCCAGCTTGGCATTGTCTGAATTGGATGTGTTAGTTAACTTAGCAGAGAGAGCAGAAACCTTAAATTATGTTGCACCACAATTTAGCGATGAAATTGGCGTAAAAATTGAAAATGGTCGCCATCCTGTGGTGGAACAAGTCTTAAAAGACCCCTTTATTGCCAACCCTGTTAATCTCAATCAACAGCGTCATTTGCTGATTATTACCGGCCCAAATATGGGCGGTAAAAGTACCTATATGCGTCAAACGGCTTTAATTACGTTAATGGCGTATATAGGCAGTTTTGTGCCGGCTGATAGCGCGGTTATCGGGCAAATTGATCGCATTTTCACTCGAATTGGCGCCTCTGATGATTTAGCCTCCGGTCGTTCTACATTTATGGTAGAAATGACCGAAATGGCCAATATTCTTCATCAAGCCACTTCGCAAAGTTTGGTTCTGATTGATGAAATTGGACGAGGCACTTCTACTTATGATGGGCTTTCTTTAGCTTGGGCTTGTGCTGAATGGTTGGCGAAGAAAACTCGTTCACTTACATTATTTGCGACCCATTATTTTGAACTCACTGCGCTGCCAGAACAAATTGAAGGCATTGCTAATATTCATTTAGATGCATTAGAACATAACAATACCATCGCCTTTATGCACGCTGTTCAAGACGGTTCGGCAAGTAAAAGTTATGGTCTTGCTGTTGCAGCACTGGCTGGTGTGCCTCAATCCGTCATTAAACTGGCGAAGCAAAAATTGCATCAATTAGAAAAATTATCGGCACAAAATGGTGATCAACAAATTCAACATTTAAGAGCATTAAATCAACATCAAGGTGAATTGGCTTTTGAAGCAGAACCTGATGCTTTACGCGAAGCCATTGAGCAACTTGATCCAGATGAGTTAAGTCCAAAACAAGCCTTAGCTTATCTGTATCAATTGAAGAAAATGCTGTAAGAAATAAAAAGAGCGGTCAAAAAATTCATTGTTTTTTATGACCGCTCTTTTATTTTCACTAATTTCTTAAAATCTCATAGATTTCAGAATCTTTTCTATCGAGATAATGGATGGATTGGATTTTACGAATGGTGCGTGATTTACCACGGATTAATAGGGTTTCTGTAGTTGCTAAGTTGCCACGACGAGAAATCCCTTTGAGCAATTCACCGTGCGTAATTCCCGTTGCAGCAAAAACAAGATTATCATCACGTACTAAATCTTCTAATTTTAAGATTTCATTGACCCTCACACCTAAGGCTTCACAACGTTGGACTTCTTCAGCGGCAATTTTACGGTTTTCTTCTGTATCGCCTTTCACTTCATTACGTGGAATAAGACGAGCTTGCATATCCCCACCTAATGCACGAATTGCAGCGGCAGCTGCCACACCTTCAGGTGCACCACCAATGCCATAAACCATATCCACTTCAGCATCCGGTAAACAACATAAAACCGAAGCGGCCACATCACCATCTGGAATAGCCATCACACGAATACCTAAATTATGCATTTGCTTAATCACTTCATCATGGCGTGGTTTAGCAAGTACCATCACGGTTAAATCCGATAATGATTTACCTAAACGAGAAGCTACACGGCGAAGATTTTGCTCAATCGGTAAACTTAAATCAATCATGCCTTTCACTTCAGGGCCGACAACCAATTTTTCCATATACATATCAGGCGCTTTTAAGAAGGTACGTTTACCACCAGCAGCCAATACTGAAATAGCATTTGATTGTCCCATTGCAGTCATTCTTGTGCCATCAATCGGATCAACCGCAATAGAAACAAGTTCACCATTACCTGACCCCACTTTTTCGCCAATATAAAGCATTGGTGCTTCATCAATTTCCCCTTCACCAATCACAATTTCACCGTCCATATGGATTAAATTCAGCATATAACGCATGGCTTTGACTGCCGCGTCATCTGCCGCATTTTTATTACCACGTCCAAGCCAAGTATAAGCCGCTAATGCAGCTGCTTCGGTTACTCTTGAAAATTCAATAGCTAATGCACGATTCATTTTTCTCTCCCAATGCAAAAAGTCTCGTTATTTTAGCACTAAGCAAACGTTTGCATAATAAATTTTGACAAGAGGCTTTTAAAAATAGGATTAAGTGGGTAGAATAAAGCCGTTTCGGACTTATTTTAAAAAAGGAAATCACTATGTCTTTAGAAATTTTAGATCAGCTTGAAGAAAAAATTAGACAAGCAGTAGAAACCATTCAATTACTTCAACTTGAAGTGGAAGAATTAAAAGAACAAAAAAATCAATCTCAACAAGCGGTAGAAGCGTTGCAGCATGAAAATGAGCAACTTAGAAATGAACACCGCAACTGGCAAGAACACATTCGTTCATTATTGGGTAAATTCGACAACGTATAATGACTATAAAGGCTTAGAAAATCTAAGCCTTTTTTCTTATTAGGAAACAATATGAATATTTGCGTGATTTCAGGCAGCACATTAGGCGGCGCTGAATATGTGGCAGAGCATTTAGAAGAGGTGTTAAAAACACAAAATTTTTCTACCGCACTTTTCCACGGACCAGAACTTGATGATGTGATTGATGAAAATATTTGGTTGATTGTCACTTCAACACATGGTGCAGGTGAATTGCCTGATAATTTGAAACCACTCTTTGAACAAATTGCGGCATCAGATAAAGATTTCTCTTCTCTCCGCTTTGCCGTTGTAGGCTTAGGCAATTCAGATTACGATACATTCTGTCATGCCGTGAATAAAGTTGAAACACAATTAAGTGAAAAAAGTGCGGTCAAAATTTGCAACAGTTTAAAAATCGATGTCTTGCATGTTGATGATCAAGAACAATTTGCTGAAGATTGGCTACCACAATTTATAAATGCACTTTAGTCATAATAAAGCGATAATTTGAGTTATCGCTTTTTCTTTATCCATTATCTAAAAAAATCACCTGTGGATAACTTTAATAAAACCTGTCAAAAACTTGTTTTTTTCCACTGAGTAAATATGATGATTGTTTTAACTGTGGATAAAATTAAAGGTTATCCACAAGAAAAAGCCTTCAAACTGACGACATTTCAACATAGTCTAAAACGATCTAACTTCTTCATTTAAAAAAGGAAAAGGATCTTATTCACAAGGTGAAAGGATCCTAATAGTAACAATAATAAGATCTTTATATATAAATAGATCTTATCTTTATAACCTCTCGATCTTATCTCATCACAGATTGAATTCTTACTTTCAAGCACACGTAATTTTCAGTAGAATAGCGCCTATTTTTAGATCGAAGATCAAATTGAAGACGAAGAGAGAGATATGTTTTACACCGAAAATTATGATGTGATCGTTGTGGGTGGCGGTCATGCCGGTACAGAAGCCGCGTTGGCTCCGGCACGCATGGGATTAAAAACCCTATTATTGACACATAATGTTGATACCCTTGGACAAATGTCATGTAACCCTGCTATTGGTGGTATTGGTAAAGGCCATTTAGTGAAAGAAGTGGATGCCATGGGCGGGTTAATGGCGCATGCTGCAGATAAGGCGGGGATTCAATTTCGTACTTTAAACAGCAGCAAAGGACCTGCTGTACGTGCAACTCGTGCTCAAGCTGACCGTGTTTTATATCGTCAAGCGGTACGCATCGCACTAGAAAATCAACCAAATTTAGATATTTTCCAACAAGAAGTAACGGATATTTTAATTGAGCAAAATCGCGTTTGTGGTGTGGAAACCAAAATGGGACTTAAATTTCGTGCTAAATCGGTCATTTTAACTGCCGGTACTTTCTTAGCGGGTAAGATCCATATTGGTTTAGAACATTATGAAGGCGGTCGCGCAGGTGATCCAGCATCTGTTACACTTTCTCATCGTTTACGTGATCTGAATTTACGTGTAGATCGTTTAAAAACCGGTACACCACCACGTATTGATGCACGCACGATCAATTTCGATATATTGGCTAAACAACATGGTGATGCCGTATTACCGGTATTCTCTTTTATGGGATCAGTGGATGATCACCCTCAACAAATTCCTTGTTATATAACACACACTAATGAACAAACTCATGAAGTGATCCGTAATAACTTAGATCGTAGTCCAATGTATACTGGTGTGATTGAAGGAATCGGTCCACGTTATTGTCCATCCATTGAAGATAAAGTGATGCGTTTTGCGGATCGTAATTCACATCAAATCTATTTGGAACCAGAAGGCTTAACCAGTAATGAAGTGTATCCAAACGGGATTTCTACCAGTTTACCGTTTGACGTGCAAATGGGCATTGTGAATTCGATGAAAGGTTTGGAAAAAGCGCGTATTATCAAACCAGGTTATGCCATTGAATATGATTATTTTGATCCGCGTGACTTAAAACCAACGTTAGAAACTAAATCGATTTCGGGTTTATTCTTTGCGGGTCAGATTAATGGTACAACCGGTTACGAAGAAGCAGCAGCACAAGGCTTATTGGCGGGGATTAATGCAGGTCTTTATGTACAAGAGAAAGAAGCATGGTATCCACGTCGCGATCAATCCTATACTGGTGTATTGGTTGATGACCTTTGTACGCTTGGTACCAAAGAACCATATCGCGTATTTACTTCTCGTGCAGAATACCGTTTGTTATTACGTGAAGACAATGCAGACATTCGTTTAACGCCAATTGCCCATGAATTAGGTTTGATTGATGAGGCTCGCTGGGCACGCTTTAATCAAAAAATGGAAAATATTGAGCAAGAACGTCAACGCTTACGCAGCATTTGGTTGCATCCGCGTTCTGAATATTTAGAAGAAGCGAATAAAGTACTTGGCAGTCCACTTGTGCGTGAAGCCAACGGTGAAGATTTATTACGCCGTCCAGAAATGACCTACGATATTTTAACTTCTTTAACGCCATACAAACCTGCAATGGAAGATAGAGAGGCCGTAGAACAAGTGGAAATTGCCATTAAGTATCAAGGCTATATTGAGCATCAACAAGAAGAAATTGAAAAACAAAAACGCCACGAAAATACAGCTATCCCGGCTAACTTTGATTACAGCAAAGTGTCTGGTTTATCTAATGAAGTACGTGCGAAGTTAGAACAACATCGTCCTGTTTCAATTGGCCAAGCGAGCCGAATTTCAGGCATTACTCCTGCGGCAATTTCAATTATTCTGGTGAATTTGAAAAAACAAGGTATGCTAAAACGTGGGGAGTAAACTTCTCAGGTATTGAAAGTAAAAGTGCGGTGAATTTTCATCGCACTTTTTTATATTACAAATTAAAAAATATGTAATGAGTAGGCTAAATTATTTGCTTAAATAAAAACACTAAGGATTTTAACCGCACTTTCAAGTAGAATGACGACAAACAGACAAGATAGATAGAAAAATGAAAGCAAAACTCGAAAATTTACTGACTCAAGCTGAAATTCAATTAACAGATCGACAAAAAGATCAACTTATCCAGTTAGTGCAATTACTCAATAAATGGAATAAAGCCTATAACTTAACCTCTGTGCGTGATCCACAGGAAATGTTAGTGAAACATATCTTGGATAGTATTGTTGTTAGTCCTTATTTACAAGGGGATCGTTTTATTGATGTAGGAACCGGTCCAGGCTTGCCAGGTCTGCCTTTAGCCATTATTAATCCTACCAAACAATTTGTCTTGTTAGATAGTTTAGGTAAGCGTATTAGCTTTATTCGAAATGCAGTACGTGAGTTAGGACTAACAAATGTAGAACCTGTTCTTAGCCGCGTTGAGGAATACCAACCTGAACAAAAATTCGACGGTGTACTAAGTCGTGCATTTGCTTCGTTAAAAGATATGACAGATTGGTGTCATCATTTGCCAAAACAAGATGGATATTTTTATGCTTTAAAAGGTATTTATCACGAAGATGAAGTTCAAGAATTAGACGAAAAATTCGAAGTGAAAGACGTAATAACTTTGCATGTACCAGAGCTTGTAGGTGAGCGACATTTAATCGTTTTACGATAAAATACACTTTTTTTACGGCTATTTTGTTAATTATTTTTTAAAAGTGTGATTTGTTTAACATTTTTTAGTGGTTAAAAAGTTGAAACTCTTTGTAGCACGGGTATAATTAGATAGTTTTTGTATTTTAAAAAAATAAGATAATGTCTAAGGTTTTAACACAGGCTAAAAATCGATATCAAAAGGCTATAATCATTGAGTCGGTTTGTCTTGTTGTTTTTGGGGTATTCCTTGCAATTTGGCAAGGTGAAAGTGCGGTAGATTTCAGTTTAGGATTTATCAGTGCTTTTGTACCATTTTGTGCTTTTGCTTATATTGTTTTTTTTCGCAAACAAGATTTTTCAACAAAATTAAAGGCATTTTATCTTGCTGAAGTAGTTAAGTTTCTATTCACTATTTTGTTGGTTATAACCTTTTTTAAATGGTTTGAAATTACTAATTTTTTACTGTTTTTTAGCGGTTTTATGGTGGCATTATTATTGAATAATTTGCTTCCTTTTTTGTTTAGATAAAACAGCATCCATTTTATTATTTTTTATACAGGGTATTTATTATGTCAGGACAAACCTCGATTGAGTATATCCAGCACCATTTGACTTACCTAACCACAGGGGAAGGATTTTGGACCTTTAATTTAGATACATTTTTCTTTTCTATCGTTTGCGGTTTAGTTTTTATTGGTATTTTTTATAAAGTAGCTAAAAAAACGACAACCGGTGTTCCAGGAAAATTGCAGTGTGCAGTTGAAATGGCTGTAGAATGGATAGATGGTGTCGTTCGTGAAAACTATCATGGAAAACGAGGGGTTATTGCGCCATTAGCATTAACTATCTTCGTTTGGGTGTTTATCATGAATGCAATTGACCTTGTACCTGTTGATTACATCCCTCAACTTTTTGCTTTAATTAGCGGAGATCATCATATTCCTGTACGTGCCGTGCCTACTACAGATATGAACATGACCTTCGCAATGTCTATTTCTGTATTTATTCTAATTCTGTTTTATACCGTGAAATCTAAAGGTATTACAGGATTGGTTAAAGAATATACGTTACATCCTTTTAATCATTGGGCTTTTATTCCCGTAAACTTACTATTAGAGTCTGTTACTTTAATTTCAAAACCAGTCTCTCTTGCTTTACGTTTGTTCGGTAATATGTATGCTGGTGAGTTGATTTTCATTCTTATCGCAGTGATGTATTCAGCTAATGCTTTCGTTGCTGCTATGGGAGTGCCATTGCATTTAGTTTGGGCTATATTCCATATTTTGGTTATAACGTTGCAAGCCTTTGTTTTCATGATGTTAACTGTTGTTTATCTCAGTATCGCTTATAACAAAGCCGAACATTAATTAACTTTTTTATTAACAAACCGGGCGAAAGCCTTAACTCAACTTGGAGAAATCTTATGGAAACTGTAATTAGTGCAACAATTATTGCATCTGCGATTATGCTTGCTTTTGCTGCTTTAGGTACTGCAATTGGCTTCGGTCTTTTAGGTGGTAAATACCTAGAATCTGCAGCTCGCCAACCTGAATTAGCTAACTCACTACTTACAAAAATGTTTATCGTTGCAGGTCTATTGGATGCGATTGCTATGATTGCAGTTGGTATCGGCTTGTACTTTGCATTTGCAAACCCATTTGCCTCATTATTAGGTTAATAAACAACAAACAGCCTATTAAAGAAGGGGGTATGTTGTGAATATTAATGCAACATTAATTGGCCAAACTATAGCATTTATCATCTTTGTATGGTTTTGTGTTAAATATGTATGGCCACCAATTATTAAAGCAATTGAGGAACGTCAGAGCCAAATTGCGAACGCGTTAGCGTCAGCTGAAGCAGCGAAAAAAGAGCAAGCAGATACTAAAAATCTTGTGGAACAAGAACTTTTATCTGCAAAAGTACAAGCTCAAGAGATTTTAGATGCTGCGAATAAACGTCGCAATGAAGTGTTAGACGAAGTGAAGGCAGAAGCCGAAGAACTGAAAGCAAAAATTATTGCTCAAGGTTATGCTGAAGTAGAAGCAGAACGTAAACGTGTTCAAGAAGAATTACGTGTTAAAGTGGCTTCATTAGCAGTGGCTGGTGCTGAGAAAATTGTGGGTCGTTCTATTGACGAAGCGGCAAACAATGACATTATTGATAAATTAGTTGCAGAGTTATAAGAGGCTTAGCTTATGTCAGAATTAACTACAATAGCTCGCCCTTATGCAAAAGCTGCATTCGACTTTGCCATTGAACAAAGTGCGGTCGAAAAATGGACTGAAATGTTAGGTTTCGCTGCTGCCGTAGCTGAAGATGAAGCGGTAAAAGCTTACTTAAGTAGTTCTCTTTCTGCACAGAAATTAGCTAATACAGTAATTTCTATTTGTGGCGAACAATTGGATCAATATGGGCAAAATCTTATTCGGTTAATGGCTGAAAATAAGCGTTTGAGTGCGATTCCTACCGTGTTTGAAGAATTTAAACATTATGTGGAAGAACATCAAGCTATTGCAGAAGTTGAAGTAACTTCTGCACAACCATTGAATGCAACACAAATCGAAAAAATTGCAGCTGCAATGGAAAAAAGATTAGCTCGCAAAGTGAAATTAAATTGCAATGTAGATAGCTCACTGATTGCCGGTGTAGTGATTCGTACAGAAGATTTTGTGATTGACGGAAGTAGTCGTGGACAACTTGCTCGTCTCGCAAATGAGTTGCAATTATAAGAGGAATACAAGATGCAACTAAATTCAACTGAAATTAGTGAATTGATTAAAAAACGCATCGCTCAATTTGACGTGGTGAGCGAAGCCCGTAACACAGGGACAATTGTTTCTGTAAGTGACGGGATTATTCGTATTCATGGCTTAAGCGATGTGATGCAAGGCGAAATGATCGCCTTACCAGGCAACCGTTACGCAATGGCACTTAACCTTGAACGTGATTCTGTTGGTGCGGTAGTAATGGGTCCTTACGCAGATTTAGCGGAAGGTATGGAAGTACAATGTACTGGCCGTATTCTTGAAGTACCAGTTGGCCGTGGTTTATTAGGTCGTGTGGTAAATACGCTTGGTCAACCAATCGATGGTAAAGGTGAAATTGAAAACGATGGTTTCTCTCCTGTTGAAGTCATTGCACCAGGTGTTATCGATCGTAAATCGGTTGATCAGCCTGTACAAACCGGTTATAAAGCGGTTGACTCCATGGTTCCAATCGGTCGTGGTCAACGTGAGTTAATCATCGGTGACCGTCAAACTGGTAAAACAGCATTAGCAATCGACGCAATCATTAACCAACGTGATTCAGGTATTAAATGTATCTATGTAGCGATCGGCCAAAAAGCGTCGACTATTGCAAACGTAGTACGTAAATTAGAAGAGCACGGTGCGCTTGAAAACACTATCGTTGTTGCGGCATCTGCATCTGAATCAGCTGCTTTACAATATTTAGCGCCTTATGCTGGTTGTGCAATGGGTGAATATTTCCGTGATCGCGGTGAAGATGCGTTAATCGTTTACGATGACTTATCAAAACAAGCCGTTGCTTATCGTCAAATTTCATTATTATTACGTCGTCCACCAGGTCGTGAAGCATATCCAGGTGACGTATTCTATCTACACTCACGTTTACTTGAACGTGCAGCACGTGTAAATGAAGAATATGTAGAAAAATTCACTCAAGGTGCAGTAAAAGGAAAAACTGGTTCTTTAACCGCTCTTCCTATTATTGAAACTCAAGCTGGTGATGTTTCAGCATTCGTTCCAACCAACGTAATTTCGATTACCGATGGTCAGATTTTCTTAGAATCTAACTTATTTAACTCTGGTATTCGTCCAGCGGTAAACCCTGGTATTTCGGTATCTCGTGTGGGTGGTTCTGCACAAACTAAAGTAGTGAAAAAATTAGCTGGTGGTATCCGTACTGCATTAGCTCAATATCGTGAATTAGCGGCGTTTGCTCAGTTCGCATCTGACCTTGATGATGCTACCCGCAAACAACTTTCTCACGGTGAAAAAGTCACTGAATTATTGAAACAAAAACAATATGTACCGCTTAGCGTAGCAGACCAATCTGTGTTGCTTTTCGCGGTTGAGTTTGGCTATTTAGAAGATGTGGAATTGCAAAAAATTGCAAGTTTTGAAGCCGCACTTTTAGATTATGCTCGCCGTAACCACAGCGAGTTTATGGCTGAATTGACCAAAACCGGTAACTACAATGATGAAGTTAAAGCATCATTGAAAGCGATTTTGGATAACTTTAAAGCCAACAGCGCGTGGTAAAAGTAACGGAGAAATAAGATGGCAGGTGCAAAAGAGATAAAAACCAAAATTGCCAGTGTACAAAGTACACAAAAAATTACTAAGGCAATGGAAATGGTGGCAACCTCGAAAATGCGTAAAACGCAAGATCGTATGGCTGCTTCTCGTCCGTATTCTGAAACAATACGAAATGTTATCAGCCACGTCTCTAAAGCAACTGTTGGTTATAAACACCCATTTTTAATTCAACGCGAAGTAAAAAGAGTCGGGATCTTAGTGGTCTCGACTGACCGCGGAATGTGTGGCGGTTTAAACATTAACTTGTTTAAAACTGTGATGACAGAAATCAAACAATGGAAAGATAAAGGCGTTACTGTTGAATTGGGCTTAATTGGCTCAAAAGGCATTAGCTTTTTCCGCTCATTAGGATTACCTGTTCGTGCACAACTTTCCGGTTTGGGTGATAATCCGGCAATGGAAGATTTAATCGGGGTCGCAAACGACATGTTTGATGTCTATAAAGACGGCGAAGTAGATGCAGTTTATATTGCCTACAATAAATTCGTTAATACAATGGCACAAAAACCCGTTTATCAACAATTAATACCATTACCGGCATTAGAAACCGATAATTTAGAGCAAAGACAAAGCACCTGGGATTACCTTTACGAGCCAGAGCCAAAAGTCTTATTAGACAGTTTGCTTACTCGTTATTTGGAATCACAAGTGTATCAATCTGTGGTAGATAACCTTGCTTCCGAGCAAGCTGCTAGAATGGTAGCAATGAAAGCGGCAACTGATAATGCAGGTAATTTAATCAATGACTTGCGATTAGTTTACAATAAAGCCCGTCAAGCAAGTATTACAAATGAATTAAACGAAATCGTCGCCGGCGCGGCAGCGATTTAATAAAAGAGGAACGGTAATGTCAGCAGGAAAAATTGTACAAATCATCGGTGCGGTGATTGACGTTGAATTCCCACAAGATGCAGTACCAAAAGTTTACGATGCATTAAAAGTTGAATCAGGTTTAACCCTTGAAGTTCAACAACAATTAGGTGGCGGCACAGTTCGCTGTATCGCATTAGGTACATCTGATGGCTTAAAACGTGGCTTAAAAGTAGAAAGCACTGGTAACCCAATTCAAGTTCCAGTAGGTACAAAAACTTTAGGTCGTATCATGAACGTATTGGGTGAACCAATCGATGAGCAAGGTGATATTGGCGCAGAAGAAAATTGGGCTATCCATCGTCCAGCACCAAGCTATGAAGAACAATCTAACAGTACGGAATTACTAGAAACTGGTATCAAAGTTATCGACTTAATTTGTCCATTCGCAAAAGGTGGTAAAGTTGGTCTATTCGGTGGTGCGGGTGTAGGTAAAACCGTTAATATGATGGAATTAATCCGTAACATCGCGATCGAGCACTCAGGTTACTCCGTATTTGCGGGTGTAGGTGAACGTACTCGTGAAGGTAACGACTTCTATCATGAAATGAAAGATTCTAACGTATTAGATAAAGTATCATTAGTTTACGGACAAATGAATGAACCACCAGGTAACCGTTTACGTGTTGCGTTAACCGGTTTAACCATGGCTGAAAAATTCCGTGATGAAGGTCGTGATGTATTATTCTTCGTAGATAATATCTATCGTTATACCCTTGCTGGTACTGAAGTATCTGCGTTATTAGGTCGTATGCCATCTGCGGTAGGTTATCAACCGACATTAGCAGAAGAAATGGGTGTACTACAAGAACGTATCACTTCAACCAAAACAGGTTCTATCACCTCTGTACAAGCGGTATACGTACCTGCGGATGACTTAACTGACCCATCTCCGGCAACAACCTTTGCGCACTTAGACTCAACAGTTGTATTAAGTCGTCAAATTGCGTCTTTAGGTATTTACCCTGCGGTTGACCCATTAGATTCAACTTCACGTCAATTAGACCCACTCGTTGTTGGTCAAGAGCACTATGATGTAGCGCGTGGTGTACAAGGTATCTTACAACGTTATAAAGAATTAAAAGATATTATCGCAATTCTTGGAATGGACGAGTTATCTGAAGATGACAAACTTGTGGTAGCACGTGCACGTAAAATTGAACGTTTCTTATCACAACCGTTCTTCGTTGCTGAGGTATTTAACGGTACTCCAGGTAAATACGTTTCTTTAAAAGAAACTATCCGCGGCTTTAAAGGTATTTTAAACGGCGAATACGACCATATTCCAGAACAAGCGTTCTACATGGTCGGTACAATCGACGAAGCGCTAGAAAAAGCCAAAAATATGTAATCACTTCAAGTCATTTGAAGGAGAACAAAAATGGCGACATTTAACCTAATAATAGTCAGCGCAGAGCGAAAAATCTTTGAAGGTGCTGTGAAACAAATCCAAGCAACAGGTGTGGAAGGTGAACTTGGTATTTTACCAAACCACACCCCTTTGATGACGGCGATTAAGCCAGGGATTGTTAAATTCACTCTTGAAGATGGCAATGAAGAAGTTATCTATGTTTCAGGTGGCTTCTTAGAAGTTCAACCTAAAGTAGTAACAGTGCTTGCCGATGTTGCAATTCGCGGTAGCGAATTAGATGCAGATCGTATTCGTGAAGCAAAACGTAAAGCAGAAGAAAATATTGTGAATCATGCAGTTGATGTTGATCAAGATTTACTTGTGGCTAAACTTTCTAGAGAGTTAGCAAAACTTCGTGCTTACGAACTTACTGAAAGACTTGTTAAATCAAAACGATAAGTTTTTAATAATAAAAAAGAGCGGTTATTTTGACCGCTCTTTTTGTTTTTCTATCGTAAGAAATATCGATACGCTTTACTTTCAGTTACATCTTCATAAACATAACCGAGTTCTGCTAAAGCCTGTTCAAATTCTGCGTTATCTTTTTCGCCTAATTGGAAAGCGGCAAGAATATTACCGTAATCGGCTCCATGTGCACGATAATGGAATAATGAAATATTCCAACGTTTACCCAAAATTTCTAAGAATTTAAGTAACGCGCCTTTTTGTTCTGGAAATTCAAAGCTATAAAGTCGTTCATGATGATTAGAAACTCGTCCACCCATTAAATAACGCACGTGAGTTTTCGCAATATCATCATCAGACATATCTTCTACATCAAAGCCATTTTTCGTTAAATCAGCAATAATTTCCGATTTTTCAGCTTCATTAGCCGTGCGCACACCAACGAAAATACAGGCTTTTTGATTATCTGCATAACGATAACTAAATTCTGTTACTGCACGGTTTCCGATGACATGAGCAAATTTTAAGAAACTACCCGGTTTTTCAGGCATGGTTACCGCCAATAAAGCCTCACGGTTTTCACCAATTTCACAACGTTCTGAAACATAACGCAATGTATGGAAGTTAAGGTTGGCGCCAGATAGAATTGCCGCCATATTTTTGCCTTCCAAATTGTTTTGTTTCACGTATTTCTTCAAACCGGCTAATCCTAAGGCACCAGATGGTTCTGCGACAGCACGCACGTTTTCAAATAAATCTTTCATTGCCGCACAAACTTCATCGCTGTCTACCAATACCATCCCATCTAAATATTTTTGACATAAACGGAATGTTTCATCACCAATACGTTTTACTGCTACGCCATCGGCAAATAGCCCAACATGTGCTAGATCTGTAGGTTCACCTTTTTCTAAGGCGGCATTCAAACAAGCTGAATCTTTGGACTCGACACCAATGATTTTGATTTCCGGCATAAATTGCTTGAGCAAAATGGCTACGCCAGCGGCGAGACCACCACCTCCGACTTGCACAAAGACATAATCCAAATCAGCCACTTGTTGCAGCATTTCCATTGCCAATGTACCTTGACCTGCTATAACCAATGGATGATCAAAAGGCGGGATAAATGTCATATGTTTAGATTTTGAAAGTTCAATGGCTTTAGCTTTGGCTTCATCAAAATTAGCTCCATGTAACAACACTTCACCACCAAAACCACGAACGGCATCCACTTTAATGCTCGGTGTATTTTGTGGCATAACAATTAATGCTTTTAAGCCAAGTTGTTTAGCGGATAGAGCAACACCTTGTGCATGGTTACCCGCGGAAGCAGCAATGACACCAGCCTGTTTTTGTTCATCAGAAAGGCTGGAAATCATTGCATAAGCACCACGAAGCTTAAAGCTATTTACTGGCTGGCGGTCTTCACGCTTAATCCAAATATTATTATGTAGGCGATCAGACAATTTGCCCATTTTTTGTAGTGGCGTTACGGTAGCGGCTTCATATACTCTGGAGCCAAGTTTGACAATCGCGTTAATGTAATCCGATTGAGAGGGTTGAGGATTGGTGAGTAGGTTTTTCATGATATTTGTTATTTATGATGAAGTGCGGTTAATTTTTTCTTTATTTTTATCCTCCCCTCATAAAAGAGAGGAGGAATGATTAGAGATTATTTTAATAGACTTTTATCACGCACAGCACCTTTATCCGCAGAAGTTGCGAAGTGACCGAATACTTTTAATGCAAAAGACACTTCACGTTCACGGTTAGCTGGTTGCCAGCCTTTGGCATCTTGCTCGGTACGGCGTTTTGCTAATTCTTCATCGCTGATTTTGAGATTAATCGCGCGATTTGGAATATCGATTTCGATAATATCATCATCATGTACTAAGCCGATCGCACCGCCAGAAGCTGCTTCAGGAGAAGCGTGACCAATAGATAAACCAGATGTACCGCCAGAGAAACGACCATCTGTTAATAAAGCACATTTTTTACCTAAGCCCATCGATTTTAAATAGCTGGTTGGGTATAACATTTCTTGCATACCTGGGCCGCCTTTTGGACCTTCGTAGCGGATGACTACCACATGGCCTTCTTTCACTTTACCGCCTAAAATGCCGGCTACCGCATCTTCTTGGCTTTCAAATACGATTGCACGGCCAGTGAATTTCCAGATAGATTCATCCACACCTGCCGTTTTTACGATACAGCCATCTTTAGCGATGTTACCAAATAATACGGCTAGGCCACCTTCTTGAGAAATCGCATTTTCTTTATTACGAATACAACCACCTACACGGTCATCATCTACGCTATCCCAACGGCAATCTTGTGAAAAGGCTTGCGTGGTGCGAATACCTGCAGGACCTGCACGGAAGAATTTGTGTAATTCTTCATCTTTATTACGAATGATATCGTATTGATTTAATTGTTCTTCTAGTGTTGTTCCTAACACGGTTTTGGTGTTGCGATGGATTAATCCTGCGCGATCTAATTCACCTAATAAACCCATAATGCCACCTGCACGGTGTACATCTTCCATGTGGTATTTATTGGTGTTTGGTGCGATTTTGCTTAAGCAAGGCACAACGCGTGATAATCGGTCAATATCTGCCATTTTGAAATCTACACCCGCTTCTTGAGCAGCCGCTAATAAGTGTAAAACGGTATTACTTGAACCACCCATCGCAATATCTAAACTCATTGCATTTTCAAAGGCTTCAAAGGTGCCAATTGAACGTGGTAATACGCTTTCATCGTCTTGCTCGTAATAGCGTTTGCAAAGCTCAACAATTTGACGACCTGCTTGTAAGAATAATTCTTTACGGTCAGCATGGGTCGCCAACATCGAGCCATTGCCTGGTAAAGATAAACCTAAGGCTTCGGTTAAGCAGTTCATTGAGTTAGCAGTAAACATCCCTGAGCAAGAACCACAGGTTGGGCAAGCGCTACGCTCAATGGCATCAACATCTTTATCGCTGACATTCACATCGGCGCTTTGGATCATGGCATCAATTAAGTCTAATTTGATGAGCTGGTCGGAAAGTTTGGTTTTACCCGCTTCCATCGGACCGCCTGAAACGAATATGGTTGGAATGTTTAAACGCATTGCTGCCATCAACATTCCCGGGGTGATTTTGTCACAGTTGGAAATACACACCATCGCATCAGCACAGTGAGCATTAACCATATATTCTACGCTGTCTGCGATTAAATCACGGCTTGGTAAGGAATAAAGCATCCCACCGTGACCCATCGCGATACCATCATCTACTGCGATAGTATTGAATTCTTTTGCCACGCCGCCAGCTTTTTCAATTTCAGCTGCGACTAGTTGACCCATATCTTTTAAATGAACATGCCCTGGTACAAATTGAGTGAATGAGTTCACCACCGCAATAATCGGTTTACCAAAGTCATTTTCTTTCATCCCTGTTGCACGCCATAAGGCACGTGCACCCGCCATATTACGACCCTGAGTACTGGTCGCTGAACGTAGTTTTGGCATAAATAATCTCTCCAAGTAAATTTCTGTTAAAGTTCGTTATTTATTCAATTTCTTCGTTAATGAATACTGCCAAATCTCCCCTACCCCTCTTTGCTAAAGAGGGGGAAATCTTTAGTTAATGAGCAACAATTTTCTCACTTTCATTTTAGCGACACTAAATTATTAACGCTAATATCAAATTTTATCCCATTTGAATCCCCTCTTTAGCAAAGAGGGGTAGGGGAGATTTGGCAGAAGATAATACGAAGAAATTATTCGATAAAATTAAGTTTATAAATGCAATTATTTAGATAAATAGCCTACCGATTAAAAATTTTTAACCATATTTAAATTAAATTGCTCCATTAGCTATATCTACGCACTTATAAACCATTTGTTTGGTATCGTATTGTCCTTCAAATTCTTTTTGAAAATTTTCTTTGGCCTTTTCACACTGCTCTTTTGTATTATGAATTGAGAGTGTTGTCATATAGCCTGTATAGTTTTGCAAATAAGTGAGAGCATAAGCAGCTTGTGATGAAGTTGCGAATATTAATCCTGATACGGTTAAAAATGATTTAAAAAATTTAGTCATAATGTCTTCCTTTTTAAATAATATTTAAAACATCCGGCAATTTTGTTAACTGATTCACCAACAAATCAAAAGTGCGGTCAGATTTTACAGTGATTTTTAACTGCACTTGGGTGTCTACCAATGTCATTTCCATATTGGTCACAGTAAAACCACGTAAACGAATAACGCGTAATACTCGTTCTAAAACCTCTGGGCGATGTTGAGCACTCAATTCAAAAGTATATTGGTTCATCTTAAATTTCCTCCAACATATCGGCATTACACGCACCTGGTGGGACTAACGGCCATACGCACTCCTCCGGTGGAATGCATACTTGCAATAAATAGGCCGTTTCACTATTTAATAAACGATTAAGTGCCGCATCTACATCATCAGCGCGCTCAATGCGTTCAGCTGGAATATCAAAGGCTTTCGCTAACATCACGAAATCAGGGTTATCTTCTAGAATGGTTTCTGAACGGCGTTTATTCCAGAAAAGGTCTTGCCATTGACGCACCATACCAAGACGTTGGTTATCTAACAGCAAAATTTTTACTGGCAATTTACCGCGTTTGATTGAACCTAATTCTTGGATATTCATCATCAATGAACCATCGCCTGTTACCAAAATCACTTCATCATGAGGACGTGCTTTTTTCGCACCTACCGCTGCAGGTAAACCAAATCCCATGGTGCCGAAGCCCGCAGAGGTAATATAGTTTTCTGGTGCGAAATGGCGCATATGTTGCGCAGACCACATTTGGTGTTGGCCCACATCAGTACAAATCACGGCATTTTGAGGTTTACGCTGTGAAAGTGTGTTGAGCAATGACCAAGGGTCAATAGGTCGGTTGCCTGCATTGTCGATATAAGTGAAGTCGAGTTTGGCTTTCAGCGCTTGAATATGCGCACGCCAATCATCAATCGCAAGCGGGATACTTAAAGCCTCTAAAGCTTGAATTAAATCACCTTGAAGGGCAACATTTGCCACACGGAGTTTGTTGATTTCTGCCGCATCAATATCACAATGAATGACTTTAGCTTGTGGCGCAAAACTGTCTAATTTACCTGTCACGCGGTCGTCAAAACGTGCACCGCACACTAACAATAAATCACATTCGTGCACGGCAATGTTTGCTGGTCTTGTGCCGTGCATACCAATCATGCCCATATAAACGGGATCTGTCGGGTCAATTGAGCCTAAACCTTTTAATGTCGAAACAGACGGCATTTTGGTAATTTGTAGGAATTTTCTGACCGCTTGCGTTGCGTTTGCCATACCTACGCCACCACCAACATAAAGCACGGGTTTTTTCGCTTGAGACAATAACGCTTTTGCTTCCGCTAATTTTAATTCTGAAAGTACGGTCGGTTTTACGACAGGTTTTACAATGGGTTTGATATGTTCTGGTACATCGCCAACTTGGATGTTACGAGGCACATCAATTAACACAGGGCCAGGTCTGCCAGTTTGTGCAATTTGGAAAGCAGAGGCAATAATTTCGGGGAGTTCTTCAATGGATTGCACAATGTAGCTGTGTTTGGTGCAAGCAAGAGATAAACCTAAAACATCGGCTTCTTGGAAAGCATCGGTACCGATAAGAGGGGCAGCCACTTGACCAGTAAATGCCACGATTGGCACAGAATCAGCAAAGGCATCGCCTAAACCGGTAATTAAATTGGTTGCACCCGGACCAGAGGTTGCCACACAAACGCCGACTTTGCCTGTAGAGCGCGCATAACCAATCGCGGCTATTGCAGCACCTTGTTCATTACGACAAAGGAGATGGTCAAGACCTGAGTCATAGATGGCATCATAGGTTGGCATGATTGCCCCGCCTGGGTAGCCGAAAAGATCGGTTACGCCATGCGCTTTTAAACATTGGATAATGAGTTGTGCGCCTGTCATGTTGCTTCCCGTTTTTATGATTATTGAATAATTTTATAAACACTGAAGTTCAGCATTGTAGCGGAATTTTTCGCCTTTGGTTAGGTTTTCGCGAAAAAACCAATGAAAAAAACACGATAACAAACATTATCGTGTTTTTGAATGAAAAGTGCGGTCAGAAAACATGATGTTTTCTTTGCATAAAATTAGAAGCCTGCTTGTTTTTCTAATTGTTCCACAAGTGCATCGTCTAAGCCTAACGCTTTTGCTAAGTCTGCTAAGAAAATGATTTCTTTGCGAGATAAATCTTTGCTTACTAAACGAGCCGCTAAGTACACATTGCTTGCAAGTGCAGTATCGTTACCTACAAGACGTGCAATTTCATTGATAGAAATTGGATTTTGGATTTCTTGTGCAAGCCATTGTGCTAATTCAGGGTTGTTACCTGCTTCGTTTGCAATAGTTTGTTTTTCATCTTCAGTAATTTCACCATCTGCTGCCGCTGCGGCGATCATGGTGCGTAAAATTAATTCACCCGCATCAACATGGCTTGATGAATTTAATACATCAAACGCATTTTCTGAGATGTTTGGTTGGCTGCTTTGTTGGGATTTTTGATAGTTTTGGTAAGCTTGATAAGCAAGGTTACCTAAAACGGCAAGTGAGCCTAATTTTGCTAAGCTTGCACCACCGCTACGGCCTAAAATCATCGATAAGATACCGCCTAACGCTGCACCACCACCTACTTTTGTAATAGAGTCGATAGTTTGGTTGCCGGTTTCAAGTTTGCTTGCAGAGTTTTTAGCGACATTTAAAACTTGATTTAAAATGCTGTTGATATCCATAAATGTTTCCTTTTGGTTGTTAATAGAGATTAAATTTGACCTTTAGACAGTAAATTTTAAAAAAAATTCACTATTTTTAACCGCTCTTTTAACCAAGTCCTTGACTCGGTTTTAGAATTCATTATATTGAAATCTTTCTTCATTAAAAAGGAACTTAATATGACGCAGTCAAACGCAAAGCGTGAGACCTTCTCTGGTCGGAAAGCATTTATTATGGCGGCAATTGGATCCGCTGTTGGTTTAGGAAACATTTGGCGTTTCCCTTACACCACTTATGAAAACGGGGGCGGTGCATTTATTATCCCTTATCTTATTGCACTTTTAACCGCTGGTATTCCATTGCTTTTCTTAGATTACGCAATCGGTCATCGCCATCGTGGTGGTGCACCACTTTCTTATCGTCGTTTTAACCCGCACTTTGAAGTGTTTGGTTGGTGGCAGGTGATGGTGAACGTTATCATCGGTCTTTACTACGCAGTAGTATTAGGTTGGGCGGCAAGCTACACCTACTTCTCACTTAATTCTGCCTGGGGAGATAAACCAATTGATTTCTTCCTACACGAATTCTTAAAAATGGGCGATATCGCTAATGGTGTGAGCTTTGAGTTTGTTGGCATGGTGACAGGCCCGTTAATCGCAGTATGGTTAGTCGCATTAGGCGTACTTTCTTTAGGTATTAAAAAAGGGATTTCTAAATCTTCAGACATCTTAATGCCTGTTTTAGTGGTGATGTTTGTGGCGTTGGTTGTTTATTCTTTATTCCTACCGGGTGCAGAAAAAGGCTTGAATGCGTTATTTACCCCAGACTGGTCTAAATTGTCTAACCCAAGTGTGTGGATTGCGGCTTACGGTCAAATCTTCTTCTCTCTTTCTATTTGTTTCGGGATTATGATCACTTATGCGTCTTACCTGAAAAAAGATTCTGATTTAACAGGAAGTGGTTTAGTTGTTGGCTTTGCGAACTCAAGCTTTGAAGTGCTTGCAGGTATCGGTGTATTTGCAGCATTAGGCTTTATCGCAGCAGCACAAGGCGTTGAAGTGAGTGAGGTGGCAAAAGGCGGTATTGGTTTAGCCTTCTTTGCATTCCCAACCATCATTAATAAAGCACCATTTGGTGAAGTGTTAGGGGTATTGTTCTTCGGTTCATTAACCTTTGCGGCATTAACTTCATTTATCTCTGTTATTGAAGTAATCATTTCAGCTATTCAAGATAAGCTCCGTTTACGCCGAGCAAAAGCGACCTTTATTGTGGGTTTACCAATGATGGTGGTGTCAGTAATTTTATTCGGTACCACAACAGGCCTACCAATGCTTGATGTGTTGGATAAATTCGTAAACTACTTTGGTATTGTAGCGGTAGCATTTGTTTCATTAATTGTGATTGTAGCAAATGAAAAACTTGGCTTATTAGGTAAGCACTTAAATGAAAGCTCTTCATTCAAAGTCGGTTTCCTATGGCGTTTATGCATTGTAATCACCACGGGTATTCTTGCCTTTATGTTATTGAGTGAAGGTGCGAAGGTATTTACAGAAGGTTATGAAGGTTATCCAAGTTGGTTCGTAAATACCTTTGGTTGGGGTATGGCAATTTTGCTTGTAGTCGTTTCGTTCATTCTTTCTCGTTTAAAATGGAAAAATGAAGAGAACCTCAATCTTGAAGAAAAAGGAGAATAAAGATGACAGGTATTGCACTTACAATGATGATTGTGTCGCTTTTGATTATTTGGGGCGGCTTGATCTTTGCTTTAATCAGACTTCCAAAAGAAGAAAAATAAGGTCAAAATTGACCGCACTTTGAAATAAGTAGGGCGTGCTGAGCACGCCCTTTTTTTGTTATTTCGATAAATCGATTTGATATACCGCAAAGCCAACTTCATCGGTGCCGACTTTTTTCATTGGATATTGTGCATTGTCTTGAATGAATTTCGCTGCTTGTTCGCTTGGCGAGGTTTCAAAACGCACGTCTAATTTATCGTTACCTTTAATCGGTGCAAAACGCCAGTTTTTATCCGCACTTGGGTTTACATGGCCATGTTTTTCGCTTTCTGCTTTGATGTAATCCGCAAGGATTTGGCGGTTTTCATCAGGAGAAGCGTAAACAATGTGTGCATCGCCTGTGCCTGGGAATTTATTACCGTAAGCACGATAGTTATTAGTCGCAATTAAAAATTCTGCTTTTGGATCAACCGGTTTACCTTGGTAAGTTAAATTCACCACACGGTGTGAATTCGGGTTAATCAATTTGCATTCACCGTCATAACGCGCTGGTTGAGTAAGGTCGAATTCATAATTTACGCCGTCAATCACATCGTAGTTATAAGTACGGAAACCTTCCCAATCAAGTAAAGATTGTGGTTTGTCGCTTGTAGGGTCGATTTGTTTAAACATACCTGCACTACATTCTAACCATTCTTTCAATTCTTCACCGGTTGCTTTCACCACAACTAACGTATTTGGATAGAGGTATAAGTCTGCTGCGTTACGGAAGGTTAATTCACCTTTGTTCACTTCTGTATAGCCAGTAGGGTCATTTTTACGGCCACCTGCTTTAAATGGTGCGCCTGCACTTAAAATTGGTAAACCCGCCATTGCAGCAACACTTGGAGCCACTTTTTCAACGTAAGCTTTTTGTGCTTGGTTCACAATTTGAATAGTTGGGTCATCTTGCACTAAGGCTAAGTAGCTGTACATGTTATCGGTCGCTTTACCGATTGGCTGTGCCACAAATTCACGGGTGGCTTCATGCACAGGTTTTAAAAGTGCGGTTAATTCTGCATCACTTTCTGTGGTCGCTTTTTTATTTTCTGCATCGTAAATTGGGCGAAGTGCCGCTTTACCATCAGCTACTAACCATTTGCCGTTGTGTTGAGCAAGGGTTAAGTCGATTACGCTGATGTTGTTTGCCCAGTAGCCTGCCATACTTTCAGGAACGCCTTTCACAGTACCTTTAGCAATATCCGCATTTGGTGATTTAGCGAACTCTTTATTCGGGAATAAACGGTGAGAGTGACCGAAAACAATCGCATCAATGTGTGGTACATCAGCAAGGTAGAATGCTGAGTTTTCTGCACCTTCTTGATATGGCTCGTCAGATGGGCCTGTGTGCGCAAGTGCCACAATAATATCTGCACCTTTTTGTTTCATTTCTGGCACATATTTTTGTGCAGTTTTTACGATATCGCGCGTTTCAACTTTGCCTTGTAAATTTGCTTTATCCCACACCATAATTTGTGGTGGCACAAAACCGATATAACCGATGTTTAGTTTATGCGTTTTACCTTGGCTATCCACAACTTCTTTGGTTTGAATCACATAAGGTGTGAAATAGGGCTCTTCAGTACCGACTTTCACTACGTTAGCATTGATGATTGGGAATTTCGCTTGTTTGATCGCATCGGCTAAATAATCTAAGCCATAGTTAAACTCGTGGTTACCTAATGTCCCTACTTCATAGTGCATCGCATTTAAGCAATCTACAGCTGGGTTTGGTTTACCTTCTTTGTAACCTTTAGCTGCTTGATAGTCAGCAATTGGGTTACCTTGAATTAAGTCACCGTTATCAACTAAAACGCTGTTTTTCACCTCTTGACGTGCTTGACGAATCAAGCTTGCTGCACGGGTAAAACCGAATTTCTCAGTCGGTGCATCTTTGTAGTAATCGAAGTCAGTTAAAAAACTGTGAATATCGGTTGTTGCCACAATACGTAAATCGACTTGTGTGTCGCTTTTCGCAAAAGCAAAACGGCTCGCACTTAACGCTAAAATGCTGCTTGCGCCAAGTTGGATGAAATTTCTTCTGTTGATCATATGAGCTCCTGTTGTATAAGAATCGGCAAGATTTTAAAGCTCTTTTATATATAAAGAAAGCGCAATATAAAGTTATGAAATGAAGTGTGATATGCATCACAAAATAAGGGATTGAATTTGGTTGCAAAACTTCACGTTTGGGACAAAAATAGGGTATCCAATCCGCTAAAAATCACTTCATTCACAGTAAGGTAGCCATTTATTGATGGCATCCGATAAGGAGATCGCTATGGCTTTTAATCTTAAAAATAGACATCTATTGAGTCTTGTTCATCATTCAGAACGCGAAATTAATTATTTGTTAGATTTATCCCGTGATTTGAAACGAGCTAAATATGCAGGGACAGAGCAGCAACAACTTAAAGGTAAAAATATTGCACTCATTTTTGAAAAAACCTCAACTCGTACTCGTTGTGCTTTTGAAGTAGCTGCTTATGATCAAGGTGCTAGAGTGACTTACATTGATCCAAATTCATCTCAGATTGGACATAAAGAAAGCATGAAGGATACAGCTCGAGTTCTTGGGAGAATGTATGATGCGATTGAATATCGGGGCTTTAAACAAAGTACCGTGCAAGAACTTGCGGATTATGCAGGTGTGCCGGTGTTTAATGGTTTAACGGATGAGTTTCATCCTACACAAATGCTCGCGGATGTTCTCACGATGATTGAACATTGTGACAAGCCACTTCGTCAAATTAGTTATGTGTATATTGGTGATGCACGCAATAACATGGGGAATTCTCTTTTACTGATTGGAGCAAAACTGGGGATGGGTGTGCGTATTTGCGGCCCAAAAGCTTTATTACCTGAAGCAAGTTTTGTTGAGATGTGTGAAAGTTTTGCTAAAGAAAGCGGTGCGCGGATTACTGTAACGGAAGATATCGATAAAGCTGTAAGCGGTGTTGATTTTGTGCATACGGATGTTTGGGTTTCAATGGGGGAGCCATTAGAAGCTTGGGGAGAACGCATTAAGCTATTGCTTCCTTATCAAGTAACGCCTGAACTCATGATGCGTACAGGTAATCCAAAAGTAAAATTCATGCACTGTTTGCCTGCATTCCACAATAGTGAAACTAAAGTGGGTCGCCAAATTGCTGAAAAGTATCCTGAATTAGCAAACGGTATTGAAGTGACTGAAGAGGTGTTTGAATCACCGATGAATATTGCCTTTGAGCAAGCAGAAAACCGTATGCATACGATTAAAGCGGTAATAGTTTCAAGTTTAGCTTAGTATTGAACATTAGATAAAATGTGTACCGTTTTTTTAATTCTAAATTTTGAATGAATTCTTAAGTTGTTCGTTGTGATTTTTTATTATTTATGTGAAATTTTATGTTATTTTTTGATTATGATCACATTTTTTGAAAAATATTATTGACATGATATTTACACAAGCAGAGAATATACCCACCAAAGGTTAGTTTAGATAGAAAGAGGAAATTTTTCTATGCTACTTCGTACATATATACACAGATACGTCCATACGAAAGTATTGAGACTTTTACGGTTTAATCCGATAAAAGGTCGTTCTTTGATGGCGCATATCCGTCGTACACGCCATATTATGATGCCATCGCATCGCTCTTGCTTCTCATATTCAGTATTTGCTTCTCAAAACAAACCATCCAACACGGCTCTCTAAACAGAGTTGTTCTCTCTGTTTAGAGAGTCTCCACAGATTAATTTCTGAATATTTTTGTATTGTCTAGAACAGGCAAGAAATATTTTGTGAAATTAACTTAATCTTATTTAATTTAAAATAAAAAATTCTTACTTTAGTTTTTTCATATAAAAAACTAGAGCGGGTTGTTTTATTCTAAATAAATCTATTGCGTTATTAATTTTAATAACGCAGGGTAACTTTACGTCAAAAAAATAAATAAAAGGAGTTTATTATGCCAAACTTAAAAATTGCATATAGTCCAAAAGTTGAACAATATTTCTCTACAAATAGAGAATTAGTTGAAATTACCAAAACAGACTTTACTGATGTTGCCGCTATTGTGTTGACATCAGGGGATGTAGGTGAATACCTTGAACGTATTCAAGCAACAAATTTTGGTATCCCAGTATTTGTTGTTCAAACAGAAGAAGAACAAGTTGATCCGAAATTCTATGATGCTATTTATCATATTCAAGATTTAAATGGTTATGACATTAAGCTTTATAGCCGTCAAATCGAAACTGCTGCAAGATTTTATGAAGAAAAAATGTTACCTCCATTCTTCAAAATGTTAAGTGAATATGTAGAAATGGGTAATATTGCTTTTGACTGTCCGGGACATCAAGGTGGTCAATACTACCGTAAACACCCAGCAGGTCGTTTCCTTTATGACTTCTATGGTGAAAACATTTTCCGTTCAGATATTTGTAATGCTGACGTGAAATTAGGTGACTTGTTAATTCACGAAGGTGCAGCTTGTGATGCACAAAAATATGCTGCTCAAGTATTCAATGCAGATAAAACTTACTTCGTATTAAATGGTACATCTTCTTCAAATAAAGTTGCATTAAACGCAGTACTTGCTCCGGGCGATTTAGTGTTATTTGACCGTAATAACCATAAATCAAACCACCATGGTGCATTAATTCAAGCGGGTGCAACCCCAATTTACTTAGAAACTGCTCGTAACCCATTTGGTTTTATTGGTGGTATCGATAGTCACTGCTTCGAAGAAGATTATTTGAAATCATTAATTAAAGAAGTTGCACCTGAAAAATTAAACCAAAAACGTCCATTCCGTTTAGCCGTTATTCAATTAGGTACTTATGACGGTACAATTTATAACGCACGTCAAGTGGTAGATAAAATTGGTCATCTTTGTGACTACATCTTATTCGACTCTGCATGGGTAGGTTATGAACAATTCATTCCAATGATGAAAGACTGCTCTCCATTATTGCTTGAATTAAATGAAAATGACCCTGGTATTTTAGTGACTCAATCTGTTCATAAACAACAAGCAGGTTTCTCACAAACTTCACAAATTCACAAAAAAGATAAACACATTAAAGGTCAAGATCGTTATGTAAACCACAAACGTTTCAATAATGCCTTTATGTTACATGCGTCAACCAGTCCGTTCTATCCATTATTTGCGGCATTAGATGTGAATGCGAAAATTCAAGGTAGTGAAGCAGGTCGTCGTTTATGGCATGAATGTGTGAAAGTCGGTATCGAAGCACGTAAATTAGTATTAAATCACTGTGAATTAATTCGTCCATTTATTCCAACCACAATTAAAGGTAAAAAATGGCAAGATTATGACACAGAAGAAATCGCAACTAATCTCGAATTCTTCAAATTCCACCCAACAGATACATGGCATAAATTTGAAGGCTATGCTGACGAACAATATTTCGTTGACCCATGTAAATTCTTGCTTACCACTCCAGGTATTAGCTTAGAAACAGGCGAATATGAAAAATTTGGTGTACCAGCAACTATTCTTGCTAACTACTTACGTGAAAACGGTATTATTCCGGAAAAATGTGACTTGAACTCAATCTTATTCTTGCTCACTCCGGCAGAAACCCTCACCAAAATGCAAACTTTGGTTGCTCAAATCGCCTTGTTTGAAAAACACATTAAACAAGACTCTTTATTAAAAGATGTATTGCCAACTGTGTATAAAAACAATGAAGACCGTTACAAAGGCTATACCATCCGTCAATTATGCCAAGAAATGCATGACCTTTATGTAAGCCGTAATGTAAAACAACTTCAAAAAGACCTATTCCGCAAAGCAACATTACCGGAATATGCGTTAAATCCACACGATGCGAATATTGAATTCGTTCGTAACAAAGTTGAACTTGTTCCATTAACAGATATTGTTGGTCGTGTGGCTGCGGAAGGTGCGTTACCTTATCCTCCAGGTGTGTTATGTGTGGTTCCAGGAGAAAGATGGAGTTCAACTGCACAAAAATACTTCCTTGCATTAGAAGAAGGTATCAACACATTACCTGGCTTTGCACCAGAAATCCAAGGGGTTTACTTACAAAAAGACCCTGATGGACGTACTCGTGCATATGGCTATGTTTTAACTGACTATTAATAAAGTGTGGTTATGAGGTTTTCCCTCATAACCCTCTCAGCACAAACAAAAAAAGTGCGGTTAAAAACATCTGATTTTTTGACCGCACTTGTAGGAGTATAAATTATGAGTGCTAAAAGTAATAAAATTGGTGTGGTTCAACTCACCATTCTGACCATGGTTAATATGATGGGTTCAGGTATCATTATGTTACCGACCAAATTAGCCGAAATTGGGACTATTTCTATCGTTTCTTGGCTTGTAACCGCAGTTGGTTCAACAGCCTTAGCTTATGCATTCGCACAATGCGGTATGTTTAGTAGAAAATCCGGTGGTATGGGTGGCTATGCCGAATACTCTTTCGGTAAAGCTGGTAACTTCATGGCGAACTATACTTATGGTGTGTCGTTAGTTATTGCGAATACTGCGATTGCGATTTCTGCTGTAGGTTATGGTTCAGAGTTCCTCGGTGCAACCCTTTCTCCACTTTCTATCGCATTATGGACGATCTTCACTCTTTGGCTTGCGACTGTTCTTAACTTCGGTGGCGCAAGAATTACGGGTAACATCAGTTCATTCACCATTTGGGGTGTAATTATTCCTGTGGTGGGTATTTCAATCATCGGTTGGAAATGGTTTGATGGTTCAATGTATGTAAATTCTTGGAACCCACACAACGTGCCTACTTTTGAAGCGATCGGTGTATCTATTTCAATGACATTATGGGCATTCTTAGGGTTAGAGTCTGCTTGTGCGAACTCTGATGCGGTTGAAAATCCAGAGAAAAACGTACCAATCGCGGTACTTGGTGGTACTTTAGGTGCAGCGGTAATTTATATCGTTTCAACTAACGTGATCGCAGGTATTGTTCCTAACCTTGAACTTGCTAACTCAACTGCACCGTTCGGTTTAGCCTTTGCTCATATGTTTGATGAAACAATCGGTAAAGTGATCATGGGCTTAATGGTGATGTCTTGTTTCGGTTCATTATTAGGTTGGCAGTTCACTATTGCTCAAGTATTCAAATCTTCAGCGGAAGAAGGTTATTTCCCAGCATTCTTCAAAAAAGTTACTAGCAAAGATGCACCTATCGTTGGTATGGTAACCATCACTGCGTTACAAACATTACTATCATTAATGACAATCAGCCCATCATTAAATAAACAATTCAATGTGTTGGTGGACCTAGCGGTAGTAACAAACGTTATTCCATACTTGCTCTCAATGGCAGCACTTCCCGTATTGTTGAAAACTGAAAATGTTCCTTACCAAAAATACAAAAAAACTGTTCTTGTTGCCTTTATTGGTTCAGTCTATAGTATCTATGCGCTTTATGCTGCGGGTGAACAAGCGATGTTATACGGTTCAATTGTGACCTTTATCGGTTGGACATTGTATGGTTTTGTTTCTTACAAATTTGACCTTAAAAAATCTCAAGCTTAATTAAAAAAGAAAAGCCTACATCTTCATGTAGGCTCTTTCGAGTAGTAATAAGCTTAAAGTATAAAAGAGCGGTTGAAAATTTAATTGTTTTCAACCGCTCTTTTTATTTAGGACAACACTCTCAACAAAACAGGCTGAAATTCCGTTTGTTGGCCGAGTTTGTGGGTATATCGTTTAACCATCACAAAGGAAAGAGCGGTCAACATAAAGATTAAAATCGCACGGATAAGTTCATTTTCACTGATATAGCTAGAAAGTAATGTTGCAACTAATAGCGTGAAAAGTGGCGCGATATACATTAATAGTGCGGAGAGAAGCATGGATTTTTCTTCTAGACCGATTTCTACCATTTGACCTGTACGTAGTGGCGTAATGGTTTCGAGTGTGAAGATATGCTCGCCTCGCTTGCCATTGAGTTCAGAAAGAGACGCTGTTCCACAGGCTTCTCTAGCCGAACAAGCCCCACAGGCGCTTTGTGATTGACATTTCACTTTAGCAAGGCCTGTTTCCGCATCATAGCTCATCACAACGGCACTTTCTTTTAGCATTTTGCTTCTCCCATATAAATATCAAAGCGGTGATTTTTGGTTTCACGACTAACATGGGGCGATTTTTGCGCTAAAAATTCGGCATAATCAGGACGTTTTACCACCACACGTTTACGGGCTAATTGTAACGCAGGTGTCAAGAGCTCATCGGCATCCAAATCGGCACCAACCAAATGTTGGAATACACGCATTTCTTTTTTTACTAATGCGGATTTTTGCTTATGTGGATACATTGGATCCAAATACACCACATCGGCACTCTCGGTTTGCGGATTGAGTTCGGCAATATGATGAACATCTAGTAATTGCATATTTTTTTGCATTATTTCGCCTATTTCTACATCCTGATAGGCGCGGTTGAGCCCATCCTGTAACAGTAAATATACCACTGGATGACGTTCTACTAAGCGCACTTGGCAACCGATAGAAGCTAAAACAAAGGCATCTCGACCAAGTCCTGCGGTGGCATCAATCACGGAAGGTAATACAGTTCCCTTAATGCCTACAGCTTTGGCAATAGCTTCGCCACGTCCACCGCCAAATTTACGACGATGCGCCATCGCACCAGCTACGAAATCTACAAACACATCGCCCAGCTTAGGCTCGTCTAGTTTACGCAGGGCAAGATGGGTTTCTGTTCGCACCAATGCAAGTGGACTTTCAGTACAATGCTCGATACCAAGAGGGGAACAAAGTGCGGTCAATTCTGACAATGTTCCCGCTTCGGCAAGCAGTTGAATTTTTATTTTCTCACCAGCCATACGCCGCTTTCCATATGATCTGTGTAAGGGAATTGATCAAACAGCGCCGCTTTTTCAATGCGGTGAGTTTGGCTTAGGGTTTGCAAATTCTCACAAAGGGTATGAGGATTGCAGGAAATATACAAAATACGATCGTAATTCTGCACCAGTTTTACCGTGTCAGGGTCAAGCCCTGCTCGTGGTGGATCCACAAAAATTGTATTGCATTGATAGGCTTTTAAATCAATGCCTTTTAAGCGATTAAATTCACGGATGCCATTCATTGCTTGAGTAAACTCTTCTGCTGACATACGGATAATTTGTAGATTATCTATACCATTTTCCGCAATATTAAATTGTGCGGCAGCCACTGATGGCTTGGCAATTTCGGTAGCAAGGACTTTTCGGAAGTTTTGTGCAAGGGCGATGGAGAAATTACCGTTACCACAATACAGTTCCAATAAATCCCCTTGAGAACCTTGGGTGCAATCAATCGCCCATTCCAACATCTTGCAATTCACCGCGGCATTTGGCTGAGTGAAGCTGTTTTCCACTTGGCGATAAACATAATTACGCCCTTTCACTGGTAACACTTCATCGACAAAATCCTGCTCTAAACAGATTTTTTGTTTACTCGCACGACCAATCAGCTGCACATCAAAACCAAGTTGTTGTAATTCACCTTTTAGGTTTGCTGCAGCGCTTTGCCATTCTTCCGTGAGTTGTTTGTGGTAAAGCAGACTCACAATGATCTTATTGCTGAGCGTGCTCAAATAATCAATTTGAAACAGTTTTTTATGTAATACTTCCTGCGTTTTTAACAATGGCAGTAAGGTTTTCATCATGCGATTGATCAGTTCGCTGGCAATTGGGAATTCATCCACTCGATAACGTTGCAAGGTGCTTTGATCAAACATGATGTGATAAAAATCGCCTTTATCATGCCAAATACGAAATTCTGCACGCATCCGATAATGGCTAGTCGGCGAATCAAACACAGCTATTTCTGGGGCGTTAAAGGGCTGCAAAAGTGCGGTCAGCTTTTCAGTCTTTTTTTGCAGGAGTTCGGTATATTGGGAAATGGGTAGTTGCATTGATGTTCACGTTTGAATGATAAATATCCCACAGCCCTTGGCAAGCATGGGGATTGAGTAAAAAAGCAAAAGGCAAGCTTCAGCCTGCCTTTTAAAATGTATTATTCGCCAGAATAATCTTCGCCGCCAGAAGCCGCTTCGCTCACATCACCTGATAAGGTGTAAACACGTTTTGTTGTGTTAATGCGAGTACGATATTTATTCCAGGTTTTTTCGAAGAAAGTTTCTGGTGCACGTTCACCACGGCAAAATGCAACAAATTCTTTTTCTTCTTTTGTCGCTGGCTTGCGCTCGCCTGAATCTAATGCTTTAAACGCTTGACCATATTGCTCTAATACTTGGGATTCTTTGATTGTATAATCACCGTGACGGGAAAATCCGCGTGGGTAGTTTTTGTCGTCAAAAAAACGACGAGTAACACTGAAACTAGCAGCCATAATCATCTCTCTTCTTTATATTTAAAAACGGCAGGCATTAAACCAATTTTTTTTTATTTTTGCAATAAACCTTTCACGGTTTCTACATAATCTTTGACGAAATCGTCGTAATTTAAGCCTTCAGGGTTTACACGATATTTGCCATTGACATAGAAATCAGGTACGCCACGTACTTGAAACTGTTCCGCTGCATTTACTTGTTTATTCACTAAACCGTTTACAGCAAAGCTGTTGATGTTGTTATCAAATTGTTCAGCTGTAACACCGTTGTCAATGAAGATTTTGCGAATATCGTCCATTGAGCTTAATTTATCTTGTTGTGCCGCTTCAAATAAAGGCGCTTTTACTTTGCTTTCTGCACCAAGTGCCATCGCTAATGCCCATGCACGAGTGAGGTTTTCAGATTGACGACCTAAGAAGTTGACGTGATATTGTTTAAATTCAGTGCCTTGTGGCAAGCCTTCTGCAACTTGTTTTGGAATGTGGTATTCCATTTCAAAGGCATAGCAATGTGGGCAGTAGAATGAGAAAAATTCAATCACTTCCGGTTGTGCGGAAGCTGTTTGACTCACTTGAACGTATTGTTTGCCTTCTTCTAGGTTGGCTGCGAATGCATTAAATGAAAATAAAGCACCGAGTAAAAATAAAACTTTTTTCATTTGTTTTCCTTATTTAATAATTCCACGCGCTTTTAACAAGGCGGTTTTAAAGTCTTCTTCATAATCTTTTTTGATGCCAGGGATTGGCTCAAGTTTATCTGTGCCGTGCATTTTTAAATGATAAATAATCACTTCATCAGATAATTCTGCTACGGGTTTATCAAAACCTGCTTCATCAGCAATTTTTTGCAAAATTTGTAACAAGCTCAGATCTGGGTCTTTAGACCAATAAGGTTGTAAAAGTTCCAATACTTCATTTAAACGCTTACATTTCATTGCTATTTCCTTTTAAATGGAGAAAAATAAGGCTAGATCATACTTCAAATAAGGCAATAAGAAAATATGGAATACACAATAAGTGCGGTTATTTTGGCGGGAGGAAAAGCGCGGAGGATGAATGGTGCAGATAAAGGCTTACAGCTTTTACAAAATAAACCATTAATTAGCCATGTGATTGAACGCTTACAACCTCAAGTGGTTGATATTTCTATCAATGCTAATCGTCACCATACAGAATATGCACAATGGGGTTTTCCCGTATTTTCAGATGAATTGCCTGATTTTCAGGGACCGTTGAGTGGTATGTTGACGGCACTCGAAAAAGTTAAAACAGATTTTGTACTTTTTGTGCCTTGCGATAGTCCATATTTCCCTTCAAATTTATTAGAAAAACTAAAAAGTGCGGTTAAAAATGACCGCACTTTAATGGCTTATGCAAAAGATAAAGAGCGTGAACACCCGACATTTTGTTTGATGTCCGTTCAGCTTAAAGAGACGTTACGCGCTTATTTAAACGAAGGCGAACGTCGTTTATTACAATTTATGAACAAAAATGGCGCGGTTGCTGTCCAATTTGACGAACAAGAAGGACGATTTGTAAATTTTAATACCTTAGAAGATTTACAATAAATTATTTGTTAAACCTTGAATTTTGCAAAAAATTCTCCATTATTGCAGTGTTTACTTTCTATTTTATTGAGGAACTTTATTATGATGCGAATCCTTTTATTTTTAGCCACTAACTTTGCTGTGATGCTTGTGTTAGGGATTATTTTAAATGTGACCGGTATTGCAGGAAATAGTACAGGTGGCATTTTAATTATGGCGATGCTTTTCGGTTTTGCCGGATCATTGATTTCGTTATTTTTATCAAAAACCATGGCATTGCGTTCTGTGGGTGCAGAGGTGATCACCGAACCACGTAATCAAGCTGAACGTTGGTTAGTGGAAACGGTACGCCGTCAAGCACAACAAGCAGGCATCCCAATGCCAGATGTGGCGATTTATCATTCTAATGATGCGAATGCTTTTGCTACGGGTGCAACAAAAAATAATTCTTTAGTGGCGATTAGTACAGGCTTATTAAACTCTATGACGGAAGAAGAAGCAGAAGCGGTACTGGCTCATGAGATATCACACATCGCGAACGGCGATATGGTGACGATGACTTTATTACAAGGCGTATTGAATACCTTTGTAATTTTCTTATCTCGCGTGATTGCTAATGTGGTGGCAAGTTCTCGTAATGGTGATGAAGAAAGCCGCAGCTCAGGCATTTACTTCTTAGTCTCAATGGTGTTAGAAATCTTGTTTGGTATTTTAGCGAGCATTATCGCAATGTGGTTCTCACGCTATCGCGAATACCGCGCAGATGCAGGTTCTGCACAACTTGTTGGTAAAGAAAAAATGATTGCGGCATTGCAACGTTTACAACAAATTCATGAGCCACAAGAGATGGAAGGTTCACTTAATGCCTTTATGATTAACGGTAAACGTAGTGAACTCTTTATGAGCCATCCTCCGCTTGAAAAACGTATCGAAGCATTACGTAGTTTATAAAAGATAAAAAATAAAGGGCTAAATGTAATATTTAGCCCTTTTTATTTATGGATTATTTAATATCTGCTAAGACTTTGGTGAGTAATTCCCAGTAAGTTTGTACTGCTGAAATTTGGACTTTTTCATCAGGCGAATGCGCATTGCGAATAGTTGGCCCTACAGAAATCATCTCAATGTTCGGATAATGTTCTTTCAATAAGCCACATTCAAGCCCCGCATGAATCACTTTAATCTCAGGCTCTTTGCCAAGCACTTCTGCATAATGTTTTTTCATTAAGGCTAAAATTGCCGTGTCGTTTACCGGTTTCCAACCAGGGTAAGAACCTGAGAATTCAACCGTTGCGCCAGTGAGTTCAGCGAGTGAAGTTAAGGTTTCTCCTACATACTCTTTACCACTTTCAATAAGCGAGCGAATAAGAATCGTACCTTTGATTTTATCTTCAAGGTTTTTTAATATACCAATGCTCAATGAGCTCTCCACGACATTTTTGATGACATCACTGTTGCGGATTACGCCATTTGGTAAGATGTTCAGCAAATTAATCACTTTTTTAGTGGTTTCAAGCGTGAAAGTTTGTTGTGGATTTTCAACTAGCTCAGCGGTTAAGGTTAAGTTTGGTTCAGCGATAGCAAGCTCATCTTTCAATAAAACTTCAAAATTTTTGACCGCACTTTTTACGCTTTTTACATCATGATTGAAGCAAATAGTTGCGGCGGCTTCACGTGGAATCGCATTACGAATTGAGCCTCCGCGAATTTCTGCAAGGGCAAAGTGCGGTTGATTTTGTGAAAGTTTTGTTAATAAACGCGCCAATACTTTAATTGCATTCGCACGTGTGGTGTGAATATCACAACCAGAGTGACCGCCACGTAAACCTTTTAAGTTAATTTGCAAAGTATGGTTGAATGAATTGGTTTCACGGTGAATAGGTAGTTCAATATTCGCATTTACCCCACCAGCACAACCAATATAGATTTCACCAATTTCTTCAGTGTCGGTATTAATTAAGATTTCCGATTTTAACCAGTTACGACGGAGGTGTACGGCACCATCCATGCCGGTTTCTTCAGTCATGGTGAGTAACACTTCAAGTGGTGGATGTGCAATATCGGTACTTTCTAATACCGCTAAGGTCGAGGCTAAACCGATACCGTTATCCGCGCCAAGTGTGGTGCCTTGTGCTTTTACCCAATCGCCATCAATATAAGGGCGAATTGGGTCTTGAGCGAAGTTATGTGGATTGCCTTCATTCGCTTGTGGAACCATATCTAAATGTGCTTGTAACACAACAGGTTGACTGTTTTCCATACCTGCTGTGGCAGGTTTACGAATTAATACATTACCGGCTTCATCACGCTCGGCAAAAAATTGTTTTTCTTTCGCCCAGTTGACAATAAAGGTCGCGAGCGCATCTTCGTGATGAGAAGGATGTGGAATCGCACAAATTTGATCAAACCATTTCCAAAGTAATTGCGGTTGTAATGTGGTAATTTCTGACATAATGAACTCCTTTTTTCATTAAAATTTTTGCGGAAATCATAGCATAAAACGCCATTTCAGGTTAAAATTCCGCAATTTTTTTATTTAGCGACAAAGTTTAAGGTATTTGTTATGAGCGAAAAATATGTTGTGACTTGGGATATGTTCCAAATGCATGCCCGCAAATTAGCGGAACGTTTACTTCCTGCCACTCAGTGGAAAGGTATCATCGCAGTAAGCCGTGGTGGTTTATTCCCAGCAGCGGTACTTGCTCGCGAATTAAATATTCGTTTCGTAGAAACCGTGTGTATTGCCAGCTATGATCACGATGAACAAGGTGCATTAAAAGTATTACACCGCGCAGATGGTGATGGTGAAGGAATGATCGTGGTAGACGATTTGGTAGATACCGGCAATACCGCTCGTGCAATTCGTGAAATGTATCCAAAAGCAAAATTCGTCACGGTATTCGCAAAACCTGCAGGTGCTGAGTTAGTGGATGATTACGTGATTGATATTCCACAAAATACTTGGATTGAACAACCTTGGGATTTAGGTTTAACTTTCGTGCCACCATTGGCAAGAAAATAATAAAACTTGAATATAAAATTTCGTTACGCCGGTGCTTTTATAGTTCCGGCGTAATAATTATGACCAATTTATTTTGATTATGAATAGTATCGACGCACAAAAAGCGCTAGAGCGATCTTACGTTTCCTCAATTGAAAATACAGAATATGATGAAGCATTAAAGCTGGCTGAAATGCTTTATTTACTTGATCCCAGTAATCCTGAATATTCCCATAAAATTGCTTATGTTTATTTGAAAGAATTAAAATGGGAAGAAGCCATTGAGGCGGAATTAAAAACATTAGAATTAGATGCTCAATATATTCCGGCTTTAGATTTGTTAGCACATGCTTATGGCGGAATAGGTAATTGGGAACGTTCAGGCTTTTATGGCAGTTTAGCTCTTGAGTTGAAAGATAAAGCTATTCCCGTTCCGACACAGGAAATGCTCCCTGCTCCTGCACCTAAAAATGGCAAACGAATTATTGCATTTTCTTTATTTGGTAATAACTCTAAATATATTGAGCCGGCTGTATTAAATACACAGGTTTCTCCGATGTTATTCCCTGGTTGGGTATGCCGTTTTTATGTAGATGATTCAGTTTCTACTGAAGCAATTCAGCGATTAAAAAATAATGGTGCAGAAGTGGTTTATGTTACTTCACCAGTGAATAAATGGCCTGGTGCAATGTGGCGTTTTCTTGCAATTAATGATCCTGAAGCTGAGTATGTGATCTTCCGTGATGCTGATTCGGTAGTCTCTCACCGAGAGGGTGAAGCCGTGGCTGAATGGATTGAAAGTGGCCGTTCATTCCATACGATGCGTGATTCAGGTTCCCACACTGCACTTATTTTAGCGGGGATGTGGGGGGCAAAAGCTGGCGCTGTTCCTGATATGGAAGCGAGAATTAAACGTTTTATTGATAAGGGTTACGACTCTCGTCATTTTGCTGATCAGGATTTTCTTGCTGAAGACTTGTGGGGCTATATTCGCCAAGATGTATTCGCACATGATAGAGTATTTAATTTCTGTGATGCAAAACCTTTCCCTGGGGCGTTTTATTCTAATTACCAAATTGCGCATTGCGAGGGAGCGAGCAGTTTTGATGCAAAAACCTCTTTTGAAGAAGGGAGCAAAGTAAGATGGACGTTATATTCAAAAATATCCCCTATGGTCAATGTTGATTATTCCTTTATTCGTGTGCCTGAATTTAAAGTTTGCAGCTATGAAACTACAGTAGAGAATGGTAGATTTGAAGCGTCAATACCAAGACGTTATGGATTAGCTTTTAAAGAAGGCTTAGCTAAAATAGATATTAAAAAAGCTTAATTTATTCGTTTTAACTATCAACATAGGGATTGTTAATGTCAACTCAATCGCGTTTTGTACATCTTCGTACGCACACTGATTTTTCAATGATTGATGGAATTGCGAAAGTGAAACCATTGGTCAAAGCGTGTGCAGCAAATAATATGGTCGCGTTGGCATTAACGGATTTCACCAATTTTTGTGGTGTGGTACGTTTTTATGGTGAAACCCTTTCTTCGGGGATTAAACCGATCATTGGCGCAGATGTTCATGTTAAAAGCGAGTTGTGCGGTGAGGAGTTATTTACGCTCACTTTACTTGCTAAGAACAATGAAGGCTATAAAAACATCACATTACTGCTTTCAAAAGCCTATCAACGCGGCTATGTGGACTTGCCTTATATTGACCAGGAGTGGTTGATTGAACACCGTGAAGGTGTAATTGTTTTATCGGGTGGTACACAAGGTGATATCGCGAAAAAACTCCTTAAAGAAAATAGCTCTGAAGCTGAAAGTGCGGTCAGTTTTTATCAAGAATTTTTTCCTGACCATTTTTACCTTTCTCTTTCCCGAACGGGTCGTCCGGATGAAGAACGTTATATTCAAGCTGCATTAAAGCTTGCTGAAACTCATGATTTACCGCTTGTGGCGACCAATGATGTGGTCTTTCTTAAGCCTGATGATTTTGAGGCGCACGAAATTCGAGTCGCTATTCATGATGGCTATACCCTCGACGACCCAAAACGTCCAAAATGTTATACCGAACAACAATATTTCCGCTCAGAAGAAGAGATGTGCCAATTATTTGCTGATATTCCTTCTGCGCTTGAAAATACGGTATTAATTGCTCAACGCTGTAATGTTACTTTGCGTTTGGGTGAATATTTCCTTCCAAAATTCCCAACAGGCGATCTGAGCACGGAAGACTATTTGGTGATGAAATCCAAAGAAGGTTTGGAAGAGCGGTTGGCGTTTTTATTCCCCGATGAAAAAGTGCGGGCAGAAAGACGACTGGAATATGATGAGCGTCTTCAAGTCGAACTCGATGTGATCAACCAAATGGGCTTCCCGGGTTACTTCTTAATCGTTATGGAGTTTATCCAGTGGTCAAAAGACAATGATATTCCGGTAGGGCCTGGACGTGGTTCTGGTGCAGGTTCATTGGTGGCTTATGCACTAAAAATTACCGATTTGGATCCCCTTGAATTCGATCTTCTTTTTGAGCGTTTCCTCAATCCAGAGCGTGTATCCATGCCCGATTTCGACGTGGATTTCTGTATGGATGGACGGGATCGCGTTATCGATCATGTGGCAGAAACCTATGGTCGCGGTGCGGTATCACAAATTATTACTTTTGGTACCATGGCGGCAAAAGCGGTAATTCGAGATGTAGGTCGCGTATTAGGCCACCCTTATGGCTTTGTGGATCGTATTTCGAAAATGATTCCACCTGATCCCGGCATGACCTTAGCCAAGGCTTTTGAGGCTGAACCGCAACTACAAACAGCATATGATTCAGATGAAGAAGTCAAAGCCTTGATTGATATGGCGCGTAAGCTGGAAGGGGTAACGCGAAATGCGGGTAAACACGCAGGTGGTGTGGTAATTTCGCCTTCTTTGATTACTGACTTTTCACCACTTTATTGCGATAGTGAGGGTCTTCATCCGGTCACCCACTTCGATAAAAATGATGTGGAATATGCCGGTTTAGTGAAGTTTGACTTCTTAGGTTTGCGTACACTCACTATTATCAAATGGGCACTGGATATGATCAATGCCCGCCTTGCTCGTGAAGGCAAACCGCCAGTCGATATTGCCGCTATTCCATTAGATGATCCCGAATCTTTTGAGTTGCTGAAGCGATCTGAAACGACTGCCGTATTCCAGTTGGAATCGCGCGGGATGAAAGATTTGATTAAACGCCTTCAGCCAGACTGTTTTGAAGATATTATCGCGTTGGTAGCATTATTCCGCCCTGGTCCATTACAATCGGGCATGGTGGATAACTTTATTGACCGTAAACATGGTCGAGAAGAAGTCTCTTATCCTGACGCAAACTATCAACATGAAAGCCTTAAACCGATTTTAGAGCCAACTTACGGTATTATTTTGTACCAAGAGCAAGTTATGCAAATTGCTCAGGTGTTAGCGGGTTATACTCTTGGCGGTGCGGATTTATTACGTCGTGCGATGGGTAAGAAAAAGCCAGAAGAAATGGCGAAACAGCGATCTGTGTTTAAAGAAGGTGCGGAAAAAAACGGCGTTGATGGCGAGCTTTCCATGAAGATTTTCGACTTGGTGGAAAAATTTGCCGGCTATGGTTTCAATAAATCGCACTCAGCGGCTTATGCGTTAGTATCTTATCAAACCCTTTGGCTGAAAACCCATTTCCCTGCTGAGTTTATGGCTGCGGTAATGACCTCGGAAATGGATAATACGGATAAAATTGTTGGCTTGTACGATGAATGTTTACGTATGGGCTTAAAAGTCACCCCACCGGATATCAATGTAGGGAAACATCATTTCAGCGTGAATGAAAATGGTGAAATTGTTTACGGTATTGGCGCCATTAAAGGTGTGGGTGAAGGTCCGATTGATGCACTGATTACCGCTCGTAATGAAGGTGGGATTTTCAGAGATTTATTTGATTTATGTGCTCGCGTTGATTTGAAGAAAATTAACCGTCGTACCTTTGAAAGTCTGATTATGTCTGGCGCATTTGATAAGTTAGGGCCACATCGTGCGGCGTTATCTAAGAATCTAGAAGATGCACTCAAAGCCTCTGATCAGCATGCAAAAGATGAGGCCATGGGGCAAACCGATATGTTCGGTGTGCTGACAGAAACACACGAAGAAGTGGAAAATGCTTACGCCCATACGCCACCTTACACAGAAAAACAAATTCTAGATGGTGAGCGTGAAACCCTTGGTTTGTATTTAAGCAGCCATCCGGTAAGTCGTTATTTAAAAGAGCTTTCTCATTACAGTTCTACGAGATTAAAAGATCTCACGCCAAATCGCCGTGGGCAAATTAGCACGGCAGCCGGTTTGTTGGTATCAACTCGTTTCGCAACGACGAAAAAAGGCAATCGCATCGGTATCGCAACCATTGATGACCGATCTGGGCGTTTAGACCTAACCCTATTCGGCGAAAGCTTAGACCAATTCGGCGAAAAACTACAAAAAGATACGGTTGTAGTGGTATCTGGTCAGGTGAGTTTTGACGATTTTTCTGGTGGATTAAAAATGTCGGTACGGGATTTAATGACCTTAGATGAGGCGCGTTCCCGTTATGCAAAATCTTTGGCTATCAGTTTGTCTGAGGAGCAGATTAGCCCAAGTTTTATTAAGAAATTGAAAGAAATGTTAGAACCTGTTAGTGGCGGTACTTTACCAATTAACGTATATTATCAAAGCGCAAAAGGTCGTGCGTTATTGCGTTTAGGGATTCAATGGTCGATTACACCAACGGATGAAATTCTAACTGAATTGGTGAATTTGCTTGGTGAAAATGCGGTAGAGCTAGAATTCGGTTAATATTCCAGTGAAAGTGCGGTCAAAAAATCAGTGTTTTTTTTACCGCACTTGGACTATGTAAACAAAGCGAGAGATAAAATGGAAAAAATCATTATTGATGCAGACAGATTTTTACGCACCATTTCACGTATTTCCCATGAAATTATTGAAAAGCACCAAGATTTCGATAATGTGATTTTAGTTGGGGTAAAACGTCGCGGAGCAGAAATTGCAGAATTGATTCAACGTCGTATTGAAGAATTGAATGGTGTAAGTCTTCCCATGATGGAATTGGATATCACGTTTTACCGCGATGACTTAGAGTATGTTGAACCTGAAAATCCAACTCCCGTGTATAGCGGCGCCTCCAGTTATATGAATATTCAGGGTAAAGAAGTCATTTTGATCGATGATGTTCTATTCACCGGGAGAACCATTCGTGCCGCTATGGATGCGTTAACGGATTTTGGTCGAGCAGCTAAAATTGAGTTGGTGATTTTAGTGGATCGTGGACATCGTGAATTGCCGATTCGGGCAGACTATGTAGGTAAAAATGTGCCGACCTCCCGTGATGAACAAGTTCAGGTGCGTACATTAAAATATGATGGTTGTTATGAAGTGGCATTATTGCCTAAATAACGATCAGCCTATTGTGAACCTTTGATAAAATTGATAATCTAACGAGCATTATCCTATTATTTTTTAAGACAACTAAAATGAAAAAATCAATGTTAAAATCTCTTTTGTTTGCCATGATCGGTCTGTTTACGTTTTCTCAAGTACAAGCAGAAGAACGCGTTGTGGCGACCGTAAATGGTACACCAATTTTACAAAGCCAAGTGAATGCTGTGATGGGCAAAAAAGGTAGCCAACGTGCAGCATTAGATAAGATTATTGATGATATGCTGACAGAGAAAGCGATCAAAGAATCAGGCGTAAAAGTAAACCAAGCTGAAGTAAACCGTATCGTAGAAGATATTGCGGCGAAAAATGGTTTAACTTATGGTCAATTCTTAGATGCGCTTGATTATCAAGGCATTTCCTTAAATGCATTTAAACAACAAATTTCTCGTCAAATGTTAATGGCGGGTGTGCGTAATCATGCTATTCAAAATAGCGTAGATGTGACTCGCGAGCAAGTGGATGCATTGGGTAAACAAATGCTCGATGAAGCAAAAGCAAAAGGTACCGCGCAAAAAGTGATGGGCAAAGAGTATGAAGTTCGTCATATTTTATTAAAACTAAACCCATTACTGAACGATGCACAAGCGAAAGCTGAATTAGAGCGTATTCGTGGTGATATTGTTTCAGGAAAAATGACTTTTGCAGATGCAGCCTTAAAATATTCTAAAGATTATTTATCAGGTGCGAATGGCGGCAGTTTAGGCTATGCCTTCCCAGAAGCTTATGTGGGCCCATTTGCAAAAATGGTTGAAACTACACCACAAGGTACTATTTCTGCACCATTTAAATCTGAATTTGGTTGGCATATTCTCGAAGTAACCGGCAGTCGTGATGGCGATAAAACAGAAGATGCTTATCGTCAAAAAGCTTACGAACAAATCGTGAATAGCCAATTACAAGAAGCAACCAAAGACTGGGTGAAAGCATTACGTAAAAATGCTGATATTCAATATTTCGATAAATAACAGAAAACGTTAGAATAAGGGGGCATTTTGCCCCTTTTGTCGTTTTTATAAAATGAGTGACGCATGAAAAAATTTTTTGTCTTTTTACTAATTCTTCTGCTAATTCTTGGCGGTGTTGGTTTTTGGGGTTATCAAAAACTAACGGAGTTTGTTCATACACCAGTGAATGTCACGCAAGATCAATTGCTGACAATTGAACGAGGAACTACGGGCAGTAAACTCGCCGCTTTATTAGAGCAAGAAAAAATTCTTGAACATGCCGATTTATTACCTTGGTTATTGAAATTACAACCGCAGCTCAACAAAGTGAAAGCCGGGACTTATTCTTTAACGGGTGTGAAAACGTTACAAGATTTATTGGATATGATTAATTCCGGCAAGGAAGCACAATTTAGTGTGAAGTTTATTGAGGGTAAAACGTTCAAGGAATGGCGTAAAAACCTTGAAAATGCACCGCACTTAAAACAAACCTTGCAAGGTAAAAGTGATAAAGAAATTATGGCGTTATTGGATATTCCAGCCGTTGCAAAAGCCGTTTACGAATGGAATAACATGGATGGATGGTTGTATCCTGATACCTATAATTACACGCCTAACTCGACTGATCTTGAATTATTAAAGCGTTCAACTACTCGTTTACAAAAAGCCTTAGATAAAGCGTGGAATGAACGTGATGAAAATCTCTCATTAACGGATCCATATCAGATGCTGATTTTGGCTTCTATTGTGGAGAAAGAAACGGGGATTGCGGCGGAGCGCCCACAAGTGGCTTCCGTATTTATTAATCGTTTAAAAGCCAATATGAAACTGCAAACTGACCCAACCGTGATTTATGGAATGGGTGAGAGTTATACCGGCAATATTCGTAAGAAAGATTTGGAAACGATAACCCCTTACAATACCTATATGATTGAGGGGTTACCACCAACACCAATTGCGATGGTGAGTGAGAGTGCTTTGCAGGCTGTGGCGCATCCAGCAAAAACAGATTTTTATTATTTTGTTGCCGATGGAAGTGGTGGTCATAAATTCACTCGTAATCTGAACGAGCATAATAAAGCAGTGCAAGAATATTTACGTTGGTATCGTAGCCAACAAAAAGGAGCCAACTAATGCAAGGCAAATTTATCGTCATTGAAGGGCTGGAAGGTGCAGGTAAAAGTACTGCTGTGCAAACGGTGGTGGATACATTAAAATCCCTTGGTGTAAATGATATCGTATTTACTCGTGAGCCGGGTGGTACACCGTTAGCAGAAAAATTGCGCCATTTAATTAAACATGAAACAGAAGAACCTGTTACGGATAAAGCAGAATTATTGATGCTTTATGCGGCACGAATTCAATTGGTAGAAAATGTGATTAAGCCAGCATTGGCAGAAGGCAAAATTGTGCTGGGTGATCGACATGATATGTCTTCACAGGCCTATCAAGGTGGTGGGCGTCAGTTTGACCAAACGCTTATGGCGAATTTAAAAAATATGGTATTAGGCGATTTTGAGCCTGATTTTGTACTGTATTTAGACATTGATCCTGCAGAAGGGCTTGCTCGTGCTAGAGGTCGTGGTGAATTAGACCGCATTGAACAACAAGGACTGGATTTCTTCCATCGTACCCGCCAACGTTATTTGGAATTAGTACAGAACAACCCAAAAACCGCCATTGTTAATGCAGGCCAGCCTTTGGAAAAAGTACAAGCAGACATTCAAAGTGCGGTCAAAAATTGGTGGGTTTCACAAGCAAAATGAGCGAACTTTATCCTTGGTTAGTGCCTATTTATCACAAAATTAGCCAAACTTTTAGCGAAGGTTTGGGGCATCATGCATTATTGATTAAAGCTGATCAAGGTCTCGGTGCTGAAGGTTTGTTTGAGGCTTTGACAAAACACATTATGTGTCAAACGCCAGATAATGCACCTTGTGGCCATTGTCATGCTTGCCATTTAATGGCAGCGCACAGTCACCCTGATTTTCATGTTTTAGCCTCTCAAGAAGGCAAAGACATTGGAGTTGATCAGGTACGGATGATTAATGAAGTTGTCAGCCAACACGCGCAACAAAACGGCAATAAATTAGTATATATTCAAGATGCAGAACGTCTTACGGAAGCGGCAGCGAATGCATTGCTCAAAACCTTGGAAGAGCCACGTCCGAATACGTATTTCTTATTGCAAACAGAACCCTCCTCTTCGTTGTTAGCGACTATTTACAGCCGTTGCCAGGTGTGGAATGTGCCTTTGCCAACGGAAGCGGAAGCCCTAAATTGGCTTTCTTCTCAATTTCAGGCAGAAACATCAGAATTATTGACCGCACTTGCGATGAATTTGGGGCGCCCACTGTTAGCATTGGAAACTCTCCAGCAAGGATTAATTGAACAACGGAAGAATTTCCTACGCCAATTTTGGCTGTTTTATCGTCGTCGTTCGCCTTTGGAAATTTTGCCTTTCTTTGAAAAAGAACGCACTATACAGCAAGTGGATTGGATTTTAGCGTTTTTAAGCGATGCCATTAAATACAAACTCGAAATACAAAGTGGCTGGCAAACACTTGATCTTAAAACAGGTGTAACTCAATTTGCAGACGAGCAAACAGCGCTTGGGTTATTAACCGCAAATAAAATTATGCAAAAAGTACGCTCGGATTTACTCACTATCAACGGCGTTAACACAGAATTAATGTTATTAGATGGTTTGACAAAGTTAATTACCGACGTATTTAAGGACTAAATAAATTATGTTTATCGTAGATTCCCATTGTCATTTAGATGCATTGGATTATGAAAATTTACACAAAGATATTGCTGATGTAGTGACCAAAGCCAACGCACGAGATGTGAAGCATTTATTGGCGATTGGCGTAACATTAAGCCGTTTTGAAAAAGCTTACCCTGAGTTAGCAAAATTTCCGAATGTGTCTTTAGCTTGCGGCGTGCATCCATTAGATCTTGAAGAAGAACCTTACGATGCCGATCGTTTATTACGTTTATCCCAAGATAAAAAAGTGATTGCAATTGGCGAAATGGGTTTGGATTATTATTACAGTGCAGATAATAAGGCATTGCAGCAAACGGTTTTTGCGGATCAAATCAGAATTGCTAATGAAGTGGATAAACCCGTGATTATTCATACGCGTTCAGCGCCAGAAGATACCATTGCCATGTTGCGTGAGCACCAGGCAGAAAAGTGCGGTGGATTAATTCATTGTTTTACGGAAACCTTAGATTTTGCGAAAAAGGCACTTGATTTAGGGTTTTATATTTCTTGTTCGGGTATTATTACCTTTAAAAATGCGGAAAGTATTCGTGAAGCTATTCGTTATGTGCCGGTAGATCGTTTGTTAGTTGAAACGGATTCGCCCTACTTAGCACCCGTGCCTTATCGTGGTAAAGAGAACCAGCCTGCCTATACGCGAGAGGTGTGTGAATATGTGGCAGCGTTAAAAGGGCTGTCTATGGAAGAATTTGCAAAAATTAGTACACAAAACTTCGAACGTTTATTTAAAATTAATGTACAATGATTCATTAATGTCAACGGAGGATTGTATGAATAAGTTTTTTCGATATTTTTTATTTTTAGTATTATTTGTTTTCCATGGATTTATGTTTGCTGTGGTCAACTATGTTTTTCCGCATTATGATGTAACGCGAGTAACCGGAGTGGAAGTGAAACGTGTGGATAAAGATGGCCCTATTACAAAATCGAATCCAGCTGATGGCCCAACGCGCGATGTGTATTTTATTAATACCCAGAATGATGATGGCAAAATCATGGTGTATCGTAATGAAGATACCCGTTGGGGTTTCCCGTTCTACTTTAAATTTGGTTCAGCGAACTTACAGGCTGAGGTACAAGCTTTAGGTAATGAAAACAAATTAGTGCAAATTAAGTATTACGGTTGGCGAATGACGATGTTTGATGAATATCGTAATGCCTTGTCAGTAAAAGAAATAAGCGGCGATATGACACCAAGCCATCCGATTTTATCTTGGGTATTCTATGCCTTCCTATTACTTACCCTTTTCCTTTCTATCCAATTTGTACGTGGCTGGTTCGACAGCGAAAATTAAAGCCTATCAATACTCAGGGCGCGTGTTGCGCCCTGAAAACATTTCTAATAAAAAATACGCGGTAAATTGACCGCACTTTTAAAACCAACAAAGAGAATATTATGAGTTTATCCGAAGCGATTTTTATTTTAATCGTGTTAATTGTGATTAGTGCAATCATGTCATCGGCAGAAATTTCTCTTGCCGGAGCAAGACGCATTAAACTACAAACCTTAGCGAATGAAGGTAATATTAATGCTGCAAAAGTTTTACAGTTACAAGAGCACCCAGGCCGTTTTATTACTGTGGTACAAATTGGGCTGAATATGGTGGCTATACTCGGTGGTGTAATTGGTGAAGCGACAATTAGTCTTCACTTACAGAGTTTTTTACATGAATACACTAGGGCGGAATGGGTTGAGCCTGCTTCCTCTTGGCTCGCTTTTTTCATTGTAACAACGACATTCATTTTATTAGCTGATTTAATTCCAAAGCGTCTTGCACTGATTAATCCAGAAGGCGTAGCGCTTCGAACGGTTGGTATTATGCAGACGTTTATTTTTATCTTAAAACCAATCGTATGGTTTTTTGATGGAACGTCTAATGTCTTATTCCGTTTAATGCGAGTTTCTACTCAGCGCGAAGATAACATGACTCCAGAAGACATTGTGGCGATCGTAGAGGCTGGAGCTGAAGCGGGTGTGCTAAAAACACAAGAGCATTATCTGATTGAAAATATCTTTGAAATGCAAGAGCGTACTGTGTCTTCAACCATGACGACTCGTGAAAACATCGTATTTTTAGACCGCACTTTTACTCGTCAGGAAGTGTTGAATACCTTATCAGCAGACTCTCATTCTAAATTAGTGATCTGTGATAATGGTTTGGACAAGATCTTAGGTTATGTAGAATCACATACCTTATTAACACTCTATCTTCAACAAGAAGTGGTAGATTTAACAGATAGCCGTTTATTACGCAAAGCGTTATTTATCCCAGATACTCTGTCGCTATACGAAGTATTGGAGTTATTTAAATCAACAGGTGAAGATTTTGCCATTATCGTTAATGAGTATGCTCTGGTCGTAGGCTTGATTACTTTAAACGATGTGATGAGTATTGTGATGGGCGAATTGGTTTCTAACGAAGAAGAGCAAATCGTCAGCCGTGATGAAAACTCTTGGTTGATTGATGGGGCAACGCCGCTTGAAGATGTGATGCGTGCTTTAGATATTGAATCTTTCCCTGATGAAGAAAACTATGAAACTATCAGTGGTTTTATGATGTATATGTTACGAAAAATCCCGAAAAAAACCGATTTTGTCGTATACGATAAATATAAATTTGAAGTCATTGATACCGAAAACTTCAAAATTGATCAAATTTTAGTTTCGATTGTCAAAGACAGCGGAGTGAGCAAAGAATCAGCGTAATGCTAGGTGCTGCCTTGCTTAATCCCCCATTCTAAGTATAATTAACAACGGTTTTAACCGCCTATAAATAAGGAAAATTTAATGTTAAAAAAAATCTCGATATTCTTTGTTGCAGTAATGCTTGCGGGTTGTTCTTCGATTTCAGATATGACCTCTTACATTCCGTTTATGGGTAAAGACAAAAAAGTCATTAATTTAGATAAAGATAAAATCGATCAAAAATCTTACGCGGCAGCTTATGAAGCCACTGTGGCAACCTATAAAGATCGCGTAAACAAGAATTTCTTTGTGGATAATTTTGCAAGTGGTGCAAATGACTGGTATCTCGGTCGCATCGTCGTACCAATCAAACAAATTCAAGATAAACTCTACACGGGTGGGCACGACTCTGATGTGTATGCTTACTATAGCGGTGTGTTACATGCAGAAGCATTACAAACTAACTTCAGCCGTTTAAGTGAAAATTGTTGGCAAAAAGTGGATTCGTCAAGTGTGACGCAAGGGATCTACGATGCAATGCGTGATTTGCAAAAAGGCAAAGAGCGCGGTGAAAATGACGCCTACATTTCCCAAGGTAGCGAAATGCTACTCAAAGCCTGTACCGGCCAATAATCAATTTGAGCTGTTGATGAGAGACCTCATCAGCAGCTTTTCTTTTTTTAAATCATCAATGTGAAGGAGCGAGAATGTTAGAACTTTCGGAAAGCAACATTCATTTAAATGCTACGGCAACAAATAAGCTGCAAGCTATTGAAATGGCTGCAAGTGCGTTGGAGCAAGCTGGTAATGTTGAACAAGGCTATTTACAAGGCATGCTTGGACGTGAACAACAAACCTCCACTTTTTTAGGCAATGGGATTGCGATTCCACACGGTACATTAGAAACCCGTTCGATGGTGAAAAAAACCGGTGTGCAAGTTTTCCAATTTCCACAAGGTATTGAGTGGGGAGAAGGTAATGTTGCTTATGTTGTGATTGGTATTGCTGCCCGTTCTGATGAGCATCTTGCTTTACTTCGTCAATTAACGCATGTTTTAGGTGATGAAGACACTGCGGTACAGTTAGCGACATTAACCGATGTTGAAAAATTCCGTGCGATTTTATTAGGTGAAAGCGATGCTTTTAGCATGACTGAAGAAACATTAAGTTTAGATATTGAAACGCAAAGTTTGCTCACCCTTACCGCCATCAATGCAGGTAAATTACAACAGCAAAGTACGGTTGAAAATAGCTTTGTTTCTGAAGTGGTATCCAATTCTGCTCTGCCACTAGGTAAAGGTTTATGGGTTACAGATGCCGTATCAGGTAATGTGAAAAATGCGTTGGCATTCAGTCGTGCGAAAACCATTTTTAATCATAATGGCAAAGCGGTGAAAGGCGTATTGACGATTTCGGCGGTTAATGATCAAATTAATGAGACATTAGCGCGTTTATTAGATGATGAAGTCCAAAATATTTTATTAAGTGGTAATACGCAGCAAATTTTGACCGCACTTAATGGTGGTAAAGTGCCTGTTGCAGCTGCTCAATCTGAAGGTCAAATCGCTACGGGTGCAGTGATTGGGACCTTTACAGTTCGCAATGAACATGGCTTACACGCTCGCCCAAGTGCTGTGCTTGTTAATGAAGTGAAAAAATTCACCTCCAAGATTACGGTACAAAATCTTACTCGAGAAACCGCACCAGTTAGTGCAAAAAGTTTAATGAAAATCGTGGCATTGGGTGTAATTCAAGGTCATCGCTTACGTTTTGTTGCGGAAGGTGATGATGCGAAACAAGCCATTGAAGCCTTAGGTAAGATTATTGCGAGTGGGCTTGGCGAAAGCGTATCTGCCGTACCACCGGCTGAACCCGATACCATTGAAGTAAGCAGCGAGCATGCACCACAAATTCACGAAGAAAACACAGGCTTACCAGCCGATGCCATTGAAGCGGTATTTATGATTCGTAATGAACACGGTTTACACGCTCGTCCAAGTGCCGTGCTCGTTAATGAAGTGAAAAAATATAATGCGTCTGTTGCGGTGCAAAACTTAGATCGTGACACCCAATTAGTCAGTGCAAAAAGTTTGATGAAAATTGTGGCGCTCGGTGTCGTGAAAGGTCACCGCCTACGCTTCGTAGCGAGTGGTGAAGAAGCTCAACAAGCGATTGAAGGTATTGGTGCAGTCATTGAAAGTGGTTTAGGCGAAGGTCGGGGGTAAGTGATGGTAAAAGTAGCAACAATTACCTTAAATGCCGCTTACGATTTAGTCGGGCGTTTGCCTCGTATTGAAATCGGTGAAGTGAATACCGTTGAAACACTCGGTATTTTCCCTGCCGGGAAAGGTATCAATGTCGCTAAGGTGTTAAAAGATTTGGGCGTAGAGGTAGCCGTTGGTGGCTTCTTAGGTGAAGACAACATTGGTGATTTCGAAACCCTATTTAAAAAACAAGGATTAGAAGACAAATTCCATCGTGTTGCGGGTAAAACTCGTATTAATGTAAAGATTACGGAAACCGAAGCAGATGTAACAGATTTAAATTTCTTAGGCTATCAAATCACCCCAGAAGCTTGGCAGCAATTTACAGCAGATTCATTAGCGTACTGCCAAAACTTTGACATTGTCGCGGTATGTGGCAGTTTACCGCGTGGTGTGAGTCCTGAATTGTTTGCTGACTGGCTTAATCAGTTACATAAAGCTGGTGTGAAAGTCGTATTAGATAGCAGTAATGCCGCACTCGCGGCTGGTTTGAAAGCGCATCCTTGGTTGGTGAAACCAAATCATCGCGAATTAGAAGCGTGGATTGGTTATCCGTTAAATTCTCTTGATGAAATTATTGCTGCATCCAAAAAACTTAAAGCAGAAGGCATTGCTAATGTGATTATTTCGATGGGGGCAAACGGTTCTTTATGGCTGAGTGAACAGGCTGTGATTCAAGCTCAACCACCTAAATGTGAAAACGTAGTGAGCACCGTAGGCGCAGGCGATTCTATGGTGGCTGGCTTAATTTACGGTATTGAAAAAGGCTTATCTCAAGCGGAAACCTTAGCGTTTGCGAGTGCTGTTTCCGCCTTTGCGGTTTCACAAAGTAATGTGGGCGTGAGTGATATCGCCTTGCTTGAGCCAATTCTGGCGAATGTCAAAATTTCTGTGATTGAAGGATAATGTAATGAATTTGTTTTTAACTCAATCTCCGCAAATTGGTGCGGCAAAAGCCTATTTACTTCGTCAAGCATTGAGCGAGGTAGCGAAAAAAGCCAATCATACTGTGGTTGAACAAGCCAAAGAGGCGGATTTAGTGATTGTTTTCGGTTCTACTTTGCCAAACTCTGTTGATCTTGTGGGCAAAAAAGTATTTTTAGCTAATGAAGACGCAGTAATTGCCTCACCAGAAGTGACGCTTACGAATGCTCTCAATCAAGCAGTGGACTATGTTCAACCGACTCAAAGTGCGATTGGCTTTGGTGGCATTTTTGGCGTCAAAAATATTGTCGCAGTTACAGCTTGTCCGACAGGGGTTGCGCATACCTTTATGTCTGCTGAAGCCATTGAAACTTATGCGAAAAAACAAGGGTGGCAGGTAAAAGTCGAAACGCGTGGTCAAGTGGGTGCAGGTAATGAAATTACCCCTGAAGAAGTTGCTGCAGCAGATTTAGTCTTTGTTGCGGCCGATATTGATGTGCCGTTAGATAAATTCCAAGGAAAACCGATGTATCGTACGTCGACCGGTTTGGCTTTAAAGAAAACGGCACAGGAATTCGATAAGGCATTTAAAGAAGCGAAAATTTATGAAGGTGGCGCAGCAAAATCTTCTGCTAAATCAGAAGAAAGTGGCGAGAAAAAAGGCGTCTATAAACATTTGATGACCGGTGTATCGCACATGTTGCCGTTGGTGGTTGCCGGTGGTTTATTAATCGCGATTTCCTTTATGTTTGGTATTGAAGCCTTCAAAGATGAAACGATTTTCCATGGTATTCCAAAAGCCTTAATGGATATCGGTGGTGGAGCGGCATTCCATCTGATGATTGCAGTATTTGCCGGCTATGTGGCCTTTTCTATAGCAGACCGTCCGGGGCTTGCGGTAGGTCTTATTGGCGGTATGTTAGCCACCACGGCGGGTGCCGGGGTTTTAGGTGGGATTATCGCGGGTTTTTTAGCGGGTTATGTGGTGAAAGGATTAAATGCAACCATTAAATTGCCGGCAAGTTTAACTTCCTTAAAACCGATTCTAATTCTCCCGCTCTTTGGTACCTTGATTGTTGGTCTTGCCATGATTTATGTGATTAACCCACCGGTTTCACAAATTATGACCACCTTAAGCGATTGGTTAAAATCCATGGGTGAAGTCAATGCGATGGTGTTAGGCGCGATTATCGGTGCGATGATGTGTATTGATATGGGCGGTCCAGTAAATAAAGCGGCTTATACGTTCTCCGTGGGAATGTTAGCTTCTCAAGTTCACACACCAATGGCAGCTGCCATGGCAGCCGGTATGGTGCCACCAATTGGGATGGCGATTGCAACTTGGATTGCTCGCAGTAAATTTACCAGCAATCAACGTGATGCAGGTAAAGCCTCTTTTGTCTTAGGCTTGTGCTTTATCTCTGAAGGGGCATTACCGTTTGTGGCTGCCGATCCATTACGTGTTATTATTAGCTCGGTTATTGGTGGTGCAACTGCCGGTGCCATTTCAATGGCATTAAATATTTCTCTGCAAGCACCACATGGTGGTTTATTTGTGATTCCATTTGTTTCTGAGCCATTACTCTACTTAGGGGCAATCGCAACGGGGGCATTATTAACCGGTGTGGTTTACGCGGTGATTAAACCAAAGGCGACAGAATAGCCAATTCTTTGATTAAAAAAGTGCGGTAATTTTTAACCGCACTTTTCATTTATCAGGTATAATTACAATGATTTAGGGATAAATTATGGATAAATACAATAAACTCCGTATTGAATGGGATTGTCGTCGAGGTATGCTTGAGCTGGATAAAATCATCATGCCTTTTTATAAAGCGCATTTTGACCAATTAACTGACGACAAAAAAGATATTTTTATTCGTTTACTTGCCGCCACGGATTTACAACTTTTTTCGTGGTTTTTTAATGGCAGTCAATCAGACGATGCCGAAGTGCAAGCGATGGTTGAATATATCCAAGATGTGCAGAAAACGAATGTCTGTTAATTTTTTTGAAATTTTTTATACATAAGGAACTTTTCAATTTTAACTCTGTCTGATAAAGCAACAATAGCTTGCTGTCTTGAATATATGAAGGCGTGTTAGACGTAGCATAGGAGATATATGGCTGAACAGCTAACAGATCAGGCTTTGGTAGAAAGAGTGCAGCAAGGCGATAAAAAAGCCTTTAATTTATTGGTTTCTCGTTATCAAAACAAAGTAGCCGGACTTTTAACCCGCTACATTTCTCATAACGACATTCCAGATGTTGTACAAGAATCCTTTATTAAGGCCTATCGTTCCATTGAATCCTTTCGGGGCGATAGTGCATTCTACACTTGGCTATATCGAATTGCCGTTAATACGGCAAAGAATTACTTAACGGCACAGGGGCGCCGTCCACCGAGCGAAGATATTTTGGCTGAAGATGCCGAAAGCTACGATGTGGGAACTCATCTACGTGATGTAGATACCCCTGAAAATGAAATGTTATCTAGCGAATTGGAAAAAGTGGTGTTTGATACTATTCACAGTTTGCCAGAAGATTTAAGAACCGCGATTACCCTACGTGAGCTTGAAGGGTTAAGCTACGAAGAAATCGCAGAAATAATGGATTGCCCAGTAGGCACTGTACGTTCTCGCATTTTCCGTGCTCGGGAAGTGATTGAGAACAAAATACAACCGCTTATGCAACGTTAAAATAAAGTCGGAGTTTATAAAATGCAAAAAGAGTTACTTTCAGCCTATATGGATGGAGAAGAAGTCAGTGCCGAGTTGACGGAACAACTTTGTCAGGATAAAGATTCACAAGAATCTTGGGCGGCATATCACACCGTAAGAGCAGTTATGCGTAAAGAGTCACCAGTATTATTAGGTGCTGATTTTACCGCGAAAATGGCTGATTTAATTGAATTAGAAGAAGTAAAACACGTTGAGATTACTGTCTCTCAACCAACACCAGAAGAAGCTGACAGCTTACCATTCGTGCAAAAATTAAAAGCATTCTTTGCACCAATGACACAAATTGCGGTGGCTGCGGGGGTGTGTTTAGTGGCAGTAGTAGGTGTGCAATCATTTAATGCGAAAAGCACGTCGGTTACACCAGAAAACCCTGTTTTACAAACCTTACCATTTAACAGTTCAGTTCAAGAAGTAAGTTACAACGCTCCGACCAAAGATGTAGCCACTTCGGAACAGGTTGAACAAAAAAATCGCCGTATTGGTACGATGTTACAAAACTATGAATTACAGCGTCGTATGCATGCAGATAGCTTAAATGTGGGTAGCAACCAAGCGAAATAATTACAGCAATTAATCGATAATTCACCACCTTAGGCGTGGTGAATTTTTTTATGGATCAATTGATTTATTTATGAAAAAAACGTTTCTAAAATTAACCGCACTTTTAGGCTTATTCTTGTTGCCTTTCATGGCATTTGCAGAAGAGCCAATCCAGTCATTAAATAAAATGTCGCAAGCCATGCGAGATTTAAATTATGAGATTGCTTTTGTGCAAACGACACCAACGAATATGGACTCGTTCCGCTATCGCCATATTAAGCAAGGGCAAAAAGTGTATGCGCAGTTGGTGACATTAGATGGTGAACAGCAAGAAATCATCCAGCGCGGTAATTTAGTTAGCTATTTCCAGCCGGGTTCACGTGCTTTCACGATTAACAGTGGTGAGATTGTGGATGCGCTTCCGGCAGTGATTCGTACTGATTTTAGCAAGCTGAGTCAGAATTATGACTTTATTAAGCTTGGAAAAGACCGAATTGCAGGCCGATTCGTCGATACCATTCGTATTGTGCCAAAAGATGATTTTCGCTATCAATATCTCGTTTTCTTAGATGAAGAAAATGGTTTATTATTACGTGGCGATATGCTTGATCGCGAAGGCAAATTATTGGATCAATTCCGCGTGGTGACGTTATATATCGATGATCGTCTACGTGGTTTAACCGATTACCTTAATAAGGTATCAGTGCCGCCACTTTTAAATGAAGGAAAACAAGAATCATCGCTTTCAATCAATTGGAAAACTGATTGGTTACCGCAAGGGTTTGATTTAATTCGCCAGAATCAAGATGTGATAGATGGTGAAGTGATTGAAAATGCGTTATTTAGTGACGGTCTTTTCACTTTCACACTTTATATCAATAAAGCGGATAGCACTGCTGCAAAAGAAAACACGTGGAAACAAGGGGCTTACACGATTTACAGTGAAGTCATAGGCGATAAAGAAATTACCTTTATCGGACAGCTTCCAATTGCCGCAGCTAAACGAATTGTACAAGGTGTAACATTCCTAAAATAATTCAGTAGCAGTGAGAAAGTTGCTATTTTGTTTCCCCTTGCTATACTTTCTTCACCTAATGGATTTTGATAGCTAAACCCCGTCCTGCGGGGTTTTGTTTTATCAAGTGCGGTCATTTTTCTTAAGGTTTTTACAATGAATAATCCCCTTCCTCTTCTTGGCATCACAGGTTACAGCGGTAGTGGCAAAACCACATTGCTGGAAAAATTGCTTCCTCAATTAATTAAAAAAGGCCTACGTGTTTCAGTGATTAAACACAGTCATCACAACGCTCATGTGGATAAAGAAGGAAAAGACAGTTGGCGCATGAAAGAGGCGGGGTCTGCGCAAGTTATTATGGCTTGTGATACTCGCTGGGCGTTGATGACAGAAACCCCTCAAGAGCCGGTTTCATTAACCTATTTAAGCCAACAATTTGATTGTCATTTAACGGATTTAGTTTTGGTGGAAGGATTTAAACAAGAACCCATTCCAAAGATTCTATTGCATCGACAAGAGATGACAAAACCGTTGCCGGAATTAGATGAAAACGTGTTGGCTTTAGCAACAGATTATTCGCTTGAAACTGACCGCACTTTATTAGATATTAATCACATTGAACAAATCGCTGAGTTTATTTATCAATGGTGGAAAAAGACGCAGTAATAGAACGTCAGCATTATAAAGGGCTGGCTTGGGTGGCTTCCATGGCTTTGTTTATGCAAAGCTTGGATGCGACTATTTTAAATACTGCCTTACCCACCATCGCAACAGATCTGCAAACCCCCGTCTTTGAAATGCAAATGGCGATTATCGCCTATTCTCTTGCCGTAGCCTTATTTATTCCTTTAACTGCTTGGGCGGCAGCTAAATTTGGTACGCTTACTGTTTTCCGCTCAGCAGTTTTTACCTTTGTATTCGGTTCAGTCGCTTGTGCGATGGCAACGTCTCTCGAGACCCTTGTGCTTGCACGGATTCTCCAAGGTATTGGCGGGGCATTTATGATGCCTGTCGCTCGCCTTGCGATTATTCAAACGGTACCGAAAAATCAATTAATTAATGCCTGGAATTTAATGGCGACAGCAGGACTCATCGGCCCGATTCTTGGCCCGATTTTAGGTGGTTGGCTTGTTGTACATACGTCATGGCATTGGATTTTCTTAATCAATATTCCGATTGGCATGTTAGGCTTTTGGGCGGCGGCTAAAGTGATGGGAAATCATAAGGGTAATGCGAATAAGTTAGACTGGACAGGCTTTTTACTCTTTGCATTTGGTTTAGCCGGTTTAACGCTTGGGCTTGATTTACTGGGCGAAAGTCACCGTGACAATATGACTACATATAGTGCATTGTCGATTGGTATTGCATTATTGGTGGCCTATTATTTTTATGCAAAAGGTAATGAACGTGCCATTTTGCCTTTATCTCTTTTCAATACAAGAACATTTCGATTAGGCATTGCAGCCAATATCTTTATCCGTCTTTCCGGTTCGGCTGTGCCGTTCTTATTGCCATTAATGTTCCAACTTTCTTTTGGATATTCAGCTGAAGAGTCAGGTTGGTTGCTTGCACCCATTGCGCTAATGTCTGTCGTATTTAAACGTTTTATTGGGCATATCTTAAATATCTTAGGTTATAAAACCACGTTAATTTTATCGTCACTTTTAATGGCAGGTTCAACGGTTTCCATGTCATGGCTTGATACCTCATCATCAACGACGTGGATTATATGTAATCTGATGTGGTATGGTGCCTGCATGTCGATGATTTTTACCTCAATTAATACACTTACCGTTGGCGATCTATCACAGGCACAAAGCGGTGTAGGCTCAACGGTGCTGAGTATTGTGCAACAAGTGGGTATTGGATTTGGTATCGCTGTAGCATCTATTATTTTGACGTTATATCGTCAATTCATGGGTAACGACGACGGCGCATTACAACATGCTTTCAGTTATACATTTCTGACCACTTCCATTTTTGCTATCGCATTAGTTTGGATATTGAGTTATTTACGTAAAACAGACGGGGATCATTTGCGGAAAAAACGCTGATATTGAATGTCTTAGTCTAATTTGTTATAAGAAAGATCTTTTTCTTATTTCGTAAAAGTTTGATTTGCTTATATCTTAGGTAAAATTTTATATTCATGTTTGGGTGTTTTGCCCGATTAAAGAAGGAAAACTTATGAAATTAAAAGCGACCTTAACTCTTATTGCTGCTAGTTTGTTTTTAGCGGCTTGTGATCAATCTGGTTCTGCTGCAAAAGAAACCGCAAAAGCAGAAACAGCGAAACCTTCAGGCAATAACACATTTGTGTACTGTACAGCGAAAGCACCACTTAGCTTTAGCCCTGCATTGGTAATGGAAGGCACATCTTACAATGCAAGTTCACAACAAGTGTATAACCGTTTGGTTGAATTCAAAAAAGGTTCGACTGACCTTGAGCCAGCCTTGGCTGAAAGCTGGGAGATCAGTGACGATGGTTTAACTTATACTTTCCATTTACGTAAAGGGGTGAAATTCCATACGACAAAAGAATTTACGCCAACACGTGATTTTAATGCAGATGACGTGATCTTTTCTTTCCAACGTCAGTTAGATCCTAATCACCCTTACCACAATGTATCAAAAGGGACTTATCCGTATTTCAAAGCAATGAAATTCCCAGATTTATTAAAATCAGTTGAGAAAGTGGATGACAACACCGTTCGTATCACCTTAAATAAAAAAGATGCGACTTTCTTAGCTAGCTTGGGTATGGACTTTATCTCTATTTACTCAGCTGAATATGCAGATGCGATGTTGAAAGCGGGTAAACCAGAAACAATCGATAACAAACCAGTGGGGACAGGTCCGTTTATTTTTGTGGATTACAAAACTGACCAAGCGGCACAATACGTAGCGAATGAAACCTATTGGAAAGGTCGTACACCACTTGACCGCTTAGTCATCAGCATCGTGCCAGATGCGACTACGCGTTATGCGAAGTTACAAGCGGGTTCTTGTGATTTAATTCTCTTCCCGAACGTGGCGGATTTAGCCAAAATGAAAACAGATCCAAAAGTACAGCTTTTGGAACAAAAAGGTTTGAACGTGGCATATATCGCATTCAATACAGAAAAAGCACCGTTTGATAACGTGAAAGTGCGCCAAGCATTGAACTATGCAGTGGACAAAAAAGCGATTATTGAAGCGGTTTATCAAGGTGCAGGCACTGCAGCGAAAAACCCACTACCACCAACAATCTGGAGTTATAACGACGAAATCCAAGATTATCCGTATGATCCAGAGAAAGCGAAACAGCTTTTAGCGGAAGCAGGTTATCCAAACGGTTTTGAAACAGACTTCTGGATTCAACCGGTGGTGCGTGCGTCTAATCCAAATCCAAAACGTATGGCTGAACTTGTGATGGCAGACTGGGCGAAAGTTGGCGTAAAAGCAAATCCAGTAACGTTTGAATGGGCTGACTATCAAAAACGTGCTAAAGCAGGCGAATTAACGGCAGGTATCTTCGGTTGGTCAGGTGATAACGGTGATCCGGATAACTTCCTTTCTCCATTACTTGCAAGTGCTAACGCTGGCAACTCAAACTTTGCTCGTTTCAAAAATGCAGAATTTGATGCCTTATTAGATAAAGCGATTGGCTTAACCAATAAAGATGAACGCGCGGCGCTTTATAAACAAGCACAAGTGATTTTCCATGAGCAAGCACCGTGGATTCCAGTTGCACACTCTGTTGGTTTCGCACCACTTAGCCCTCGCGTAAAAGGTTACGTACAAAGCCCATTCGGCTACGATGCGTTTTATGGCGTGAGTGTTGATGGTAAATAATTAACGGACTATACTAGCCCTTGCAACTGCAAGGGCTTTTTGTTTTCAAGCAAAAGGAGAAAGAAAATGGACTTACATGATATTCGTGAGGATTATTGCAAACAGGCGCTTTCTCAGCATGATTGCGATCCCAACCCAATAAAACAATTTGAAAAATGGCTCAACGAAGCGATTACGGCTAAAGTCAATGAGCCAACAGGTGTTAATGTCTCGACAGTCAATGAAGATGGTCGTCCAACAAGTCGAATGGTGCTGTTGAAAGAAGTGAACGAACAAGGCTTTGTCTTTTTCACAAATTATCACAGCCGAAAAGGTCGCGCCATAGAACATAATCCTTTCGTCGCCCTGACATTCTTTTGGCCAGAATTAGAACGTTCTGTTCGCATTGAGGGCAAAGCCGAAAAAATCTCGCCTGAACAATCAGATGAATATTTTGCAACGCGCCCTTACACCAGCCGAATCGGCGCTTGGGCAAGCGAGCAAAGTGCGGTCATTTCTAGTCACAAATCTTTATTAGCAAAAGCCGCATTGATTGCAGCAAAACACCCATTAAACGTACCTCGTCCACCACATTGGGGCGGTTATCTTGTGATTCCTGATCGTATCGAATTCTGGCAAGGTCGTCCAAGTCGTTTACATGACCGAATTTGTTATTTATTCAATGATGGAAAATGGGAAAGAGAGCGGTTATCGCCGTAAGTTTCTTAAAAACATTCAAAAAAACAACCGCACTTTGATTTTTAACCAAAGTGCGGTTTATTTTTACGTTATTTTTATTTACCGATGATTTCTGCTAAATCAACTTTGCGGTTTTCGTAACGAGAACGGGTACATGCATCGGCAGTAGCGATAGCAGCGCGGGCAGCCTCACCGGTGAGTAATTTTGCAAATTCCTCCGTTGGTTCCATACCATGAAGAATATCGTTTAAATAACGCATTTCTTTTTTCATGATAGAACTCAACCAGAGCGGTGTGCGTTTGCCTGGTTTACCGTATTGAATCGCACCGTCCATTTCTGTGCTGTTGTAAATACGGGTACGGTCATCATCTTCTTCTTGGGTTTCGTGAATGAGGAAATAGGTGTCTTTTCCATCCACGCGAAGGGTGCCTTTGGTATTGTACATATCAAGTTTGATCGCGCCTTTTTCCCCTTGAATTAATACATAATGCTCACCCCAACGGAAAGCGGAACCCCATTCTAGAACTGCGAAGCGATTATCATCGTATTCCATAGTGACAAAAATCATATCGTCTTCATCACCGAATTTTTCGCCTTTGTGTGCAACATTGGCTGCTGCCATGGTGACGGTTTTTGGCATACCACCCATAATGAATTGTACGCAGTCTAATTCGTGAATATGGTGGTATAAGTGACCGCCAGATTTTTCACGGATTTTTTTCCATGAAATAGTCGGTTGTTGTTCTTCCCAGCCATTACGTGCGGTATGGCAGTAAAGCACTTTACCGATCACGCCTTGATTGATTAATTCTTTGGCATGGTGAACACCGTTAAAGAAGTTCATTACATGGCCAGCCATAAAGGTGACGCCATTCTCTTCGCAAGCGCGCACCATGTCATCACAGTCTTGATAACTTAAGGCGATTGGTTTTTCACAGAAAACATGTTTTTTGTTTTTCGCTGCAAGGATGACTGGTTCTTTGTGTAAGTAGTTTGGAGTGGCGACAATTACGCAATCCACCTCAGGGGAAGTGACTAATTCTTCAAGCGATTTTGCCGCTACGCATTGTAATTCTTTAGCAATGGTTTCACCATTTTCAGGGTCGTATACCATGGTAATCTGTGCATCATCAAATTCATTCATGAAACGGGCTAAATCCGCACCAAAATAGCCAACGCCAACAACACCATATCGCATCATAATAAACTCCTTATTTTTTCACTGAGATTTGTTTTTCCGTTACCATGGATTGCTTCGCTGCTTCTGCAACTTCGATGGCTTCAGTTAAACATAGACTTAATGGGCTGGTTTTTCCTTGCGTTAATTGCTCTACCACGCTTTGCACTTCGATTTCAGCCGCTCGGCTTAACCAAAGTTGGCAAGGTGCGTGGGTGACATTATATTGCTGTGTGCCTTTGGCACTTTCGCGTAAAGATAAATCGGCCTCAAATTCATCAAATAAATCAACGTGTTCTATTTTTCCATCTAGATAATTAAACGTGACACTCGAGGTAAAGAAATTGACTTCAATCACACCGTTTTCACCATGAATTTGAATGCCCCATTGGTGTAATCGATAAGCCGTGCCCATTTCGAGCGAACCTAACACGCCATTTTTAAAACGTAATAACAACTGCAACACATCACGGCTGTCTGGCGTATCGTGATGCGCTTGATTAGCCGCTTGAGCAAAGACCGCCTCAATATCGCCTAGTAACCAACAGAGTAAATCCAGTTCATGAATGAGGTGGAAAAGCTCGCCGCCTGTAAGATTGGCATCTAATTTCCACCATTCTTTGTTTGGTAGATTTTCAATCCAACGCTGACGCATAGCACGAGCTACTGTAATGCGGCCTAATTTTCCTTGTTCTAAAGCCGCTTTGACTTTCAACATGCCAGGTAAAGTACGTTCTAAATGGCCTACAAAAATGAATTTGCCTTTTTCTTCGGCAAGATGGCGTAAATGTTGGCCTTGGGAAGAACTTAAGGTAAAAGGTGTTTCAATAAAGACATGACATCCGGCATTTAACGCCAAAATAGCCGGAGAATAATGAGCGTAGTTTGGTGTGGCGATGACCACTAAATCAGGTTTGGTTTCAGCCAACATTTCTTCCACACTAAAAAAGGCTTGGCTGCCGTATTGGTCTGCAAGTTTTTGTGCAAGAGAAGGGTTGATATCGGTCACCGCAATTAAGTTTGCTTGGGCTTTATCAAATGCTGAAGCCAACTGAACGCCAAAAAAGCCACAGCCGATTAAGGCAATGTTTAATCCATTAGTTTGCATCATGCCCTCCTTGTTGTAAGCGTTGGCGAATACTTTGGAAATATTGCAAGATCGCGCGTTGCATCCGTACCAAATCATGTGCTTCTACCGCATCAATTAATTCACGATGTTGCATGGCTAATTTTTCAGGAGAAAGTATTGGTGGCGGTAAGCTTTTTTCTACTTGCTGATAAATTTGCCAAAACGCATCTAAATATTGAATCAGTAATGGGTTATTTAATGGTTCATAAAGTTTTAAATGAATGTGGTATTCATCTTTAGGCGAAAATTTTTGCTCACGGGCATTTTTTTCCATATTGGCCACTGATTTTTGCAAAAGTGCGGTCTGTTCTTGGCTAATTTTTCCCAACACCATTGGAGCAAAGCCGTATTCCAAAATTTCCCGAATATCCAAAATATTAATCAGCTGATTATGATCATTATGCAAATTCAGTTGAGTGTGAAAACTTAATCCGCGAATCATGGGTACAAGAGACGATTCGCTCACAAAGGTGCCGACGCCATGGCGAATGTCTAAAATGTGTAGCGCCTCTAAAGATTTAATGGCTTCACGTAAACTGGAACGGCTCACACCGAGCTGTTCAATCAGCTCATTTTCTGTTGGCATCAAATCGCCAGATTTAAGATTTTGTTTGATGATGAGCGATTTGATTTTATCCTGCAAAACGAGACTTGCTTCTTTTTTACTTGTTTTTTTCATTTCTGTTCTCATTTTCTAATCTATTTTCTGAATTTGTGATCCAGCTCTCATTCTCTCTAATTGACATAAGACATCATACGTCTTATCTTTATTTATGCAAGCAGAAATTAGCAGTGATTTTAAATTCTGTGATCTATACCACAAAATTCTCAAATACAAGGAAGGAGGTTGTTATGGCAACATCATTACCATGGTATAAAGAAGTCAGTCCTACGCAAAAAAAAGCGTTATTTGCGGCTTGGTTAGGTTATGTTTTTGATGGCTTCGATTATATGCTTATCACTTACGTGCTTTTGGATATTCAAAAAGAATTCGCCATGAGCACAACGGAAACATCTACATTATTACTTGCAGCGTTCGTCGCACGTCCATTAGGTGGGGCAATTTTTGGTAGTTTTGCCGATAAATATGGTCGTCGTTTGGCGATGATTGTTTCCATTATCACGTATTCCGTTGGCACATTCTTGTGCGGCTTATCCACCAGTTATATTTGGCTTTTCATCTTCCGTATGATTATCGGCATGGGGATGGCGGGTGAATATGCGTGTTCTTCCTCTTATGCCATTGAAAGTTGGCCACAACATTTACGTACAAAAGCCAGTGCATTCTTAGTGAGCGGCTTCTCCATTGGTAATATTCTTGCTTCTCAAGTGATTCCTTGGGTGTCTCAAACTTATGGTTGGCGTATGGCTTTCTTCATTGGTTTAGCACCAGTCGCTTTAGTGCTCTACGTTCGTCGCCATGCCCCTGAAAGTGAAGAATGGGCGCAAGCAAAAGCGGCGGGTAAAGTGAATAAAGTTCCACTTACTGACCTATTCACTAAAAAACAATTACCAATCACCTTAATTATTTTCTTAGTTTGCTATTCAATTTTCTCCGTAAACTGGCCGGTAGTAGGTTTACTTCCACTTTACCTCAAAGAAAACGGCTATGCTGAAAATGTGAAATCACTGATGTTTTGGGCAGGCTTTGGTATCCTCATCGGTACCTTAATTGCAGGCTTTATCGGGGACAAATTGGGTGAGAAGAAAACCTTTGTATATAGCTTATTGTTATCACTTTTCTTCCTCTTCCCAGTATTCTATTTGCCAGAAAATAATGTATTAGCACTTGGTGCGTTGCTCTTCTTCTTACTTGCAACTAACTTAGGGATTGCCGGTTTGGTACCAAAATATATGGCGACTTTCTTCCCGGCTGAAATGCGAAGCACAGGTATCGGTTTCATCTATAACTTCGCTGCGATCGGTGGTGGGGTGTCTCCTGTGATTGCCGCCGCACTTAGCGAGAGAGTGGGACTTGGTTCAGCCCTTGTGTATGTAACCTTATTCTGGACAATTGTCCTTGTTGCTCTCGTTGGATTAAGATTGCCAGAACGTATTCAAGCTCGTATGCAACAATAAAAAACGAAAGAAAATAGACCGCACTTTTAGGTGCGGTTTGTTGTTTATACAAAAATAGTTTGAAGCGTGTCACAAATTTGTTAAAAATATGTTTTAATTTTTTCGGTTAAATGCTAATTAATAATCTCCCCTATCGTTTTATAGGAGATTGTATATGCAAACTCAACAAACCTTTCTCTCTAAATATAAAAGTCTCATTATTCTTGCCTCAGACTTTGTCTTCATGTTGGTGTTAATTAAAATACTGCCGTTCTCTGCTCAAGAGAATCGCGGGTTAGCCTTGCTGATTTTTATTGGTATTTTATGGTTAACGGAAGCCTTTAATATTACTGTGACATCCCTTATGGTGCCTGTCGTGGCCATAGGATTAGGCTTGATTAATACGCAAAAAGCGCTTGCTCCATTCTCTACCCCAATTATTTATATGTTCTTTGGGGGATTTGTGGTAGCTGCGGTGCTGCAAATTCAGAACCTAGATAAGATTATTGCGAATTACATTATCCGTTTGGCCAAAGGAAACTTAAAACTTTCTATCACATATCTTTTCACCGCAACTACATTCCTTTCCATGTGGATTAATAACACCGCTGTGGCGGCGATGATGTTACCGCTTACTATGGGGATGTTAAAAGGTATCAATGCAGAGAAAAATCATCGGTTGTACGCCTTCGTATTATTAGGCATGGCATTTAGTGCCAGCATCGGCGGTATTGGTACATTAGTGGGAAGTGCGCCGAATGCGATTTTGGCATCTCAAATTCAAGTGACCTTCACGGAATGGTTAGGTTACGGTTTCCCAGTGATGGTATTACTTGTGCCTTCAATGATTTTTTCTTTATGGGTGATTTTACGTCCAGACTTTTCTGTGGATTTTAATCCATCACTTGAGAAAGTCAGCTTTAATCGAAAAAATATCATTACCTTAATGATCTTTATCGGTATGGCGATTATGTTGCTTTTCAGCTCTCTCTTAAACCCATGGATTAGTGCTTTCCTTGAATTACCGAGAAAAATCGAAAACTTTGATACGGTAATTGCGCTATGCGTTGTGATCTTTATCTGTGTTTCAGGTGTCGCGAGTTGGAAAGAAATTCAAGAGCGCGTTGAATGGGGCGTGCTCGTTTTATTCGGTGGGGGTTTAACACTCAGTATCGTGATGAAAGATTCTGGCGCCAGTAAGATTATGGCGGATAGTATTGTTCAGTTTGTGCAAACCAAACCACTTTGGGTACTTTGCTTTGTGATAACCGCATTTATTATTTTCTTAACAGAATTCACATCGAATACTGCCAGCGCTGCATTAATTATGCCAATTGTGATTTCAGTGGCACAATCGATGAATTTACCGCCTATCGCTTTAGCCGCAATTATCGCTTGTGGGGCAAGTTGTGCATTTATGTTGCCAATCGCTACACCGCCTAATGCTATCGTGTTTGCAACAGGAAATGTGAAACAACTCGATATGGCTAAAGTCGGTTTGATTTTAAACCTATTCTGTATCGCCATCATCGGCAGTATGACTTATTTTGTTTGGCTGTAAATGTGGTTAAAACTGACCGCACTTTATTAGCCTATAAAAGTAAACCGCACGTTAACGTGCGGTTTATTATTTATCTCGAAATAACCTCTTTTGTGAAGGCTTCCATTTCGGCTTTACGCCATGGCGTTGAGAAGAAAATGGTATCTTTCAAACCAGATTCACTATTTAGTGGACGAACACCGAATTCTTGGTTTAATTTCTGTTGTACTTCAGGTGAGGTAATCCAATGGACGAAAACAAGTGATGCGGCTGGATTTGGTGCATTTTTTGCTACAGTTACAACATTACCACCACCAGGCATCCCAAATTTTGGTACATAGAATTTTAAACGGTCAGTAATTGCACCTTGTTTTTGTAAGCTGAACAAGTGATCTTGCCATGCGGAGACAATTACTAACTCGCCGTCGTTTAAACGGGTTAGACTATCAGCATTTGAAGCGGTACGGATTAACGCATCTTTTTTACTGGTAAACCAATCCCAGGTTTTCTTCCAATTAGCAATCTGTGCTTCATCGATTTTATCGGTGCGATAATCATAATCCCCATTGATGTACACTAAAGCTCGTTGAATGAAAGCATTACCAGAGCTACCACCATTTGGATCTGAATAGCCGAATTTTTTTGGATTTTTATCAATATAGCTTTCCATGTCTGCCCAAGATTGTGGTAATTCCTCTTCTTTGATTCGCATAGGATCATAAGCTAGACCGGTTTGGTTTCCCCAATAACCTACTGCCATATCGCCCAATTCAACACCTTGTAAGTGGTGATTTAATTTATCGAAATTTGGTAAGTTATTGAGTTTTACAAGAATGTCATTTTTCGCTACGTTGCTTAAACGGTCAGCATTTAAAACAACCACATCCATTTTGCCGGTTTCTAGATTTTTTTCAGCGATCAGTTTATTGATATTACCGTCCAAGGTGCCTTCAGGTACTTTGACTTTAATACCGTATTGATTTTCAAATTCTTTAACAAAATTACGGAATTGCGGCTGCAAATACCAAACGCTAACTGTCAATTTTCCTTCTTTTTTAGCGAGTTCTTCGATTTCACTCCAAGATTTACCACTTAAGTCAGTGGAAGCCGAGGCGAAAGTACTGACAGCCAAGGCGGCAGCGGTAAGACCAATGGATAGAAGTTTACGGATGTTTTTTTGCATAAGATGCTCCTTGTGAAAATTATGCTTTTCCTGTGGATTGAGAGAGATAATTCCCTTTCAACAATTTTTCGATAATCATCATCAAAATAATGTTTGGTACCAACAAAATAATCGATACAACGGCCGCATTCGGACGAATAAAAGAATAACCGAGGAAAGAATATAAAATGGTTGGCACGGTAATAAAGTCTGGTGAGCCGATAACGAAAGCGATAGCAAACTCTTCAATACTTTTCACTAAACAGAAAATAATTGATGCTAAAAAACTTGGTTTTAACATCGGCATATACACGTCTTTGAAAACGGTAAATTTAGATGCACCTAAGTCACGGCTAGCATCAATAAGGTCTTGCGGTACAGAAGAAAAGCCCGCGGATAAAATCCGAATAGCATAAGGTAACGTGAGTACCACATGCCCAATAACAATGCCGATGAATGGATTATTAATATTTAAATCCAATAACATACGGCTAAAGAATAGGGCAATAATCATGCCTGGAATAACTAATGGAATCAGTGTTAATAATTCTGCTAATTTTTTACCTCTAAACTCCATACGTCCAAATGCATAAGCTGTTGGGAGAGAGAGTAAAATAGTGATCAATGAAACCGTAGGCGCAATAGTATAGCTATTAAACATTGCTTCAGGTAAAGAGGTGGTTTCCCAGACGATTTTCCAACGCTCAAAAGATAATGATTGAGGGAAAATATCTGGATAACTCCACGGTTTAGCAGGATCAACCAATGACCATAAACCTGCCATTAAAAAGGGTAGGAACAACCAAATAAAATTAGCAAGAATAAAGAAAGTTAAGGAAATACGTGCGATTAATCGACCATTTTTCGTTGTGATTTGTACGGAACTACTCATTTGACTTCTCCACGTTTGACGGCTAATGGTTTAATCAATAATGACACTAGGATGGTGAAGAAGGCAGAGGTCAACATAATAGTTAATGCCATGACCGCACTTTGATTCCATTCTTCAAATTCATAGGCAGACATTTGCATTAAACGTGCTAAAGAATAGGTACTACGAGGACCTGCAATACTATAAAAGGCGAAATCGCCTAGTGCGCCGATAAAGATCAAAATAAAGGAAACTTGTACCGCACCTAAGGTTAGTGGGAAGATCACATAACGAAAACGTTGCCAAGGACTCGAACCTAAATTAGCTGCCGCATCTAATAAGTCAGTTTTCAGTGAATTGACCGCTCCACCAATAAGAATTAAAGCAAAGGGGATATTTTTCCACATTTGTAAAATCACGACCCCCCAACCAAACTCATCATTTTGTAAGGTTTTTGGTTCGTCCCAAATGCCTAAATAAACAAATACCTCATTAAGAATACCGTGGTAAGAAATCATATTGACGAACAAGAAGGCTGCAACTAATCCTGGTACCAACATAGGCGCCCGCAAGATGGTTATAATTGTTACCTTGGCTGGTAATTTTTTACGTAACCACATGGCAATGGGATAAGCCACGATGATAGATAAAACCGCCCCTAATAAAGACACTTTTACGGAATAAATATACGAATTTTGGAATACAGGACTATTTAATACAGCTTGCCAATACTCCAAACTAAATTGGCTTTCTTCCCCGCCCATACTGTATAAACCAAGGCTTTGAGATACTACAATGTAGAACGTGGAGCCCATTAAAAATAGGATCGTACCTAAACCACTGCACAGCAATAACCATGCTTTTACATCATTTTTGAGACTTTTCATTTAACGGACTCCAAGAATTTAATCGCATGGCGGGGAACCGTAAAGGTAAGTTTATCGCTCAAATTCGGACATTTTGTTAGTTGCAGGCGTAATTTTTTCTCTTCATCATTACGTTTAATGACTCCTTGCACTTCCGTGATATTGCCCATAAAAGCGGTGTTGATGATATCTACTGTAATTTGGTTTTCCGCTTCTGTTTGTGCGTTTGGTAACAATTCAATGTCTTCTGGTCGAAAGCAAATATAAATTCGTTCTGATTCCGGTTTTTTCTCAGAAAATACGGTGAAATCGCCAAAAATAGAACTAACAGCATAAAGGTTATCGGCGATGTTTTTTACATTGGCTTCTGTGATATTGGCAATGCCAATAAAATCTGCTACAAAGCGGTTTTTAGGGTGATGATAAATATCTTGAGGAGAGCCAATTTGCTCAATAGCACCTTTATTTAACACAATAATTTTATCTGACATAGTTAGGGCTTCTGCCTGATCATGAGTCACATAAATACTAGTCAAATTATATTGTTTTGAGAGTTGCTTAATTTCAAAACGTACACTTTCGCGTAATTTGGCATCTAAGTTAGAAAGCGGTTCATCAAATAAAATTACATCTGGACGAGTTACCATGGCTCTGGCTAATGCGACACGTTGCTGTTGACCACCAGAAAGCTCATTGGGTAATTTCAATTTATGGAATTCTAAATCCATTTGTTTCAATGCGAGATTTAAACGCTGTTTTTGTTCTTCAATATCAATTTTACGTTGCTTTAAACCATAGCAAATATTGTGAGAAACGTTGAGGTGAGGGAAAAGGGCATAAGATTGGAAACACATGGCTGTATTGCGTTTTTCTGGAGGAACATTGTTAACATTTTTTCCTCCGATAAGGATTTCACCTTCATCAGCCACATGAAATCCAGCGATTAATTTTAATAAGGAGGTTTTACCACAGCCGCTTGGTCCCAATAAGGTGACAAACTCACCTTCTTCGGCAGTAAAAGTAATATTATTTGCCGCGTAAAAATCACCAAATTTTTTTGTGATATTTTTAATTTCTAACTTTGCCATTTTTACATCCTCTATTTGGCTTACAACTATAGAGGTAACCATAAAAACACTTAGTTATTTTTTCAATAAAATAAAAATATTTTTCATGAATTTGTGATGAAGATCACGCATTTAGCTAAAATATGGTTTTATTACATTTTAATAATGCGGAGGTGGCGTTTCTTCTGCTTGGCTAGCTATATTAGAAGGTTGCATATCTTTTAATTTGCCGGCGAGATAGCGGAGTTGAAGTTGAATTTTATCCATATCAAACTGTTGTTGAACTAATGCTTGGTTGAGTTCGTCTAAAAGTTGTTCTTGAAAAGCAATTTTCATTTCAAGTTCGGCGATGCGATCTTCTAAAATTTGTTGATTTTGCATAAAATTTCTCTAATTTTTAAAAAAATGTTGTGAATTTGGTCAATCCGATTTAACCTATTCACTATTCCGTTTCTATTATAAAGGATCAAGCAAAATGTTGAAAATTCAAAAGCTTTCTCTTGCTGCACTTATGGTAAGTGCGGTCGTTTCAGGTTCTGTTTTTGCAGAAGATAAAGCAGCGCCAAGCGCAAGCGATGCGTCTTATGCTGTAGGTGCATTAATGGGTAACCAAGTAAAAGATTTAGTGGATGCTCAAAAAGAAGTGATTCAATACGACAATGCGCGTATTTTAGATGGCTTAAAAGATGCATTAGAAGGTAAAGTTGATGTTCGTAAAGACGAAAAAATTCAACAAACCTTAGATGGTATTCAAGAGCAATTAGTGTCTGCAGCGAAAGCAAAAGTAGAACAACAAGCGAAAGCCGCAAAAGAAGAAGGCGATAAATACCGCGCTGAATTTGCGAAAAAAGATGGCGTAAAAAGCACTAAAGATGGCTTACTTTACAAAATCACTGAAGCAGGTAAAGGTGATGCGATTAAAGCAACAGATACTGTGAAAGTACATTACACTGGTAAATTACCAGATGGTAAAGTATTTGATAGCTCTGTTGAACGTGGTCAACCGGTTGAATTTAAATTAAACCAAGTGATCAAAGGTTGGACTGAAGGTCTTCAGTTAGTGAAGAAAGGCGGTAAAATCGAATTAGTGATTCCACCTGAATTAGCTTATGGCAAACAAGGTGCAGGCGATTCAATTCCACCTGATGCAACACTTTACTTCGAAGTTGAAGTATTAGACGTTAATCCTAAAAAATAATCCTTAATTTAACCGCACTTTGTCCAAAGTGCGGTCATTTTCCCTACCAGATTTGAAAAATGATACTAACCGATAGACAACCTTTCACCGATGAAGATCGTACCATTCTGATTTCCTATAAAGCGGTAGTTGATGGCGTGAGCGCGTTGATTGGCGAGCATTGTGAAATCGTCTTACACTCTTTGGAAGACATTGAACATTCTGCCATTTGTATTGCCAATGGGCATAATACCAATCGCCAAGTGGGTTCACCAATTACGGATTTAGCCCTGAAATCCTTGCGTAACATGCAAAGTGAGAGTGTGTCTAAGCCTTATTTCACGCGAGCGAAAGGTAATGTGTTGATGAAGTCTGTGACCATCGCTATTCGAAATGGCAAACAACGCATTATTGGTTTGCTCTGTATCAATATTAATTTGGATGTGCCGGTCTCTCAATTTATGCAGGCCTTTATGCCAACGCAGGAACAAAATGAAACCTCTTCCGTTAATTTTGCAAGTTCAGTGGAAGAATTGGTGGCACAAACGGTAGAAAAAACCATTGAAGAAGTGAATGCAGATCGCTCGGTTTCGAATAATAATAAGAACCGTCAAATTGTGATTTCACTTTACGAAAAAGGTATTTTTGATATTAAAGATGCGATCAATTTAGTGGCTGATCGCCTCGCGATTTCTCGCCACACCGTGTATTTGTATATTCGTCAAATCAAACAAGAGCAAGAGTAATGAACTATGTTCTCGCTGTGAAAAGTCCCGTTTATGGAAAACAAGGGGCTTTTCTTGCCTATCAATTTGCCCAAGCTTTACTTGAAAAAGGGCATGTCATTAGTCAAATTTTCTTTTTCCAAGACGGTGTGAGTAATGGCAATGGTTTAGTTTATCCTGCCAATGATGAATTTAATCTCACGCAAGCTTGGCAAGCCTTTTCAGCGCAACATCATATTCCTTTGCATTTATGTGTAGCCGCTTCACAACGTCGTGGTGTAGTGGATTCACTTACGGCAAAAGAGACTGATAAAACTAATCTGGCAGAAGGTTTTGAGATTACAGGCTTAGGCGAGTTTATGGCGATGGCATTAAAAGCAGATCGGGTGGTGACATTATGAAGCTGGCATTCTTATTTCGTACCGCACCGCATGGAAACGCGATTTCTCGTGAAGGTTTAGATGCTTTGCTTGCCGCGACGGCATTTTGTGATGAAGAGGAAATTGGTGTCTTTTTTGTTGATGATGGCGTGTTGAATTTACTCGATGGGCAAAATCCTGAGTTATTGTTACAAAAAGATTTTATCCGTACTTTTAAATTATTGGATTTATACGATATTGAACAGCGCTTTATCTGTGCCGATTCACTCGACCAATACAATTTACATGCTGAACAGCTTATTATTTCTGCTGAAAAAATTGACCGCACTTTGCTGATCAATAAACTTAGCCAAGCCGAAAAAGTGTTTACGTTTTAAGGAATATTATGCTTTATACCTTTTCTCAAGCTCATTATTCTGAGACAGAACTTCAACGTTATTTGACTGAAACCACGGAAAATGATGCAGTGGTTTTATGGCAAGATGGCGTGTTGCTAGCGGTAAAGTACGGGGAAATGTTTATCCAATGCAAAGGGCAATGTTTTATGTTGGAACAGGATGTTTTGGCCCGAAATTTAACCGCACTTTTGCCAGAAAACAATCAAGTGCGGTCAATTTCATTAACAGATTTGGTGGATCTAACTGCTCAATATTCGCCTCAAATCGCCTTATAGTGGGCGTTCTTTCGGTAACAAGAGCGGTAATACCATAACAGAATAAAGTGCCAAACCTGCGGCCATTAAGCAGGTAATTTCTAATCCTCCAGCGCGTAACCATTCGCCAAATCCCATGTCATTCACTAGCGTTGCATAAAAGATCCCCGCTACGACGGTATAACAAAATCCAATTAATACCGAAATTAATGCGATGGCTTTTACGTGATAACTCGCATAACGGTGAAATGCTGCCCAAAGTGTAATGAGAAAAGTCGGTACCGCAGCCACGATAAAGACGGTAATCGCTGAAGACTGAAATCCATCGGCATCATTGTTTGCGAACATTAGGCCAATAGTGCCGATAATTTGAATAATCAACGGTAAAAGAATAAATGCTTTAAGATATTTTTTCATGAGATGTCCAGTTAATAGAAAAACGGAAGCATTGTATCAATCAAATGAAAGACAACCAATCTTTTCCCTATTCAGTTTTTATTACATCCACTAATGTGGGCTGAACGATTGAGGCATAATCTTGCGTGTTAAGAATAATGGAGCGTTCTAACGTACCTGCATTAAATGCCAATTCATCATAACGAGAAAGTAAGCTAGGGTCAGCAATTAATAACAAATCAGGATGAAAGCTAAAAGGCGGAATTGCACCAAATACACAGTCAGTTAGGGTGTCTACTTCTGCAGGGCTGGCAAGCGAGGCTTTCGTGCCACCTAAATAGGCCGCCACTTTGCTTAAATCAGATTGTTGATCGGCAGGTAATATGACTAATACTGCTTGTTTTATGCCATTCCCTTTTACTTTGCATACCAAGGCTTTTGCCCCTTGTCCTAATTCTGTACCTCGGATTTTAGCCACTTCCTCTGATTTTCCTGCGGTGGAGTGTTCAACCACGCGATAGCGTGCTTGATGCTTATCTAAAAGTGCGGTCAATTTTTCAAATGTTTTGACAGACATGAGAGATTCCTTCAATAGCGATGTTTTTAATCAGTTTAGCAAGGATTGATTCATGTGAAAATCAAAGAAAAAGAATTCATCTTTTGAGTCGTTTTTATTATGAGATAGACAAATACCTTTATGCCCCGTACTATGTTTCTTTTTCTTTGGTATCGATTATGACTCGAATTAATCTTGTTCCGCCAGCGGAGCTGTGTGATCAGCATCTTTTAGCTGAACATCGTGAATTAACCCGTATTCCTAATGCCGTAGCGAAAGGTAAATATCACTTAAAAGGACAGCCTGCAGAATATAAGTTAGGTGAAGGGCATGTGCGTTTTTTCTTTAATAAATTGGCGTTTTTAAAGAAACGGTATGATGCATTACATGCGGAATGTAAAGCCCGAGGCTTTAACGTGCAGTATATTTGGAATGAAACATTACCCGATGACCCAAGTTTATGGTTGGACTATGAGGCCACAGAGGCTGCATTACAGATTAATCGGGAACGTATTCAGGAACGAATGCCATTAAAGGCGAGATTTACACCGCATCTTTCAAAGAGCGGTCAAAAATAAAGGAGTTTTCACTTATGAAAGGCAGTGAGAATATAAAAAAGGTGAGCATCGCTCACCTTATGAATTGTTTAATCTTTCAATTTAATAAAAAACGTACCACTAGGTATGATAGGCAAATAGTTTTTATGGAAATCCATAAAGGTTTTTTGTGGGTCTATGTCTTCAAAAAGTTTTGGGTAAAGTGCTTTTGCCATAAATTGAGCGGCTGCTAGATCACTTAGTGAGCGAGAAGCCGTATGATAAATACCGTAAACACGGTGGTTTTTAACTGCAGGTAAATCTTGCCACCCTGCACGGGTTAAGAAACCTTTTAGGCGTTTTTGTGCATCCTGTTCATTGATGTTTATTCCCATCGCCATCATTTCATCGTTAGTTTCATGCCCCATTTCTGTGCCAGAAATCATAATCACTTCAGGTTGTGCGGCAAGAAGTTGTTCTGGATTAATTGGTCCCCAATTTTCGACAAAAGGCGCGCTTACGTTATCCCCGCCAACAGTTTCAGCAATAGCACCCCACATATTTTTACCAAAGGTAAAGCTATATTCACTAGGACCTTTATTGCCAAATTCTACATAGATTTTAGGTTTAGGTAGGTTAGCCTCTTTTACACGTTTTTGAATATCAGTAATGCCTTGAGCATATTCATCTGCAATTTTATTTGCTCGTTCTTCGGTACCTGCAAGTTGCCCAAAAATCTTTGCGCTTTGGGTGTGTCGTTCTACACTTTGAGCATTAAAATCGACAACAATAATTGGAACGCCAGCTTGTTCTAACTTTGGTAGTTCGGAACCAATAGTTTGATATTGCCATTCTGCAAGAATCAATACATCAGGTTTTAATGCCAAGGTTTTTTCGGTTGAGAAAGTTCCTGTATTTACATTACCAATATCAGCAATATTTTTGAGTTCAGGCATTTTTTCAGAAAACAATGCCCAACTTCCTGGATTAAATTTTTCCCAAAATTCACGTGAGATACCTTTAACATATTTAAAATTTTCAACACCCGTAACAGCAATGTAATCAGGATAGTAAAAGCCTAACACGGCATTTTTTACGGGCACATCAACGTTAACTTCTCGTCCTAATACATCTTTGATTGTTTTTATTTCTGCTTGAGTAGTGATACCAAAAGTCAGTAATAGAACGGCCAAAATTAAACGAATTGTTGATTTTTTTTGCATATAAACTCCTGTCTGAATAAAACATCAGAATATTGCCATAAATAAGAATCATTATCAAATTTAGATGTTATAAAGTGATAATACAAGAAATGCTGTTGAAGGGTAAAATAGGCATATATCTAGAAAAAACATATTTCGCATTTAAAATTGGAAGTGCGGTCAAAACTTAGTAAGTTTTCACTTCTCCTTGAGTTGGACTAAAGGAGAAGTGAATGTGGGAGAATTATTTATATTCAACCACGATATCGCTTTCGCTGACAGTATCACCATAAACTGGCAATAAGGTTTTTTCGTAAGCTTGTTTTAAACGACCATCTTTGCCTAAGGTTTGGATTTCGTTGTTTAACCAATTTAACAATTCAGGTGCATCTTTGCGAACAGCTGGTGCAATAACATCTTGATCACCAAAGTTTTTTACGCCTACGGTATAACCTGGATTTTGTTTTGCCCAAGCGAATAAGAAGGTATTGTCATTAGATAATGCATCACCACGACCATCACGTAAGGCTTCAAAGGTTTCTGTATTTTGTTCGAATTTTAATAACTTCACATCTGGATAGTTTTTGGTGAAGAAAATATCAGCCGTGGTACCTTTATCTACGATTAAAGTTTTGCCTTTTAATTGTTCAAGGTCAGTAATCACAGAACCATCTTTTGAGACGACACCGAGTGCTACTTTCATGTATGGATTCGCAAAATCTACCACTTCTTTACGTGCTGGGGTTACAGTAAAGTTGGCGAGAATAATATCAACTTTCTTAGAAAGTAAGTATTCAGCACGGTTTGCGGCATCCACTAAAACAAATTCCACTTTGTTTTCATCACCTAATAAATCTTTACCGATCGCTTTACCAATTTCAACATCAAAGCCTTGGCTTTTGCCTTGCGCATCTACATAACCAAATGGTGGTTTATCGCTAAATACACCAATGCGCACTTTGCCATCTTTTTGTATTTGCTCAAGGCTTGAAACTGTTTTTGCCCCGTCTTTAGCGGGTTCTTTATCATTACATGCGGTTAAGCCAAATGCTAAGGTGGCAGTAGCGAAAAGTGCGGTCAATGTTTTAAATGTTTTCTTCATAGTTTGTCCCTCTCGGTTCATAATTTAAGATATTTAAGAATGTTTTCGCACGATCCGTGGTTGGATTCGTGAAGAAATCTTCCGGTTTTGCTTGTTCAATAATTTGCCCTTTATCCATAAACACGATGCGATTAGCCACTTGACGGGCAAAATTCATTTCATGGGTAACGATGAGCATCGTCATGCCATCTTTGGCAAGACCTAAGATCACATCAAGTACTTCACGTACCATTTCAGGGTCAAGAGCGGCAGTTACTTCATCGAACAGAATAATTTCAGGGTTCATGCAAAGTGAACGTACAATGGCAATTCGCTGTTTTTGTCCACCGGATAATTCACGTGGATAGGCATTTTTTCGATCATATAGGCCTACACGTTTAAGTAACTCATCGGCTTGTTTTTCAGCTTCTGCACGATCGCGTTTTTGTACTTTTAAAGGGCCGAGTAAAATATTGTCAATCACTGATAAATGAGCGAAGAGTTCATAACTTTGGAATACCATCCCAATGCGTTGACGCGCTTTGACCCAAGGAATGTCTTTGCCTAATTCGCCTGCATTTTGCAGCAAAATATGACCGCGCTTTATTTCCTCTAGCCCATTTAGGCAGCGTAAAAAAGTACTTTTACCACAACCCGATGGACCTAAAATAACGACAACTTCGCCTTTCTCTATAGAAAGATTGATGCCTTTGAGTGCTTCTACATCACCGTAATTTTTGACGAGGTTTTTAATTTCTAATAACGCCATGTGTTTTCCTAATAAAAATTAACTTTCCCAACGGGTTTCTAAATAACGGGAAAATAAGGATAGTGGGTAACAAATCACAAAATATAAACCGAAAATGACACCGTAAATCCAAAGCGCTGCCGATTGATTACTAAATAATGAATGTTCGATAATTTGTTGGCCGACTTTAATTACTTCAACTACACCGATTAACATTGCCAAGGAACTGGTTTTTACCATGCGGGTAAAGAGGTTAATAGCACTTGGTGTCACACGTTTTAAACTTTGTGGCAGTAAAATATACACAAAGGTTTGAAACGGCATTAAACCTAAAGCGTAGGCTGATTCCACTTGATGTTTTTCAATGGAAGTTAATGCGCCACGCACTAAATCCCCCATTTCTGCCGTTCCCCAGAAAATAAACACCAAAATACATACCGAAATGCCATCTAAGTGAATATCAAACCATTTTGCCAAACCGAAATACGCGAGAAAAAGTAACGCTAATAATGGAATGATACGTATAAATTCTAAATAAAAGCGGCAAATGGCTTTGATAATGGGATTTCTGCTTGTCATGATTACGCCAAAAATCACACCTAAAATACAGGCGAAGAAGACGGAAACGAATGCAATTTCAGCCGTCACCCATAAACCGTTGAGCAAGCGTTCAATGTTGCTGCCTTGGAATAATAACTCAAGCCCCATATTTTGCTCTCCGAGTACGGCGTTCTAAATAACTGATAAACAGAGACATCGGTAATAGAATGATCAAATAAAACACCACTAATAAAAATAAGGCTTCATTGGTTTTGTAATCGAGCCCGATGACTTCTTTCGCTACAAACATCAGTTCAGCGACGGCGACAGCACTGATCACTGAGGTTTCTTTCATTAAGAATAAGCAATTTGCCCCGATTGCAGGTGTGGCAACCGCAAAGGCTTGTGGGAAAATCACATAGCGAAAAGCTTGAAAAGGGGTTAGACCAATACTTAAGGCTGACTCAATTTGTCCTTTTGATACGGCTTCCAGACCTCCGCGAATGGCTTCTGCCATATAGCTTCCACCTAGAAATGCTAGGCCGATAATGCCGCAAGTAAACCCGTCTAATTTCAGGCCAATTTTAGAAAGCCCAAAATAGAGAAAAAACACTTGAATTAATAAAGGCGTATTACGAGAAAGCTCGATATAGCCTTTTACAAGCCAAGTTAATGATTTGACTTTGTAGGTGGTAATCACAGCACAAGCCACACCAATCATCAGCGACAACAAAATGCCCCAAAAGGCGAGATGAAGCGTCATTAATGTGGCGTGAATAAAACGTGGTGTGACGCTTAAAATATAATCCCAATTCATTTCTTATAATTTAATCGTTTGCTTGACGATATAGTAAAAAATTTTGAATCGGTGAGAAAAGAATGGAAATGCATTATTTATAATGAAATGTAATAAGAGATGTGTTTTAAATGAGATAGGCGAGGATGAAATAATAAAAACGGGGCTTTATTCAGCCCCGTCATTGTTTATTTTAATCACGTTTTGCGATAAGTGCGGTTGGTTCTTCGTCTGTTTTTACTTCAGTTTGTGTTTCAGCGGGTTTGTCCTGAATAGACATGGCTGATTTTAAACTGTCCTGACGAATTTTTTCAGCTGCTTCTTTGTCACCAGCTTGTTCAAACACATAAGACGCCATCATAACATCATTTGGTTGAAGCTGAGTTGGGCAAGCGGTCACTTCTTTAAATGCTTCTGCTGCTTTAGCGAAGTCATTATTACGCACATAAAGGTAACCTAATGCACGATTGAGACAACAACGTTGGCTTTCATCGGCGCGTTTTGCACGTTTTTCCACGAGTTTGAGCAGTTTGCTGTTATCCTCTGCTTGTAAACGAGTAATTTGCGTGCAAAGCTCAGGGCTGATTGGAGTGTTATCACCCAATTTTTTCATGATTTCAAGCGTGAATTCGTAAGCAGACTCATGATCGTTACAATCAATTAAACGCTGAATTAAAGCGGTTTTTAATTCTAAGTCATTGCGACGACGGCGTGGCTGAGCTTCCCACCATGCGAGCAAGCCTTCAACGCCTTCTTCATTCATTTTCTCATCTAACAAGCCATTTTCTGTTTCTTGTTGAAGTGCTTTAAATTCTTCTGCTGAGAATAAGCCAGAACCTTCAATTAAATCTAAGATGCCATCAAGTGCTTGATAAGCTTTGGAACGGCTATAAATTTCAGCCGCAAGTTTTAACACTTCTTTGTTGCGATCTGACATTTCAAGCAAGCTATCGACGGAACTACGCGCTGCCGGTAATTTATTTTGTTGCAATAAAATACGGGTGCGTGCAATTTCGACTAACAGGTTATCTGATCCAGCAAGCTCCGTTGCTTCAATTAAGTAACGGTTTGCGCTGAATTCATCACCGCGTTGTTGAGCAGCTTCTGCGGCTTTAATCAGATTTAATACTGGCTCTGCAGAATGTTTCGCATTTTTACCAATCAGTTTTTCTGCTTTGGCATAATCGCCTTCATTCATTTTCATCAAGCCTTCAAGGGTTTGACGTTGTGCTTTCACACGTTTACGGAGAGAAAACCAGTTATAGGTATTGCTACTTAAACGGAAGAAACGGGTCACCAACCACTCTAACGAATAAATCACAGCAAGCGTGACTACAAAGAGAATCACTAATGTGGTGAGTGACATTTCATATATGGTGTTTGCCGTTTCAACTCTGACATAACCTTGCTGACCGGAGAGGTAAGGCCCTGCAATCAATCCGGCAAGTAAGGCGATCATTAAAAAGAGAACTCTAAACATTATCTATCCTTATTGTTGGGGTTCAGTTGCCGGTTGTGCTGGTGCTTCAGCGGGTTTTTCTTCAGCTTTTGGCTCTTCCGCTTTCGCTTCAGGTGCTGGTTTTACTTCTTCTTTTCTTGGTGAATTATCAACCGCTTTTTCTGCTTCAATTTCCACTTTCTGCACATCTAAAGGTGTACGATTTAAGTACTTATCAAGCATGCTTAAGCTTTGTAATTGGCTTGGCACATCCACATAGATGGATACTTCAGATAATTCATCCACTGATTTTAAGAAACTTTGAGTCACTTCAGCATTGGTATCAAAATAGCTACGAATCCAAGATGCAACGGCTTCTAAAGATTGTTTATAAAGCTCATTTTGCTGACGAGGCACTGCCATAATCGCTAATTGTAAGCGTAAACGAATGTTTTCACGCAAATAGATATCTTGGTTTGGCGCTAATAATTCTTTGCGATCCGCACCATGTTTCGGCGAAATACGGATAAAGTGATTCAAGAATGAGGTCGCACTTTTTTCTGCATTTTCTGCCCAGTCAGACAGAGAATCTGATAATTTTGTTGCATTTTGATCATCACCGAAATTCACATCTAACACAGGTAACTCATCAACCGTATTAGCTAATTGCGATAATTTTTGCATGACCGAATTTTGATCCACGCCAGCTACGGAGAGAAGTTGTTTCAGATCTTGATTGATAGCACTACGAATAGCTGCAGATTGTGAGTTATTCACTTTAGCAAGGGTTTCATCAGCGAGTTTTAAGAGTGAAACTGCTGTGTCCACATCATTATCTAACACTAATTTGCGTAATGCATTGTTGAGCAAGAAATCCGCTTCTGAGAATAACCAATCAGTAGGTTGTTGAGCATTAGCTTGAGCGCTCACTTTATTGATTTGTGATTGTAAGCCAACTAACTCATGTGATTTGGCATTGATTAGCTCTTCTACTTGCGCAATTTTGTTTTGCGTTGCTTTATTCGCAGACTCTAATTGAGCAAGCTGTGTAGTATCAAATTTTACTTCTTGAGCAGGTGCTGAAACCACCGTTTTATTATTGATTTGAGCTTCAAGTGCGGTCAATTTTTGTTGGAATTCATCCACTTTTTGTTGGCCAAAATAATAACCTGCACCACCCACGCCAAGTGCAATGAGAATAGCCAATAAACTTAATCCAGTACCACTTTTCTTCACAACGGTTTGTGTACGTGGCGCAACAGGCTCGCGATCTTCAGTTTGAATTTCCACTGCATCTGTTTCTTGGATTTCATCTGTCGTTTCAGGGGTTAATTTCTCTTTCGCCATATTTTTTCCTTAGTGAGAAAGGGGAGTTACTTTATTAAGTAAGGTATTAAGTAAACTTTGATTGTCCGCACCGGCGGAAACCACCACATTATGCCAACCTTGTTGTGCTGCGACATCCGCAATGCGTTGACTTACCGTGACTAAACAGCAATTTTTTAGCCAATTTTGTTCATTTTCAGGCACAAATTCGATTAATGCCTGCAAAATTTCAAGGCTTGTGACCACAAGGGTTTGCACACCAGAACGAATACAAATACTGGTTTGCTCTTCGTTATTATAACTAATCGGCGTGCGTTGGTAACATTCGACTGTCTCAACAGTTGCACCGCGTAGTGTAGCCTGTTCACGCAGTAATTCTCGTCCACCGTTTCCACGTAAAATTAACAAGTTTTTATCTGTTAATTCTGCCATTTGCGGTAAATTTAATACACCTTCAGTATTTTCCGACGTTATTGGATAACGAACAGTACATTCAGTTTGACAGGAAAAATGCTGTGCCGTTCTATGTCCAACTGTAAAGTATTGTAAATCTTGACGCCAGCTAAAGCCAATATCTTTCAGGGTTTTATCCGCAAAATCGACCGCACTTTTTGAAACCAAAAACACATAATCACCACTTTTTAGCTGATTAAGTTTTGTCGGTAATTGTGTCAACTCAGCACCTGCCTCAATAGAAAGCAAAGGCAAATGCAAGGCAACCATACCGGCTTGATTCAGCTGGTCAACTAGGTTTTTTCCTCGTTCATCGGGGCGAGTGACTAGTACGGCCATGGTGATTACCTATGCTGAGTAAATCTTCGCCAGAATCTTATCTGCGCCTTGTGCTAGAAGTTGTTCAGCAATGGTCACGCCTAATGCTTCGGCATTTTCAACCGCACTTTTACCTTCCGCGCGAATAATCGCAGAGCCATCAGTTTCGCCGACGAGTGCACGCAAGAAAATTTCGCCATTTTGCTCAATGGCATAGCCACCGATTGGCACTTGGCAGCCACCTTGTAAGCGAGTATTCATTGCACGCTCAGCCAAAACACAAGTCGTCGTGGTGGCATCTGAAAGTGGAGCAAGTAATGCTTTTACTTCTTCATCATCAACACGGCACTCAATGCCTACCGCGCCTTGTCCGGCAGCCGGTAACGACTGTTCTACTTCAATAAATGAGGCAATACGTTCCGCTAGCCCTAAACGAATTAAGCCAGCTGAGGCTAAAATAATGGCATCGTATTCGCCATTGTCTAATTTACTTAATCGGGTTCCTACATTGCCACGTAAGGAGCGGATATCAAGATCAGGGCGTAATTGTTTTAATTGGCATTGACGACGCAAGCTTGATGTTCCAACAATAGCACCTTGTGGCAATTCATCTAATGAACAGTATGTATTAGACACGAAAGCATCGCGTGGATCCTCACGTTTACAGATCACACTTAATCCTAAACCTTCTGGAAATTCCATCGGCACATCTTTCATTGAATGGACGGCAATATCAGCACGTTTTTCAAGTAAAGCGTTTTCTAACTCTTTAACAAATAAGCCTTTTCCACCAATTTTAGCCAGAGGGGAATCTAAGATTACATCACCTTTTGTCACCATCGGAACTAATTCAACAGAAAGTGTCGGGTGAAATTTTTCTAATTGATCTTTCACAAAATTTGCCTGCCAAAGTGCTAAAGGGCTTTGACGGGTCGCAATTTTTAAGGTTTTAAGTGCTGCCATAAATACCGCTGATTTTAAATAGAAATATGTTCTATGCTACCATTTTTAGGGCAAAAAGTCAGATCATTTAAATTTTTGATTTCCGACTAGGTAAGTGGTACATTAACGTCAATTATTTGGTCATAGGTAGGAAGCCTTGAAATACGATTTCACTCAAGCCCGAAAATGTATTGAAACATTAGACAAGCGTCGTTTTGATCGAGCATTATTGGGCTCAGGTGATGCATTCCGACACATCGTCTCTTTGGTGCCGCTGTTGTTGCATCTTAATCATCCAACTCTGCCGGGTTATGTGGAAGATGCCCCGGCAGGCATTGCCGATTTTATCCTTTCCAATTATCAGCAAAATTTTCTCTCAAAAGAACATCCTGAGCTCATTGAAGACGTGCAAAGTGCGGTCAATTCTGCTGCTGTTTTTTCACCGATCTTAGGTATTTATGTGATGGGCAGTTTTGGCTCTATTAGCCAAAACTCAGCTTCGGATTTGGATATTTGGATCTGCCATCAAGATGATTTATCTGAACAAGAACAGCAGCGCTTAGCGGAAAAAACGAAGAAAATTAGCCAATGGGCATCCACATATCATGTGGAAATGCATTTCTATTTGATGACACAACAACGTTTCCGTAACGAACGTTATTCCGATCCACTAACTAAAGAAAACAGTGGTTCAGCTCAATATATGTTGCTGTTGGAAGAATTTTATCGCTCCGCTGTACGTCTTGCTGGCAAGCCATTATTGTGGCTCCACTTGTGGGTGGAAGATGAAAAACAATATGAGGCCGAAGTTGCTCGTTTAGTCGCGGCTGGTGAGCTTAATTTAAATGATTGGGTGGATTTCGGTGGATTAGGGCAATTCTCAGCCAGTGAATATTTTGGTGCGAGCTTATGGCAACTTTATAAAGGTATTGATTCACCTTATAAGTCGGTGATGAAAATCTTGTTGTTGGAAACCTATGCCCAAGAATACCCAAATGCCCAGTTAATTGCTCGCCAATTTAAAGAGGATTTGCTTTCTGGTCACAGCACGGCTATACATCATTTCGATCCTTATATTGCGATTTTAGAGAGAATTAGCCAATATTTGACCGCACATTCAGAATTTAAGCGTCTTGATTTTGTACGTTCTTGTTTTTACGTGAAAGCCACAGAAGACTTTGCGTTATATCACGCCTCAAACTGGCGTATTTCTTATATGAAAATGATGGCCCAAGAATGGGGTTGGTCAAAAGAACGTATTGAAGAATTAGATCTGCGTCCAAATTGGAAAATTAAACGGGTGAAAGAAAGTCACAATAATTTGGTGAATTTCTTGATGATGAGTTATCGAAATCTAGTGGATTTTGCACGCAAACATAAAATTAATTCTAGCGTGATCCCGCAAGATATTACGGTGCTTTCTCGCAAACTTTATACTGCCTTTGAAGAATTGCCGGGTAAAATTACGTTACTAAACTCACAAATTTCCTATAACTTAACAGAAGAACACCTCACATTTATCGAAGTTCTCGGCAATAAGAATTTTAAGGATGGGTGGTATATGGTGAATCAGCCACCACATCATATGATGTTCTCGAAAGAACGTGTGATTGAATACGGTGAAAGTTTAAATAAAGTCGTCGCATGGGCTTATTTTAATCGCTTGTTGACCGCTGAAACTCATTTGCACTTAATCAGTCAAAATATCGACCAACTCACTTTACGTAATTTTGTCGCCGATTTACGGTTGTTTTTCCCGCATACAAATGGTCAAGCTCCAACAAATGAGGCGCTTTCGTCCCAATGTGAAATCCGCGATCTATTTATTGCAGTGAACTTAGTTAATGACCCAACTGCCCAAGTCGAAGAACTTAAATCCAATATTTCACCAAGTGATTTATTTAGTTTTGGTCAGTTAGAACAGAGTTTGGTCGGCAGCATTGATTTCACTTACCGTAATGTGTGGAATGAAATTCGAACTTTACATTTTGAAGGGCAGAATGCGATTTTGCTTGCCTTAAAAGTGCTTTCTAATAAAATTGATCAAGGTGTGAATCAGCCCCGTTCTATACAGGTTTTCTGTTACAGTAAACACTACAACCGCACATTGCGAAACTTAGTGAGCGTACTTGTAAACCGTTGTATCAGTATTCAATTAGGCGACAGTCGCCCAACAACGCACTCCCGTTTACGTGTGGCAGGGAAAAACTGGCAATTCTTCTTTGAAGAAAAAGGGATCAGTTTGCAACCTATTGATGGTGGAAAAGAAAGTGCGGTCAATTTTGAGGACGTTTTACCGACTCAGTTGGAAGAAAAAGAAATTATTCCAGAGGCCCGTCGATATCCGCCTGAAATTGATTTGTTTGCCAGTGAAGGTTTTTTACAATTCTTCTTTGAGGATAATGCCGATAATAGCTTTAACGTTTATTTGTTAGATGAAAAGAATCGTCTCGAAATTTATCGTCAATGTGAAGGTTCAAAAGATGATAAAGTGCGTGAAGTGAATCAGATTTATCAATCACTCGGCTCGAAAGATTGTAAAAATCCGTATAAAATGGTGCAACGGAATTTTAATTATCCTCAATTTTATCAATTGCATCCGACAGAAAGTGGCATGCGTATTATGCCGTTCAAATTTAAAAGCAAAAGGACTTGCGAATAGCTCAATCAAAACAAGCATTGTTTGAGGTAAATCAAATTTATCTGCAAATTATGCATTGGAAGATAGGCAAAATCCCGATAGAATCCTTCGTTCGAAAATCTATTGAGAAATAATCTAAGGCTGTGGACGTTTTCGCCTTCAGGCGATAGAATGTTTGTCCGCTTATCTCTTGGAGAATATTATGCAAGAAAAGTTAAAAGTATTAATTATCGACGACCATCCATTAATGCGTCGTGGTATCAAACAATTAGTTGAATTAGAAGAGAATTTTGAAGTCGTTGCCGATGTAGGAAGCGGTACAGAAGGCATTTCCATTGCGATTCAAGAATCCCCGGATTTAATCATTTTAGATCTGAATATGAAAGGTCTTTCTGGTTTAGATACCCTTAAAGGCTTGCGTGCAGAAGGTGTTGATGCACGAATTTTGATCTTAACTGTGTCTGATGCGAAAAATGATATTTTCACTCTCATCGATGCGGGTGCTGATGGCTATTTATTGAAAGATACTGAGCCAGATGTGCTACTTGAGCAAATTAAACGTATTGCACAAGGTGAAGTGATTTTAAGTGATTCGATTAAAAATCTTCTTTTAGAACGCAAACATACTGTTGATCCAATGGATTCTCTCACCGATCGTGAAATGGATGTATTACGTTTAATCGCAACAGGTTTATCTAATAAACAAATTGCGGGCCAACTTTTCATTTCTGAAGAAACAGTTAAAGTGCACATTCGTAACTTACTTCGTAAACTTAACGTTCACTCACGCGTTGCAGCAACCGTCTTGTTCTTTGAGCGAAATGGTCGATAGGTAAATTTCAAATGATAAAAAAGAGCGGTTTTTTTAACCGCTCTTTTTGTTATCTTGGCACGCCCCGTAATAAAGGGATTGGCTCAAACGGCGCGACTGAAGTTGGCGCAGGAATATCATTAAAAATTAAGATAAATGGTTTAGGTGGCAAGATTTTTTCATTTCGCCACAAGCTTCCCATGCCGACTAATTGAATATCATCGGGTAAATTTTTGATTCCTGATTTTAATACGGCTACGGTATTTGGACGAGGGTGTCCAATAGCAATGGCGGTGCCATGTTTACGTGCATATTGAATTGCACTTTGAAATTGGCGTTGAACATCTGCCAAATTATCACTGTCATCTAAAAACACATGGCGATCTAATACACGTACGCCTTGTTCTTTTGCTATTTTGCCCGCGACTGATTTTCCAATGGTGCGACTATCTAAAAAGAATAAATTCTGCTCGCGAAGTGTGGTCATCAAATAGGTCATTAATGTGGTATCGGCTGTGGCTGCACTGCCCATATGATTATTCATTCCGATGGCATTGGGCACAATAGCTTTCGCTTTTTTCACCCGCTCATTCACTTGCGCTTCAGATAACCCTAAAGTCAAACCACCTTCTTCAATTTTAATGTTGCTGACAGGCTGCATTGGCATATGAATGAGAATATCGTGATTCTGCGCTTTTGCTTCTTGATTGCGTATTTTGGCATAGGGTGCTGCTGGAATGATCGCAACAGAGACTTCTTTTGGCATGGCTAAAACTTCGGCATCTTCTTTCGGATGATAGCCAATGTCATCAATTACAATAGCCAGTTTGCCTTGTGCAAAAGTAAACGCAGAAAAAAGTGCGGTTGAAAAAATGATCGTATTTCTGACCGCACTTTGAAAGAATGCCGCCATTATTTAATCCACCCAGCTGGATTTACAGGCACCCCTTTACGGCTAATTCCAAAGTAAAGTGCCGGTTTAGAGAGCTCACCCGTATTACCTACTTGCGCAATGGTTTGTCCCGCAGACACCAGCTGACCTTGTTTCACAAATACCGCTTGGTTGAAACCATATAAGCTCAAGTCGCTGTCGCCGTGTTTCACAATCACCATATAACCATAGCCATTAAGATGACCCGCTAGAATGACACGACCACTTGCAATAGCTTTTACCGCGGTACCCGTTGGTGCGCCGATAACCATGCCTTTCCAACGTACTTCGCCCGCTTGGATTGAACCAAAGGAATATAACGTCGGGCCAGAAACTGGACGACTGTATTGACGTGCGGCCGTACCTAAACCACTGGTGCTGTTAATCAACTTACGTTCTTGATCTGTTGGTTGATAAGGTTTTGAGGTACGTTTTTCTTCCTCTTGTTTTTTCTGAGCAAGGGCTTCACGCTCACGTTGTTCTTGTTGGCGAGCGGCTTGTTCAGCACGTTGAATTTCTTGGCGAAGGGCATTTTCGTTCGCTTTCAACGTTTCCAATTTATTCTGATCTTTCGTTAAGTTTTTGTTGAGTTCATTTAACGTAGATTGACGTTCTTGTTGCGCTTTTTGTAATTCTTGTTGCTGTTTCTTTTGCGTAGAAAGCTGATCGCGATGATTCTTTTGTTGGCCTGAAATCGCTTCGCGTTGTTTTGCTAAATTCTCTTGTGTTGCTTTCAGATTATTAATCATATCAATGCGAACTTGATTTAAGTGCTGATAATACACTTTCATGCGTTCCGCTTTTTTCGCATCCTCTGAAAGCATTCTTTCCAAGGTAGAAGGATTGACACCTGAACGATAAATGGCATCGATTTGCTGTGCGAGTTTCGCTTTTTGCACGCGCTCTTGCTTTTCTAATTGCTTGATTTGCTTTTCGGTTTCCGCCATTTGCTTGCGGATTTCTTGCAAACTTAATTCTGTTTCACGTAATTCACCGACAACGCTATTAATTTTGCTTTCTTGATCTTTAAGACTGGCTTGGAGTTTAGCTTGTGCGCGTTTTTGCTCGGCGATCTTCGATTCTTGTTGTTTAATTTGTTTTTGAATTTGATTGAGATCGTTGCCTTGCGCGAAAGATGAAAAGCCAAGCAGACCGCAAGCCAAAAGTGCGGTCAGTTTTGATAAGATTTTTTTTCTACGATTGCTTTGCTGCATACATCTAAACTTGAGAGAAATTAAGGGACGAATAAGGCTTAAATACTAGCATTATTTTTGAGTGGCTAAAAGTTTACAGACGTTTTTTTGCGAAAGATCAGTAAATACCGCCTTTTTGCTTTTAAACATAACGATTTTTTGCTATAAAAGAGCCATTCATTTTTTTATTAATACTTAGGAGATCCTTATGGAATTAGTATTCATTCGTCACGGTTTCAGTGAGTGGAACGCAAAAAATTTATTCACCGGTTGGCGTGATGTAAATTTAACCGAGCGCGGCGTAGAAGAAGCAAAAGCTGCGGGTAAAAAATTGTTCGAGAAAGGCTATGAATTTGATATTGCCTTCACTTCTGTTTTAACTCGTGCAATCAAAACCTGTAACATCGTGTTAGAAGAATCTCACCAATTATGGATTCCTCAAGTGAAAAACTGGCGTTTAAATGAGCGTCACTATGGTGCATTACAAGGCTTAGATAAAAAAGAAACAGCAGATAAATACGGTGATGAACAAGTTCATATCTGGCGTCGTTCTTATGATATTTCTCCTCCAGATTTAGATCCGAAAGATCCAAATTCTGCACATAATGACCGTCGTTATGCAAACATTCCGTCTGATGTTATACCAAATGCAGAAAACTTAAAATTAACCTTAGAACGTGCATTACCATTCTGGGAAGACCAAATTGCTCCAGCAATGCTTTCTGGTAAACGTGTTTTAGTGGTGGCACACGGTAACTCACTTCGTGCATTAGCAAAACACATCATCGGTATTTCTGATGCAGAAATCATGGATTTTGAAATCCCAACCGGTCAACCGTTAGTGTTAAAACTTGACGATAAATTAAACTACGTAGAACACTACTATCTTTAATTTATAAGTGAATTTCAAAGTGCGGTTAATTTTGACCGCACTTTTTGTTTAAGGAGAATAAAGGATGAAAAAATTACTCGCGGTGATTTTTGCCTTGTTACCTGTTTTGGCCTTTGCAGCATCGCCAAATCATACGGCAAAATCAACTCAAACTAAATCAGTGAAAACGGCAGTTAAAAAAGTGGAAGCCAAGAAAACAACCACACCTAAAGCCGTAGCCAAAACAGCTAATAAAAAAGCGGATGCTAAAAAAGCAGAAGCGAAAAAGCCAGCTAAAATTGTGGAAGCGAAAAAAGTGGTAACGAAAAAAGAAAAAATAAAAAATAAAACGACAAATAAAGCCGCTAAAGCAGAGCCGACAAAAACGAAAGGCAAACAGCCAGTAGAAAAAACGAAGCAAACTGCAGTAAAAGACAAAAAGACTGTAGCGAAAAGCAAACAAAGTGTAGTTAAAGAATCAGCTAAACCTGAAAAGGTAATTGCTAAAAAAACACCCGCAGTTAAAACTGAAGTGAAGAAAGCGGAACCCAAGGCTGTTGAAAAAGTGACTGAAAAGAAAGTAGATACTGTCGCACAAAAAACAGCGAGTATGGTGACAAAATCCGTCGTCGTACCAAGATGTAATGATTCAAAAGTTTTTGCGGTATTATCTGATGCCTTCAAAAAACAAGGTGCAGCCACTAACACCCAAATGACAGTGAAACAAATCGCGCAAGCCCGTGAAACGCAATCTTATCCACAACAAGGCATTCGCAGCTGTAATGCGATAGTGGAAACCAACGGTGTTAAATATGTTACCGATTACAGCATAATCTTGAATGATAAAGGCTTTTTCGTGCAAGTTGAAAATGCACAACCCGCTCAACGTTTCTAATCTTAACGTGCGTTATTTAAATGAAGTTGTTTGAATAACGCACGTATTTCTTCTTCATTCAAACGGCGATATTCACCATTACTTAGTCCATCAAGTGTTACATGGCTCATTTGATAACGGATTAGACGTAATGTCGGAAAGCCGATATGTGCCGTCATTCGACGCACTTGTCGATTACGCCCTTCACTAATTTTGATTTCCAACCAGCTCGTTGGAATACTTTGTCGTTCACGAATAGGTGGATTACGAGGCCAAAGAAAATCTGGTTCTGAAATCAACCGCACTTTTGCTGGCATCGTCATTCCATCTTTCAATTCAACACCTTGACGAAGCTTGTCTAAATCAGACTCTTCAGGAATCCCTTCCACTTGCACAAAATACGTTTTTTCCGTTTTAAACTTAGGATCAGCCAAACGATGTTGCACTTCACCATTATTCGTTAAAATCAGCAGTCCTTCGCTATCACGATCCAATCGTCCAGCCGCATACACATTAGGAATGGCAATAAAATCTTTTAATGTGGCTCGGCCATTTTCATCGGTGAATTGTGTCAGCACATCAAACGGTTTGTTAAATAAAACAACGATTGTTTGTTCTAGTGTGAGTAGCTTCGCTTTAGGCTTAAATGAACGAGTAGGTTTTGCCGTTCGTTTGGTTGTAAATGAGCGAGAAGGGAAAGATTTCGACATATTATTTATTTAGTAAAAAGAGAAAAAGGGCGGATTTTACTCCGCCCTTTTATATTACCATTGATAGCGATAAACCGCTTGAATTGCATAAGGTTTATCGAAGTTTTTACCGTCAGCACGGCTTACTTCTAAACCAAAACGATGATTTGCAAATCCAGCATTTAAACCAACTGCACTTTCAAAACGTCCACGGCTGCTTGCGACATCAAGCGCACTGTTTGTGTAATGAATTTTGCTGCTACGGTTTTTGCTAGTAATCGCATTTACTTCTGCATAAGGCTGTAAATTCCAACCATTACTTAATGCAAAGCCTTTCGCTACACGTAAACCAATTCGAGAATAAACAGAAGATAAACTATCTTCATTCTCTTGTGATGAAATATGTGTCCACGCTAATTGTGCTTGCGGAGTGATTGTCCAATCGTTTACAAGGCTAAAGCGTTTACCTAATTCACTCGAAATCGTATAAGCGTTGTAATGACGTTTTTCGGTGAGATCAGAGTTAGCGTGTAAACGGCTGTATTTCACAATGTTATCTACATAAATACCGTTATCTGCAAGGTAAGCTGCATATAAGCCCAGGCTGTTGCTTCTTACTTTGCCATCACCGTAATCACCATTGAAATCAACGTTAGCTTGGCTACGACCTACAAATCCACCAACACGGAGGTTATCTGTTACAGCAGTATCAGCGCCCACTTGTAAGCTATGTACGTTTTGTTTGAAACCAGAAGTTTCACTTTTTCCAGTAGAAAGTGCGCCTAATTTTTGGTGAGAATTTACATTACGAACCCATACATTACCTTTTTCACCGTTTTTCACCTCACCTAGACGTTGATGAATGCTAGTTAAATCATCTTCCACTAAAAGCAATTGTGCTTGGCGAAGAGAAACTTGAATATTTGATAAGTTTGTAAGCAATGGTTTTTTAGGGATCGATGTATAATCTGGCACATTTGGATTATTTGAGGCGGCGTTATTAGATCCAGTATTGTCTGGAACATTAGTTTCTACAGAACTCGTTGAATCTAATGCTTTCTGAGAATGCACTAACACCCAATTATTTCCTTCTTTTGTGAGGAAATATTGGTAAGCCCCTAAATCTACACGATTATTCGGGTTCGTTAAGCTAAATGCAGCGTTACCACCATTGGTTTCAACAAGTGTTACTTTACCGTTAGCAACATTTGCACCTTGGTTCGTTACCCCAATTTTATGATTACCTTCGGCACTGCCTTTAACAACGATTTTATCGCTTTTGTTTTCAGCAATATTCGTGTTTAGATTGAATGTGCCTGAGCCAGATAGATTGCTAAAGATAGTTAACGTTTGGAAATTAGTTGTTTTTTCTAAATTTACAGTACCCTTATTTAGAGATAGGCTCGTTAGAGAATTATCAATTAGTCTATGATCTTCTTCATCAAAATAGTTTGATGTGCTCCAGGAGGAATTATTTAATGTAAGATTCAGCTTACTATTTGAACCATCAACATAAGCTATACCCGATAATTTAGAATCATTTGAGATGATAGTTAGATTTTCTGACAAGCTATCAGCTTGACCATTAACATCATCTTCAGCTGATGTCAGTCCTAATCCTTGAACTGTTGAATTATTAAATGTAATGGAAAAGTTACCATGTGTTTCTCCATTTAGCCCTGAGCTAACGCCAATAATTCCGCCATTTGGTGCAGAAAGGCTTGAATTATTAATCACTACTTTGGAGTTTTGATTTTCATTAGATGCTTCATAGGCCAAAATAGAGCTATCATCATATGTGGTGATTTCGCTATTATTTATTGTCAAGATGCTATTATTATCTATATGGAAAATATCAAAAAGCCCATTACTAGATGCGCCAATTGAAAGTTTAGCATTGGAAATATTGGTTGTTGAATTGTTAATATCAAATAAGTAACCTGCAGGAGATGAATTATGTGGGTTGGTAATAGAGTAATTACCGCCATCAATATTAACGGATGAATTAGTGATATTAACAACTTCAAATGAGTTTCCACGGTTAGCAGGTATTTCAAGAGATGCATTGACGTTATTTAATTGTCCGCTTGAGTTTGTCATTGTTACTGCGGATAGAGAACCCCATTCAGGATCATTTGTTGGACTGGTTGGATTAATCGAACATTGATTCAACACAACCCCACTTTGTCCAGTAATTGTCACGCCTCTGCTATTACAAGCCACATCGGCTGCTAGCGCTGAATTTACCAATCCAAGAGCTGCAGCGACTAAACTCATTTTAAAAGTGCGGTTAAAAATTTTGTTGTTTTTCATATTAATTCCTTGGGATTATAAAAAAAGCCAACTTATTGAATAAGCTGGCTTAAATTTTAACGATTTAATAATTAACCTGCAACTGCGATACGTTTCATATCTGTCATGTAGCCACGTAACTCTTGACCGATTAATTCAACCGGGTGGTTACGGATTGTATCGTTTACATCGCGTAAAGTGATGTTGTCGATAGCGACTGCTGGTGTTGGTTCACCTAAATCACCTTTTTGTAAGGTTGGGATGATTTCTTTAGCAAGAATTGGCGTTGCTACGTTAGAGAATAAGTAGTTACCATATTCTGCAGTATCAGAAATTACTACGTTCATTTCGTATAAACGCTTACGTGCGATAGTGTTAGCGATTAACGGTAATTCGTGAAGTGATTCATAATAAGCTGATTCTTCATAGATACCGCTTGCCACCATCGCATCAAAGGCTAATTCAACACCTGCTTTCACCATTGCAACCATTAATACACCGTTATCAAAGTATTCTTGTTCAGAAATTTTGATGCCGTCTGCTTTTGGTGCATTTTCAAAGGCAGTTTTGCCAGTTGCTTCACGCCATGCGAATAAATCTTTGTCGCCATTTGCCCAGTCAGCCATCATAGTTGCTGAGAAGTGACCGCTGATGATGTCATCCATGTGTTTGTAATATAAGAAACCAAGGCTTTCTTTGATTTGCTCAGCAAGTTCAAATGCACGTAATTTTGCGCTGTTTGATAAGCGATCCATCATTAATGTGATACCGCCTTGTTTTAAGGCTTCGGTAATGGTTTCCCAACCGTATTGGATCAATTTACCTGCGTATGCTGGATCTTTGCCATCAGCAACAAGTTTGTCGTAACATACGATTGAACCTGCTTGTAACATACCGCAAAGAATGGTTTGTTCACCCATTAAGTCAGATTTTACTTCTGCAACGAATGAAGATTCTAATACGCCCGCACGGTCACCACCAGTTGCTGCAGCCCATGCTTTCGCAATTGCCATACCTTCACCACGTGGGTCATTTGCAGGGTGAACTGCGATTAATGTTGGCACACCGAAACCACGTTTGTATTCTTCACGTACTTCAGTACCTGGACATTTTGGTGCACTCATCACCACAGTGATGTCTTCACGGATTTGCTCACCTACTTCAACGATGTTGAAACCGTGTGAGTAACCGAACGCAGAATCTTTTTTCATTAATGGCATTACATCAGCCACCACTTTAGAGTGTTGTTTGTCTGGTGTTAAGTTGATCACTAAGTCTGCAGTTGGGATTAACTCTTGGTAAGTGCCAACTTTAAAGCCGTTTTCTGTTGCACGTTGGAATGATGCACGTTTTTCTGCAATCGCTTCAGGGCGTAATGCATAAGAAATGTCTAAGCCAGAGTCACGCATATTTAAACCTTGGTTTAAACCTTGCGCACCACAACCTACGATAACGATTTTTTTGCCTTTTAAGTAGTTGCAACCGTCAGCAAATTCGCTGCGATCCATAAAACGACAACGACCTAATTGGTCTAATTTTTCGCGTAAATTTAATGTGTTGAAATAGTTAGCCATTTTTCATCCTTTCTATGATGTTGATTAATGTGTATGAGGTTGTGTTTGAATATAGTTTTTTGTTGTGAAGTGGATTATAAGGTTTTTAGTTGTTGCGTAAAGTGATATTATTGACACTTAGTGTTGCAATTTTTGCAACGTTATTTGCTTTTAACGATATATATGAACTTTCAAGACCTCCAAATATTTCTTCATCTTGCAGAGACACAAAATTTTGCTAAAACCGCTACGCAAAATCATATGTCTCCGTCTACGCTTTCACGCCAGATTCAACGCATGGAAGAGGAATTAGAACAACCTTTATTTATTCGTGATAATCGACAAGTACGCTTAACCGAACAAGGCGAGAAATTTCTGCAATTTGCGAAAGCAGAATGGCAAAACTGGCAACAGTTTAAGCGTCAACTGCGGGATAATTCAGCGGAATTAAGCGGAGAGTTACGCTTATTTTGTTCGGTAACGGCTTCATATAGCCACTTGCCACAGGTGTTAGCCAAATTTCGTTCTCGTTATCCAAAGGTTGAAATACAACTGACCACCGGTGACCCCGCTTCTGCGGTACAATTCATTCAATCAGAACAAGTAGATCTCGCTTTGGCGGGGAAACCAAATAATCTGCCGGCTGGGTTGGAGTTTTATAAAATTGATGATATTTCCCTTTCATTAATTGCACCACGAGTCGCTTGTTTAGCCACACAATTATTACAAGAAGAACCCATCAACTGGCAACAGATGCCTTTTATTTTGCCGTTAGATGGAATGGCACGCCAGCGTATTGAACAATGGCTACGTAGCAAACATATTAAACATCCCAAAATTTATGCCACTGTGGCGGGGCACGAAGGTATCGTACCAATGGTGGCACTTGGTTTCGGATTAGCGATGTTGCCGGATGTGGTGATTGATAATAACCCTATGTCAAAAGACGTGTCTCGGTTAAATTTAGACAATCCCGTTGAGGCGTTTGATTTAGGGGTTTGTGTGCAAAAAAGAAATTTAGCGAACCCCCTAATTCGTGCATTTTGGGAGATGTTAGACTAAAATAATAAGCAGAATTAACCTAAGGATTTATTATGTTAAGAGGCATACTTATTTCACTTTTAGCCTCGCTTTTATTTGGCTATATGTATTATTTTTCCACGCTACTGAAACCGCTCAGTGGCACGGATATTTTCGGCTATCGAATGCTGTTTACATTCCCTTTCGTTGCCCTTTCCATCATCATGTTTAAACAAAAACAGGCTTTGGTTGAGCATTTAAAACGCATTAAAAATCGACCGCTCTTTGCCCTTTCCTATATCACTTGTGGCGCATTAATGGGTTATCAAATGTGGCTCTTTTTGTGGGCACCCAATAATGGCAGCTCCTTAAGTGTTTCTTTTGGTTATTTATTGTTGCCAATTGTGATGGTGGCTGCGGGGCGGATCATTTTTAAAGAGCGAATTTCAACATTGAAATTTATAGCTGTGGTAATTGCGGCGGTCGGAGTGATTTCTAACATCGTTTTAAAAGGCGGATTATCTTGGGAGGCCATTGTTATCTGTGTGGGGTACACCACCTACTTCTCGATACGAAAAGCCTTAAAAAATACCGATCTTGGTGCCTTTTGCTTAGAAATGATCGCATTATTGCCAGTTAGCGTTTACTTTGCCCTTCAAACCGATTTTGCCACCGTGCAAGAATCGAATCCTAATATTTGGGGGTTATTGGTATTGCTTGGGCTCATTAGTGGTTCAGCATTGATTGCTTACGTGATTGCCAGCAATATGTTGCCGATGAATTTACTTGGCCTTTTAGGTTATGTTGAAACCATTTTGATGGTGATTATTTCATTTTTAATTGGAGAGGAAATGGATGCGGACAGCTATCCGTTATTCATTTGTTTAGTATTGGCGATGAGCCTGATTATTTTTGATGGCGTGTATAAACAGCGCGCTAAGGGAACAAATCATGTCGTTTAAAGAAATTAGCCCGGAAAAAGCTTGGGAGATGGTACAAAATGGCGCCATACTGGCTGATGTTCGGGACCCACAACGTTTTACCTATTCCCATGCGAAAGGGGCGTTTCATTTAACCAACCAAAGCTTTTTACAATTTGAAGAACTGGTGGATTTTGACTCCCCGATTATCGTGAGTTGTTATCATGGCGTGAGCAGCCGAAATGTGGCGACTTTCCTCGTTGAACAAGGCTATGAAAATGTGTTTAGCGTCATTGGTGGATTTGATGGTTGGGTAAAAGCAGGTTTACCGATAGAAACGGCTTATTAATATTTTTTTGATTTAAAGTGCGGTGAAATTCACCGCACTTTTTATTTTTGTCTCGCTATTACTTATCCACGATCGCTTTCAACATCGTGTAAGATTGAGCTTGTTTTTGTTCATCAAAAATATAGCTCACCGCCATAATTTCATCAAAATATACCCGTTCACGTAGTTGCTTGAGTTGAAATTCCACACTTTCAGGACTACCAATAAGCGAACAAGCGGTCATTTGTTCCACTACAGCACGCTCTTGGTTGTAAATCGGGATCTCCTCGAAATCGACTGGACCAAAGTGCGGTTTCTTTTGGGCATGCATTTGGGCTTTCCAAACATCTTCCTCTGATGCCAAAGGCGGTTGTAAATTTTGCTGTGCGTTAGTGACCACATTTAAGAAAAATAGTGTTTGTGTTGTCACCAGTTGTTTTGCTTCTTTATCGGTTTCAGCAACAATCGCGTTCACACCTAAGATGACATAAGGCTCAGCAAGATAGGTAGAAGGTTTGAAGTTTTTGCGATAAATCTCCACTGCCATTTCCATCATGCGTGGCGCAAAGTGTGAAGCAAATGCATAAGGCAAGCCAAGTTCTGCCGCAAGATAGGCACTTTCGGTGCTGGAACCCAAAATATAAAATGGTATATTCAAGGCTGCGGAAGGGTAAGCTGAAACTGGGTTGCTATCTTTAAAGTAACCACGAAGTTCCGCAATTTCTGCAGGGAAATCCAGACTGTTTCGCCCACGACGAAGTGCTGCAGCCGTTTGCATATCAGTTCCTGGTGCACGCCCTAAACCGAGCTCAACTCGGTTTGGATAAAGTGTCTCCAGTGTGCCATATTGCTCAGCTACGACATACGGTGAATGATTCGGTAACATCACACCACCTGACCCCACGCGCAAAGTTTTCGTATTGGCTAGCGTATGTTGAATTAAAAGTGCGGTCGCTGAACTCACCAAATTTTTCATATTATGATGCTCAGCAATCCAATAGCGCTCAATGCCAATGCGCTCCGCGTGTTTTGCAAGATTCACCATCGAATCGACTGCTTGCAAATAAGTTTGCCCTTCTCGGACAGGGGCGAGATTAAGAATAGAGAGCTTCATTTTATTTCCTCATGATTGATTTGTTGAGCGTCATTATACGCGTTTTTTCTGGCAGAAATATCGATAAAATTGGAATAGACTGTTCCGAGAAAAGGAAAAATATTGCAAAATAGGCACAAATTCAGATGTATTCGAAAAAATGATTGTATTTAATAATATTTCCCTAAAGCGCGGGCAAACCGAATTGCTCGAGAATGCTACAGCAACTATCAATCCGAAACAAAAAGTCGGTTTGGTAGGTAAGAATGGTTGCGGTAAGTCTTCTCTTTTTGCCCTATTAAAAAAAGAATTAACGCCAGAGGGCGGAGAGGTCACTTATCCATCCAACTGGCGAGTATCTTGGGTAAATCAAGAAACGCCTGCATTGGATATTCCCGCCATTGATTATGTGATTCAAGGGGATCGCGAATATTGCCGTTTGCAGCAGGAACTTAACGAAGCAAATGAACGTAATGATGGTCATGCGATTGCGCGCATTCATGGACAATTAGAAACCTTGGATGCTTGGACGATCCAATCTCGTGCGGCTTCCTTATTACATGGTTTAGGCTTTAATCAAGAAGAAATCGCTCAACCAGTGAAATCCTTCTCCGGTGGTTGGCGAATGCGCTTGAATTTGGCACAAGCATTGCTTTGTCCATCGGATTTATTATTACTGGATGAGCCAACCAACCATTTGGATTTGGATGCGGTTATTTGGTTAGAACGTTGGTTAGTGCAATATCAAGGCACCTTGGTATTAATTTCCCACGACCGTGATTTTCTCGATCCGATTGTGACAAAAATCCTTCATATCGAAAATCAGAAGCTTAACGAATACACGGGGGATTATTCTTCCTTTGAAGTGCAACGAGCAACCAAGCTAGCGCAACAAACTGCCATGTATCGTCAGCAACAACAAAAGATCTCTCATTTACAGAAATATATCGACCGCTTTAAAGCCAAAGCGACTAAAGCCAAACAAGCACAAAGCCGTATGAAAGCCTTAGAGCGTATGGAACTGATTGCACCGGCTTATGTGGATAATCCTTTTACCTTTGAATTCCGTCCACCGCAATCTTTGCCGAATCCGTTGGTGATGATTGAGCAGGCGAGCGCAGGTTATGGCAGCGGCGAAAGTGTGGTAGAAATTTTAAGTAAAATTAAGCTGAATTTAGTACCGGGTTCACGCATTGGTTTGCTCGGGAAAAATGGTGCAGGAAAATCAACCTTAATCAAATTGTTAGCCGGTGAGCTCACCGCCCTTTCTGGTACAGTACAATTAGCTAAAGGCGTGCAACTTGGCTATTTTGCGCAACATCAGCTTGATACGCTACGTGCAGACGAATCCGCTCTCTGGCACATGCAGAAACTCGCACCAGAGCAAACGGAGCAACAGGTACGGGATTATCTTGGGAGTTTTGCGTTCCATGGTGACAAAGTTAACCAAGAGGTGAAAGCCTTTTCCGGTGGAGAAAAAGCTCGTTTGGTGCTTGCACTGATTGTTTGGCAACGACCAAACTTATTGCTGCTCGATGAACCAACTAACCATTTGGATTTGGATATGCGTCAGGCATTGACCGAAGCGCTGGTGGATTATGAGGGCTCTTTGGTGGTGGTTTCCCATGATCGTCACTTACTACGTAATACCGTGGAAGAATTCTATTTGGTACACGATAAAAAAGTGGAAGAATTCAAAGGCGACTTAGAGGATTATCAAAAATGGCTTAACGAACAAAACAGTGCACCAGAAAATAAATCCTCGGAGAAAAATGACGACAATGAAAATTCCATGCAAAATCGCAAGGAACAAAAACGTCGTGAGGCCGAACTTCGCCAACAAACTGCACCTCTTCGTAAACAAATCTCTCAATTGGAGGAAAAAATGAATAAGCATGCCTCCAAACTTGCGGAGATTGAAAACCAATTGGCAGATACCGAACTATACAGTGCAGAAAATAAAGAAAAATTGACCGCACTTTTGGCACTGCAAGTAGAGGTGAAGAAAGCATTGGAAGAAGTCGAAATGGATTGGTTAGCGGTCCAAGAAGAATTGGAAGTAATGCTACAAGCATAGGGACAGCGTATGAGTCAAAGTCTTTTCCAACACACAAAACACGAAGAATATTGCCCACAATGCGGCGCGCCTCTGCAAATGAAACAGGGTAAAAAGGGACTGTTTTTAGGTTGTACCGCATATCCCGCCTGTGATTATTTGCGCCCCTTGCATAAGGTGGAACATAAGGTGTTGAAAGAGCTTGATGAGACCTGCCCGCAATGTGGCAATCCACTCCAACTCAAACAAGGTGCCTTTGGCATGTTCATCGGTTGTAGTCATTATCCCGATTGTGATTTTGTGGTGCATGAGCAACAGGATGAAGAACAATCTATAGACTGCCCGGAATGCCATAAAGGACATTTGGTTGCCCGTCGCGGACGACAAGGGAAAATCTTTTATGGTTGCGATAACTTTCCCCATTGTAAATTTTCCTTGCCGGCAAAACCCTATGCCATGCCTTGTCCACAATGCCATTTTCCACTTGCGCTATTAAAAAGTGAAAATGCCGAACAGCAAGTGTGGCAGTGTGCGAATAAAGGCTGTCGACATATTTTTGAGAACGAAAAATGAATGTACAACAAATTGCCACCCGTTTAATGCAAGACGAAGTCGTTGCCTATCCTACTGAGGCGGTATTCGGTTTGGGCTGTAATCCACTAAGTGAAAGTGCGGTCAGAAAATTGCTTGATTTAAAACAACGTCCGATTGAAAAAGGCCTTATTTTAGTCGCGCCGAGCTTGCATTTTTTGCAGCCTTTTGTTGATTTTTCCCATTTGTCTGACGAACAGCTTGCACGCTTACAGGCGCAATACGATCATCCAATCACCTGGGTGGTACCAGCTAAGACAGAGGTTCCACATTTCCTGACGGGGCAATTTAATAGCATTGCGGTGCGTTTATGTACTCATCCTGCCGTCAAAGCCTTATGCGAAAAAACAGGCTTTGCCCTCACCTCGACCAGTGCGAATTTAACTGGTTTATCACCTTGCCGCAACGCAGATGCTGTGCGTTCCCAATTTGGGGCAGATTTTCCCGTGCTTGATGAAGCAGTCGGCCAAGCACAAAATCCATCGGAAATTCGCGATTTGCTCACAAACCAACTATTCAGACAAGGATAAGATATGCAGCACTATGCCGTTTGGGGCAATCCGATTGCCCAAAGTAAATCCCCGTTGATTCATCGCTTATTTGCCAAGCTAACCCAGCAAACGATGGAATATGTTGCCAAATTAGGTGATCTTGAGGATTTTGAGCAGCAATTGCAGGCCTTTTTTTCTGAAGGAGCACAAGGTTGCAATATCACTGCACCATTTAAAGAACGCGCCTATGCGCTCGCTGACGAACATAGCGAACGGGCGAAACTGGCAGAAGCCTGTAATACACTAAAAAAATTATCTAACGGCAAACTTTATGCGGACAATACCGATGGCATTGGTTTAGTGACAGATTTACAACGCTTAGGTTGGATTCAGCCACAACAACGCATTTTAATTTTAGGTGCTGGCGGAGCAACCAAAGGAGTATTACTGCCTTTATTGGAAGCACAGCAGCAGATTGTCTTGGCTAACCGCACCCTAGAAAAAGCACAACAACTGGCAGATAAGTTCAAGCCTTACGGCACAATTGAAGCTGTCGCGATGGGTGCGATTCCCGCGCAAACCTACGATTTAGTGATCAATGCAACTTCGGCTGGATTAAGCGGACATACCGCCGCTGTTGATGCCTCAATCTTATCAGAGGTCCACGCCTGTTATGACATGCAATATGCCAAAGGCAGCGATACGCCTTTTATTGCCTACTGTAAATCCTTAGGTCTGAATAATGTCAGCGATGGTTTTGGTATGTTGGTGGCGCAAGCCGCCCATTCATTTTGTTTATGGCGTGGGGTAATGCCCGATTTTGTCGCAATCTATGAACAACTCAAAAAGGATATGGCATGAGTACAAGATGCCCTTGGGTGGGTGAACTTCCAATTTATATCGACTACCATGACAAGGAATGGGGCAAGCCACAATTTGATAGCCAAAAGCTATTTGAAAAAATTTGTTTAGAAGGGCAACAAGCGGGGCTTTCCTGGATCACCGTATTGAAAAAACGCGAAGCCTATCGAGCAGCCTTCCATCAATTTGACCCAGCCAAAATCGAGCAAATGACCGAACAGGATATTGATCGTTGCATGGAAAATACCGGGCTTATTCGCCATCGGGCAAAACTGGAAGCCATTGTGAAAAATGCCAAAGCCTATCTAGCCATGGAAAAGTGCGGTGAAAATTTCAGTGATTTTGTGTGGTCGTTTGTGAATCATCAACCGATTATTAATGATGTCCCCGATATTTCTGTGGTGCCCGCTAGAACTGAAATCTCAAAAGCAATGTCAAAAGCGTTGAAGAAACGTGGTTTTGTCTTTGTTGGGGAAACCACATGTTATGCCTTTATGCAATCTATGGGGTTAGTTAACGACCATATAAATGGCTGTTGTTGTAAATGATATTCCAGTATAATCCCCCTAGTTTCATCTGAATAAGAACTGAATTATGAATAAAAAATATACCTTAATTTCAATCTCAATTCTGACCGCATTTTATAGTCAACAAAGTTTGGCCGATCTGCATGCTCAATGCTTACTCGGCGTGCCTCACTTTACTGGGGAAGTCGTGAAAGGTGATGTTAATAATTTACCGGTTTATATTGAAGCAGATAAAGCAGAGATTAATCAGCCAACTCAGGCGATTTATCAAGGCAATGTGGATTTGAAACAAGGAAACCGCCATTTGGTAGGGAATTCAGTTGAAGTCAAACAAACAGGTGAGGGCAACCAAACTCAACGATGGGCTTATTTGCGAGGCGGATTTGATTACAAAGATAATCAAATTAATCTATTAGGTAATGATGCGAGTTTTAATTTAGATAGCAAAAACGGTAACGTAACCGATGCAGACTACCAACTTGTAGGACGTCAAGGCCGCGGTAAAGCACAAGAAATTGAGTTAGGTGATAATTACCGTTTAATGAAAAATGCGACATTTACCTCTTGTTTACCCGATGATAATGCTTGGGCGGTAGACGCCTCTGAGATTCGTCAGCACATTAAAGAAGAATATGCTGAATTTTGGCATGCACGTTTTAAAGTATTAGGTGTGCCAGTATTCTATACCCCTTATCTGCAATTACCGATTGGTGATCGCCGTCGTTCAGGTTTATTAATGCCAACAGTTGGTCATTCTAGCCGTGATGGCTATTGGTATAAACAACCAATTTATTGGAATATTGCACCAAATTACGATGCCACATTTGCACCAAAATATATGTCTCGTCGTGGTTGGCAATTAAATGGTGAGTTTCGTTATTTAACACCCGTTGGTGAAGGTAAACTTGCTGGCGAATATTTAGGACGTGATCGCTACGATGAATACATCAGTGATAACCGTAAGCGTCATTTATTCTATTGGAATCACAGTTCTTCTTTTCTTGAAAACTGGCGTTTAAACGTTGATTACACCAAAGTCAGTGATAAACAATATTTCACCGATTTTGATTCTGATTATGGTGACAGTACTGATGGTTATGCGAACCAGTATGCACGTATTGCTTACTATAAACCAAATTACAACTTTGCGATTTCAGCACGTCAATTCCAAATTTTTGATGAGGTTTCTGTGGGACCTTATCGTGCGCTGCCACAAATCGACTTCAATTATTACAAAAATGATTTGGCAAACGGCTGGGTTGATTTCAAATTATTCTCACAAGCAGTACGTTTTGATAATGATAGCGCCCTGATGCCAACCGCATGGCGTTTTCATGTTGAGCCAAGCTTGGCAACGGCAATGTCAAATAAATATGGTAGCTTAAATATTGAGACTAAACTTTATGCAACGCATTATAACCAGAAAAAGGGCTCTTCTTCTGCTGCAGAAGAGGTACAAAAATCCGTAAATCGTGTATTGCCACAATTAAAAGTAGACTTACAAACAGTTTTAGCCACCAACAAAACTTTATTTGATGGCTATACACAAACACTGGAACCACACGCACAATACTTATATCGACCATATAAGGATCAAAGCAATATTGGCTCCAAGTTAGTTAATGACTATCTTGGCTTTGGTTATGACTCCGCTTTAGTTCAGCAAGATTATTATTCATTATTCCGCGATCGTCGTTATAGTGGTTTAGACCGTATTTCATCTGCAAACCAGGTGACAGTGGGGGGAACAAGCCGTTTTTATGATAAAAATGCCGATGAGCGTTTTAATTTCTCAGCAGGGCAAATTTATTATTTAACCGCGTCCAGAATCGATGATAATCCAAGTAATCGTACACCAAAATCCTCTTCTTCTTGGGCATTGGAATCTAACTGGAAAATTAGTAATAAATGGAATTGGCGCGGTAGCTACCAATATGATACGTTGCTAGATAAAGCATCATTGGCAAATAGCAGTTTGGAATTTAACCCGATGAAGAGCAATCTGATTCAGTTAAATTATCGCTACGCAAGTAAAGAGTATATCAACCAAAACTTAGGTGCGTCTGCTAACCGTTACCAACAAGATATTAAACAGGTTGGTGTCGTAGCGGCATGGGAAGTCTCAGATAACTGGGCGCTTGTCGGAAAATACTATCAAGATATTGCGTTGAAAAAACCAGTTGAGCAATATGTGGGTGTACAATATAACTCGTGCTGTTGGTCTGTTGGCGTAGGAGCGAGACGTTATGTGACGAGTCGTCAGAATCAACGTAACGATCAGGTGGTTTATGATAACAGTGTTGGCGTTACCTTTGAATTACGAGGCTTAGGTGAAAATGACCATCAAAGCGGTATTGAAGACATGCTGAAGAAAGGTAAACTTCCTTATATTCAAGCATTTAGCTTATAGTTAAATGAATAAAGGCTACCGAAAGGTAGCCTTTTTGTTTAGAAGTGCGGTTAAAAAAGACGACGATTTTTGACCGCACTTTGCTTATTTTTTTCGTTTTGCTCGAGGATGGGCTTGATCATACACTTCTGCAAGATGTTGGAAATTCAAATGCGTATAAATTTGCGTAGTGGACAAATTGCTGTGTCCTAAAAGTTCTTGAACTGCACGCAAATCTGAACTCGCTTCCAGCATGTGAGTGGCAAACGAGTGACGTAATTTGTGTGGGTTTAGATGACTATTTAATCCTTGGCGAATGCCCCAGGTTTCCATTCGTTTTTGAATAGAGCGATGAGTGAGGCGATTTCCCTGTTGGCTCACAAAAAGGGCTTCATCTTTAGGATTAAATAAAGGGCGTACTTTCAACCATTGTTGAATTGCGTGAGAAGCATAACGCCCAAAAGGCACAATACGTTCTTTATTCCCTTTACCAATCACTCTGACTTCACGTACACGCGTGTTAATGCTATTAAGGTTTAAGCCTTGCAATTCAGATAAGCGAAGCCCTGAGCTATACATTAACTCCATCATGGCGCGATCACGCAAATCAATGGGATCTTTGCTGTCATTTGAAAGCAATTTTTGGATCTGTTCAGCATCAATATTTTTCGGTAAATGCTTGCCTTGTTTCGGTGCTGAAATACCCGTTGCCGGATTCACTTTCATTTGCCCTTGTTGCACAAGATAGCTGAAAAACTGACGTAGAGCAGATAAGCGTAATGCCAAGCTCTTTTCTTTTAAACCTTGCTTTCGACTTTCCGCCAAAATAAGACGAACTACACTTGGATTCACTTGCTGCCAGTGTTGAATGCCTTTTTCTGCTAGAATCGCTAAAATCGCATCTAGTTGATGTTGATAATTGGTGAGTGTATGTGGGCTTACTTGGCGTTCAATTCGCAAGTAATCCCAATATTGATTGAGGAGTGTATGCATTAGAGAGTTAATTCAAACAAACTTTTTTTCGTGTTTAGCTTAAATCCTTCGCGTTCTAAAATATTCTGTTGAGCTTGGCTTAATTCCGCTACTAAACGGTTAGATTGTGTATAACGGACAAACTCTTTTGCTTTAGAAATAAGCGCTGCATAAATCTCGGCTTGATGTTTATCTTCTTTGACAAAAATATCGGTTAATTGCCAATAGCGTTGTAATTGTAAAGAGGATAAGCGAGGATAAAGTTGAACAAAGCCAATCGCTTGTGCATTTTCGTTTACAGCAATAAAAAACATGCTTTCATTAAAACGCATACGATTTGTTAGAAAGGTTAAAGTGCGGTCAGGATTTTCACTCATTCCGTTGGCAAGTCGATAGGCTTCAAAGAGTGGAGCAAGCACTTCTATATTCCATTGTTCGGCTTTGAAAATTTTCATTGTTACCAGACCTATTTTCCGTTTATTTATAAAATTGGTTATTTTTTATCGGTTCCGTACAGTAGATTGTAGCTTTTTAGCACAAAATAATCATCATTTCCCCAAAAAAATTTTCAAAATGTGATTTTGCACAAAGAAATCTGTTCAAAGTTTGGTATAGTAAACACACTTTTTATTTATTCAATATGGAGAAACAAAAATGGCACGTCGTCCTTTAGTGATGGGTAACTGGAAATTAAACGGTTCCAAAGCGTTCACCAAAGAATTAATCGAAGGATTAAAAGCAGAATTACACGATGTAACAGGTTGTGATGTGGCAATTGCCCCACCTGTTATGTATTTAGGTACGGCTGAAGCGGCACTTTCTGGTTGTGGTTGCAGCTGTGGCGGTAAAAGTGTGATTCAGTTAGGTGCACAAAACGTAGATATCAATGTGAAAGGTGCATTTACTGGTGATATTTCTAGCGAAATGTTAAAAGATTTTGGTGCAAAATACATCATTATCGGTCACTCTGAGCGTCGTACTTACCACAAAGAAAGCGACGAATTTGTAGCGAAAAAATTTGGTGTATTAAAAGAAGCAGGTTTAGTACCAGTATTATGTATTGGTGAAACTGAAGCAGAAAACGAAGCAGGCAAAACTGAAGAAGTATGTGCGCGTCAAATTGATGCAGTCATCAACGCATTAGGTGTAGAAGCATTTAATGGTGCAGTGATTGCTTACGAACCAATTTGGGCAATCGGCACGGGCAAATCAGCAACTCCAGCACAAGCACAAGCTGTTCATGCATTTATCCGTGGCCACATCGCAGCAAAATCACAAACTGTAGCAGATCAAGTGATCATTCAATACGGTGGTTCAGTAAATGATGCTAACGCAGCAGAATTATTCACTCAACCAGATATCGATGGTGCGTTAGTGGGCGGAGCTTCACTTAAAGCGCCTGCGTTTGCAGTAATCGTGAAAGCAGCGGCAGCAGCGAAAAACTAATTTTCTTGTTCTAAAAGAGATAAAAAAAGTGCGGTTAATTTTAACCGCACTTTT
>NZ_KV820351.1:190363-204905 GCF_001815355.1 Haemophilus sp. HMSC068C11
AAAAAGTGCGGTTAATTTTAACCGCACTTTTTGTTTTTGATTAATGTTGATTGCGTTCCCACAAATCAGCATATTTCACAAAGGTGGAGTGGGCAGAAAGTACCGCAAGCAGAAAACCTTGTTTTCCATCTAAGAAGCCTGCTTTTAAAATGTACATTTTGACAAAGCAACCAATCGCATGACTAATACCTTGCCATAACGTTGTTTTTTTCCCTTTGGCTTGGCGTTGGTCAGCCCAAGCTTTGGCATAGCCTGCAGATTTCACCAAATAGTGATGAATGCTTTTATAGGTGAAATGCTCTAGATCTCCAGTTAATTTCTGTACTTTCGTGTTTTCAGGATAAACTACTTTTTCATGTACCAGAGAATCATTATATCCCGCATAATTTGTGCGATACAAACGCACCACATAATCAGGATACCAACCTGAATGGCGAATTTCGCGCCCAAACACTTCACTCACACGAGGAATATCATAAACCGTATTTTGGGTATCTTGTTGAACTGCTTGTCGAATGGATTCACGAAGTTTCGGAGTGACGCGTTCATCGGCATCTAACCACAAAACATAATCACTGGTGACATATTGTTGTGCACGTTGGCGTTGTTTGCCAAAGCCTGGCCAATCAGGATGCGAATAAAATTTTGCACCATATTGTTCCGCGATTTCTTCGGTATTATCAGTACTGCCTGAATCGACAATAATGATTTCATCTACCCAATCTTTTACCGTATCGAGACATTGAGCGAGATCTGCCGCTTCATTTTTGACAATCATGGCAACGCTAATTGTTGGCATATTTTGATCCTTTTTTTGCTATACTAGCCGAAATTTTTGTAAGTATAACCGAATTTATTTTATGTGGCGTTTTTTTTATACCTGCCTGATGTATCTGATTCAGCCTTTTGTCCTGTTCTTCATGTTGCTACGAAGTCTCAAGGCGCCGAATTATCGTAAGCGTTTAGGCGAACGATATGGTATTTATGCGAATCTTGTTAAGCCTGCAGAAGATGGGGTCGTCATTCATGCTGCATCGGTAGGTGAAGTGATTGCCGCTACACCGCTAGTAAAACGTATTCAGAAGGAATATCCACATTTACCAATCACGTTCACAACGGTTACACCAACAGGCTCTGAACGCGTAAAAGCCGCGTTCGGGGATAGCGTGACGCATTGTTATTTGCCTTACGATTTACCTTGTGTCATCAATCGTTTTATTGATTTTATTCAGCCTAAAGTATTCATCGTGATTGAAACGGAGCTTTGGCCAAATTTGATTGATTGTTTGGCTCGTCGAAATATTCCTTTCATTGTGGCTAATGCTCGTCTTTCTGCGCGTTCAGCGAGACGTTATGGCAAAGTCAAACAACATCTACAACGAATGTTTTCTCAAATCAGCTTAATTGCACCACAAGATAGTATCAGTGGAAAACGTTATTTAGAGTTAGGTTATGAGAAAGATCATCTGCAATTAACCGGCAATATTAAATATGATCTTGTGGTCAGTGACGAATTACTCAAAGATATAGCAACACTTCATGAGAGCTGGGCGAAAGACCGTCAGATTTGGATTGCCGCGAGTACGCACGAAGGGGAAGAAGAACTCATTTTACAAGCGCATCATTTGTTACTGAAAAAACATCCAAACTTGCTGTTATTGTTAGTGCCTCGTCATCCTGAGCGTTTTAATCCAGTGGCAGATTTAATTGAAAAAGCTAACTTTCACTTTATTCGTCGTTCAACGGGGGAGATTCCTTCAGAAAATACCCAAGTGATTTTGGGTGATACTATGGGCGAATTGATGCTGATGTATGGTATTTCAGATATTGCGTTTGTCGGCGGAAGTTTGGTCAAACATGGGGGACATAATCCTCTAGAGCCTTTGGCGTTTAAATTACCCGTTGTGAGTGGAAAGCATACCTTTAATTTCCCTGAAGTTTTTACCTCGCTCTTAGAAGTACAAGGTGTGTTGCAAATCAACTCCACAGAGAAAGCGTTGGCAGAGATTATTGATAAGTTATTGAATTCAAAAGAAGCACGTCAGCGTTTAGGCAATGCAGGCTATGAAGTATTAATCGAAAATCGTGGCGCATTACAGCGTCTTTTAGATTTGCTTCATCCTTATTTAACCAATATTTCGGAGAACCATAAATGACAAGCGTAATTTACCCCGGCACGTTTGATCCGATTACTAACGGGCATTTAGATATTATTGCGCGAAGTGCGGTCATTTTCCCGAAAGTTTTTGTCGCAGTTGCGAATAGTCCGAGTAAAAAGCCATTGTTCTCATTGGAAGAACGCGTTGAACTCGTGCGTCAATCGGTCGCGCATTTGCCCAATGTGGAAGTATTTGGATTCTCTGATTTACTCGCGAATGAAATCAAAGCGAAAAAGATTACCGCCATTATTCGTGGTGTGCGTACAACAACAGATTTCGAATACGAATTACAACTAGCGGCACTAAACCGTTTATTAACCGATGGTGTGGATAGTTTATTTTTCCCTCCAACAGAAAAATGGGCGTTTGTGTCTTCCACGATTGTACGAGAAATTTATTTGCACCATGGCGATGTGAAAGAACTGGTACCGGAAGCCGTCTATTTAGCCTTAAAAGCACGTCGTGAATGAAAAAAACACTTCTGATTCTAACCGCACTTTTAGCGTTAACTGGTTGTGGTACGGTGGTGAAATTAATCGATCCATCGGAAAAATACACACCTTACGCGGGTGCGGCTTATGATTTAGAGATGGCCCCAAAATGGGGATTACCTATTTTAGATTTGCCGCTGTCATTTTTGTTAGATACCGCATTGTTGCCTTATGCGTGGTCAAATTAATTTGCATTAAGATATGAAACTCAATCCTCAACAACAACAGGCTGTCGAATATGTCAGCGGGCCTTGCTTGGTGCTAGCTGGCGCAGGCTCGGGCAAAACTCGCGTGATCATCAATAAGATAGCTCATTTGATTGAACACTGCGGTTATTTACCTAAACAGATCGCCGCCGTCACCTTTACCAACAAAGCCGCTCGTGAAATGAAAGAGCGTGTCGCCCATTCCATTGGTAAAGAAAAATCCAAAGGATTGATTGTTTCTACTTTCCATACCTTAGGTTTCGATATTATTAAACGGGAATATAAAGCCTTAGGTTTTAAATCGAATATGACCTTGTTTGATGAGCACGATCAACTAGCCTTACTCAAAGAACTGACGGCAGATGTGCTCCAGGAAGATAAGGATTTATTGCGTGAATTAATCTCGGTTATTTCCAACTGGAAGAATGATTTGGTTTCACCAAAACAGGCTTATGCCTTAGCGAAAGATGCCAAATATCAAACCTTTGCGAAATGTTATGAGCGTTATGCGGCGCAAATTCGTGCTTATAATGCGTTGGATTTTGATGATTTGATTATGTTGCCGACTTTGCTTTTCAAACAAAATGAAGAAGTGCGGTCAAAATGGCAAGAGAAAATTCGCTATTTGTTGGTGGATGAATATCAAGATACTAATACCAGCCAATATGAACTCATCAAATTACTCGTCGGCGAGAGAGCTTGCTTTACGGTGGTAGGCGATGACGACCAATCCATTTATTCTTGGCGCGGTGCTCGTCCACAAAATATGGTGCGCTTGCGTGATGATTTTCCGCGTTTGCGAGTCATCAAATTGGAACAAAATTATCGTTCCACTCATCGTATTTTGCATTGTGCCAACATTTTGATTGATAACAACGAGCACGTATTTGATAAAAAGCTTTTTTCCAACTTAGGCGAAGGTGAAAAACTACAAGTCATTGAAGCGAAAAATGAAGAGCATGAAGCCGAACGGATTGTGGCGGAATTAATCGCTCATCGTTTTAGCTGTAAAACGAAATTCAAGGATTATGCGATTTTATATCGCGGTAACCATCAATCCCGTCTATTAGAAAAAGTGCTTATGCAAAACCGCATTCCGTACAAAATTTCTGGTGGAACGTCTTTTTTCTCTCGTGCTGAAATTAAGGACATGATGGCCTATTTGCGTTTGGTGGTGAATCAAGATGATGATGCAGCTTTCTTACGTATCGTGAATACACCGAAACGGGAAATTGGTACAGCAACTCTACAAAAATTAGGTGAATTGGCACAGGAAAAACATATCAGCTTATTTGAGGCAATTTTTGAGTTTGAACTGATGCAACGTGTGACACCAAAAGCCTATGATGCGTTGCAAAAATTTGGTCGTTGGATTGTGGAGTTGAACGATCAAAGTTTGCGTTCCGATCCTGAAACGGCAGTGCGTTCTTTACTTTCCTCCTTGCATTACGAAGAATATTTGTATGAATATGCCACCAGCCCTAAAGCCGCAGAAATGCAAAGTAAAAACGTGGCAACCTTATTTAGCTGGGTAGAGGATATGCTTAAAGGCGATGAGGTGAATGAGCCGATGACTTTAAACCAAGTAGTCACTCGTTTAACACTACGTGACATGATGGAACGCGGTGAAGATGATGACGAGAGCGATCAAGTGCAATTAATGACATTGCATGCCTCCAAAGGTTTAGAGTTTCCCCATGTGTATTTAATCGGTATGGAAGAAGGGATTTTACCTCATCAAACCAGTATTGATGAAGATAATGTGGAAGAAGAACGCCGCCTAGCCTATGTGGGCATTACGCGAGCACAACAAACGCTCACATTTTCCCTTTGCCGTGAACGACGTCAGTTTGGCGAGTTAATTCGCCCAGAGCCGAGTCGTTTCTTGGCTGAGTTGCCACAAGATGATGTGCTATGGGAAAAAGATAAGCCAAAATTGACGGTAGAGCAGAAGCAACAACAAACTTCGAGTCAGCTCGAACGTTTACGGGCAATTTTAAAAGGCTAGAAATAAAATTAAAGTGCGGTGAGAAATTTATTTGTTTTTCAACCGCACTTTATTTACACAAAATGTAGATAAATCAAGCAACCAAAATGGCTTTTTCAAAAAATGATTTGACATATTTTCAAAAAAACGTATTATACCGCCCACACACCGAATGTGGTGAGATGGCCGAGTAGGCTGAAGGCGCTCCCCTGCTAAGGGAGTATGGGGTCAAAAACTCCATCGAGGGTTCGAATCCCTCTCTCACCGCCATTTGTTGTTAGTTTTATTTATTCTGCACCCGTAGCTCAGCTGGATAGAGTACTCGGCTACGAACCGAGCGGTCAGAGGTTCGAATCCTCTCGGGTGCGCCATTTTAAATCGACTCTATCAGTTAAAATGGTCACGAAGAATAAAACATCACTACGCACCCGTAGCTCAGCTGGATAGAGTACTCGGCTACGAACCGAGCGGTCAAAGGTTCGAATCCTTTCGGGTGCGCCATCTTCTTTCTTCAAACTTTCTGTTTATCAAAAACAATTAACGCTTTATTTGGTTATTTTTCTCGATCATCAATAGTTTTTAATAAATAATTTCCTTGTATGTCTGTGACACTTCTAAAACCGACATTCGTGATTTTATAAGGAAAATTTGTCTTGTACTCGACGTTATCGTGGTGATGGCCATGGAAAACGTGTCTTACCCCTAATTTTTCTGCGAGTTGATTAATCACACGAAATCCCATTGGATGGGGTTTAGGCGCTTCATGACAAATCAGAATATCAGCTTGCTCGTTTTCAATGGCTTCGATATCAGAAGGGAAAATAGACGTGCGATGACGTAATGGCACACCGCCACGCCAAATTTTTTCTTGCGGGCTATATTGGCAATAATGGATAGGGTCAAAATACATTGGTTTATTGGGTGGCATCCAGATTTGCCCACGGAATACGCCACCTAAGCCGGCAATGCGTTGGCCTTGGATTTCAACAACACGATTATGCAAATTACGCAATTTCCAATGAGTCCCCCAAATCGCCTCAAATGCAGCAACGGTTTTGCTGTCATGATTACCGTGAATAAACCAAATATCACAATGTTGTGCGAGTTTATCTAATTCATCAGACGAAGAAAGTTGCAAGTCGCCCAAAATAATCAGGGCAACGTTGTCATTTTCTTGCACGAAAGGATAAAGATGTTCATAACTTCCGTGCGGATCGCCTGCGAATAAAATCATCTTATTTCTCGGTGGTCAATGTGCATTTTGTATGTTGTAAACCTTCAAGTTCTTCATCATTTAACACTTTTTCCACGACAGATTTCACTTGGTTATAACGATCTAAATAACTTGGTGATTCAATTTCAATGTAAGGCACTTTGTATTTATCTAACAATTTCTTCAATAACTGTTGGAATTGTTGACGTTGCTTTTGGTTACCTAAACTGCGTAAACCATCATCCACCCATTTTGTGTTGTTTTTTAATAAAATGGTGACATCAAACGGATATTCTTTGATCATAGAATCTAAGAACGGATGGGCTTTGCCTTCGTATTGAATACAAAAAGCCTGCGTGGTAATGAAGTCAGTATCAATAATCGCCACTTTATGAGCATGACGCACGGCATAGTCAATATAGCGTTGGTGACCTAATGCCATTTGTGGATAGTCAGAATATTGCATGGCTTGCTCATCGCCACCTAATTTTTCAAAGACATATTCTCGACCATATTCCCAGGCGGAAGTAGTATTGAATACGGCAGCCAGTTTGCTGACTAACACACTTTTACCGCTGCTTTCACCGCCTAAAATGGCAATGGTTTTTGCAAAGAATGGACGGACTTCTTTCGGAATGAATTTCCAATATTGGAAAGGTGTAGTACGAATTTTCGTCGCGGATACATTAAAGAAAGAGCGATCAGGATCCACTAAAGAAACTTCAAGTCCTAAGTATTTTTCATATGGCGCTTTGTCTTGTGGCTCACTACTAAATACCATTGTCGGAGTAAATTGTTTTTCTTCAAATAGATTTTTTACTGCGTCACTCCAAGCTTGCCACCCATTTGGGTAACTTGGAATGCCATCTTCAATTAAGTGATGAATGAAAATTTGATTTTTTTGATATTTAAAGATTTGTTGCATCCAGCGAAGGCGATCTTGTACCGTCGGCATGCGCTTCATTTTACTATCATAAAACAGCTTTAAATCGCGTTCGGTATCGCTACAGACAATCACGTGAAGCTCATCAACTTTACTAAATGCTTCATAAATCATATTAATATGGCCGGTGTGAACAGGGTAGAATTTCCCGAAAATTACACCCACTTTTTTATCGTGTTTGTTCGACATAATGTATCCTTCGCTAAATGGCCACTGCAAGTTGGCTGAATAGTCCTATTTTATGCAATCTTTGTGCAAATAAAAACATTTTTCATTGAATGATTTTTTACCGCGACATTTTACGTTATACTACGACCTGCATTCTCAGGGCAGGGTGAAATTCCCTACCGGTGGTGACAGCCCACGAGCACTTAAAAGTGCGGTCAATTTTGATTGCGTTTTACAAAATTGTTTCGCTTTGTACTTTTAAGGTTAGCAGATTTGGTGAAATTCCAAAGCCGACAGTATAGTCTGGATGAAAGAGAATAAAACGGATTGGGTTCCCAATTCCGTTCTATTTATTTGCATTTCTCAGCCCTGATTCTGGTTAATTTTAACGTAACAACAAAGGAAATTACGATGAATCAGTCAATTTTATCTGCATTTGGTGCGACCGGCGAAGAACGGGTGATTAACGCATTGAACGCATTCAAACAAGGTAATGGTGTATTAGTGTTGGATGATGAAGATCGCGAAAATGAAGGCGATTTAATTTTCCCTGCAGAAACCATTACTCCAGAACAAATGGCAAAACTTATTCGTTATGGCAGCGGTATCGTGTGTTTATGTATTACCGATGAGCAATGCAAACAGCTTGATTTGCCACCGATGGTTGAGCATAACAATAGCGTGAATAAAACCGCGTTTACCGTGACAATTGAAGCAGCAGAAGGTGTGTCAACAGGTGTATCAGCACAAGATCGAGTAACAACCATTAAAGCGGCGATTGCAGAGCAGGCAAAACCAACAGATCTTCACCGTCCTGGGCATGTTTTCCCATTACGTGCTGCAGAAGGTGGTGTTTTAGCACGTCGTGGCCATACTGAAGCCTCAGTTGATTTAGCACGTTTAAGTGGTTTTAAACCGGCTGGTGTGATTTGTGAAATCACCAATGATGATGGCACCATGGCTCGTGCTGCAGAAATTATCGAATTTGCGAAAAAATTTGGTTATTCGGTATTAACGATTGAAGATTTAGTGGAATATCGTCAGAAACATCAGTGCTAATTAAATACTCAGAAAACAAAAGTGCGGTCAGAAAATCTTTCAAATTCTGACCGCACTTTGCATTTTAGGCTTAATTGGTTTCCACAAAGCTTAATGCCGTTTCGACCACTTCGATGCCCGCGCCTTGCTTAAAGGCATTTTCACTTAAATAGCGACGCCATTGTCTCGCCCCTTTGCAGTTTTGGAATGCACCAAGCATATGTCGAACGATATGATTTAAATAAACACCTTGGCTCAGCTGTTTTTCAATGTAAGGGAACATGGCTTCTACTGCTTGTCGAGGTGTGACGATATCCGCATTAGCATCAAAAAGCATTTGATCAACATAGCCCAACAACGACGGATTTTGATAAGCCTCACGTCCAACCATCACGCCATCAACAAATTGCAAATGATGTTTCATTTCTTCGATGGTTTTAATGCCACCATTAATTGCAATGGTCAACTGTGGGAAATCTTTCTTTAATTGATAAACACGATCATAATCTAAAGGTGGAATCTCTCGATTCTCTTTTGGGCTTAATCCTGAAAGCCAGGCTTTTCGTGCATGAACAATAAATTCTTGGCAGCCAGCATGATGGACTTTTTTGATAAAGTCGCAGAGAAATTCATAGCTATCCAAATCATCAATGCCAATACGCGTTTTCACGGTAACAGGAATATTCACGACACGTTGCATTTCTGAAATGCATTCTGCCACTAAATCTGCTTTTGCCATTAAGCAAGCACCGAACATACCATTTTGCACGCGATCGGAAGGGCAGCCCACATTCAGATTAATTTCATGATAGCCTCTTTCTTCAGCTAATTTGGCACAATGTTTAAGCTGAGCGGGATCACTTCCGCCAAGTTGTAAGGCAACCGGGTTTTCTTGCAAATCAAAATCTAAATGATCGTATTTCGCATGAATAATGGCGGGAGCCGTAACCATTTCAGTATAAAGCAACGCATTTTTACTAAATTGACGATGAAAATAGCGACAATGGCGTGTCGTCCAATCTAACATCGGCGCAACGGAAAAGCGGCCACGATAAAAGTGCGGTTGGTTTTCTGACATATTTTATTTCTCTTGAATCTCGTTACGGCGAAGATCTTCTGCTTGTTGTTCCTGCATTCGTTGACGGAAACGTCCAGCCGCAAAGTGGTAAAATGGTTTCGGACTAAATTGGCGCGAAATTATGGAGGCAATGATACTGGAAATCAAGAGCCAAATCAGCACAGGTTGAGCCCCTGTCATTTCCATCACCACTACGCTGGCTGTCACAGGGGATTGTGTGCCGCCAGCTAAAAAGGCTGCCATACATAAAATGACCAAGAAACGTTGATCGACCATGCCGTTACTGATTTCCCATAACATGGTGCCGATACCCGCACCAGTAGTGAGAGATGGCGTAAAAATTCCGCCCGCGACGCCATTCCAATAAGTGGTCACCGTTGCGAAGAGTTTTAGTATTCCCACTTCAGGTGAAACGAGTTGTCCTTCTAATGCTCTTGCGACAACATCATAACCTGTTCCATAGGTTTGACCTTCGCTGTAGGTACCCATTGCTGCAAGTACTAAACCGAGTAATAAGGCAATGTAAATGGGGTGTTTGCGGATCCAATCACGCCATTTGAGTGGAGAAAATCCCGCGAGTCCTTTGGCAAGAAGTCGCCCAAATATACCACCCAGTACACCGCAGACGACCCCACAAATGGCAAGCCAAAGATATAAATAAGAAATAGAGGTCGCACCTTTATAGGCTGGAAAGTAAGGGCTATTGCCTTGAATCGCTACTAAAATAAAACCAGCCGCTAATACACCGAGCAATACGCGTCGTTCCCAGCGTAACATCACGCCGCGACCCAGTTCTTCAATAGCAAAAATGACCCCAGCTAAAGGAGCATTAAAGGCGGCAGCGAGACCGCCTGCCGCACCCGTTGCGATGAGTTCATTCGTACTTAAGCCACGGAAAGCAAAGTTGTATTTACGACAGAAATTTCCCCAAGCGAGCATGACAGCCGCACCCACTTGAACAGAAGGTCCTTCACGTCCAACAGACGCCCCGATAACCATTGCAAGGAAAGTAAGTGGAATTTTCCAAATGGTTTGGCGAAATTCCACCAGTTTTGTTTTATAGCCATTATAAGGAAGATTGATGGAGGCAATTACTTGTGGAATGCCGCTGCCGCCAACATAAGGCGTGTATTTGGCGGTAAACCAGGTGAGAAAAGCAAGACCAAGTGGCAAGACGAACCAAACGGCGAGAGGGTATTTAGCAGACCAATACGCATTAAATTCAAGTCCGATATCGGCGAGTTTCGCAAATCCAAAGGAAAAAAGGGCAACAAATGTCGCACCAATCAATAAACATACAAATTCGAGTGTTTTATAAGAGATACGATGGGTTTGTCGAAGCTTTTTATGATAGAAATAACGTAAATGAAAAATGAATGAACGTAACATAATGATTGCCAACAAAATAATTCTGTTTGAAATTATAAAAGCCTAGTCACAGACAGGCAATTGATTTGGGAAAGTGCGGTCAGTTTTGTGTCGATTTTTTATCAAGCGATCCTTTGCGATCCTATTTCTGTTTAAATATTGACAATGTGAGGCGAAACCATTAAAATTCAGCGTCTATTTCTTCTGTCTATTGGATGGAGAGATAGATTTTGTAACAAACATTCTATTATGAATAACATTTAAACTGGAGCTTTTTTAATGGCAACTATCAACCAGCTAGTACGCAAACCGCGTGTGAAAAAGGTTGTAAAAAGTAACGTTCCTGCATTAGAGGCTTGCCCGCAGAAACGTGGTGTGTGCACTCGTGTATACACAACTACACCTAAAAAACCGAACTCAGCATTACGTAAAGTATGTCGTATTCGTTTAACTAATGGCTTTGAAGTAACTTCTTACATCGGCGGTGAAGGTCACAACCTTCAAGAGCACAGTGTTGTGCTTATCCGTGGTGGTCGTGTTAAAGACTTACCAGGTGTGCGTTACCACACTGTACGCGGCGCATTAGACTGTGCAGGCGTTAAAGATCGTAAACAAGGTCGTTCTAAATACGGCGTTAAACGTCCTAAAGCTTAATGGAACTCCGTTAAGTAAGGCCAAACGTCTAAATTAGTAAAAATTTAAATCAGAAACTCCAGTATCACATTAGCTCACTTTAAAGTGCGGTTAATTTTTATAGAGTTTTGGATATCCTGAAGATTAAATATACGGAGAAATTCGCAATGCCACGTCGTCGTAGTGTTGAACCACGCAAGATTCTTCCAGATCCGAAGTTCGGTTCAGAGTTACTTGCAAAATTTATTAATGTATTAATGGTAGACGGTAAAAAATCCGTTGCTGAAACCATCGTTTACGGTGCGTTAGACAAACTTGCAGAACGCACAGGTAAAGAACCTTTAGAAGCATTTGAAATTGCACTTGAAAACGTTCGCCCAACTGTTGAGGTTAAATCTCGTCGTGTTGGTGGTTCTACTTACCAAGTGCCAGTTGAAGTACGTCCAGTTCGTCGTAACGCATTAGGTATGCGTTGGATCGTTGAAGCTGCACGTAAACGCGGTGATAAATCAATGGCTTTACGTCTTGCAAATGAATTATCTGATGCATCAGATAACAAAGGCGCAGCAGTGAAAAAACGTGAAGATGTTCACCGTATGGCTGAAGCTAACAAAGCATTTGCTCACTTCCGTTGGTAATACGCTTTTAAAATTTAAGGGCTTCATCCTCGATGAAGCCTTACCCTTATATAAACAGATATTAAACTTAACAAGGTTATAATAATGGCTCGTACAACCCCTATTGAAAGATATCGTAATATCGGTATTAGTGCGCACATTGATGCTGGTAAAACTACTACCACTGAACGTATCTTATTCTACACCGGTGTAAGTCACAAAATTGGTGAAGTACACGATGGTGCAGCAACAATGGACTGGATGGAACAGGAACAAGAGCGTGGTATTACCATTACCTCTGCGGCAACTACCGCATTCTGGTCTGGTATGTCACAACAGTTCCCACAACACCGTATCAACGTTATCGATACCCCGGGACACGTAGACTTTACTGTTGAAGTAGAACGTTCTATGCGTGTTCTTGATGGTGCGGTAATGGTTTACTGTGCGGTTGGTGGTGTTCAACCTCAGTCTGAAACTGTATGGCGTCAAGCTAACAAATATCAAGTTCCACGTATTGCGTTCGTAAACAAAATGGACCGTACTGGTGCTAACTTCTTACGTGTTGTTGATCAACTTAAAACTCGTTTAGGTGCGAACGCTGTTCCTCTTCAACTTCCAATCGGTGCAGAAGAAAACTTCACTGGTGTTGTTGATTTGATCAAAATGAAAGCGATCAACTGGAACGAAGCTGACCAAGGTATGACCTTCACTTATGAAGATATTCCAGCAGATATGCAAGCAGCGTGTGAAGAATGGCGTCAAAACCTTGTTGATGCAGCAGCTGAAGCAACTGAAGAATTAATGGAAAAATATCTTGGTGGTGAAGAGTTAAGCGAAGAAGAAATCAAAGCAGGTCTTCGTCAACGCGTATTAGCAAACGAAATCATCTTGGTAACTTGTGGTTCTGCATTCAAAAACAAAGGTGTTCAAGCAATGCTTGATGCAGTTGTTGAGTACTTACCAGCACCAACTGATATTCCAGCAATCAAAGGTATCAACCCAGATGAAACTGAAGGTGAACGTCACGCAAGCGATGATGAGCCGTTCTCTTCATTAGCATTCAAAATTGCAACTGACCCATTCGTAGGTAACTTAACCTTCTTCCGTGTGTACTCAGGTGTAATTAACTCTGGTGATACAGTATTAAACTCTGTACGTCAAAAACGTGAACGTTTTGGTCGTATCGTACAGATGCACGCTAACAAACGTGAAGAAATTAAAGAAGTTCGTGCGGGCGATATCGCTGCAGCAATCGGCTTAAAAGATGTCACTACGGGTGATACATTATGTGCAGTCGAAGCACCAATCATCCTTGAGCGTATGGAATTCCCAGAGCCAGTAATCTCTGTAGCAGTAGAACCTAAAACTAAAGCTGACCAAGAAAAAATGGGTCTTGCATTAGGTCGTCTTGCTCAAGAAGACCCTTCATTCCGTGTTCACACTGATGAAGAATCTGGTGAAACCATTATTTCTGGTATGGGTGAGTTACACTTAGACATCATCGTTGACCGTATGAAACGTGAGTTCAAAGTGGAAGCTAATATCGGTAAACCACAAGTATCTTACCGTGAAACTATCCGTACTCGTGTTAACGATGTGGAAGGTAAACACGCAAAACAATCTGGTGGTCGCGGTCAATATGGCCATGTTGTTATTGACTTATACCCATTAGATCCAGAAGGTCCTGGTTACGAATTTGTAAACGAAATCAAAGGTGGTGTAATCCCTGGTGAATACATTCCTGCAGTTGATAAAGGTATCCAAGAACAGCTTAAATCTGGTCCATTAGCGGGTTATCCGGTAGTAGATCTTGGTGTACGTTTACACTTCGGTTCATACCATGATGTTGACTCATCAGAATTAGCGTTTAAATTAGCGGCTTCTTTAGCATTTAAAGCAGCGTTCGCTAAAGCAAACCCAGTTCTACTTGAGCCAATCATGAAAGTTGAAGTAGAAACTCCACCTGAGTATGTGGGTGATGTAATCGGTGACTTAAGCCGTCGTCGTGCTATGGTTAACGGTCAAGAAGCGAACGAATTCGTTGTTAAAATCGATGCAGAAGTTCCACTTTCTGAAATGTTCGGTTATGCAACAGACTTACGTTCACAAACTCAAGGTCGTGCATCATACTCAATGGAACCGTTAAAATATGCTGAAGCGCCAACAAGTGTTGCTGCTGCAGTAATTGAAGCGCGTAAAAAATAATTTTTTGTAACAATCCGCTCTATAAGTCGAATGGCTTATAGAGCATTTTCTAGGAAACTAAACAAATGTCTAAAGAAAAATTTGAACGTACAAAACCGCACGTAAACGTGGGTACAATCGGCCACGTTGACCACGGTAAAACAACTTTAACAGCAGCAATCACAACCGTATTAGCAAAACACTACGGTGGTGCAGCTCGTGCATTCGACCAAATCGATAACGCGCCAGAAGAAAAAGCGCGTGGTATCACCATCAACACCTCACACGTTGAATACGATACTCCAACTCGTCACTATGCACACGTTGACTGCCCAGGACACGCGGACTATGTTAAAAACATGATTACCGGTGCGGCGCAAATGGACGGTGCTATCTTAGTAGTAGCAGCGACAGATGGTCCAATGCCACAAACTCGTGAGCACATCTTATTAGG
>NZ_KV820353.1 GCF_001815355.1 Haemophilus sp. HMSC068C11
ACTATACAACGCTCAAGGGTTTTGGGTGTTGGGTAAGACGAGAAGAAACTCAGAGAAGAAAGAGAAAGTTTTTAGGTTTAATCAGCTTGTTTGGTTGTGAGCACTAGAGATAGTGAGAGCAGAAAGAGATAGAAGAAGTTATTAAAGGAATAATCCTGGCGGCGATAGAGCGGTGGTCCCACCTGACCCCATACCGAACTCAGAAGTGAAACGCCGATGCGCCGATGGTAGTGTGGGG
>NZ_KV820354.1 GCF_001815355.1 Haemophilus sp. HMSC068C11
CCCGAGCTGAATAGCTTGGGGTTTTTGTTTATAGATTTTTATTAAAAATTATATAGAATGATCTCAATTTTTATTTCTCAATATAAACCATGAAAAACTTTAGATATTTTGCGCAACGTTATGTTGATTGGGTTATTCGATTAGGTCGAGTTCGTTTCTCTTTACTTGGTATCGCTATTCTTGCGATTTTAGCTATCTGTATACAAATCTTATTAAGCACGCTCCTTAGTGATGGTATTCACTGGAGTGACATAGCTCGGTCGATCACTTTTGGTTTATTTACTGCTCCTTTTGTTATCTATTTCTTTACGCTACTTGTTGAACGACTAGAACGTTCCCGTTTAGAACTCTCTAAAACGCTTGCTAGATTAGAAAAAAATAGCCGTGATAAAAGTACCTTACTTGCAACGATTAGCCATGAATTACGTACGCCTTTAAATGGAATCATTGGTCTAAGCCGAATTTTATTGGATGATAAATTAACAGAACAACAACAAAATTACCTCAATACAATTAATCTAAGTGCTGTCAGTTTAGGCCATATTTTTAGTGATATTATTGATTTAGATAAGATCGACTCTAAGCGTATTGAATTAAATATCCAGCCTTGCTATTTCCATTCACTACTTAATGATTTCTATAATTTTGGTACCTTGATGGCGGAACAAAAGGGGCTAAAATTCTCTTTAAAGCTGGATGATAATTTACCTAATTGGCTTTATCTCGATCGTGCTCGCCTTAGCCAAATTCTTTGGAATTTAATTAGTAATGCCGTCAAATTCACTGATAAGGGTGAAGTGATTCTAAGGGTGCAGAAAATGCAAGATAATCAGTATCAATTTAGTGTTACTGATACGGGAGCAGGTATTGCACCTTGTGAATTAGATAAGATTTTTACCATGTATTATCAGGTTAAAGATAATATCCATCGTTCTGCGGGAAGTGGCATCGGTCTTGCGATTTCTAAGAATCTTGCGCAGTTAATGCAAGGGGATTTAACGGTTGAAAGTGAATTGGACGAAGGTTCAACCTTTTACTTAACGATCATTGCAGAAAAAGCGCAAGCTCATGATGGAAACGCTGAAAAAGCCATGCAGCATCTTTCCATTTTATTAGTAGAAGACGTTGAATTAAATGTGGTTGTAGCCAAAAGTATTCTTGAAAAGCAAGGTCATTATGTTGATGTTGCGATGAATGGTGAACAGGCTATCCAATTATTTGAGAAAAATACTTATGATATTGTTTTTCTTGATATTAAATTGCCAGATATGTCAGGTTTTGATATTGCATACTATCTACGTAAAAACTACGAAGAAGGAATTTACGATTTTCTTCCACCTTTAATTGCTTTTACGGCAAACGTTATGCACAGCGAAGAGGAATATCAAAATCAGGGGATGGATGGCGTGTTGCGTAAGCCTCTTTCTCTGACGGAATTACGTCAGTGTTTTAAAACATTCTTAGGAGATGATATCGAGACTACCTCTGATGAGGAAGAGCTCCCTCAAGTTCAAGAAGGTATTAATATTTCACTTATTGAGTTAATTGGAAAATCACAAGCTAAAGCTAATGTGGAGTTATTCAAACAGTGGATGCCAATTTATTTAGATGAATTAGAAACGGCGTATGAAGATTATCTTACAAACGCAGATATGCAACAAATGGTGTCAGATGTGGCACATAAAATAAAAGGCGCAGCAGCATCAGTGGGGCTTGTTAATATTCAAAATATCGCAAAACAGGCTCAAGACACGTCATTACCTAATTGGGCATCTGATATTGCTTTATGGATAAAGCAACTCAGTAATGAATGGTCTCAAAATGTAGCTGAATTAGAAGCATATTTAGAAAAATAATTCATGACACGTTATTTTCAAATTTTGGTCAGTGAGAATATGCCGTCTAATTTGCCGGCAAATACCTTGATTATTAATGAGTTTTCTAAAATTCAAAATCTTCTTGGGCAAGAGTTTGAGACGATCTTGTTTGATGCACGAAAAGGTATCCATTTAGAGGCGCTCGCCATTGCGGCCGGTACATTGAAAATGAATGGTGCCTTAATTGTCTTGCTATCAAATTGGGAGAAACTTCATTTCCAAATAGACGAAGATAGTCTTCGTTGGTCAGGTTCGCTTGAGACAATTACGACGCCAAGATTTATTGCATATTTTAAGCATTGTATTCATAAATATGGCTTCCCCGTCCTTTATCATCAAAATGATTTAAAATTTGACTGCACTTTTCAACGAGAATTTGTAAATCACAACGCGACCTTAGATCAGCAGAAAATTATTGAGCGAATCTTACAAAAAGAATCTGAACTTTACTTTCTTACTGCCAAACGAGGAAGAGGGAAATCAGCTCTAGCAGGCTTATTAGCGAATCAACTGGATACTAAAATTTACCTCACAGCTCCAAATAAAAGTGCGGTCAATATTTTGGGTGAATTTTCACAAAAAAAGATTATCTTTATTGCACCAGATGCGCTTTTCCTTGCTTTGCAAAATGATCCTTCTTTTTCTGAAAATGCTTGGCTTTTTGTTGATGAGGCGGCAATGTTGCCGATTGCTCAACTTACTGCTTTTTCCCATCATTTTAAGCATATTTTATTTACGACAACTATTCATAGTTATGAGGGAACCGGGCGAGGCTTTGAGCTTAAATTTAAGCAAAAAATTAACCGCACTTTCTCTGACTTTGAGCTTATTGAACCGCTACGTTGGTCGAAAGATGATGCTTTAGAGGCATTTATCGATGAGCTTTTATTATTGAATGTAGAGGATGAGTTTAAACAAACGGTATACGATAAAAGCAAGTTCTGTCAAATTACTGAACGCTCACAAGAGGAAATACTTTCTTCATTGTCTCAATTCTATGGGTTGATGACATTAGCTCATTATCGTACATCACCATTAGATCTACGGCGATTATTTGATGTCAATTCACAGTGTTTTTTTACCGCTGAAAGTGAGCAAAATTTACTAGGCGCTGTTTGGGCATTAAAAGAAGGCGGGATTGAAGATTCAGCCCTCATTGAAGCAATTCAACAAGGGATTAGACGCCCGAAAGGCAATCTCGTGCCTCAAGCACTTTGTTTTCATGCTCAACAACAAAAGGCTTGTGAATTGCATTCTTTACGTATTTCGAGAATTGCGGTCCAGCCTATGTGGCAGCAGCATGGTATTGGTACACAACTTATTGAATACATCACACCAAATGCCGATCTGGATTATTTATCAGTGAGTTTTGGTTATACCAAAGAACTGGCTCAATTTTGGCAGAAATGTGGTTTTTCTCTTGTTTATTTAGGCGAGCATTTAGAGGCAAGTAGTGGCTGTTATTCAACTATCGCTCTAAAAGGACTTTCTGCACAAGGGATTGAATTAGAAAAAGAAGCAATGCAATCTTTTCAACGGAATATGCCTTTGTCTTTCCATCCGCTCGTTCAGGAATTTAATAGCACATCAGTAGATTGGGAATTGATTGACGAAGATTGGTTAAGCTTAAAAAATTTTGCTTATTTTCACCGCACTTTAGCTTCCGCTTTGCCGGCAATTCGTCGATTTTTAATGAATTTAGATGAAAAAGATTGCCCTTTAATAAGAGATTATTTCATCACAAAACAGATACCCTATAATAAGAAAAATGGGTTAAAATTATTACGTTCGGAAATTGCACAAAAATTAAAAAAGGAGGCAAAATGAGCGAACAAGAAAAAAAAGGTTGGTTCCGTAAAGCAGTAGATGAATATAATAAATTTTGTAGTGAGCTTGGTTTAGATAAAGGTAGCTGTCGAGGTTGTATGCCACGCATTGAATTTGATGATGATGGTAAGGTAAAAAAAGAGAAACCACTAGAACCACTCAAAAAATAAAAGAAAACAGGGTTAATTTAACCCTGTTTTTTTATACAGATAATTATTGAAAAGTAGAGTGAATTTGCTAAACTAACAAGCTGTTTAGGCAAAAATGAGATAAAAATTGACCGCACTTATGAAAACAACCTATTTTAATTTTGATATTCCAACTCAGCCCAATGACCATAAAATTCTTGGCAATGTATTGGCGAGTGCAGATGCACTTGCGGTTAGTGAAATTGCAGAGCAATATGATGGATTGACGGTGGTTGTGACACCGGATACCAAAAGCGCGGTTCGTTTATCACAAGTTTTACCGGATTTAACTTCTCAGCCCATTCAGTTTTTTCCTGATTGGGAAACGTTGCCTTATGATTCTTTTTCTCCTCATCAAGAAATAATTTCTTCTCGTTTAAGTGCGCTGTTTCATTTACAAAATACTAAAAAAGGCATCTTTGTTTTGCCGATTAGCACATTAATGCAACGTGTGTGCCCGCCGAAATATCTACAGCATAATGTCCTTTTGATTAAAAAAGGTGATCGTCTAGTCATTGAAAAATTGCGATTACAATTAGAGTCAGCAGGATATCGTTCTGTAGAACAAGTGCTAGAACATGGCGAATATGCCGTACGCGGATCACTTTTAGATCTTTTCCCAATGGGAAGTGTGGTTCCATTTCGCTTAGATTTTTTTGATGATGAAATTGATTCGATTCGTACTTTTGATGTTGATACGCAGAGAACGTTAGATGAAATTCAATCTATTAATTTATTACCTGCACACGAATTTCCAACAGATGAGAAAGGTATTGAGTTTTTCCGTACACAATTTAGAGAAACTTTTGGAGAAATTCGTCGTGATCCAGAACATATTTATCAGCAAATCAGTAAAGGCACACTAATCTCAGGGATTGAATATTGGCAGCCGTTATTCTTTGATGAAATGGCAACGTTGTTTGATTACTTGCCAGAAAAAACATTGTTTGTGGATATGGAGACAAATCAAGCACAAGGTGAACGTTTTTATCTTGATGCTAAACAGCGTTATGAACATCGAAAAGTCGATCCAATGCGTCCTCTTTTGCCTCCAGAACGTTTGTGGGTAAGCATTGATGCAGTAAATCATGCATTAAAAAATTACCCTAAAATTAATTTTAAAGCAGAAAAAGTGCGGTCATCTGTTCGTCAGAAAAATTTAGCGGTGTCCGCATTACCAGCAGTGACCATTCAATCACAGCAAAAAGAACCGTTATCGCAACTTCGACAGTTTATTGAACATTTCAAAGGAAATGTTTTATTTTCAGTTGAAACTGAAGGACGTCGTGAAACTTTAGTAGATTTGCTTTCACCATTAAAAATTAAACCTAAACAGATTAAAACCTTATCTGACGCCAATCAAGACAAGTTTAATCTTTGGGTAAGCCGTCTTGAGCAAGGTTTTATTCTTGATGAGGCTAAATTAGCCGTCATTACTGAACATGAAATTTTAGGTGAGCGGGTACAACAGCAACGTCAGCGTGATAAACGTAAGGCTGTCAATCCAGATACCTTAGTGCGTAATCTGGCAGAATTAAAAATTAGGCAGCCTGTGGTGCATTTAGATCATGGTGTGGGGCGTTATGGTGGGTTAGTCACGCTTGATACAGGTGGTTTAAAAGCAGAATATTTGCTAATCAATTATGCGAATGAATCCAAACTTTATGTGCCTGTTGGTTCTCTTCATTTAATTAGTCGTTATGTAGGTGGTTCAGATGAAACCGCACCATTGCATAAATTAGGTAATGAATCATGGGCGAAAACGCGTCAAAAGGCTGCAGAAAAAATTCGTGATGTGGCAGCTGAATTACTTGATGTGTATGCTCAGCGAGAAGTGAAAAAAGGCTTTGAATTTAAATATGATCGTGAGGAATTCCAGCAATTCGCTGCAACCTTCCCTTTTGAAGAAACACATGATCAAGCCATGGCTATTAATGCCGTCATTTCGGATATGTGTCAGTCCAAAGTAATGGACCGTTTAGTTTGTGGTGATGTGGGCTTTGGAAAAACTGAAGTGGCGATGCGCGCGGCATTTTTGGCGGTTATGAATCATAAACAAGTAGCTGTATTAGTCCCAACAACCTTGTTAGCTCAACAGCATTACGAGAATTTTAAAGATCGTTTTGCTAATCTTCCAGTTAATGTGGAAGTGCTTTCTCGCTTTAAAACAGCTAAAGAGCAAAAACAAATCTTAGAAAATTTAGCCGAAGGAAAAGTCGATATTCTGATTGGCACTCATAAATTGATTCAATCTGATGTGAAGTTTTCCGATCTTGGCTTACTTATCATTGATGAAGAGCATCGCTTTGGTGTGGGACAAAAAGAGAAAATTAAACAACTTCGAGCGAATATTGATATTTTAACGCTTACTGCAACACCAATTCCTCGTACTTTGAATATGGCGATGAATGGCATTCGCGATCTTTCTATTATTGCGACACCACCGGCTCGTCGAGTGAGTATCAAAACGTTTGTTCGCCAGAAAGATGATTTAATTATTCGTGAAGCCATCCTGCGTGAGATTTTGCGTGGCGGGCAAGTTTATTATTTACATAATGATGTGACGAGTATTGAAAATACGGCTGAAAAACTGACTGCACTTGTGCCTGAGGCGCGAGTTGTGATTGGACATGGTCAAATGCGAGAACGAGAACTTGAACGTGTGATGAGTGATTTTTATCATCAACGTTATAACGTTTTAGTCTGTTCCACCATTATTGAAACAGGGATTGACGTACCTACGGCAAATACGATCATTATTGAACGTGCAGATAATTTTGGTTTAGCTCAGCTTCACCAATTGCGAGGTCGAGTAGGGCGTTCTCATCACCAAGCTTATGCTTATTTGCTTACACCGCCGCCGAAATTAATGACGAAAGATGCGAAACGTCGTTTAGAGGCATTAGAAAGTTTAGATAACTTAGGTGCAGGTTTCATTCTTGCGACGCACGATTTAGAAATTCGCGGTGCCGGTGAATTATTAGGGAATGAACAAAGTGGGCAAATTGAAAGTATCGGTTTCTCACTTTATATGGAATTACTTGATGCAGCAGTGAAAGCCTTAAAAGAGGGCAGAGAACCTTCATTAGAAGAGATTACACATCAGCAAGCTGAAATTGAGTTACGTGTTCCAGCCTTATTAACAGATGACTATCTGGGTGATGTGAATATGCGTTTGTCGTTCTATAAACGCATTGCTGAAGCGGAAAGTAAACAAGAGTTAGATGAATTAAAAGTTGAATTAATTGATCGCTTTGGCCTATTACCTGAAGCAACTAAAAATCTTTTACAAATTGCTGAAATACGTTTAATGGTGAAACCATTAAAAGTACTGAAAATCGATGCAGGGGCTCAAGGTGGTTTTATTGAATTCTCTCCTTCAGCAAAAGTTGATCCTGAAAAATTCATCAAATTAATTCAACAAAATCCAATTGTTTATCGCTTTGATGGTCCATTAAAATTTAAGTTTGTAAAAGCCCTTCCAGAAAACAAAGCGCGGTTAGAATTTGTGATGGATTTAGTGAAGACACTTATTGAGTAGCAAGTGAATAAAAAGGCTGACAAAATGTCAGCCTTTCTTTTTCACGTTTTATTAGTGAAGCGCTTCAACAACGCTTAAGAACATTTTTAAGATACCGGCATTTAATAAGTCGATAAAGAATGCCCCTACCATTGGTACGATTAAGAACGCTTTGTGAGATGGTCCGAAACGACTGGTAATCGCTTGCATGTTAGCAACGGCTGTTGGTGTAGCACCAAGACCGAAACCACAGTGACCTGCACTTAATACAATCGCATCATAATCTTTACCCATCATGCGGTATGTAACGTAGATAGCGAAGAAAGCCATGAAGACAACTTGAACCGCTAAGATAACTAATACATCTGTTGCAAGACCTGCTAATTCCCAAAGTTTGAGAGACATTAAAGCAATCGCTAAGAAGATAGATAAACCTACGCTACCTAATACGTCAATCGCTGAATCAGCCACTTGGAATTTGAATAAGTGGGTTAAGCTGTTACGAATGATTACACCTGTAAACAAACACCATACGAATGTTGGTAATTGAATGTGAGTACCTTTTGTTAAGCCATCTAAGTATTGACCGATAAGTAAACATAAAGAAAGCATTGCGATGGTTTCAATGATTGAACGCGCATTGATTTTACGTTTGTAAGTTGGGTGCTCAAATGCTTCTTGTACGTCATCTACTTCATCATTCTCTGGGTTCTCACCTTGTTTTTGATGATTTAATAAATAACGAGATACTGGACCACCTAAGATACCACCAAAGACTAAACCGAATGTAGCACACGCCATAGCGATTTCTGTCGCAGCCGGTAGATTAAATTCTTTAGTGAATGTTTCTGCCCATGCCGCACCTGTACCATGACCACCGGTTAGGGTAACTGAACCAGCAAGTAAGCCGTAAGCAGGATCAATGCCTAATAATTGAGTACCTAAAATACCGATGACATTTTGGCAAACAATGAGTATTCCTGCCGCCAATAGGAAGATAACTAATGGTTTTCCGCCTTTAATTAAGCGAGCAAAGTTTGCACTTAAACCGATAGAGGAGAAGAATACCAACATCATAGATGTTTGTAAGCTTTTCTCAAAAGTGAATGAAGTGCCATTTACTTTGTATAAAATGGTTAATGCAATAGCCACAATAAAGCCGCCAACGACAGGCTCAGGGATATTAAATGTTTGTAAAACTCGAATGCGTTTTACTAGAAAAAAACCGAGTAATAATACAAAACTTGCTAAAGCAAGTGTTTGATAGGTATCAAAAACAATATTCACGAAATATCCTCCTATTTAGTTTGGTTTCGAGAATTCTTATGAGTTGTGTTCAGGTTCAACCACCACAATGTCAACATTACTATGTAATCCACGTGGTAATTGGGAGCCTTTTCTGCCGCGTTCCGCACGGAATTTTTGCAGATCTTCCGGTTTTAATGTGATTTTTCGTTTACCGGAATGGAACTCAAGGCTGGCTTGCTCTGAAATTAAGAACAATTTCACCAATAATTCTGACCGCGCTTTTGCATTCGCGGCTGGAATACTGATGATTTTGTTGCCTTTCCCTTTTGATAATGCCGGTAAATCCCGTACCGGAAAAATCAGCATTCGACCCGCTGAAGTGAGGGACACAAGAAGTGAGGCCGACTCGGAAAGTTTCTCAGGTTTCAAGACTTTCGCATTTTCTGGCAAAGAAATCAAGGCTTTTCCAGCTTTATTACGTGCAATTAAATCTTCAAATTTGCAAATAAAACCGTATCCTGCATCTGATGCCATCAATAATTCTTGTTTTTCAGGTTCCATAATAACCTGTTCAATGGTTGCACCGGCCGGTAATGTGAGTTTACCGGTGAGCGGTTCACCTTGTGAACGCGCAGAAGGTAAGCTTAATGGATCTAAAGCATAACTACGACCAGTACTATCAATAAAGATTACGGGCTGATTACTTTTACCGCAAGCGTGCGCGAGATATTTATCGCCTGCTTTATAGCTTAATCCTGCTGGATCAATGTCATGACCTTTTGCACAGCGTACCCAGCCCATTTCAGATAAAATAACGGTAACGGGTTCTGCTGGGATCATTTCACTTTCAGAAATGGCTTTCGCTTCTTCACGCTCAACTAATTGAGACATTCTAGGGCTGGCGTATTTTTTCGCATCTTCTTGAATTTCTTTTTTGATCAAGGTATTTAAGCGACGTTCAGATCCTAAAATTAACTCTAAATTTGACCGCTCTTCTTCGAGTTTATCTTTTTCAGCTTGTAATTGATGTTCTTCTAATTTGGCTAAATGGCGTAAACGTAAGTTTAAAATGGCTTCTGCTTGTTCATCACTTAAGTTAAAGCGAGCCATTAAAACTTGTTTAGGTTCATCTTCAGTACGAATAATTTCAATCACTTCATCAATATTGAGGAAGGCAATCATCAAACCGTCTAAAATGTGTAAACGAGCGAGTACTTTATCTAAACGATGTTGTAAACGACGCGTTACTGTTGTACGACGGAATGTCAGCCATTCGGTAAGAACTTGAAGTAAGCCTTTCACGGCTGGTTTATGATCAAGCCCGATCATATTCATATTCACACGATAGCTTTTTTCGAGATCAGTCGTCGCAAATAAATGCGCCATTAAGGCGTCCGTGTCAACGCGATTTGAACGTGGCACAAGCACGATACGCACAGGATTTTCGTAATCCGCTTCATCACGAATATCTTCTACCATAGGCAATTTTTTCGCCGTCATTTGCTCAGCAATTTGCGCAATGATTTTAGAGGGTGAAGATTGATGAGGAAGTGCACTGATGATGATTTCACCGTCTTCTTTATGCCATGTTGCTCGCATCTTAATGGAGCCACGACCGGTTTCGTACATTTTGCGAATATCATCTTTTGGCGAAATAATTTCCGCTTCAGTTGGGAAATCTGGGCCTTGAATGATATTGAGTACATCATCTAATCCTGCTTTGGGGTTATCTAATAGCAGAACAGCGGCATCCGCCACTTCATTAATATTGTGTGGTGGAATATCGGTTGCCATACCAACGGCAATCCCGGTAGTACCGTTTAACAGAATATGAGGCAAACGTGCAGGCAAATATTGTGGTTCTTCTAAAGTGCCATCAAAGTTTGGTTGGAAATCAACGGTGCCTTGGCCTAATTCAGTTAATAGAATTTCAGAAATTTTGGACAGGCGAGATTCTGTATAACGCATTGCCGCGAATGATTTAGGATCATCTGGCGCCCCCCAGTTTCCTTGGCCATCCACTAAAGGATAACGGTAAGAAAAGGGCTGAGCCATTAATACCATGGCTTCATAACAGGCGGAGTCACCGTGTGGATGGAATTTACCTAACACATCACCAACGGTACGCGCAGATTTTTTAAATTTCGCGGCGGCATTTAACCCCAGTTCAGACATCGCATAGACAATACGGCGCTGAACGGGCTTTAAGCCATCGCCAATAAAAGGCAATGCACGATCCATAATGACGTACATTGAATAATTAAGGTAAGCCTTTTCTGTAAAGGTGCGAAGTGGCATCTGCTCGATGCCTTCGTAGTTAATATTGCTCATATTTTTCTAATCTATTTTTTTGTTGCACCAGAATTTGCATCTGAATGTTCGTGAGGAGAATGTCCCATATCTATTCCTTTATGGCTGTCTATTTCATAAGGAACGGGTTGCGGTTTTTGTGGATTGGCTTCTTTAAAGGCTTCATCTTTTAACTTGTCAGAATAAATATTCGGATTTTTTTCACCCTCAACCACAATATGTCCCATTGTACCTTTGTTTACTGCGCGGAAAATGGAATGATCCATAAAGACATAAGTACCTGGCACATCAATTCGAGTTTCTACCATGGTGGCACTGCCAGATGGAATCAAGGTCGTTTGAACATTGTGATTAACAAGTGTGCCGCCTTCTACATATACATTGTCAAATACCGCACCGATTAAGTGGAAAGAAGAGCATAAATTCGGCCCCGCATTTCCTACAAATAGGCGAATTGTTTCGCCAGTTTTTGCTTTTAAGGCATTTTCATCCATGGTTGCACCGACTTTACCGTTGAAGAGGACATATTCTGGATGCTCATCAATAGCTTTTTTCATACTAAACGGCTGCAAGCCAGGATCGCCAAATTCACCTTTTGTATAGAATTCACTTTGCATAATGTAAAATTCACGATCCACTTTTGGTAAGCCTTCTTTTGGCTCAACTAAAACTAAACCATACATCCCTTTAGCAAGGTGAATATCCACAGGCTGGCTGCCGCAGTGGTATAAATAAATCCCCGAACGTAATGCCCTAAATTGGAAGGTTGATGTACGTGTTGGTGGCGTTTCACTCGCGATAGCACCGCCCATTGGCACAGCGGCAGCATGAAAATCGATACTGTGCGGCATCATTGAACTCGCTGAATTGGAAAGTTGCACTTCCACCATATCGCCTTCGCGTACACGAATGAATGGCGCAGGCACGCTACCGTTTAATGTCCAGAATTTAAATTGTACACCATCCATTAAGTCCATAATTTGCTCAAGTGCGGTCAGTTTTACCACGACTTTTGCAGGGTGATTACGTTCAATCGGTTTTGGCACATTGGGCGCAAGCGTCAGTTCAGCTTCAATTTCTGGTAAATTTTCAACCGCAGTGGTTGCCGTATTAGAGGGCTTTTCCTCTGCTTTAGCAGAAGGAACAAGGCTTAAACCTGCACCCAATGTAATTGTTGCTAGGCCTAGTGCACTATTCTTAAAAAAATCTCGACGTTGTTCGTTCATGATTAACCTCAAATAATTAAACAGCTAAATCCACTTGATCTCCATTGGTTTGCAACCAATTTTTGCGATCTTCCGCTCGTTTTTTGGCGAGTAACATATCCATTAATTCTAATGTTTCAGCCCCTTGATCTTCGCCTAGCTCATAGGTTAATTGAACTAAACGGCGTGTATTCGGATCCATGGTAGTTTCACGTAATTGTGACGGATCCATTTCACCTAAACCTTTAAATCGTTGTACGTTTAAGGTGCCTTTTTTACCTTTTAAGCGTTCTAAAATCGCTTCTTTTTCGCTTTCATCGAGGGCATAAAACACTTCTTTGCCTAAGTCGATACGATAGAGTGGTGGCATTGCCACATAAACGTGTCCATCTTGAACCAATTTAGGGAAGTGACGTAAAAAGAGTGCACAAAGTAGGGTGGCGATGTGCAAACCATCAGAGTCCGCATCGGCTAAAATACAGACTTTACCGTAACGAAGTTGAGATAAGTCTTCATTATCAGGATCGATACCAAGCGCTACTGCAATATCATGAATTTCCGTTGAGGCAAGCACTTGATCACTAGCCACTTCCCAAGTATTTAAGATTTTTCCACGTAACGGCAGAATAGCTTGATATTCACGATCACGCGCCTGTTTAGCCGATCCACCCGCAGAGTCACCCTCTACTAAGAATAATTCGGTTTTTTCTAAATTTTGTGATGCACAATCGGCTAATTTTCCTGGTAGAGCAGGACCACTCACCAATTTTTTACGTACGACTTTTTTAGCTGCATTTAAACGACGTTGTGCAGAACTGATCGCCATTTCAGCTAAGCGATCGGCATCTTGTACGTTTTGATTTAACCATAAACTGAAGGCATCTTTTAAAACACCTGCAACAAAGACCGCACTTTGACGGGAAGATAAGCGTTCTTTGGTTTGGCCGGCAAATTGGGCATCCTGCATTTTCAGTGAAAGAATATAAGCACAGCGATCCCAAATATCGTCTGCGGTTAATTTCACACCACGTGGTAATTTATTGCGGAATTCACAATATTCAGTCATGGCATTGAGCAAACCTTGGCGAAGACCATTTACGTGTGTTCCACCTTGTACTGTTGGAATCAAGTTTACATAGCTTTCTGCAATAAGCTCGCCACCTTCTGGCAACCATAACAATGCCCAGCTTACTGCTTCAGTTGAGCCTTTAAATTCACCAACAAAAGGTTTTTCAGGTAAGGTTTCAAAACCATTTACTGCTTCGGTTAAGTAATCGGATAAACCATCTTGATAGCACCACACATCTTCAGTGTTATTCACTTTATCGACAAATTTAATTTCTAAGCCAGAACAAAGCACGGCTTTCGCACGTAATAAGTGGCGTAAACGGCTGACAGAAAAATTCTTGCTATCAAAATATTTTGGATTCGGTTTGAAGTGAACGGTGGTGCCGGTTGTACGTCTGCCACAAGTCCCGATGACTTCCAATTCTTCTACTTTCACGCCATTTTCAAAGGCAATTTTATACACTTCCCCGTTACGTTTAACTTGAATATCAACGCGTTCTGAAAGGGCATTGACGACAGAAATTCCCACCCCGTGTAGACCACCGGCAAATTCATAGTTTTTATTCGAGAACTTACCGCCAGCATGAAGTTTGGTTAAGATCACTTCGACACCAGAAACGCCTTCAGTTGGGTGAATATCTACTGGCATCCCACGGCCATTATCAATGACTTCAAGCGATTGATCAGCGTGTAAAATCACTTCAACTTTGGTGGCAAAACCCGCAAGGGCTTCGTCCACACTGTTATCGATAACTTCTTGAGCAAGGTGATTTGGACGAGTTGTGTCCGTGTACATACCGGGGCGAATTTGCACCGGTTCGAGATCTTTCAGGACCGTAATTTCTTGAGCAGAATAATTTGTAGTCATTTTTAAAATTAGTTACTTATTTATAAAAAAATTAGCGTGATTTTATCAAAAAATGATGCGTTTATAAAATCAAAGATAAGAAAAGATAAGGATACTATATCAAGTAAAAGTGCGGTCAAAATTTGACGTGAATTTTGACCGCACTTTGGGTTATTTGAATCTATTTAGTCTGTTATAGATTGAGTTATCTCGATACTAAGCTTTTGCTTTTGTTGCTAAATATTCCTGCAAGCCTTTATCTCTCAATTTGCAGCTCGGGCATTCTCCACAGCCACCTTCAACACCTTCATAGCAAGTGTGGGTATGCTGATGAACATAATTTAACGCACCTAATTCATCAGCTAATGCCCAAGTTTGTGCTTTGGTGAGATACATTAACGGTGTTTTTAAATTGAACGGATAATCCATGGCTAAATTAAGGGTGACATTCATGGATTTGATAAACACATCACGGCAATCGGGATAGCCGCTGAAATCTGTTTCACATACACCCGTAATGATGTCATTAATACCTTGTCCTTTTGCGTAAATCGCCGCATACAATAAGAAGAGTGCGTTGCGGCCATCCACAAAGGTATTAGGTAATTCACCGACTTTTTGCTCAATATCTGCATTGGCATCCATTAAGGCATTGTGGGTGATAGATTTGATGACGGACGTATCAATCAACGTTTGTTTTACGCCGAGATCTTTGGCGATCCAACGGGCTTTTTCTAATTCTATAGCGTGACGTTGGCCGTATTGAAAGGTGACGGTTTCGACATTTTCCACGCCATATTCGGCAATAGCTTGAATTAAACAGGTTGTGGAATCTTGTCCACCAGAGAAGATCACAAGGGCTTTGCGATTGTGATTAGGATTTGAAATATTCATAGGATACCTAGTTTTTTTATGTAGGAGGTTTGCGAACTACAAGTTAAAAATGAAGCGGTATTGTAGAAGTCAAAGATAAATTTTGCAAGAAAAGGACTAATTTAAGCAGGTAAGGCCAACAAAAGTTATGATACAATTTGGACAAGTTAGTTTTGAAAAGGTAAACATAATGAAAAAATTGATTCTTATTGTTATCGGTGCATTAGTGATTTCAGCTTGCGCAAATAAAGACGTTTATTTTAATGGTTCGGAAGGATCCCATTCAGGCATGAAATTTGATAAAGACACTCGTCATTGGGGCGTTAATCAATAATTGTTTTGATAAAAGAAAAGCCATACAACAGTTGTATGGCTTTTTTATTAAATCACTTCTTCTTGGCAATGTGGGCAAGTCATTAAATGTTCTTCATTATTGTGCACAATGTAATGGCCCATTTTTTTCGCTTTAGTATCAAGATATTTCGTATTGTAACGGTTTTCACCTACATTCAATGGCACACGTTCTACGATATTAATTCCCGCTTTTTTCATGGTTTCTACTTTTTGCGGGTTGTTTGTCATCAAGCGAACTTGCTTCACACCTAATAATTCAAACATATCGGCACACACATTAAAGTTACGTTCATCAGCTTTAAAGCCTAATGCAAGGTTGGCCTCAATGGTATCCATGCCTTTATCTTGTAATGCATAGGCACGAATTTTATTAATTAGACCAATACCTCGTCCTTCTTCACGATGATAGATCAACACACCACGACCCGCTTCGCTAATTTGACGTAGCGCAGCCGCCAGTTGGAAACCACAATCACATTTCAAACTGTGTAACGCATCACCCGTTAAGCATTCCGAATGAATACGGGCGAGCACTGGCTCATCTGGGTTTGAGATATCACCCATCACTAAAGCGACATGTTCTTTTTTTGTATCGGGAAATTCAAATCCGACCATTTTAAATATGCCATATTCGGTAGGCAAATTGGCTTGGGCAACCAGTTGGATTTTTGACATAACTTATCCTTTTTTCAACTTTATTCTGCTAAAATATGCACTTTATTTTTATTATCAAGAGGCAACAATGTTTAAAAGGCTGTCATTATATACGTTATTCCTTTGTCTTGTACCATTTTTTGTTTGGGGTTTTGCTTATCATTGGCATGGAAACAACCAATTAATGGAATGGGATTATTGGCTTTATCTTTTAACTGAAACCGGTAGCGTGCCTTACGCTTTAATTACCTGTGGTGTATTTGCTTTACTTTTCCGTTTTCTTTTTGAAAATCGTAAACAATGGATTATGGGAGTGATTGTAATGGGCCTATCTGTATTATCTACACAAGTAATTAAAACAGGTTTAAAAACGGTTTTTGCCGAGCCACGTCCTTTTACCGTCTATTTAGCGGAAAAAACAGAAAGTACTACGGATGCCTTTTATCATCAAGATCGTTCAGAACGTGCAAAATTAGTGGATAAATTTTATTCGACCCAAGCCGATACGCCAGCCTGGTTGAAAGCACATTATGAAGATGAAACAGGTTATTCTTTCCCATCAGGACATTCTATTTTTGCCGCCACTTGGCTAATGTTAGTCGTTGGATTTAGTCAATTATTAGGCAATCGTTCTTTTAAAGCAGAATTACTTATTGGTGCGATGACAATTTGGGGCGTATTAATGTTGATTAGTCGTGTGCGCCTTGGAATGCATTATCCAATTGATTTATTTGTGGCGATAATTTCAGCATGGATTGTTCATTTGATTATTTTTGGTTTCTTACAGAAGAAAGGTTTGTTTAACAATAAATAGCATTAAAGACCGGTTTTAGTGATAAAGCCGGTCTTTTTTATTGCTTGTAGAAAATATGATTTTTATCATGGATTTTCATTTTGATTTCAAGGAAAATACAGCCTATATATTCCAACAATTTTGACCGCTCTTTGAGGAGACAATATGTATTACGGTATTGATATCGGTGGCACAAAGATTGAATTAGCTGCTTTTAATGCAAAATTAGAAAAGCTTTATACCGAGCGCGTGCCAACGCCACAAACAGATTATCAAGATTGGTTACAGGCGATCAAAACGCTAGTAGAACGTGCTGATGCCCACTTTGGTGAAAAAGGCACTGTAGGTTTAGGTTTGCCAGGATTTGTTAATTTAACAACCGGGCTTGCTGAAGTGACGAATATTCGTGTTGCAGATAATAAGCCGATTTTAGCCGATCTTGAACGCGTTTTAGATCGTGAGGTGCGAGCAGAAAATGATGCAAATTGTTTTGCGCTCTCGGAAGCTTGTGATGAGGAAAATACCCAATATCCTTCTGTATTAGGGCTTATTTTGGGGACAGGCTTTGGTGGTGGTTTTGTAATTAATGGCAAAATTCACTCAGGACAAGTCGGGATGGCAGGGGAGTTAGGCCACCTTCAATTAAATTATCATGCCTTAAAATTATTAGGCTGGGATAAAGCCCCTATTTATCAATGTGGTTGTGGTAATCATGCCTGTTTAGATACTTATATTTCAGGTCGCGGTTTTGAAATGTTGTACCGAGACTTAAAAGGTGAGGCATTATCAGCGAAAGAGATTATCGATCGCTTTTATGCGAAAGAGGAAAGTGCGGTTGATTTTGTTCGCATTTTTGTAGAGTTAGCGGCTATTTCTATCGGTAACATTATCACTGCATTTGATCCACATATGATTGTTCTTGGTGGTGGTTTATCGAATTTTGATTATCTCTATGAAGCATTACCAAAAGCATTGCCACCTCATTTAATGCGTAGTGCAAAAGTGCCACCAATCAAAAAAGCAAAACATGGTGATTCTGGTGGGGTTCGTGGAGCAGCCGCGTTATTTTTAAAACGTGAATAGATTTAATCTAAAAATATAGCAAAAATTTGAATAAATTTTATATTATAGGATAAGAATCCAGTTTTTCTTTAAGAAAACTGGATTTTTTCTTTTGTCTATTTACAATCAGAATATGGATTTTTTAAGTGAGGTTTTTATGCTGACAGAATTGGGAAACTGGATTGAACAGGGATTAACATGGGTTATCGAACATTTTGATGAGCCATTATGGAATATCACCATTGTTATTTTATTAGGTGTAGGTCTATTTTTTACCATTACTACAGGGTTAGTGCAGTTACGTCTTTTCCCTACAAGTATTCGTGAAATGTGGTTTGGACGTGCAGCAGAGGGAAATTCTTTAACGCCATTTCAAGCTTTTGCAACCGGGCTTGCTAGTCGAGTTGGCGTAGGTAATATCAGTGGTGTAGCAACAGCTATTGCGCTTGGTGGTGAAGGTGCCGTATTTTGGATGTGGGTAACGGCATTTATTGGCATGTCGAGTGCCTTTGCGGAATCGACTTTAGCACAGGTATTTAAAATTCAAGATAAAGATGGCTCTTTCCGTGGTGGCCCAGCCTACTATATTACACAAGGTTTAAAATCTCGTTGGCTAGCAGTAGCGTTTGCCCTATCATTGATTTTTACCTTTGGTTTTGCATTTAATTCAGTACAAGCAAACTCAATTGTGGAAGCAACCAAAAATGCTTGGAATTGGCAAGGTGAATATGTAGGTCTTGTTTTAGTGGTATTAACTGCTGCAATTATTTTCGGTGGCGTAAAACGTATTGCGACCATTTCTAGTAGCGTAGTACCGATGATGGCACTCTTTTATTTAATCATGGCGGTAATTATCTTAGGTATGCATATTGATATGATTCCGACGTTAATCGCCAATATTTATAAAAGTGCTTTTACTTTCCAATCAGCCGCAGGTGGTATGTTTGGTGCTTTAGTCTCCAAAGCCATGATGATGGGGATTAAACGTGGATTATTCTCTAATGAAGCGGGGATGGGCTCTGCACCAAATGCAGCGGCAGCTGCTCATGTAAAACATCCAGTTAGCCAAGGCTTAGTGCAAATGCTTGGTGTGTTTGTGGATACCATGATCGTTTGTACTTGTACGGCAGTAATTATTCTGCTTTCTGATAACTATGGCAGTGAAACACTGAAAAGTATTTCCTTAACACAAAACGCATTGCGTTATCATGTTGGGGAGTTTGGCGTACACTTCTTAGCTTTTATTTTATTGCTTTTCGCTTATTCCTCTATTATCGGTAACTATGCTTACGCAGAAAGTAACATTCGCTTTATTAAAAATAAACCGTGGTTTGTATGGATATTCCGTTTATCGGTATTATTCTTCGTTTATTTCGGCTCGGTAAAATCAGGTAATGTTGTGTGGAATTTTGCGGATACCGTGATGGCTGTGATGGCAATTATTAACTTAGTCGCGATTGTTTTACTTTCCCCAATTGTGTGGAAGTTAATGAAAGACTATCAGCATCAATTAAAAGCAGGAAAAGAACCTGAATTTAAAATTGACCTCTATCCTGAAATTAAAAAACGAGTATTAGAACATCGAATTTGGAAATAAATGTTGATGGGCATAAAAAAGGCGGGAGTTCCCGCCTTTATTGTTTTAAATTGACTCGAAAATTGACCGCACTTTATCGTTCATTTCGATAAGTCAGGAGGTAATAAGAGAGGGCTGAAATGAGCACGCAAGCTGTCATTGTATAGAGCATTGGTGCAGCGGTTTCCATTTTAAAGCTCGCCACAAGGGAACCCATTACAGCACCGACACCAAAACGTACACTTCCCATTAATGAATTTGCGGTACCCGCCATCGTTGGGAATTTTTCTAGAATAGAGGCGGTAGCATTGGATGAGATTAATGGGTTTTGACCTACAAAAAAGGCCACACCAATTGCCATTGACCAAAAACCAAAATCAAAAAGTGCGGTTAAAAATAGCCAGATTCCTGAAATAAATTGTACGGCAATACCAATTCGTAACATGGTTTCAGCACCTAGCTTCAATACAAATTTCCCATTTAGATAAGAAGCAGCGGTCATAATCGCGATATTGATCATAAAGAAATAGCCAAATTGATCGACTGGAATGCCATAAATACCGATATAAACAATCGAACCAGCTGTGACGAAAGCAAATAAGCCACCAAAACCAAAAGAAGCCGCCGCCATATAACCTAACACTTCTTTTTGTTTAGAAAGTGTCATAAAGTTACGGGCAATGATATTTAGGCGTAGTGGAATACGATTTTCTTGTTTATGGGTTTCAGGAATAATGAAAAAGACAAGTAATGCGGCAAGAAATCCCATCGTACCAATCACATAAAAAATCATGTGCCAGTGGAAATACTTCACAATATATCCGCCAATCACAGGTGCAACAAGCGGCGCGATCATAAAGACAAGCGTGATGGTAGACATGACTCGAGAGAGCTGATCCTTGCTAAATAAATCCCGTAATAAAGCTCCAGAAAGTACAACGGGTGCAGCGCCAAAGAAACCTTGAATGAAACGCAGTGCAGTGAAACTGCCTATAGATTGAATACCGGTTAAAATAATAGCGGTGATAGCGCCAATAATGACACCTAGTAGAATAATTGGTTTACGACCAAAACTATCGCCAAAGGGCCCCCAGAATAATTGTCCTGCTGCCATGCCGTAAGCAAAGAATGTCAGTGTATGCTGAACTTGCTCGGAGTTGATATTTAAGTCTTCAGCAATATTTAAAAAGGATGGAATATACATATCCACGCCCAAAGGCGGTAGCATCGAGAGGATGCCGAGCGTGGCAATAAAGATAAAAGTAGGTTTAATATTTTGGCTCATATTATTTCACTAAATTGTCGATTTCTTCCTGAGTGAGTGGACGAAATTCGCCTTCTTCTAAGCTTTCATCTAATTCAACGTTACCTATTCTCCAACGGTGTAGCGCAACGACTTTATTACCAAGTGCAGCAAACATTCGTTTCACCTGATGATAGCGCCCTTCAGAGATAGTCAGATTCACGTTGTAATCATCTAATACTTCTAATTTTGCTGGTTTAGTCGGTTCTTTTTCGCCACGTAACAGAATGCCTTCTTCACAAGCTGAAGCATAATGGTTTTCAACTGGATCAGCTAAAGTGACTAAATAGGTTTTTTCGCATTGATGTTTTGGTGACGTAATACGATGTGACCATTGACCATCATCTGTTAATAGCACGAGTCCTGTGGTATCCACATCTAATCGGCCAGCGCTGTGTAACTTGCCAGAAAGAGGCGGTTCAAAGAATTGATAAATGGTTGGGTAGTCACCATCATCGTGAGAGCAAACGTAGCCTTGTGGCTTATGCAACATAAAATATTGGCCTTCTTCTACCCAAGGCAATAAATCATCTTCAAAATAAATCTCATCTTCTTGGCTAACTTTGGTCGCCCCATTTTTTACAATTTCACCATTAATTTTGACCGCACTTTGGCGAATGGCCTTGGTGGCTTGTGAACGGGTTAAACCTGTATTCTCAGCAATAAATTTATCTAGTCGCATCGTAAACTCTTATTTTTTATTGAACCAGCTGACGTAATCAAACTGATCATAATATTTTTCGCCATTCCAACCGGAAAAAGTAAATAAATCGCCCACTTCGCCTTCGTTTTCAAAGCCTTTAATGTAGAACGCAGATTTTAATTCAGGATATGGCTTGTGGGTAAAGACGACTTTGTTTGGATAAGGCAAGTTATCGAAGGCTTGTAAGTCTTCATATTTTGCACCTTTTCCACCATCTTTATCTGTCATCATAATAAACAAGTTATCGAGGTTTAAACGCTGTGAGCGAGCTTCCCACTTTTCCTGAGCCTCTTGCTCGGAGTGGTAGTGCATAAAGTGCACTTTAAGATCACCTAATAGACCAACTGGGTACGGTTTTTCTGTTTGTATAAATTGAAGCGGTTGTGCTTGATAGAATGTGATGTTCTGTAGATAGCGAACAAAATCGCTAGGGTCTAAATAAAGGTTAACAAACGGAGAATTAAAAGGCTGATTGAGGTCGTGCAAAATAAATGCACCGACACAGTTAGCAGAAATCACTGACATGCCTTGATTGGTTAACCGTTTTTGAAAGGTTTTATTAATCGCTTTCCGTTGTAATTTATTGATGGCACTTCTAAATTTAGAAAACAAACTCATTATTTATATCCTGTATATTTTTTGCGATATAGTAACGTTTTTGCTTCTGAATGTGAAGAAAAGACAAAAGTTCGGTCGATTTCACTCATATTTTGTAATCATTTTGTAAAATTTTTGCGGTATATCACAAATTTCTCTAAAAAAGAGAGTATAATGGCGCAAATTTTATTTAGCCTAAGTGAAAATGGAGTATTTTATATGAGCGAACAATTACGCCAAGCCGCATTAGATTTTCATGAATTCCCAATTCCGGGGAAAATTGCCGTTACCCCAACCAAATCGCTAGAAACCCAACATGATTTAGCCCTTGCTTATTCTCCAGGTGTTGCAGAGCCTTGTCTTGAAATAGAAAAAGATCCTTCTGCTGCAAGCCGTTATACCGCTCGCGCTAACTTAGTTGCCGTGATTTCAAATGGTACAGCGGTATTAGGTTTAGGAAATATTGGTGCGCTTGCATCAAAACCTGTTATGGAAGGGAAAGGTGTATTGTTTAAAAAATTTGCTGGCATCAATGTTTTCGATATTGAAATCAATGAACATGATCCAGATAAATTAATCGATATTATTGCTTCATTAGAACCAACGTTTGGTGGTATTAACCTTGAAGACATCAAAGCACCGGAATGTTTCCACATTGAAAAAGCATTGCGTGAACGCATGGGAATTCCGGTATTCCATGATGACCAACACGGTACAGCTATCATCGTCGGCGCAGCAGTATTAAATGGTTTAGAAATTATTGGTAAAAATATTTCTGATGTATGCTTAGTGGTTAATGGTGCAGGTGCTTCTGCTATTGCTTGTACTAACTTGCTTCGTGCATTAGGTTTCAAAAAAGAAAATATCACCATGTGTGACTCTAAAGGCGTGATTTACAAAGGCCGTGGCGATAACATGGATGAAACCAAACAATTCTACGCGATTGAAGATAATGGTTGGCGCACATTAGCGGATGCTGTTAAGGGAGCTGATGTGTTCTTAGGTTGCTCTAAAGCAGGTGCATTAAAACCTGAAATGGTGAAAACCATGGCAGAAAATCCATTAATCTTGGCATTGGCAAACCCAACACCTGAAATTATGCCAGATGAAGCCAAAGCCGTACGTCCAGATGCGATTGTTTGTACTGGTCGCTCAGACTTTCCAAATCAAGTAAATAACGTACTTTGTTTCCCATTCTTATTCCGTGGTGCATTAGACGTAGGTGCAACAGCAATTAATGAAGAAATGAAATTAGCGGCTTCTCATGCGATTGCAGGTTTGGCGAAAGAACCGGTGCCGTTAGAAATTATTGCAAGTTATGGTGCGCTATCCTTCGGACCAGATTATGTCATTCCAACTCCGTTTGATCCTCGTTTATTGTTTACTGTCTCTTCTGCAGTAGCGAAAAAAGCGATGGAAACTGGTGTTGCAACGCGTCCAATCACAGATTGGGCCGCTTATGAAAAACAATTAAAAGCGTTAGTTGCAGCGTAATTTTACTTTCTCAAAGTGCGGTCAAAAATGATGATGTTTTTAACCGCACTTTGTGTTTTTTTATCTGTCTATGAAAGGAATGGCACATAAGCGTGCTTTAAATTAATCGAAGGGTAGCGATTCCCTTAGGACTTATGAGTGTCAAAATGAAACAAACACGTTCTCCTTTATATCCAATTTTCCTCTTTGTCATCATTAATCTGATTATTTTCACCTTATCTCGTCTTGGGCTTGCGATTTGGCAGGCAGACCGTGTGTCTGCGGTAGAGGGATGGGGACAACTATTTTTACAAGGCTTGCGCATGGATATCGTGGCTTTGTGCTATTTATTTGGTGTGCCAGCATTATTTACAGTGCTATTTCATCATAGCCGAATTTGGAAAATGATTTTACGCATTTGGCTTACCTTCGGTAGTGTGTTTATCCTATTCATGGAATTGGCTACGCCCGCATTTATCGAAACCTATGATTTCCGTCCAAACCGTCTATTTATCGAATATTTAATTTATCCGAAAGAAGTCTTTTCAATGTTGATGGAAGGGCATTTAACTGCGGTCATTTTTAGCCTTATTTTCACTGTTACGGCTTTCTTCTGTTATTGGAAACTATCTGGTTATGTGGTCAAAAATTTACGCCCAATGAGCTGGAAATTACGTCCTATTGTCGCATTGCTTGTGATTGCAGTTGCTTTTTTAGGGGCGCGTTCTAGTTTTCAGCACCGTGGTGTGAATCCTGCAATGGTGGCTTTTTCCTCTGATGGTTTAGTGAATTCGCTTGTGTTGAATTCAGGTTACTCCGTTCTTTATGCTGCCCAACAATTTAAAGACGAAGGGGCATCTTCTGAAGCCTATGGCAAAATGGATACCGATGAAATGTTGCGTATTGTCAAAGCAAGCCGTGGCCGTCCTGAAAGTGATTATATTTCAGAGAAGATTCCAACCTTAACGAAAAACCAAGCCACTTACCAAGGTAAACCGAAAAATATCGTCATTATTTTGGAAGAAAGTTTTGGTGCGCAATTTGTTGGTACATTAGGCGGAAAACCACTTTCCCCCGAATTTGATAAATTAGCCAAAGAAGGCTGGTTATTTGAAAACCTTTATGCGACAGGTACGCGTTCTGTACGTGGTATTGAAGCTACTACAGCAGGTTTCACACCCACTCCAGCACGTGCGGTAGTGAAATTAAATAACAGTCAAAGTGGTTTCTTTACCATTGCAGATTTACTTGCTAAACAAGGTTATAACACTTCCTTCATTTATGGTGGTGAAAAGCACTTTGATAACATGGCAAGCTTCTTCTATGGTAACGGCTTCCAAAATATTATCGATCAAAAGGATTACCAAAATCCGAAATTTACTGCGACTTGGGGCGTGAGTGATGAGGACTTATTTGATAAAGCGAACGAAACCTTTACCCAATTACAGAATGAAGGAAAACCATTCTTTAGCTTAGTGTTCAGTTCAAGCAATCACGATCCTTTTGAATTTCCTGATGGCAAAATTGAGCTTTACGAACAACCGAAAGCAACCCGTAATAACAGCGCAAAATATGCGGATTATGCCATTGGTTATTTTTTCAAATTAGCGAAACAATCTAATTATTGGAAAGATACCGTGTTCTTGGTGATTGCAGACCATGATTCCCGTGCAGCGGGTGCAAGCTTAGTACCAATTAAGCATTTCCATATTCCAGCGTTAATTTTAGGGGATAATGTAGAGCCACGCCGAGATAGTCGTTTAGTGAGCCAAATTGATATGCCGACGACCTTGCTTTCTATTGCGGGTGTAAGTGGTAATTATCCGATGATTGGCTTTGATTTAACGAAAGATGTGAATCCAGATCGTGCTTTTATGCAATTCGATCAAACTCAAGCGTTAATGAAAGGTAATCATGATGTCGTTATCCAAACACCAAATAGTAAAGCAAAAGGCTATGTTTACGATAAGGAAAAAGACACATTAACTGAAAAAGACGTGCCGGAAGAAATGAAAAAAGAAGCCTTGGCACATGCTTTACTTGGCAGCTATTTATATAAAAACCGTTTATATAAAGGCAGTGAAGAGAAATAAAGAGCGGTCAGTTTTAGGCTAATTTTAAAGGGCGAATGATTTCGCCCTTTTTCTTTATATGATTTTTGCTTAGTGATTTTCATCAATCACACGTGGGAATAAAATATTATTTTCACGGTGGATATGCATCATTAAATCGTCTGCAAATTCTTGGATGCCACTATAAAGTGCACGCCATGTATTACAAGCATCTACTGGAGGCGTCATATTATTTGTTAATGATTTCAATACATCTAAATGTTCGCCGTGTTCTGCATGTTCCATTTCCATCATACGAATTGGCATTTGCGCCATCATATAATTACCAGCTTTGATCATTGGGAAAAGCACGTGCTCTTCTTTCATCATATGGTTGCTCAAATCTTCATATACATTGCGTAATTCAGCTGCCACACCCATTGGACAATCTTCACGATCGCCATGAACACTTTCTACACGATCCGCTAAGACGATTAATTCTTGAAGCTGTTCACGGTGACGTTGATGGTAGCGAACTAAAATATGATCGATAATTTCAGGATAAGTTGCATTAACCCAATATTCTTCAGGGTTTTCTGCTTTGCTATTTTGAAGCTCGGTTAAACGTGTTTCAATTTCTGCTAAATTTAATCCTTTTTCTGCCGCTGCATTTGCAAGTGTATCGGAACCACCACAGCAGAAATCCAAATCGTATTCGCGAAGTAGAGATGTTGAGCCGGGTACGCTGACAGCGATTTCACTTAATTTTTTATCTCCAAAAGACATAATGAATCTCCTTATTGATTAGGTAGAGTTAAAAAGTTGAGTGAAATACTAAGATAATGAAAGAAAAATGCAACGGATTTTTTAGCAAAGTATGATTTAAATCAAAGCTAAAAGTTAAAGTTACCGTGTTGTAGGTAGGTATTGATGCGTATTAAAGTGAAAGTTGCATTGCTTTGATGAGGTGTTATTATTCGAGCATAGAGAGGGGATAATCATGAAGCGAATCTATCGATTTTTGGCTATTGGCTTAGTGTTAGTGGTTTTAGGTGTTGGATATTTTCTTACGAATTTAACGATTTTTGACCATACATTTATTCAACTAAAAACGTCACAAAAAGTGAGTTATATTCCTTTTAAAAACAAGTTAAATATGCAATGTGACAAGGCTGATTATTCAGTGCCTAAATTAGCCAGTTCTCGTTTTAATTTGATAACTTGGAATGTACATAAAGGGCAAGATAAAGGTTGGCAAGAAGATTTAGCGCGACTTTCTAAACAAGCGGATTTTGTGTTATTACAAGAGGCGACGCAGTATCAAAATTTAAGTACATTTTCGACCGCACTTTTTGTGTCCTCTTTTTCTTTTAAAGATCTCTTATCAGGTGTAAAAACATTTACCCAAACACAGCCAGAATGGTATTGCGGTGGTGGCGTAGCTGAACCATTAATACAAATTCCCAAAGTGGCAAGTGTGATGAGTTTTCCATTAGAAAAAGGCAATAGTTTGCTACTTATTAATGTGCATTTAATTAATTTTGAATGGGGCATTTCCACTTATCAAACCCAGTTAGAGCAGCTATTTTCCTTTGTTGAAAATCATCAAGGTCCTATCATCATGTCTGGTGATTTTAATGCGTGGAATGAACGTCGTCTGAATTTAGTCAATAATTTGATACAAAAATACGGCTTAGATTCTGTGGTGCTCTCTCAAGATGAGCGGGTTAGATTTTTAGGGTATCCACTGGATTATATTTTTACGCGAGGCGTAAAGGTGGTCAGTGCAACATCAGAAGTGGTCACTTCATCAGATCATAATCCATTACTGATGGAATTCGAATTAGAATAAAGTGCGGTCAGGTTTTTGGGAAATTTTAGGGCTAACGTTACGTTAGCCCTAGGTATTAATTATTTAGTTTGGTTAATTAAGAATTGCGTTAATAAAGACACCGGACGACCCGTTGCACCTTTATTGGCGCCTTGAAGCCAAGCTGTCCCCGCAATATCTAAATGCGCCCAAGTATATTTTTTCGTAAAGTTGGAGAGGAATGCGCCTGCAGTAATCGCGCCGCCCCAGCGCCCCCCAATATTGGCTAAATCAGCAAATAGAGATTTTAATTGCTCTTGATATTCTTCACTCAACGGTAAACGCCAAGCTTTATCAGTAGTTTGTTGTGCGGCTTGTAATAACTGTTCAGCCAAGGCATCATCAGTTGAAACTAAGCCACTGTTATGTTGGCCTAACGCCACCACGCAAGCACCTGTTAGGGTTGCGACATCAATCACATATTGCGGTTCAAAACGTTCTACATAGGTGAGCGCATCACAAAGTACTAAACGTCCTTCAGCGTCAGTATTTAATACTTCTACGGTTAAACCATTCATTGTGGTAAGAATATCACCTGGACGATAGGCATTGCCATCAGGTAAGTTTTCACAACCGGCTAATACGCCGATGACATTTAATGGCAGATTTAATTCAGCAATAGCTTTCATCGTACCAAAGACAGACGCTGCACCGCACATATCGTATTTCATTTCATCCATATCTGCGGCAGGTTTTAAAGAAATTCCGCCCGCATCAAAGGTTAAACCTTTACCCACTAACACGATTGGTTTTGCGTTTTTATCAGGCGCATTGTTGAAATGTAAAATAGACATATAAGCTGGGTTTTGTGAACCGCGAGATACGGCTAAATACGCATTCATGCCAAGTTTTGTCATGTCTTCTTCATCAATCACATCGAGGGAAAGTACGGTTGATGTTTCAGCTAATTTTTTAGCTTGTTCAGCTAAATAAGCCGGGGTACAAATATTGGGCGGCATATTCGCGATATTACGCGCAGCTTTTACACCATTTGCAATGGCTTGTGCTTCTGCGATGGCTTGCTTAGCTTGTGCGTCATCGGTATTAAAAATGATTTCTTGAAGTGAGATAGCATCCGCTTTTTTACTTTTAAATTCGTCGAATTGATAAAGACTATGTTCGATGGTTTCAACGGTAAAACGCACATTCCAAAATAGATCGCGATCTTTAATTTCCACATCCGTTAAATTATTCACTGCTTGCTGAATATTTAACTCTTTTAATGTTTGGGTAACACGCTGGATGATTTGTTTAAATTGGCGCTCAGTCGTTTCGCCTTTTTTGCCACAACCCGCGACTAACAAGCGTTTAGCGGCAAGATTTGGTAACGAATGAAGCAGAGTCGCTTGACCAATTTTGCCTGAAAGATCTTGGCTTTGAGCTAATTGGCTGAGGTAACCTTGTGTGATTTGATCGATTTCATTGAAACTTTTTGTAAATTCGTTGTTCTCATAAATGCCGATGATAAGGCAATCGGTTGATTGAGAAAGTGCGGTTGAGTTTGCTTGATATTTCATGTTATTTCCTTATGTTGCTAATTTGCTATTTAAATCAGTGAAAATAAGGTATCATACGCCATCTAAATTAGCCAGTTTCCCGTGTTTTTTAGTTAGAAAAAAGAATGATATTAACCCGATATTTAACAAAAGAAGTCTTTAAAAGCCAAATTGCGATTTTGTTTATTTTGCTTTTAATTTTCTTCAGCCAACAACTTGTTCGCGTGCTTGGTTCAGCGGCAAATGGTAAAGTGCCTGCCGATCTTGTGTTCTCTTTACTCGGATTAGGGATGCCAACAATGGCGCAATTAATGTTGCCATTATGTTTGTTTATCGCCATTTTGCTAACTTTTGGTCGTCTCTACGCAGAAAGTGAAATTACGGTAATGCGTGCTTGTGGTGTGGGACAACGTATTCTTGTTCGTGTGGCGTTAATTCTTTCTTTGTTCACTGCTGGCTTGGCTGCTTACAACGCTTTATGGCTTTCACCATGGGCCATTCAAAAGCAAGCGGCGATTGTCGAAGATGCTAAAGCAAATCCCACCATGGGCGCGTTGACTTCGGGGCAATTCATGTCCACAAGTAACAATAATTTCGTTTTATTCATTGATAAGATCAATGGTAATCAAATCAGTGATGTTTATCTTTTCCAAATGAAAGCCAAAGGGCAAACGAAGCCATCAGTGGTTACCGCTGAAAAAGGTGAGTTAAAAGCGTTACCGAATGGCGATCAAGTCTTGAATTTACAGAATACCTTGCGTGTAGAAGGCACATCCGTGCTTCCTGATTTTCGTATTACACATTTTGATGATTACCAAGCGTATTTAGGCCATCAAGAGACAAACTCGGAAAGTGATGAAGCCGCTGAATTATCTTTTGAGCAATTATTAAAAGATAAAAGTGCAGCAGCAAAAGCAGAGTTGCATTGGCGAATTACCTTAATTTTAGCGGTGCCTTTAATGGCGCTTATTGCTGTACCAATGAGTAAAGTAAATCCTCGCCAAGGCCGTTTTGCGAAAATCTTACCGGCATTATTGCTTTATTTAATTTATTTCTTATTACAAAGCTCATTTAAATCTGCGGGTGGCGCAGGTAAGCTTGATGCAGGTTTGTTAATGCCGTTGGTAAATATCGCCTTTTTAATTTTAGGAATTGTGCTGAATAGTTGGGATAGCACTGCTATGCATAAATTCCGTCGTGTATTCAGAAAAGGGTAATAACAATGTTGATGAATACTCTTGATCGTTATATCGGTAAAAGCATCTTAGGGGCAATTTTTGCCACGTTATTTACGTTAGTTGGTCTTTCGGCAATTATCAAATTTGTAGAACAATTCCGCAGTGTAGGGAAAGGTTCTTATGATATTTGGCAAGCGGTGGCTTATACAGGATTAACCATTCCCAAAGATGTGGAAACCTTTTTCCCAATGGCAGCTTTGTTAGGTGCCTTAATTGCTTTAGGTAATTTAGCCAGCCGTAGTGAATTAGTGGTCATGCAATCTGCGGGTTTTTCTCGTTTTAAAATTGGATTAGCTGTCATGAAAACGGCACTTCCACTGGTGCTTTTTACCATGATTATTGGTGAGTGGGGGATTCCACAAACTGAACAGTTTGCCCGTGATATGCGTACTCGTGCACTTTCTGGTGGTTCAATGCTTTCGGTAAAAAATGGTGTATGGGCAAAAGATGGTAATAATTTCGTGTATGTTCGTCGTATTACCGATGATGCACAATTAGAAGATATTTATATTTATACCTTTGATGACCAGCGTAACCTCACTCATTTGAAACACGCGAATCAAGCACAATATTCTGCTGAAAATAATCAATGGCAGTTGCGCCAAGTGAATAATTCAGCAGTATCAAAAGAGCAAATTACCACAACAAACCGCCTAACAGAAGATTGGGCAACAAGCTTAACGCCAGATAAATTAGGCGCAGTTTCATTACGTCCAACATCATTATCCATTTCAGGTTTGTATGAATATATTGCGTTTTTAAAACAAACAGGACAGGATTCTCGCCGTTTTGAATTAACCTATTGGCGTAAGATTTTACAGCCCCTTTCTGTAGGTGTGATGATGATGCTTGCGTTATCTTTCATCTTCGGTTCTCTACGTAGTGTCACCGCAGGGGCGAGAATCGTAACGGGGATTTGCTTTGGATTCTTGTTCTATGTCGTCAATGAAATTTTTGGACAAATGAGTGTGGTATTTAATGCACCAGCCTTTTTAGGTGCACTGATGCCAAGTCTCTTATTTATGGCGATTATTTGGTGGCTACTGGCGAGAAAACGAGATTAATTGATACAAAAAATGAAAAAGGCGAACTGATACGGTTCGCCTTTTTGTTTGCTAAAAAAGTGCGATCAAAATTGACCGCACTTTAGGAATTTAATCTTCTTTAAATTCTCTCATCATTTCTTCTGCTTTTTTCACCATTTCTGCGGAACCGATGAAAAGTGGTACACGTTGGTGAAGTTCACTTGGTTGAATATCTAAAATTCGATTGTAACCATCAGATGCAATCCCCCCCGCTTGTTCTGCTAAGAATGCCATTGGATTGCCTTCATAAAGCAAACGAAGCTTACCATTTGGATAGTTAGTTGCACTTGGATAAATGTAGATACCGCCTTTTAATAAGTTACGGTGGAAGTCTGCCACTAATGAACCAATATAACGTGACGCATAAGGTCGGTTAGTTGCTTTATCTTCCTCTTGGCAGTATTTAATGTATTTTTTTACCCCTTGTGGGAATTTGAGATATTGTCCTTCATTGATGGAATAGATTTTGCCATCTTTTGGCATTTGCATATTTTCATGAGAAAGACAGAATGTACCGATAGATGGATCGTAAGTGAAGCCATTCACCCCATGACCAGTGGTATAGACTAACATGGTTGAAGAACCATATACGATATAACCCGCCGCGACTTGTTTATTACCCGGTTGCATAAAATCTTCTAAAGTAACAGGTGAGCCAATTGGTGAAACACGACGGTAAATAGAGAATATTGTCCCAACTGAAACGTTTACATCAATATTAGATGAACCATCAAGAGGATCGGTCAAAATAATATATTTTGCATTGCGAGCACGTTCAGTATCAAAAGCGATAAAGCTTTCTTCTTCCTCAGAAGCAAAACCCGCCACTTCTTCACGTGACATGAGTGCTGCGCTCATTGTGTTATGGGCGAATAAATCCAATTTCATTTGGCTTTCACCTTGCACGTTTTCGACACCAGACTGACCAAGAATATTGGTTAAACCCGCTTTGTTGATATCACGATGAATGATTTTTGCTAGTAAACGAATAGAAGACAAAATACCACTAAGTTCCCCTTTTGCATTTGGGTACTCCGCTTGGCGTTCAACAATAAATTCACTCAATGTTTTCATGTTTATTCCTTTTTTATAATTGTTAAATAAATAATAGACCCTTTTATTATATGTTATTTAGCACTTTTGATTGAGATCAAAATGTAAAGAATGAGATCTTTGTCACATTTTATTTTTGATACAAAGCCTTGACAAAACGTATATATCCTTTAAAAAAGATATAATAGATAAATAACGTCACAGTAAAGGAATACTGTTATGAAATTTACTCATTTTCCTTTCAAATCAAGTTTACTTGCTTGCAGTATTGCTTTGCTTGCTGCGTGCAATTCAATTACTTATCATCCCACTAAAACGATTGAGAAAATAGATCCACAAAAGGGATATCGTTTAGAAAATGCGATGCAGCAGGCATTACAAAAAGAAAATCTGGTGATTATGACTTTTTCAGGTGGTGGTTCTCGCGCGGCATCTTTAGGTTATGGCGTGTTAGAGCAGTTCCAAAATGTCTCAGTGCGTCCAACAGAGAAAGGTAGCACCTTATTGCAAAATATTGATATTGTGTATGGGGTGTCTGGCGGCTCAGTATTAGCAGCCTATTTTGCTTTAGAAGGACAGGACATTATCCCTAAATTTAATAATTCTTTTTTGAAAAAGAATTTCCAGAAAAAAGTCATCAATGAAGTATTTTCGGTGAGTAATGTGCCTCGGCTTACTTCTCCACAGTTTGGTCGTAGCGATTTGTTGCAGGAACAGCTCAATCTTGCTTTATATCGTGGAAAAAAATTTGCAGATCTTGAACAACGTAAAGGACCTTTTGCTGTAATTAATGCCACCGACATGGTCGCTGGACAGGAGGTCTCTTTCACTCAAGATTTCTTTGATTGGCTTTGTGTAGATTTAAATGATGTCGAAATTGCAAGAGCTGTGGCAGCATCCAGTGCTGTTCCATTAATTTTTTCACCCATTACACAAAATAATCATGGTGGTGCTTGCCAAGCCGAGAGTAAAAAAGAATTATTGACACAGATGAAAGTAGGGAATCGTTTGTGGCTAAACAATTTTGAAACCATGAAAAAACGTACGGCTTCTTATCAAAATAATGAGGAAAAACCTTATTTACATTTGGTTGACGGTGGTTTAACGGATAATTTGGGCTTGGCAAGCTTGTTGGATATGTCGAATTTACTCACTGTCAAAAAATTGTATGCAGAGCTGAAAAATTACAATTTACGCAATATTGTCGTGGTAAACGTCAATGCGCAAAGTGAGCTATCGAGCCATATTGATAAGTCTGCTGATGTGCCAGGAATCAAAGAAGTGGTGAACACGGTGATAAATGTACCGATTGATAAAACAACGGAATCTACCGTGAAATATTCACAAAAATTTGCTGATCAATGGAATGCTTACACTAAACATAAAAAAGGTGCAAAAATTAAAGCTTATTTTGTGAATTTAAGTTTGAAAGATTTGCCTGATGGGCAGTTAAAAAATGATGTGCTTAATATCGGAACATCTTTCTATTTACCCCAATCAGATGTGGACAAATTGCGTGAAGCGGCCAAGATTTTATTGGAACAATCGAAAGAATATCATAAGGCACTGAAAGCATTACAATAGCCCAATAATTAAAGTGTGGTTAAAAATTATGGGTCTTCGGAATATATAGTGGAATTACTTTCTTAATAGTTTAAAAACAACTGGTGTTTAAATCGGATTTTCTGGTGGGATGTTAGGATAATCAATAGTATTATATAAAAGTATCAATCACATACGAGTGATACTTTGGGAAAAAAATAAAATAGTCCAATTTACTTGACCGTGTACTATAGTACATGGTTTATAATATTCAGGGGGTGAAATAAGATGATTTATCGCATTAGTGAGTTTGCAGATAAATGTGGAGTTAATAAAGAAACGATCAGATATTACGAGCGAAAAAATTTATTACAAGAACCTCACCGAACGGAAGCTGGTTATCGGATATATTCATATGATGACGTTAAGCGTGTTGGGTTTATTAAACGAATACAGGAACTTGGTTTCTCTTTAAGCGAGATTTATAAATTACTTGGTGTTGTAGATAAAGATGAAGTTCGTTGTCAAGATATGTTCGAATTTGTTTCTAAAAAACAAAAGGAAGTGCAAAAACAAATAGAGGATTTAAAACGAATTGAAACTATGTTAGACGACTTAAAACAACGATGTCCAGCTGAAAAGCAATTACATTCGTGTCCAATAATAGAAACATTAACATGAGAGATTAATTAACGAAAGGAGCTTTTTTATGAATAAATTTAAGGTAAACATTTCAGGAATGACCTGTACGGGTTGTGAAAAACACGTAGAATCAGCACTTGAAAAGATAGGTGCTAAAAATATTGAGTCTAGTTATCGTCGTGGTGAAGCAGTATTTGAACTGCCCGATGATATTGAGGTTGAAAGTGCAATAAAGGCGATTGCTGACGCAAATTATCACCCGGGCGAAGCAGAAGAAATACAAGTGCAATCGGAAAAAAGGACAGATGTAAGTTTAAATGATGAAGGTAACTATGATTATGATTACATCATCATCGGTTCTGGTGGAGCTGCCTTTTCATCTGCCATTGAAGCCGTTACTTTGAACGCAAAAGTGGCTATGATTGAGCGTGGAACGGTGGGTGGAACTTGCGTTAATGTCGGATGCGTTCCTTCTAAGACCTTATTAAGAGCAGGGGAAATCAATCATCTAGCAAAAAATAATCCATTTGTGGGATTACACACTTCGGCTTCAAATGTTGATTTAGCGCCATTAGTAAAACAAAAGAATGATTTAGTAACCGAGATGCGAAATGAAAAATATGTGAATTTAATTGATGATTATGGTTTTGAATTAATAAAAGGTGAAGCAAAATTCGTAAATGAAAATACAGTTGAAGTAAATGGCAATCAAATCACAGCCAAAAGATTTTTAATAGCTACAGGTGCTTCTTCAACTGCACCTAATATTCCCGGATTAGATGAAGTAGATTATTTAACAAGCACTAGCTTATTGGAATTAAAGAAGGTTCCAAATCGTCTTACCGTAATTGGTTCAGGATATATCGGCATGGAATTAGGACAACTATTTCATAACCTCGGGTCAGAAGTCACTTTGATTCAAAGAAGCGAGCGTCTATTAAAAGAATACGATCCTGAAATTTCAGAAGCCATTACTAAGGCCTTAACAGAACAGGGAATTAATTTAGTAACAGGTGCAACCTATGAACGAGTTGAGCAAGATGGAGACATTAAAAAAGTTCATGTTGAGATAAATGGTAAAAAGCGAATTATTGAAGCAGAACAATTGCTAATTGCCACTGGAAGAAAACCAAATACAGAATCATTAAACTTACATGCAGCAGGCGTTGAAGTTGGTTCCCGTGGTGAAATTGTCATTGATGATTATCTTAAAACGACCAATTCCCGAATTTATTCAGCTGGAGATGTCACTCTCGGTCCCCAATTTGTTTATGTAGCTGCTTATGAAGGTGGACTTGCTGCTCGTAATGCAATCGGAGGACTAAATCAAAAGGTCAATTTAGAAGTGGTTCCAGGCGTTACGTTTACTTCTCCATCAATTGCAACGGTTGGTTTAACGGAGCAACAGGCAAAAGAAAAAGGATATGAAGTGAAAACATCGGTATTGCCGTTGGATGCTGTTCCAAGAGCGCTCGTTAATCGGGAAACAACAGGTGTTTTCAAATTAGTGGCAGACGCGAAAACATTGAAAGTGTTAGGGGCGTATGTAGTGGCAGAAAACGCAGGAGACGTAATTTATGCAGCAACATTAGCTGTGAAATTCGGTTTAACTGTTGGAGATCTGAGAGAAACGATGGCTCCATATCTAACAATGGCAGAAGGATTGAAGCTGGCTGTCCTAACTTTTGATAAAGATGTTTCGAAATTATCTTGCTGTGCAGGCTAAGGGAACTTTTTTACAACTCCCTATTCAAGTGAACCAGCTAATGCTTTAAGGGATTTTCTAAGTGCATTTGTGGTCACAAAAATAATTTAACACTGATGATTTCGACATCAAATCTATAATTGATACCTTAACACCGCAGAGTAATAAAGGATGAATAATATGTCAGACTTATTATCCCTACCAGACATTAAAACAATAGAACCGCCACAATAAAATGAAACCGATATGATGTTTAAAGTTGAAGCAGTCGGACCACCTGAACGTTGTCCTGAATGTGGTTTTGACAAGTTGTACAAACACAGTTCAAGAAATCAACTAATTATGGATTTGCCCATTCGTTTAAAGCGAGTGGGCTTACAATTGAACCGTAGACGATACAAGTGTCGTGAATGCGGATCTACCTTCTGGGAACGCCTAATATCTGTAGATGAAAAGCGTAGTATGACCAAAAGGCTTTTAAAGTCCATTCAAGAGCAATCCATGTCTAAGACCTTTGTAGAAGTCGCAGAAAGCGTTGGTGTTGACGAGAAAACCATTAGGAACGTTTTTAAGGACTATGTGGCACTCAAAGAACGTGAATACCAGTTTGAAACTCCTAAGTGGCTTGGGATAGACGAGATACATATTATCCGTAGACCTCGGCTTGTATTGACTAATATTGAACGCAGGACTATTTATGACATCAAGCCTAACCGTAACAAGGAAACAGTCATCCAACGTCTTTCAGAAATCAGTGACAGGACTTACATTGAGTACGTCACAATGGATATGTGGAAGCCCTACAAAGACGCAGTGAACACTATCCTTCCACACGCTAAAGTTGTCGTAGATAAGTTTCATGTAGTTAGAATGGCTAATCAAGCCTTAGATAACGTCAGAAAGTCTTTGAAAGCCCATATGAGCCAAAAAGAAAGACGTACCCTTATGCGTGAAAGGTTTATCCTTCTAAAGCGTAAACACGATCTAAATGAACGTGAATCATTCCTCTTAGATACTTGGTTAGGTAATCTTCCTGCTTTAAAAGAAGCCTATGAACTCAAAGAAGAGTTTTACTGGATATGGGATACTCCTGATCCAGATGAAGGTCATCTTCGTTATAGTCAATGGAGACACCGTTGTATGTCCAGCAACTCTAAAGACGCATATAAAGACCTCGTGAGAGCCGTAGACAACTGGCATGTTGAAATATTCAACTACTTTGATAAAAGGCTCACTAATGCTTATACGGAGTCAATTAACAGCATTATTAGGCAGGTAGAGCGAATGGGTAGAGGTTACTCGTTTGATGCCTTACGAGCCAAAATCCTTTTCAATGAGAAGCTCCATAAAAAGCGTAAGCCACGATTTAATTCAAGTGCTTTCAATAAAGCTATGTTATACGATACTTTCAATTGGTATGAAGTGAATGATCACGACATTACAGACAACTTAGGTGTCGATTTTTCCACACTTATTAAGAATTTGGAGAAGGGTGATTTATAAGCCCTTTTCCACCATAAAATCCGAATACCCAAAATTATCAGGAATATTAACCGCACTTTTCTTTTTAAATTTTATATCAATTCCATTCATATAAAATTACAATAAAATTCACATCCATCTAGACGTCTAAATATTTAATGAAGACGTTAATTTTGTTACACTCAATCTATCTTAAAATTAATTAAATATAGGAAAGCAAAATGAGTAAACTTTTTCCAAATGCCACTATTCGTACTTCTGCGCCATATCGTTTTGATATTGTAGGCAGTTTTTTACGCCCAGAGGCTTTAAAACAGGCTCGTTATCAATGTAGTTGTGGTGATATTTCTTGTGCTGATTTAACGCAAGTTGAAGATACAGAAATTGCAAAATTGGTAGAGCATCAAAAAAATGTCGGATTGCATGCAGTGACAGACGGTGAATTTCGTCGTACTTTTTGGCATTTAGATTTCTTAGCCGCATTAGATGGCGTGAAAGAAGTAGATGCTGAAAAATTCTCAGTGCAATTTAAACACGATAATGTACGCCCGAAAACATTAAAAATTGTGGATAAGATCGGTTTTTCAGAGAGCCATCCTTTCGTTGAACATTACCGCTCATTGCAAAAGATAGCAGGGGAGACTGAAGTTAAATTAACAATTCCTTCTCCATCAATGCTACATTTAATTTGTACAGTACGTGCCACAGATTATCAGCCAATTGAACGTTATAAAGATAACAATCAGTTGTTATTAGATGATATTGCTGATGCTTATATTGATGCGATGAATATCTTTTATAAATTAGGCTGTCGTAACTTACAGTTGGATGATACAAGCTGGGGTGAATTTTGTGCGGAAGATAAGCGTAAAACCTATACTGAGCGTGGTTTAGATTTAGATCAAATCGCCAAAGATTATGTGTATATGTTAAACAAAATCGTGGCAGCGAAACCGGCTGATTTAGCGATTACAATGCATATTTGCCGTGGTAACTTCCGTTCAACTTGGTTCTCGGCAGGTGGTTATGAACCTATCGCAGAAACCTTATTTGGCCACTGTAATGTAGATGGTTTCTTCTTGGAGTATGACAGTGATCGTGCAGGCGATTTCAAACCTTTACGCTTTATTAAAAATCAACAAGTGGTATTAGGCTTGGTAACCTCTAAATCTGGCGAGTTAGAAAACCGTGATGAAATTATTGCCCGAATTAAAGAAGCAGCGCAATATGTGGATATCAATCAACTTTGCTTAAGCCCACAATGTGGTTTTGCTTCAACAGAAGAAGGCAACATTCTGACTGAAGAACAACAATGGAAGAAACTCGAATTTATCCGTAGTATAGTAGAAGAAGTTTGGGGTAAATAATTTCAAATTGGAATGTAAAAGAGATAATCGTTAAGATGGTTATCTCTTTTTTTCATGAAAGTGCGGTAAAAAATGACCGCACTTTTAAACAATAAAAAAGGAAGTCAATAGACTTCCTTTTATGTTATTTCAATTTAATTATTTTTGACGCATTGCAGGGAATAGGATCACATCACGGATAGATGGCGCGTTAGCATAAAGCATTGCTAAGCGGTCGATACCTAAACCTTCACCAGCTGTTGGTGGTAAACCGTGTTCAAGTGCAACAACGAAGTCATCATCTTTAAACATCGCTTCATCGTCACCCGCTTCTTTTGCGGCAACTTGTGCATCAAAACGTTCATTTTGGTCTTCGGCATCGTTTAATTCTGAGAAGCCGTTACCAATTTCACGTCCACCGATGAATAATTCAAAACGATCAGTCACTTCTGGATTTTCATCATTACGACGTGCAAGCGGAGAAATCTCAGCTGGATGCGCCATTAAGAAGGTTGGTTGAATTAAGTGATGTTCAGCTACTTCTTCAAAGATCGCATTTACGATAGAGCCTAAGCCCCAAGATTTTTGTACTTCAATACCTAAGCGTTCAGCGGTTGCTTTTGCACGATCGAAATCATAAAGATCTTCTTTTACGATACCTTTATCTGCACCATATTTAATGGTTGCATCATGTAATGTAATACGCTCAAATGGTTTGCCAAAGTCAAATTCTAAATCACCGTATTTCACAATGGTTGTACCAAGAATATCCATCGCGAGTTTGCGTAGTAATTCTTCGGTGTTATCCATTAAATCATGATAATCCGCATAAGCTTGGTAGTATTCAAGCATGGTGAATTCTGGGTTATGACGAACAGAAACTCCTTCATTACGGAAGTTACGGTTTAATTCGAATACACGTTCAAAACCACCAACCACTAAACGTTTTAAGTAAAGCTCTGGTGCAATACGAAGATACATATCAACGTCTAATGCATTGTGGTGAGTGATAAATGGACGAGCAGATGCACCGCCTGGGATCACTTGTAGCATTGGGGTTTCAACTTCCATGAAACCTTTAGAAATAAAGAATTCGCGAATACCTGCAATCACTTTTGAACGAATAATAAATGTGCGGCGAGATTCTTCATTAGAAATTAAATCTAAGTAACGTTGGCGGTAACGCGCTTCCATGTCTGTTAAACCATGGAATTTGTTTGGTAATGGACGAAGCGCTTTGGTTAAAAGTTGTACTTCAGTTGTTTTAATGGTTAATTCATTGGTTTTGGTTTTGAAAAGTGTCCCTTTCACCCCAATGATATCACCTAAATCCCAGTTACCTACATCTTCAGCATAAACGCCTTCAGGAAGGTTATCACGAGCAACATATAATTGGATTTTGCCGCTCATATCTTGCAAGGTAATAAAGGTAGCTTTACCCATTGCACGACGAGTCATAATACGACCAGCAACGGCAACTTCAATGGCTTTTTCTTTTAATACTTCACCATCTTCGGCTTCGTACTTATCATGTAAATCTTGAGCAAGGGCGTCACGACGGAATTGATTCGGGAACGCATTACCTTTTGCACGTAATGCGGCTAATTTTTCACGGCGAACGAGCATTTCGCCATTGAGATCTAATTCTTTAACTTCTTGTTCTGACATATCCTTTACCTCGCTAGTTTGTAATTAGAATGTGATTTATTGAAAATAAACAGGTTTCTTCTATTCTACCCATAGCGTTGTTTTTTGTTAAGCCTTTTTTAATGAAGTTATCTGTTTTATAGGGAAAGTGTTGGTGATAAATGCAGGAAAGCAAAATTGTGCTATTTTTTTAATCAAAGCGTTTATCATCATGTCTTGATATTCATACAAACAAAAAGAGCGGTCAATTTTTCAGAGGTTTTAAACGCTGAAAATACTGACCGCTCTTTACATAGAATGATTAATTAAAGATCGAAATCACCGAAATCATTGGTATCGACTTTAGAGTCAATTTGACCGACAAGGTAAGAACTTACTTCAACTTCTTGTGGCGCGACTTGTACGTTGTCAGAAACAAGCCATGCGTTAATCCATGGAATTGGGTTAGAACGTGCACCAAATGGCAATGGAAGACCTACAGCTTGCATACGGATATTGGTGATGTATTCCACGTATTGCACCAAAATATCTTTGTTCAAACCAATCATTGAACCGTCTTTGAACAAGTAATCTGCCCATTCTTTTTCTTGTTCCGCTGCCGCTAAGAATAAATCATAGGCTTCTTGTTTACATTCTTCTGCAATTTCAGCCATTTCCGGATCGTCTTGACCTGCTGCCATGATGTTTAAAATGTGCTGCGTACCGGTTAAGTGCAACGCTTCATCGCGAGCGATAAATTTAATAATTTTCGCATTACCTTCCATTAATTGACGCTCTGCAAAGGCAAAGGAGCACGCGAAAGACACATAGAAACGAATGGCTTCAAGCGCATTCACGCTCATTAAGCAAAGGTAAAGTTGTTTTTTCAAATTACGCAAGGTGACAACACATTCTTTGCCATCCACGGTGTAAGTGCCTTCGCCGTATAGGCTGTAAAGTTGGCTGTCGCGGATTAAATCATCGTAATAAGAAGAAATATCACGTGCACGTTTGATGATTTCTTCGTTGGTCACGATGTCATCAAACACGATAGATGGATCGTTCACAATGTTACGAATAATGTGTGTGTAAGAACGAGAGTGGATGGTTTCAGAGAATGTCCAAGTCTCGATCCAGGTTTCTAATTCAGGAATAGACACTAACGGTAATAATGCAACGTTCGGGCTACGGCCTTGAATAGAATCTAATAAGGTTTGATATTTTAAGTTACTGATGAAAATATGTTTTTCATGTTCAGGTAACGCGGCATAGTCGATACGGTCTTGCGACACATCCACTTCTTCCGGACGCCAGAAGAAAGAAAGTTGTTTTTCAATGAGCTTTTCAAAAGTCTCATATTTTTGTTGATCGTAACGCGCAACGTTAACGTTTTGACCAAAGAACATCGGCTCTTTTAACTGGTCGTTTTTAGTTTGTGAGAAAGTAGTATATGCCATGTTATATCCTTACTTATAGCGGGCTTTTACCCACTTAATGATTGATTGCCTAAAATATCAAAAGGCGGACTTGTAAACAAGCCCACCTAAATGATTAAATCTTACAAGCCCCACCTGCACAGCCATCATCTAAATCTTCTTGGCTGTCTTCCGCACCATCACGGGTGTTTTGATAGTAAAGGGTTTTTAAACCGTATTTGTAAGCGGTTAAAAGATCTTTTAACAATACTTTCATTGGTACTTTACCGTCTTCAAAACGTTTTGGATCGTAGTTGGTATTTGCAGAGATCGCTTGGTCTACGAATTTTTGCATGATGCCCACTAAGTGTAAGTAACCATCGTTACTTGGAATATCCCAAAGTAACTCGTAGTTATCACTTAAGTTTTCATAATCCGGTACAACTTGTCTTAAGATACCATCTTTTGAAGCTTTAATACTTACATGACCACGTGGCGGCTCGATACCATTTGTTGCGTTAGAAATCTGTGAAGAGGTTTCTGACGGCATTAATGCGGTTAAGGTCGAGTTACGTAAACCAAACTCTTTGATTTCTTGACGTAACGTTTCCCAATCATAATGCAATGGTTCTTGCGTTAAGCTATCAATATCTTTCTTATAGGTATCGATTGGTAAAATACCTTTCGCGTAATTGGTTTCATTGAAGTACTCACACGCACCTAATTCTTTCGCTAAGTTCATGGAGGCTTTCAATAGATAGTATTGAATCGCTTCAAACGTACGGTGAGTTAAATCGTTCGCTGAACCATCAGAATAACGTACACCATTTTTCGCTAAGTAATACGCATAGTTAATCACACCGATACCAAGTGAACGACGACCTAATGAAGAACGTTTCGCCGCAGGAACAGGGTAGTCTTGGTAATCAAGTAATGCATCTAATGCACGTACTGCGAGATCGGCAAGATTTTCTAACTCATCTAAATCATCTAATTTACCCAAGTTGAATGCAGAAAGTGTACAAAGGGCAATTTCACCATTTTCATCATGGAAATGTTGTAATGGTTTAGTTGGTAATGCAATTTCTAAACATAAGTTAGATTGGCGCACTGGTGCAACAAGCGGATCAAACGGTGAGTGAGTATTACAGTGATCCACGTTTTGGATATAAATACGACCGGTTGATGCACGTTCTTGCATTAATAAAGAGAATAACTCAACGGCTTTTACAGAACGTTTACGGATGTTTGGATCCTGTTCGTATTTCACGTAAAGTTCTTCAAATTTATCTTGATCAGCAAAGAAGGCTTCATAAAGTCCAGGTACGTCTGAAGGGCTAAATAAAGTAATGTCTGCGCCTTTAATTAAGCGTTGATACATTAATTTGTTTAACTGTACGCCGTAGTCCATGTGACGAACACGGTTATCTTCCACACCACGGTTATTTTTCAATACTAATAAGCTTTCAACTTCTAAATGCCAAATCGGGTAGTAAACTGTCGCCGCACCACCACGTACGCCACCTTGTGAACAAGATTTGACGGCACTTTGGAAGTGTTTATAGAATGGAATACAGCCAGTGTGGAAGGCTTCGCCACCACGAATTGGGCTACCTAATGCACGGATGGCACCTGCATTTACCCCGATACCTGCACGTTGTGAAACGTATTTCACGATTGCTGCAGAGGTAGCGTTGATAGAGTCTAAGCTATCACCACATTCAATCAATACACAAGAGCTGAATTGACGCATAGGCGTACGAACCCCTGCCATGATAGGCGTAGGTAAAGAAATCTTAAAGGTTGAGGTCGCATCGTAGAAACGACGAATGTAATCCAAACGGGTTTCTTGCGGATATTTGGAGAATAAGCTCGCTGCAACTAGTAAATAAAGGAATTGCGCAGATTCATAGATCTCACCGGTTACACGGTTTTGAACTAAGTATTTCCCTTCCAATTGTTTTACTGCGGCATAAGAAAAGGTCATATCACGCCAGTGATCAATAAACCCATCCATTTCATCCCATTCTTCACGAGTATAGTCGGCTAAAAGTGCAGGATCATATTTACCCATGCGCACTAATTTTTTCACATGATCGTATAAACGAGGCGGATCAAAATGGCCAAACGCTTTTTTACGTAAATGGAAAACCGCAAGACGTGCAGCAAGATATTGATAATCTGGAGTATCTTTGCTGATTAAGTCTGCTGCCGCTTTAATAATTGTTTCGTGAATATCAGACGTACGAATGCCTTCATAAAATTGAATATGAGAACGCAATTCAACTTGAGAAACAGAGACGTTTTCCAAGCCTTCAGCCGCCCAAGTAATCACACGGTGAATTTTGTCTAAATTGATTTGTTCAAGCGTACCATCGCGCTTTGTAACCATTAATCCTTTGTTCATGGAAGATAAACCTACTAGAGAAACGAATTGAATAAAACACAAGATATAGTGTTAGGGAAAATAATAGTGCACAAGATAGAGTGTTTTAAAATTGAATTCAAGCGGTAAATTTTTTACTTAGATTATTGACAAAAGATAAGTCATTTAAAATAAATGACTTATCTTTAAAGTGATGTTTTTTTAGGCAGGATCTTTTTTGTAAATCTTTGTAAAGAAAAAGTGCGGTCAAAAACGAGATAATTTTTGACCGCACTTAAATGTTTAAAAGTTTAATTAATTCAAGTATTTAAATACTTTGACGACTTTTTGAACACCGGTAACTTTACTTGCAATTTCTGCCGCTGAGTCTGCTTGTGAGCGGGTAAGGTTGCCGAGTAAGAATACTTCGCCATTTTCGGTGATCACTTTCACATCTGTTGCTTTTACATTATCGCCAACGAAGAGTTTTGATTTAATTTGTGTGGTAATCCAACTGTCTTTAGTAATTTGACCAAAGTTAATTTTATTGCCCACACGTAATTCGTTATAGACATCATTCACACCATCTACGCCTTTAGCAAGACTGGTTGCAGTTTCTTTTACGCCTTCACTCGGCACTTGACCAATTAATAATACACGGCCACTATAAGAAACGGCATGTACACGACCTTCCGATTTAATTTGTGCATCCTTATCTAATGCATTTTCAACTTTTACTTCTAAAGTTTCATCATCGACTTGCGTCCCCATTGTACGAGGATCTGTTGCAACTTTAGCACCTGCAGCCGCACCACCAAGCACAGCAGCTACACAGCCTTGTAACATAATCGATGCACCAAGTACGAAGGCGAGTTTTTTAAATGGGGTTAATTTCATCATTAATCTCCTTTTTATAAATGAGTGAGTTAACTAATTAGTCAATTAATTTTAGAAATAGTTTGGTTGGAAAAGCCTTTAATGTCAAGCTCTTGGGAAAAGTGTGCTATCAACAAGCTCACACAGTGCATTTATGACGAATAAATGATTTTCCAAAATACGCGCTTCTTTCGTTGCGGGAATAGAGATTTCTAAATCTGCTTCAGCTAACACACCTTGAATCGCATCGTTATTTGACCCCGTTAAAGCAATCACCTGAATTTCTTTGTTGACGGCATTAGCAATTGTATTTAACACCGCTTTTTCTGTACCAAGCGGAGCAAAAGCGATCAATAAGTCACCGGGCTTCGCGATAGCGTTGAATTGATGTTGATAAAGCTGCTCGATAGGTTGATCAAAAACCAGTGAAGAACCAACCGCACTTTCAAGGCTAAGGTGTACGGATGGCAGGCTAGGACGCTCAAAATCGTAACGATTAAGCAAATTTGACACTAAGAATTGCGCATTCGCGTAAGAGCGAGCGACGCCACAGGCAATCACTTTATGACCACTTAACAAACATTGCATGACCATTTGTGTGGCAGTAGCAATATTTTCTGATAGTAGGCTAGAAGCAGAAATTTGAATCTGAATACTTTCGCTATAAATATCTTTGACTTTTTGTAACATAATTAGAAACGATTAATCGAGGAAATTAGGAAACCATTGAATATCGCTGGTCGTTTTACCAAAGGCTATAAGATCAAAACGGCAATCCGCATCTTCAAGACTTAGATTACGTTTAGCAAGCCATAAATTTGCGGCATTCAGCCATTTTTGTTGCTTTTGCCAATCTACACTTTCAACAGCGGATCCAAATGCTGAGCTAGATCGTTGACGTACCTCAACAAAAACGATCGTTTGACCATCTTGCATAATAAGATCCAATTCACCGCATTTGAAATATTGATTCGCCGCGATGAATTTGAGGCCTTTGGCTTCTAAGAAAAGGCGGGCTTGATGTTCAAAGCCCGCCCCTTGTTGACGTTTTAATGAAAACATGTATTAGTTCGCAACCGCTACCACATTACCATCTTGTACTTGATACCATGTCATATCACGGTCCACATCACAGTTTGAATCAGCGCTAAGCTGACCGGTTAAACCACTCAAGGTGTAACCTGGTACTTGGCGTAATTCATTAAAGTGATTGATGAGCAACCATGCATCAGAACCCATTGCATATAAACGCATTAATTGGAATTCACCACCGGTTGAGCCAGCCACTTTTTGATATTGCGAAGAATCGCTTTGTTTAAAGAATGGAATATCACTAAATTGAACGCCATTCATTTTTGCATAGTATTCAGGGGTATTGCTTGCTGCGTTAGAACGAGAACTTGCATAAATGCGAACATTCGGATTGCTTGTATCTAAGTAACCTTTAATTTCCGCTAATTCATCTGGCGATGACACAACATAAAGTCCAGCAGTATCTTGTGGAGCACCTTGGAAGAAGTAGGTAATATCAGCTGGTAAGTTATAGTAGCGAATATTCGCATCTGTACCCGCTAAACGTTGCCAACGTACATTGAAAGCATTACCCACACGTTGTCCTAAATCATTTTGCGGCATTGCAACGATTGGATTGCGAATACCATCTTTCCACATTTTGTTAGCAGCGGACTCAGCTTCATCTTCTGGAGATAAACCGTAATAACAGACTTGGTTAATCGCTTGTGTATTTGCTGTTGCATTTAATGTGAGTACATCCATGCCTTGTACTGCGCTTGGATTCGCAATGATGGCATCGACATTTTGTTTAAGCAATGGCCCCACTAACGCTTTAATACCTGATGCTTTTGCTTGTGCAATAATGTCGTTAATCGGTGTAGTTGATGAGTCAAATACTTGTACAGGGATGGTTGAGTCACCTTTTGCATCATTGAAACCGGATTGGATAGTTGTACCTAAAATTTGGCCATCGCCGCTTAAAGGTAAGACTAAACCAATTTGAGCTAAATTCGTTTGTTGGAAATTCAACAAGCTTTCTAGCTCTTTAGGGAAAAAGGTTGCTGCAACGTGATTTGGATAAGCTGATTTCCAGCTTTGTAACGCTTGGCTTAATTGTACTGGCTGACGAATGTTGTCATTATAAGCTTTAATTAAGGTGAGCCAACCGCCTAATGCCACGCTACCTTCATCTGAGGCATTATTGATGACAGCGGTATTCGCAGAACGAAGTAACGACCAAGTTTTATCAACATTATCTTTACGACGTTGCATGTCTGTTAAATTTTCATCCATTTTGATGCGAGCTTTCACCGCTTCAATCACGTCTTTACGATTTTCTGCTGTTTGAGCAAAGGTTTCGTAATAACGAGATTTTTGTGATGGACTTAATTTAGTCAGATCGAGTGCACGTAATTTACCTTCAGCCACATCATTATTATTACCTTTTGCAGCGGCGATACGAGCTTCAATTAACGTACGATCTAATTGTTGCGCTTCGTTTAAGTCAACTAACTCCGTTAATAACTCTTCCGCTTGGGGTACTTTATTTTCGGAAATTAATACACGAGCCGCTAAGAGTTTGTATGTTTGTTGATCTTCTTTATCCTGTGTTTGCCCTAATTTGTTCATATAAAATTCAGAACTCGCATTGGCATCACGCTGTAATGTTTGGGTAAAGCTGCTGCCAAATAAGTTAGAACAACCTGCTAACGCAACAGACAATAAAATCGGCATTAAACGTTTTTTAAAACGACCGCCTTGTAATAGAATAGACATATTCGCTCCATAATGAATAAATCAATAATGGGCGATCTTACTTATCTCACAATGTAAAAGCAAACAAAAATGAATGATTTAACCGGAATTTTATATATTGTCGCTACGCCAATCGGGAATTTACAAGATATTACACAACGTGCTTTAGAGACCTTTTCGCATGTAGATTTAATTGCCGCGGAAGATACGCGCCACAGTGGTTTATTGCTTAGTCATTATGGTATCAAAAAGCCTTTTTTCGCCTTGCATGATCACAATGAACAAGAAAAAGCGCATGTTTTGGTTGAAAAGTTAAAACAAGGCACCAATATTGCATTAATTTCAGATGCGGGAACCCCTTTAATTAGCGATCCAGGTTTTCATTTGGTGCGTCAATGTCGTGAGGCAGGCATTAAAGTGGTGCCACTACCCGGTGCTTGTGCGGCAATTACGGCATTATGTGCATCGGGCATCGCATCTGACCGTTTTTGCTTTGAAGGTTTTTTACCTGCGAAAACCAAGGCGCGTAAGGATAAGTTAGAAAACGTTGCGGAAGAAGACCGCACTTTAATCTTCTATGAATCAACCCACCGTATTTTAGATACCCTTGCTGATATGCAAGATGTATTAGGGGGTGATCGTTATGTTGTGCTTGCCCGTGAAATTACGAAAACATGGGAAACGATTGCAGGAGATAAATTAAGTGATCTTAGTCAATGGTTAAGTGAAGATCCTAATCGCACGAAAGGTGAGATGGTGTTAATTGTAGAAGGTAAACCAAAATCAGAAGATAGCGAAGAATTTTCACCACAAGCAATTAAAGCGCTCACTTTGATTGCCAAAGAACTCCCTTTAAAAAAGGCTGCGGCGATTGTGGCTGAACTTTATGGTTATAAGAAAAATGCCTTATACCAATTTGGATTGGATAATTTAGATTAGTCAAAAAACTATCTCTCTCTTTAGCAAAGAGGGGCTAGGGGAGATTTGGCAGAATTAATTTTTATAAATTTCGGAGAACAAATGTTAAAACAGGTTTCAGATACCTTACTTGCACCAAGCAATTTATCGCATCAATCATTGCTTAATATTTTTGATGTGATGTCGCATCGTCATATTGATTATGCGGATCTTTATTTTCAATTAAGTCAAGATGAAAGCTGGGTATTAGAAGACAGTATTATTAAAGAAGGTGGCTTTCATATTGATCGCGGTGTTGGTGTACGCGCAGTTTCTGGAGAGAAAACAGGCTTTGCGTATTCCGATCAAATTAACTTAGCGTCATTACAACAATGTGCAGAGGCCGTAAAAGGTATTGCACAAATTAAAGAAGGCAATTTAATTTCGCCTCAGGCATTTAATGCGGTGAATGCGGTTCAGCGTTATGCGGCGATTAACCCGTTAGAAAGTTTAAGTAAAGAGAAAAAGATCGAGTTATTACACTTAGTGGATCGTACAGCGCGATCTGAAGATCCTCGTGTTACACATGTTTCTGCAGCATTAAGTTCGATTTATGAAGAAGTGTTAGTAGTCGCAACAGATGGCACACTTGCCGCAGATATTCGTCCGCTTGTGCGTTTATCCATTTCTGTTCTCGTGGAAGAAGATGGTAAACGTGAGCGTGGTAGCTGCGGTTCTGGTGGACGCTTTGGCTTAGATTGGTTCTTTGAAGTGGTAAATGGGGACATTCGTGCCGTTAATTTTGCAAAAGAAGCGGTTCGTCAAGCCCTTGTGAATTTAAGTGCAGTCGCTGCGCCAGCAGGATTAATGCCTGTGGTATTAGGGGCTGGCTGGCCTGGCGTATTGCTTCATGAAGCAGTGGGACACGGTTTAGAAGGGGATTTCAACCGCAAAGAAAGCTCTTTATTTACAGGAAAAATTGGTGAGTTAGTGACGTCGCCATTATGTACAATTGTGGATGATGGTACATTGCAAAACCGTCGTGGATCTTTAACCATTGATGATGAAGGCGTGCCAAGTCAGTGCAACGTTTTAATCAAAGACGGGATTTTGCAAGGCTATATGCAAGATAAACTCAACGCTCGATTAATGGGTGTGAAACCAACAGGAAATGGTCGTCGTGAATCTTATGCACATTTGCCAATGCCACGAATGACGAATACCTATATGTTGGCAGGTCAAAGCAAATTTGAAGATTTAGTAGCCTCTGTGGATCGCGGTATTTATGCACCGCACTTTGGTGGTGGGCAAGTGGATATTACCTCAGGTAAATTTGTGTTCTCGACATCTGAAGCTTATCTTATTGAAAAAGGCAAAATTACCAAACCGGTTAAAGGGGCTACGTTAATTGGCAGCGGTATCGATGTGATGCAAAAAGTTTCGATGGTCGCAGATGAAACAGACTTAGATCTGGGTATCGGTGTTTGTGGCAAAGATGGGCAAAGTGTGCCGGTCGGCGTTGGTCAGCCAGCCTTGAAAATAGATGAAATCACCGTTGGTGGAACCAATTAAATATAAGCCCGATAATCATATCGGGCTTTTTATTTCCTTCGTATATAAGTGCGGTCCGTTTTTCATCTATTTTTGATTAGTCAGTTTCTGATGAATAATCATTGCGTTAGGCTAAAAGTTAAACACACCACGCGTTTATCTCGATTCTTTTATGATCCCTATCACAATATCTTGTAAAACCAGTTAAAAAAATTCCCCAAATAACCACAATAAGTGATACATTTATCGTTGTATGACTTTTTGTCATTTAAGAGACAGGGACAGGCGTGAGTTTGTCTGAAATTTCATCAACCAGAGGGAAACATTTATGTTAATTGGTGTACCTAGAGAACTGCTTGATAGCGAAAATCGTGTGGCGGCGACGCCAAAAACGGTTCAGCAGATCTTAAAACTGGGCTTTGACGTCATCGTAGAACATGATGCGGGATTCAAAGCAAGTTTTGAAGACCAAGCATTTATCGACGCCGGCGCAAAAATTGGCTCAAGTTCAGAAGTGTGGCATTCGGATGTGATTTTTAAAGTGAATCCACCAACGGATGCAGAAATTGATCAAATGAAGGAAGGTGCAACACTTGTGAGCTTCATTTGGCGCGCACAAAATCCGGATTTAATGAAAAAACTCACGTCGAAAAAAATTAATGTATTAGCGATGGATTCTGTGCCACGTATTTCCCGTGCACAAGCGCTTGACGCATTAAGCTCTATGGCGAATATTTCTGGTTATCGTGCGGTGATTGAAGCAGCTCATGAATTTGGTAGTTTCTTCACTGGACAAATTACCGCCGCAGGTAAAGTGCCACCGGCAAAAGTGTTAGTTATTGGTGCGGGTGTTGCAGGTCTTGCGGCGATTGGTGCAGCGAATAGCCTTGGTGCGATTGTACGTGCTTTTGACTCTCGTCCTGAAGTAAAAGAACAAGTACAAAGTATGGGCGCGTCTTTCTTAGAAATTGATTTCAAAGAGGAAGGCGGTAGTGGCGATGGTTACGCGAAAGTGATGTCAGAAGAATTTAACCGTCGTGCGATGGAGCTTTATGCGGAACAAGCGAAAGAAGTGGATATCATTATTACCACTGCAGCGATTCCAGGTAAACCAGCCCCTCGCTTGATCACGAAAGAAATGGTTGATTCCATGAAACCAGGTTCTGTGGTGGTGGATCTAGCGGCTGCAACAGGCGGTAACTGTGCTTACACTGAAGCAGGAAAAGTAGTAATCACTGAAAACCAAGTAAAAATCATTGGTTACACCGATTTCCCAAGTCGTTTACCAACACAATCTTCCCAACTTTACGGTACAAACTTAGTTAATTTATTAAAACTACTTTGTAAAGAAAAAGACGGCAATATCAATATTGATTTTGAAGATGTGGTATTACGCGGTGTGACAGTGGTACGTGATGGGGAAGAAATTCCACCAGCGCAAATCCAAGTGTCAGCACAACCAAAACAAGAAGCGAAAGCGGCACAAAGTGCAGTTAAAAAAGAGGAAGAAAAACCAGCTGATCCTCGCATCAAATACGGTGTGATGGCGGGGGTAGGGGTGTTATTCCTCTGGCTTGCATCTGTGGCGCCAGCGGCATTCCTTTCTCACTTCACCGTATTCGTATTGGCTTGTGTAGTTGGTTACTACGTGGTTTGGAACGTCAGCCACGCTTTACACACCCCACTTATGGCGGTAACCAATGCGATTTCAGGTATCATCATTGTGGGTGCATTACTGCAAATTAGACAACCAACAGGCAACTTCTTTATTGATGCATTAGCCTTTGTGGCAATCTTGGTGGCAAGCATCAACATCTTTGGTGGTTTCCGTGTAACTCAACGTATGTTGGCGATGTTTAGAAAAGGTTAAGGAGAAGACGATGTCTGAAGGTTTAGTACAAGCAGCCTATATTATCGCTGCATTACTTTTCATTATGAGCTTAGCCGGTCTTTCTAAACATGAAACGGCAAAAGCCGGTTGTTGGTATGGCATTGTCGGTATGACAATTGCCCTTGTTGCAACCATTTTCGGCCCGCAATCTGAAGGTACATTATGGATCATTATTGCGATGATCATCGGTGGCGTGATTGGTGTTCAACGTGCATTAAAAGTTGAAATGACTGAAATGCCTGAACTCGTTGCGATCCTTCACAGTTTTGTAGGTTTAGCAGCAGTGCTCGTAGGCTTTAACAGTTACGGCTTAACACACGAAACTGATCCTGTGTTAATGAATATCCATAACGTTGAAGTATTCTTAGGGATCTTCATCGGTGCGGTAACATTCACGGGTTCTATCGTAGCATTCGGTAAATTAAGCGGCAAAATCAATTCAAAAGCATTAATGTTGCCACATCGCCATAAATTAAATTTAGCGGCGTTAGTAGTTTCGGCTTTATTGATGGTCGCTTTCTTAAACAACCCAGATAATATCTTCCCAGTGTTACTCATGACCGCGATTGCTCTTGCATTCGGCTGGCACTTAGTGGCATCTATCGGTGGTGCAGATATGCCGGTTGTGGTTTCAATGCTTAACTCTTATTCTGGTTGGGCAGCGGCTGCAGCGGGTTTCATGTTAAGCAATGACTTGCTTATCGTCACTGGTGCATTAGTGGGTTCTTCTGGTGCGATTCTTTCTTATATTATGTGTAAAGCGATGAACCGCTCATTTATCAGCGTTATCGCAGGTGGTTTTGGTAATGATGTTCAAGTTTCTTCAGATGAAGAGCAAGGTGAACACCGTGAAACAACTGCAGAAGAAGTGGCTGAATTACTCAAAAATGCAAGCTCTGTGATTATCACACCAGGATATGGTATGGCAGTAGCACAAGCACAATATCCAGTCGCAGAAATTACGGCGAAATTGCGTGAGCGTGGTATTAATGTGCGTTTTGGTATTCACCCTGTTGCAGGTCGTTTACCGGGTCATATGAACGTGCTTTTAGCGGAAGCAAAAGTGCCTTATGACATCGTGCTTGAAATGGATGAAATCAATGATGATTTCGCGGATACCGATGTGGTATTAGTTATCGGTGCAAACGACACCGTAAACCCAGCAGCGATGGAAGATCCAAACAGCCCAATCGCAGGTATGCCGGTGTTAGAAGTATGGAAAGCACAAAACGTTATCGTATTTAAACGCTCTATGGCGGTGGGTTACGCAGGCGTTCAAAACCCATTATTCTTCAAAGAAAACACTCAAATGCTCTTTGGTGATGCAAAAGAACGTGTTGATGACATTCTTACAGCATTAAACAAATAAGCAAAAAATTGAAGTAAAACTGACCGCACTTTGAGAGATTAAAGTGCGGTTTTTTATCGATTGAATTTTTCTTGTAATTATTTAGAATGATTCAATATTTAATTTTTAAAGAGAATTTTATGAATAAATCCTTATTTTTCTTATTGCTTTTTTCTTTTTCAACTTCTGCTTTCGCATTATTTCCAATTGAGAATGACTGGACAAAACATCATTTGCAAGGAAAAGTGAAATCAATTAAATCCAAGGATGAAGGTAATTCAGCCTTGCCCGATAATGGGACAGTAAGTTATCTAGATAGATTTTATAACGAACAAGGCTTTTTGATAAAAGAAAAGGAACAGGGCGTTCTTTTTGATAAAGAAAAGATCACAATTCGTTACTATAAGTATGATGATCAGAATCGATTATTAGAAATTCAAGATGACAATGTAACTGAAACTAATCCAGAGCTCAAAACCTTTAGCAAATTTTATCGTTATTTAGAAAATCAGGATGGTAGTGGTGTGGTGCAGTTTGTGGAATATAAGGACACACCAGATTTTTCATCCTCATATAAAGAACATTTTTATGATAAAGCGGGTACTTTGCTCAAAACTCAAGAGTATGATGTAGAGAATAAAACAACATCAGATATAAAAAAATACGACTATGAGAATGGTAAACTGAGCAAAATATGTCGTATTGAAGATAATGTAGAAAAAGATTGCGATATTTATCATTACGAAAATGATGGTTCATTTACCGAATCTTTAAACGTTTTTATCAATAGTGTGAAAAATTCTTTTGATAAAAATCATCGCTTATTAAAAAGTGAAATGTTTAGCGTTGGAATACGCATCAACTGGATAACCGTATCATACCAATTTGATAAACATGGCAATGTTATTGAAGAGATAATCTATAACAAAGATGGTGTATGGAAAACGAAAAAGACTTATCAATATGAATATTATGAATAGGCTTCAATGTAAGCGCTGACAGTAAAAATGGGGTTGTTTTTTATTAGATGTGTCTTGCTAAAAAATACAAAAGTGCGGCCAAATTTGACCGCACTTTTTACATTAACGTTGAATCAAATAGCGTAATTTGGTGCCATCTTGTTCTACGCTTAATAGTGTGTAACCGTGGTTTTTAGTATCAACAGGAATGTTGTTGATAGATTGAGCACAGTCACTTAATAGCTCTAAAATTTCGCCTTTTTGTAATTGTGGCATGGTTTCGAGCATCACGATCGCTGGATACGGGCAAGGTTCACCTAGCGTATCTAACGTGTAATCTGGGGTGATGTCTTTTGGATCTTTATCTAATTTTTGAACAACGGTAAATGCCATAATAATGTCCTCTTTTTTTGAATGAATTCGTTAATATTTAATTAGCAACCACAAGCTTGTGGATTTGCTGCAGCGATTTTTGCTTTGGCTTTTTTCAAGAAGTGGTGTTCCCACCAAACAACAGCGATTAAGCAGAGAATAAGCAAGCCGTAATTTACTAATAAACCGCCAACTGGGCCAAAGGATTTCAATAAGTTAAGTTTTTCGTAATCTAACGCAAGCACAGGGGCAAGATCGTCCCAGGCGTAGGCTAAATAGGTTGAACCGATAACATTGCCTAAGCCCACCCACATAAAGTGAACTTGACCTTCCATTGAGCGATACATCCAACCGGTTTCACATCCGCCCGCTAATACAATACCGAAGCCAAATAATAAACCACCGATAATTGCATTTGGACCCGCCCACATGATTTTGGCTGGTACGCCTAATTGAATGTAGCTGAATACGCCGAGCGTACCCACGATAATACCGAAGATAATCGCTTTTGCCATATAAGCACGGCCAGTTACCCATAAATCACGGAAGGCAGAGGTAAAGCAGATTTGAGCACGTTCAATTAATAAGCCAAAAGCTAACCCACAAAGCATTGCAAAACCGAGTTTGACGGAGTTTGTCATCACATAAAGTGAAGCAATCAGGTAAGCAAAAAAGATCACCATACCAATCCAAAAACGACGACTCGCTTGTTTCGGGTCAGTTTCTTGTAATTTTGCCGCGCCTTTTTTCAATTCTAATTTCACGCGGAACATCGGAAGTAAGGTGACTTTTACCCCGGCATAAGTACCTACAGCAGTCGCAATAGTAAAGAACCAAGCATGAACCGAAAATTGTGGAATACCCGTGAAGAGAGAGGCAAGGTTACAGCCCATTGCTAAACGAGCGCCGAAACCGGCTAATGCACCACCAATGAGCGCTTGAACAATACGGCGTTTGTGTGGCTGGTTACGCCATTTCACATTATTTGCCCAAAGTGCAGCAGAAATACAACCGGCGAACATACCTAAGATCATTACACCATCAATACGGGTGAAGATCGTGCCTTGCATACCGATAATTTTATAATAGCTCCAGTCGGATACGTCGACGCCTAGCGCTTGCAAAGCATGTCCACCCCAACGGGTAAATTCCCCGGTAACCGCCCAATAAGTGCCAGTTACCCCAAAGTAATAAGCTGAAATGAGTCCGGCAGCAATAACTGCCGCGACAGGATTCCAGTATTTGATCAGATAATTTTGTTTGAATTGCTGCAAAATCTCTTTCATTAGTGAATAAATCCTTAAATTGAAATGATGATTTGCAAGTGAGGTATAAAATGAAGATATTTTGAAGTGTCTGCCATTTTCCTATACACAAAACTTGCGATATAAGACAAATGAATTGTCGAGCAAGATAATAGCATTTGTTTTTTGTTAATGCACGATGGGAGGGATAATTATTTGTGGGTAATTTTGAATTTTAAGATGAGAGAATAAAGTCAATCTATAGCCCTTATTTTTTCCTCAATATCAATTTTTCAATTAAAAAAACGAAGGCTAGGGTAATAAGCATCGTAAGTCCACCAGCTAGAATAGCTAATAAACAAATTATCCAAGCAGATTTGTCCATATTAAGGAAAGCAAAGAAATAGAAACCAAATAGTAGGGAAAATACACACCATAATCCCCAACTTAATTTGGAATATTTATTGAATAGGAATTCAAATAATCCTTCAAAAAATAAACGGAAAATACATTCAAAGAGAATATGGCCCATACGTTGTTTCAATGCTAAGTCATAATAATGATTTGTTTAGACAAACTTTCTGTCTGTCTAAATGTTAAGAGAAAACTTAAACAGGCAATTTCATTTCTCGGATACGCATGGTTAATCCATCGATTAACAATAAACGTCCACATAAATTTGAACCGATTTTTAACCGCACTTTGATGGCTTCTAAGGCTTGAATAGAGCCAACAACGCCCACAATTGGCGCCAGTACGCCTGCTTCTACACAACTTAAAACATTTTGACCAAAGAGTTGGCTAAGTTGGCGATAGGTTGGGGTATTGGGTTCATAAGTAAAGACAGAAACTTGTCCTTCTAAACGGATCGCAGCACCTGAAATTAGCGGGATCTTAGCTTGTTCGCACCCACGATCGAGCGCATTACGAATATCCACGTTATCGGTACAATCTAATATCACATCAAAGTGCGGTATGATTTCCGCGAGTTTTTCTTCGGAAAGTTGTGCATTGATGGTTTCAATTTCGACATGAGGATTAATCTGCTGCAAGGCGATTTTAGCCGATTCCACTTTAGGCATATTTAATCGGCTATCAGTATGCAACACCTGACGTTGCAAATTGGAGAGCGATACCGTGTCAAAATCCAACAAGGTTAAATGACCCACGCCAGCGGCGGCAAGATATTGACTTGTCGCACAGCCTAAACCGCCCAGACCGACAATTAACATTCGGCTGTCTTTCAGCTTTTCTTGTCCGTCAAAATCAACTGCTTTTAAAATGATTTGGCGGTTATAGCGCAGTTCTTCTTCGTAGCTTAATTCAGCCATTATTGCCCCAATAGGTGATTAAACGGTTCAATGGTGACGATTTCGCCCGCAGCTACATTACCACGATCTTTTTCTAAACGAATAAAGCAGTTACTTTTCACAAAAGAACTGAATAAATGGGAACCTTGGAAACCCACTGGTTGCACTTCAAGTTGACCATTTTCATTAATTTGATATAAACCACGTTGGAAATCTAAACGGCCTGGTGCTTTTTTCAAATTGGTTTGAGCAATCGCTTGAAAGTGCGGTTGTTTTTTCGGGTGTTTTTTACCGCTTAATTTGGCAATAGCAGGTTGAACTAATTGATAGAATGTCACTAATGCAGAAACGGGATTTCCAGGTAAACCGCAGAACCAAGCATTTTCTAATTTACCGAAAGCAAATGGCTTGCCGGGTTTCATCGCAATTTTCCAGAAATTCACTTGGCCCACTTTTTCTAACACGGTTTTCGTAAAGTCAGCTTCACCCACTGAAACACCACCACTCGTGATAACAAGATCGGCCTGAGCTTGTGCTTTCACAAAAGCCGCTTCAAATTCTGCTTGGTTATCCGGCAGAATACCGAAGTCGAGCACGTCACAATTTAATTTTTCTAGCATTAATTTCACGGTGAAACGGTTGGTATCGTAGATTTGTCCCGCTTCTAATGGTTTGCCAACAGGCACTAATTCATCACCCGTTGAAAGCACAGCCACTTTTAAGCGTGGATATGCTTTGACTTCAGCAATGCCTAATGATGCAAGTAAAGGCAAAGAAACGGCATTTAACTCATCCCCTTGATGTAATACCACATCACCTTTTTTCACATCTTCACCAACGCGGCGAATATTCTGATTAACTTTAGGTAAGGCTGCAAAGGTAACAGAACTATCTTCATTAACGGTGACATCTTCTTGCATCACCACCGCATCTGCACCTTCTGGAATCATTGCCCCTGTCATAATTCTGATCGCACTTTGGGCTACCCATTCCCCTTGAAACGGATTACCCGCAAAGGATTTTCCTGCGACAGAAAGTGTCATAGATTGCTGTAAATCGGCTAAACGAACCGCATAGCCATCCATCGCGGAATTATCAAAAGAAGGCACGTTAATCGGAGAAACCACATCTTCTGCACAGACACGATCAGCGGCTTCAGTTAAAGCAAGAGTTTCAGTTTTTGTTGGGAAGGGAAGTTGGTTGAGCATTTGCGCCAAGGCATCTTCAAGTGGCAACATAATGAATCCTTTGGGTTGAGCGAAATAAAAGTGGATATATTGTAGCCCGAAATACAATATGAAGGAAATTAATAAATTAGGGTGATTTTTCGCATTTTACGAATAATTCATCTTTTGCTAAAATGACGCATTATTTTTTTATAAATGGAAAGTGAATGAACGCTATTTCACCTGATGCGGAAAGTGTCCGCCGCGCCTTGGTAGCCAAAGGCATCGAAACACCAATGATTGATCCGACTCAATGTAAAGATGAGCGCCGTGCGGCGATTGCTTCGCATATGCGTGAAGTGATGAAATTGATTGGGTTAGATCTGCGTGATGATAGCCTAGAAGAAACACCAAATCGCTTAGCCAAAATGTTTATTGATGAAATTTTCAGTGGAATGGATTATGCCAATTTCCCGAAAATGACGAAAATCAAAAACCAAATGAAAGTGAGTGAAATGGTGCAAGTGAATGACATCACGTTGACCAGTACTTGCGAACACCATTTTGTGACAATTGATGGTAATGTTGCCGTCGCCTATTACCCGAAAGATTGGGTGATTGGCTTGTCTAAAATCAATCGCATTGTGGCGTTTTTTGCGCAACGTCCACAAGTGCAAGAGCGTTTAACTGAACAGCTTTTAACGGCATTTCAAACCATTTTAGAAACTGATGATGTGGCAGTTTATGTGAAAGCGACACATTTTTGTGTGAAAGCTCGCGGAGTAAAAGATACCCATAGTTATACCGTGACATCAGCCTATGGCGGGGTCTTTTTAGAAGATCGCGAAACTCGCAAAGAATTTTTATCTTCCATTCAGAAGTAATGAGCAGAAGCACCGAATACTCGGTGCTTTTTTGTTTATTAATTGTACGAATATAAGTTAAAACTAGCCTTTTCATTTTTATTTCGATTTTTATTTTTCTTGAGGATTCTCATGACAAAAGCAAATTCAAAACTTTTTCTTGTGTTATTACTCGGTGTCCTTTCAGCCTTTGGTCCGTTTGTGGTGGATCTTTATTTACCTTCATTACCACAACTTGCCATCTTTTTTGAAACAAGTGCTTCAATGACACAACTTACGCTCACCACTGCCATGATTGGTCTAGCGGTGGGGCAGTTACTTCTCGGGCCTCTCAGTGACAAATTTGGGCGAAAAATTCCGCTTATTATTTCATTGGTAATTTATATTATCAGCACGGTCTTAATCGTTTATGCACCAAATATTGAAGCGATGATTGTCTTGCGTGTGATTCAAGGGCTTTCTTCGGCAGGAAGTGTGGTTATTTCTCGTGCGGTCGCAACGGATCTGTATCGAGGCCGTGAAATGACTCGTTTCTTTGGTTTATTAATGACAATTAACGGACTCGCCCCAATTATTTCACCAATCCTTGGTAGTTTATTGTTGGAATACATCAGTTGGAAAGGCATATTTATTTTCCTTGCATTGATTGGTGTGATTGTTTTGTTTTTCTGTTTCCGTTTAAAAGAAAGTTTGAATGTCGAAAATCGCTTACAAGGTTCAATATTCTCCACCTTTTTGACGTTTAGTGTGATTATCAAAAATCGATTATTTATGAGCTATGTAGGAATTCAAAGTTTCTTGCTCGGTTCCATGTTTGCCTATATTGCGGCTTCGCCATTTATTTTTCAAAGTTTCTACGGGTTGAGTGCATTTATCTTTAGTTTATGTTTTGGTGCAAATGGCGCAGCATTAGTCATCGGAGCAAATATTGGTGGTAAATTACCAAATCGTAAGGCTTTAGCGATTGGCGTATTGGCTTTTGTGGTGGCTGCACTTTATACCATTGCCGTATTAATTATTCAGCCATACTGGTTGTTTGTTGAAATTGGTTTCTTTGCGATGTTGTTATTAATGGGCATTACTTTCCCGGCTATTTCTTCTTTAGCGATGGAAAGTGAACGTCAATATGCAGGCAGTGCATCAGCTTTATTAGGTTTTGCACCTTTCTTTTTAGGTGGAGTGGTTTCACCATTAGTCGGAATCGGCAATATTTTCTATTCAACGGCTTTGGTAATTTTAGCTTGTAGTGTATTAGCTTTAGTTATTTATTGGATGATTCGTCATAAAATTCCAAATTTAGCAGAGTAGTGAAAAGTGCGGTCATTTTTGATGGAGTTTTTTAGAAAGAAAAAGGCGAACATCAATTTGTTCGCCTTTTGTTATTTTAGCAATTAGTTTCGAATACTTAACTTCTCAAATTCATCGAAGAATGTTGGGAACGTTTTAGCCGTACATTTCGGATCTAAAATCGTGATAGGGGTATCCGATAATGCAATCAACGCAAAGCACATTGCCATACGGTGATCATTATAGGTTTCAATTTCAGCATGCTTAAATTGGGAGAGCGCAAGCGGTTGAATTCGAATAAAATCTTCACCTTCTTCAACCTCTGCACCGACTTTTCGTAACTCGGCAGCCATAGCTGAAAGGCGATCGGTCTCTTTCACACGCCAGTTATAAATGTTGCGAATAACGGTTTCACCCTTTGCAAATAAGGCGGTTGTCGCTATTGTCATGGCTGCATCAGGAATGTGGTTCATATCCATATCAATACCGTGGAGCTCGGCTTGTTCCGCTTGAATAAAATCTTCACCCCAAGTGATTTTGGCTCCCATTTTTTCTAGCACGTCGGCAAATAGGCGATCGCCTTGAATGGAATGTTTGCCAATTCCTGTCACTTTTACATTGCCTTTAATTGCGGCAGCGGCAAGGAAATAAGAGGCAGATGAAGCATCACCTTCCACCATATATTTGCCCGGTGAGACATAGGATTGGTTACCTTTCACCTTAAACACTTGATAATGTTGATTTTCAACTGAAACGCCAAAATCTTTCATCATCGCGAGGGTGATATCAATATAAGGTTTTGAAACTAAATCACCCACAATATGGATATCTAAATCGCCTTCAGCAAGAGGTGCAGCCATTAAAAGTGCGGTCAAAAATTGAGAAGAAATTGAGCCATCAATTTTAACCACGCCACCTTTAATCCCTTGATTACGAATCGCAAGCGGTGGGTAACCGTCATTTTCTAAATAACGAACATTGGCCCCCGCTTGAAGAAGCGCATCCACCAAATGTTTGATTGGACGCTCTTTCATACGTGGCTCACCAGTCAAAATAACTTCTCCTTCTGTATCGCCTTTTAAACAAAGCGCAGCCGTTAAAGGACGCATGGCTGTGCCAGCATTACCGAGAAACAGTGACAAGCCATTTTCAACCTGAAATGCGCCACCTAAGCCTTCAACTTCACAGCAAGTTTTGTCTTCAGAAAGCTGGTAATTTACATTTAAAGCTTTAAGGGCATTTAGCATATGACGAATGTCATCACTGTCTAACAAGTTAGTGACTGTTGTGGTGCCTTTAGCTAATGCGGCTAATAATAATGCACGGTTTGATAAACTTTTCGAGCCAGGTAAGTTGATCTCACCTTCAATGCGAGTAATTGGCTCTAAAGTGATTGTTTTCATTACAAGACCACCGTTTTATTTTTATACACAAAAATACGATCATGTAAGGCAAGATCAAGCGCACGACTTAATACGGTTTTTTCCACATCACGGCCTGCACGCATCATGGCATCGGCAGAGTAGGTGTGATCCACATTAATCACATTTTGCATAATGATCGGACCTTGATCCAATTCATTATTAATAAAGTGGGCCGTTGCACCGATGATTTTTACGCCGCGCTCATAGGCTTGTTGATAAGGTTTTGCACCAATAAATGCCGGTAAGAATGAATGGTGAATATTAATCACACGATTTGGATAACGCGCCACGAATTCCGGATTTAATACACGCATATATTTTGCTAATACAATGTAATCAGGCGCATATTCATCAATTTTTTCAGCAAGCAATTTATCGTGTTCTACACGAGTGAGACCTTCATGGCTGACACAATGGAATGGAATATCAAAGCGTTCAACTAATTCGCGTAAATTATCGTGATTGCCAATGACTGCCGCAATTTCTACGTCTAACGCACCGTAGTAATTTTTCATTAAAATATCACCTATGCAGTGTGCTTCTTTGGTGACTAAAATCACGATACGTTTACGTTTTGCACTGATTAGGCGACAGTTTGTCCCTTTCGGCAAACTATAATCTAAATCAGCCAACAGGGTTTCTTCATTAAAAATCCCTTCTAATTCTGTACGCATAAAGAAATGCTTTGTTTCAAAATCAACAAACTCATTATTGTGAAGGATATTTAATTGATGTTTGTAACAAATATTGGTGATTTTGGCGATTAAGCCTTTATCATCTGGACAGTCGGTCAGTAATATTTTCTTTTCTAACATAATGAATATTTTGCAAGGTAAATAAAAAAAGAGAACCCATAAAAATGGGTTCTGCATCGTTGATAATGAAATTAGATTTCGAAAGAAGCTAAAGAGGCGCCTTTATCTAAGGCCTTTTGAATCACACGAGGTGTACGACCTTGGCCAGTCCATGTTCTTTCTTGACCTGTTTCATCTGTATATTTGTATTTTGCTGGACGAGGTTCACGTTTTTTACGAATTGAAGAAGGGGCAATTCCAATAATTGCAGTCAATTCTTCCGCAGTGATACCTTCTTGTTTAATTAATTCTTTATATTTGGCAATACGAGCACGACGTTCTTGTTCCGCTTGTTCAATTTCAGCCGCTTGAGCACGTTTTTCTTCAACGGCAGCTTGTAATTTTAAAAGTGAACTTTCGGCTTGTTCTAATGTTAAATCGCGTACAGCGGCGCGTAAACTACGAAGGTTCGTTAAACCTTTTGTTAATTCGTTCATTATTACCCCTTTATATGTGTGAATGCTTAATTATTTTCTAGATATATATAATAGCGAAAATAATATATTTGGTAAATATGAATTAGCCTAAATACGGGAACTAATTGGTCGGATGTCCTCATATTTCACTGTGTAAAGTTGATTGTTTTTCTATGTATTGCAAACGTTTGCTTATAAAACAACTTAACAAAGTTTTAACAACCTCATTAGAAACTTTAAATTAAAAAATAGATTTAGGGGAAAGTATAAGATTTTATTGGTAATTTCATTCATTTTAATGTAATCTCTCACCATCCTATACAACAGTAGAGGTGCGGTCATTATGAGTATTTTCCTGGAGTGGATAGCGTTGAAGGGAAAGGAAAGGAATGATTGCCGAAATCGAATAGGCGTCATCTTATTCGGTTGGTCACGTCTTCGAAAGGAACGTGACTGTCATAGTTTTTGTGTATTAACTATGGAGCGCTACGGTTCGGTCTGGTCATGCTTGTGTCTTTTCTTGCCGTTGTCTCCATTAAATTATTAGGTATAACTTAATGGAACTAGTCGATTATTCTTCATCTATTTATTCAATTATCCCCGCATTACTTGCAATTATTTTAGCGATTGCAACACGTCGGGTTTTGGTGTCTCTGAGTGCAGGGATTGTTGTTGGTGCATTAATGTTGGTTAATTTCAACCCATTGAATGCATTCATTTATTTAAAAGATAATGTTATAGCATTAGTTTATAGTAGCGAAGAAGGCATGAATTCAAATATGAATATCGTGTTTTTCTTAGTTTTGCTTGGCGTATTGACCGCACTTTTAACCGTGTCAGGCAGCAACCGTGCGTTTGCTGAATGGGCACAAAATAAAATTAAAGGTCGTCGTGGTGCGAAATTATTAGCGGCATCTTTAGTGTTTGTGACATTTATCGATGATTACTTCCACAGTCTTGCTGTCGGTGCTATTGCTCGTCCAGTCACTGATCGTTTTAAAGTTTCTCGTGCAAAATTAGCGTACATTCTTGATTCTACTGCTGCACCAATGTGTGTCATGATGCCAGTATCAAGCTGGGGAGCATATATTATTACTCTCGTAGCAGGTTTATTGGCGACTTACTCTATTACATCTTATACGCCAATGGGCGCATTCGTTGCGATGAGCTCAATGAACTACTATGCGATCTTCTCATTATTAATGGTGTTCTTTGTTGCTTATTTTTCATTTGATATTGCATCAATGGCTCGTCATGAAAAATTAGCCATGGAACGTGATTATAAAGAAGAAGTCATTGAAGGTGTAAAAGGCAAAGTTCGTAATTTAATTTTACCGATTGTGGTTTTAATTGTTGTGACTGTATTTATGATGATCCACACGGGGAGTGAAGCATTAGCAGCAGATGGAAAACCATTCAGTATCTTAGGTGCATTTGAAAATACAACCGTTGGTATTTCTCTTGTGGTTGGGGGCTCAAGTGCGGTTGCAATGTCAACATTATTGATTATCCTTGAGCGTCAAGTTTCTTTACAAGAATATGGAAAAGCATGGATTGCTGGTATTAAGTCCATGTTAGGTGCAATTGCCATTTTATTCTTTGCTTGGACAATTAATAAAGTAGTAGGTGATGCTCAAACAGGTAAATACTTATCTTCTTTAGTGAGTGGTAGCATTCCTGTTCAATTTTTACCTGTTCTTTTATTTGTACTTGGTGCGGCAATGGCGTTCTCAACAGGGACAAGTTGGGGAACATTCGGGATTATGTTACCAATCGCAGCAGCAATGGCAACCAATTCAGCACCAGAGTTATTACTCCCTTGTCTTTCAGCCGTAATGGCTGGTGCAGTATGTGGAGATCATTGTTCACCGGTTTCTGATACGACTATTTTGTCATCAACTGGGGCAAAATGTAACCATATGGATCACGTCACCACGCAATTACCTTATGCGGCAACTGTTGCGACAGCAAGTGCTGTGGGCTACATTGTGGTTGGCTTTACAGAATCAGGTTTAGCTGGGTTTGTGACAACAGCAGTTGTTTTAGTAGCTTTAGTGTTTATCGTGAAAAAACGTTAATCGATAAGTGAAATAAAAGAGGGCGTATCATATGATACGCCCTTTTTGTATCGGTTATAAAAATTAGAGTAACGGACTAAACAAGAAAAATAACCGCTCGATGATTCTATGATAGAAAGGACGATTGATCCATTCTTGCATATTGAGTGCAGAAGAATTCGCTAAATAATTCTCATGAAGTGTGGCGACTTCATTGGCAAAATTACGATCCTCTATGGCAACGGTGATTTCAAAGTTAAGCAGGAAACTGCGTAAATCCATATTTACCGTACCAACGAGTGCAAGCTTGTTATCGATTAACACACTTTTAGTATGTAGAAGTCCTGCTTCAAAATGATAAATTTTTACTCCCGCTTCGAGTAAATCATCAAAAAAGGTACGGCTTGCCCAGCGAACCATTAGGGAATCATTTTGTTTTGGTAAAATAAGCGTGATCTCAACGCCACGGAATGCTGCAATACGTAGTGCCTCAGCGATATTATGACTTGGCACAAAATAAGGTGAGGTGATCACAATGCTTTCTCTTGCCGCATAAATGGCGGTAGCAAGGGATTGTGCAATTAAATCATCAGGGAACGCTGGACCACTCGCAATCACTTGTACGGAGTGAGTATCATTGTCATCAATTTCCACAATTGGACAATTTGGTAATAAAAGCGGTAATTCTTCCGTAGTTTCAATTTCCCAATCCCAGGCATGTAAGCTGTTTAAAATCGGTGAGACAGGGCCGTTAATTCGCACCATTACATCTACCCAATTGCCCACATTACTTTCTTGTTTGAAGAAATTGGGGTCCACCATATTCATACTACCTGTATAGGAAATTTGATTATCAATGACGATAATTTTACGGTGTTGGCGTAAATCAATTCGGTTGAAGAACATACGGAATAAGTTTACGTGTAGTGCTTCGGTAATCTCAATGCCTTTCGCTCGCATTTCTTTACAAATAGCACTTTTAAGAAAGGCTTTACTACCTACGGAATCCAGTAAAAGACAAACTTTTACGCCACGTTGCACAGCTTCTTCTAACGCTTGTTTAATCTCATTAATTAATCCATCATTACTCCAAATATAAAAGACCATATTAATGGAATGGCGTGCTTGTTGAATATCATCGATGATACTTCGAATAATGGTTTCTGGTGTATCGAGAATATGTAATTCATTGCCTCGAATATTCGGAATGCCTAAGCGTTGGTGGACTAATTTAAATAAAGCACGATAACGTGGGTCTTTAGAGTGAGTGACCACATCTTTTTGCTCTGAAAGCAGATTAAGCCATTTGATGTATTTAGGTTTTAACAACTGAAATGCTTTGGCACGGCGAGCACCGAGTTTCACTTCACCAAAAATTAAATAGGCAATGACACCAATCAGTGGCACGAGGTAAATAATCATTAGCCATGACAGCGTAGCGGAAACCGCTTGTTTTTTGACGAGCAAACGCAAGGTGACAGAAATAACCGCCACCCAAATTAACACGGGAATAATATAAACCAGTATAATATGTTCAAAATTCATTAATTTTTAACCGTACTTATGAAATTAGACATTGTTTATCAGACCGATGATTTTATCATTATTTACAAGCCTTGTGGGCTGAGTGTGCATAAAGATCAAAGCGAAATTGGTTTAACCACTTTGCTTGCTGAGCAGCTTGGCGTGCCGCAAGTTTGGCTTGTACATCGGTTAGATAAAGTGACATCAGGTTTACTCATTTTGGCATTGAACGCCGAAAGTGCGGCTGAATTTTTCCGACTTTTTGCTGAACACCATATTCAAAAAACTTATCTCGCCCTTAGTAATCAGAAACCCAAAAAGAAACAAGGATTGATTGTCGGGGATATGCGAAAGGCCAGAAACGGCGCCTGGAAACTCTGCGAATCGAAAGAAAATCCCGCGATTACGCGCTTTGAAAGTGTAAGTTGTGAGCCTAATTTACGATTATTTATCTTAAAGCCACAAACAGGTAAAACTCATCAATTGCGTGTAGCGATGAAAAGCTTAGCTAGTCCCATTTTAGGTGATGCGCTTTATGGTAAAAACACTGAAAATATTGACCGCACTTATTTACACGCCGCAAGATTGCAATTTGAATTTAAAGGTAAAGCATTTGATGTGTTTACCCCTCCGAAAGAAGGAGAGTGGTGGCATCGTGATGCTGTTCAATCTCAGATTCAAAAATTTGGCTCAGCAAGTGCAGAGTCAACTGAACAGGAAAAGTGCGGTTAAGATTTCAATTATTTTGTATAATAGCCACAATTTTTTACATTAGGAACAAAAATGAAATTTATCTCTTTTAATATTAATGGTTTACGAGCCCGTCCTCATCAACTTGAAGCAATTATTGAAAAATACCAACCGGATGTGATTGGTTTACAAGAAATTAAAGTCGCGGATGAAGATTTTCCTTATGCAATTACCGAAAATCTGGGCTATCACGTTTTTCACCATGGGCAAAAAGGGCATTACGGTGTAGCACTGTTAACCAAACAAAAACCAAAAGCGGTGCGTCGTGGTTTTCCAACTGATAATGAAGATGCGCAAAAACGCATAATTATGGCGGATTTAGAAACGCCATTTGGTTTGTTAACGGTAATTAATGGCTATTTTCCACAGGGCGAAAGTCGTGCACATGAAACCAAGTTTCCGGCAAAAGAAAAATTTTATGCGGATCTTCAACGCTATTTAGAACAAGATCACGATAAAGCCAATCCAGTGTTAATTATGGGCGATATGAATATCAGTCCAAGCGATTTAGATATTGGCATTGGCGATGAAAACCGCAAGCGTTGGTTGCGTACTGGCAAATGCTCATTCTTACCCGAAGAGCGTGAATGGTATCAACGCTTATACGATTATGGATTGGAAGATACGTTCCGTAAATTAAATCCAACAGTCAATGACAAGTTCTCGTGGTTTGATTATCGCTCAAAAGGTTTTGATGATAACCGTGGATTACGTATCGATCATATTTTAGTGAATCGTCAATTAGCAGAGCGTTGCGTTGATGTTGGCATTGCATTAGATATTCGTGCAATGGAAAAACCGTCAGATCACGCACCAATCTGGGCAGAGTTTAAATAGGAAAGCAACATGGATATGGCAAATTGGCAGAATTATCGTTCGCAAGTGAATGGTATGCCTGCCGTGTTTACCGCAAATATTGAAGATTTAGATGTTTATCATGGTAAACATCTTAGTAAAGTTGTGCAATTTACCGTGCCTTACCAGGGAGATGAGGACGGTTTGCCGAATGAAGACGAATATGAAAAATTGATTAATCGTCTTTTTAAAATCCTTGCACAATTGACCGCACTTCCAAATGTTTTTTTTGCTGGGCACTTTATTTGCAATCATCAGGCAAAAATGCATTTCTATTGTGAACATGATGCTTTGCTTAAAGAAACCCTTCAACAACTCGATTTTGTCTCAGAAATCAACGTACAGAATGATCCAAATTGGGATACCTATTTCGATTTCTTGTTGGCTTCACCATTAGAAATGAAATTAAATGCGACAGAAGAGATTTTGAGTATGCTGAATAGCAAAGGGCGTAATTTAAGCGACACTTATTTAATTGAGCATACTTTCCATTTTGATGAAGAAGAGAAGATGTTTCCCTTTATGGATGAATTAACGCTCGGACAAGTGTCTTTTAATACGTTGAAATATTCTAGCCAAGCCATCCAAACAGAAGAAGATGAAGAGCCTTATTTTATGGTGAAATTGGAGCAAGAGCTTTCATTAGACAGTAATGAGATCTTCGAGTGGGTAGAGCGCTTTGAAAAGCTAGCCATGGAGTTTTCTGGCGATTATATCGGCTGGGAATGCGATAATTTAATCGATGATCGTTCAGCATTAAATTAGCCTGATAATTCATTAAATCAGTATAGATTAGATAAAAATAAAGCCCATCAACACGATGGGCTTAAATTCTTTTGGCTACTAATTTAGGATTCGTAAAAGGAGACAAACGAAAGCTAAACCAAAAGAGAAATTTGGCTCCTCCTGCGGGACTCGAACCTGCGACATATGGATTAACAGTCCACCGTTCTACCGACTGAACTAAGGAGGAATAAATTTGGTATCACAAAGAATAGGCGCGCATTTTAATGATCGGACCACTTCTTGTCAAGACCAAAATGAAAAAAATGACAAAAAAATTTACACTTTTTTCTGTCCACAAAGCCTGTGGATAACTTTGTGGATTGTTTTTGTTTAAAATGGTCAACCACTGGTGCAGACTGGCTTTTCCTTAAATTGTTCATCTATTAGCCATAAGTGAATATTCTTTTAAATATCAATATGTTGCATAAAGTCCAGCAAAAAAGATAAAATATTTTTCAATTTTGAAGTGTTTCAGACTTGACACGCCTAAGTATGTGTAAAACTTGGATTTTTATCACTCAATTTGGAGCAATAAATGTGCTAAAATAGCTCCATTTCTAAAATACCTAAAAAATTGACCTAACTTATGGCAGAGAAAATTAATACTAAGCCTTTTATCCTTCATTCCGATTTTAAGCCTTCTGGTGATCAACCCCAAGCAATCGAAAAATTAGTCGAAAATTTAGAGGATGGTTTGGCCCATCAAACACTTCTAGGGGTAACGGGGTCAGGCAAAACATTTACCATTGCAAATGTCATTGCGACATTAAATCGCCCGGCGATGTTACTTGCCCCAAATAAAACCCTCGCTGCTCAGCTTTATGCAGAAATGAAAGCGTTTTTTCCAGAAAATGCAGTGGAATATTTCGTCTCATACTATGATTATTATCAGCCAGAAGCTTATGTACCGAGTAGTGATACCTTTATTGAGAAAGATGCTTCTATTAATGATCAGATTGAACAGATGCGTCTTTCGGCTACGAAGTCGTTCTTAGAGCGTCGAGATACTATTGTAGTGGCGTCTGTATCCGCGATTTATGGTTTGGGCGATCCGGATAGCTATTTGCAGATGATGTTGCATTTACAGCAAGGTGCCATTATCGATCAACGTCAGATTTTAGCGAAGTTAGCGGAATTACAATATACAAGAAACGATCAAGCTTTTCAGCGTGGTACATTCCGGGTGCGTGGCGAAGTGATTGATATTTTCCCTGCAGAATCTGACGATCGAGCGGTACGAATTGAATTATTCGATGATGAAATTGAACGCCTAAGCTTATTTGATCCTTTAACGGGTACTAGTTTTGGTGCAGTTCCGCGTTTTACGGTGTATCCGAAAACCCACTATGTGACGCCAAGAGAGCGGATTTTAGATGCTATTGAAAAAATCAAAGCGGAGCTTGTGCAACGCCGTGAATATTTCATCAAGGAACATAAATTACTGGAAGAGCAGCGTATTACCCAACGCACGCAATTTGACATTGAGATGATGAATGAGCTCGGTTATTGCTCAGGCATCGAAAACTATTCACGATATCTTTCAGGCCGAAATGAGGGCGAACCGCCTCCGACATTATTTGATTATATGCCGTCTGATGCGATTTTGATTATTGATGAATCACACGTGACTGTGCCGCAAATTGGCGGGATGTATCGTGGTGACCGTTCACGTAAAGAAACCTTGGTGGAATATGGTTTCCGTTTGCCTTCAGCATTGGATAACCGTCCATTACGCTTTGAAGAGTTTGAGCGTTTAGCGCCGCAGACGATTTACGTTTCTGCAACACCAGGCCCTTATGAGTTGGAAAAATCGGGTACTGAAATTGTCGATCAGGTGGTACGTCCAACGGGCTTGCTCGATCCACAAATTGAAATTCGTCCAGTGTCCATTCAAGTGGATGATTTACTGTCTGAAGCACGCCAAAGAGCAGATAAAAATGAGCGTGTTTTAGTGACGACGCTGACGAAGAAAATGGCGGAAGATTTAACGGATTACTTAGACGAACACGGCATTCGTGTGCGTTATTTGCATTCAGATATTGATACCGTTGAGCGTGTAGAGATTATCCGTGATTTGCGTTTAGGAGAATTCGATGTGTTAGTTGGTATCAACTTGCTACGTGAGGGCTTGGATATTCCAGAAGTTTCTCTTGTCGCCATTTTAGATGCGGATAAAGAAGGTTTCTTGCGTTCTGAACGCTCCTTAATCCAAACAATCGGTCGTGCCGCTCGAAACTTGAATGGTAAAGCGATTTTGTATGCTGATAGCATGACTAAATCTATGGAAAAAGCCATTACCGAAACCAATCGCCGTCGTGAAAAACAAATGAAATACAATGAAGAGCACGGTATTGTTCCACAGGCATTGAATAAGAAAGTCGGTGAGTTATTAGATATTGGTCAAGGTGCAAATCAAAAAGCCAAATCGAAACAACGTGGAAAAACGGCGGCTGAACCGACCGCACTTTATAATGCGCCTAAATCAGCTAAAGAATTCCAACAACAAATTAAGAAATTAGAACAACAAATGTATAAATTTGCTCAAGATCTTGAATTTGAGAAAGCCGCCGCAGTACGCGATCAACTTCATCAGCTGAGAGAGCAGTTTATGATATCGGAATAAAGAAAAAGAGCGGCCAGATTGACCGCTCTTTTTTATTTTATTGCACTAATAAGTAGAAGTTGTTTTTCCCACGTAAGATATTAAGTGCAACAGCAGATGGTTTTTCATCTAGCGCTTTGCGTAAGTCTTGCGTGCTTTCAATTGGCTGACGGTTGATGCCGATGATGATATCACCCGATTTTAAACCGCGTTGTGCCGCCATTGAATTTGGCTGTACTTTGCTAATTTCCACACCTTTCACGCCTTTTGAATCATAGTTGCTTAAGGTTGCACCATCTAATGCTGGAAGTTCTGTTTTGCTCGCAGTTTGAGTGCCATCGTCTGCTTGCAAGGTCACTTTTACGTTTTCAGATTTACCATCACGTAAATAAGTAAGTTCAATTTCTTTGCCCACACCAGAAGTCGCGATTTTTGCACGCATTTCGGCAAAGCTTGAGATTTTTTGACCATTCATTGCGGTAATCACATCACCCGCTTTTAAGCCTGCTTTTTCGGCAGCAGAATTTGGAATGACCTCACTCACAAAAGCACCTTGTTGCGCACTGACATTAAAGGCTTTTGCTAAATCAGCATTTAATTCGCCACCTTTAATACCGAGTAAACCACGGCGTACTTCACCAAATTCTAAGATTTGTTGCACGAGATTATTGGCTTGGTTGCTTGGAATTGCAAAGGCAATCCCTGCATTACCGCCACTTGGAGAAATAATAGCCGTATTAATACCGATTAATTCACCTTGTAAATTCAATAATGCACCACCAGAGTTACCACGGTTTACTGCAGCATCCGTTTGGATATAGTTTTCATATGCACCGCTATCTGAACCAGTAGAGCGACCAAGTGCAGAAACGATACCAGAGGTTACAGTTTGACCTAAACCAAATGGGTTACCGATAGCAACGGTAAAGTCACCGACACGTAATTTATCGGAGTCAGCCATTTTGATAGCAGTAAGATTGGTTGGTTTTTCGATTTGTACTAAAGCGATATCAGATTGTTCGTCTTTTCCAACGAGTTTTGCTTTGAATTCACGTCCGTCTTGTAATTTTACGGTAATTTTATCCGCACCATCTACCACGTGATTGTTCGTTAAAACATAGCCTTTATCTGCATTGATGATGACACCAGAACCTAAACCACGGAAGTTACGTGATGCACCACGATCTCCACCAAATTGTTCGCCAAATTGATCACCAAAGAAAAATTTAAATTCTTCTGGAATATCATCAGGTAATGCTGAACGGCTATTTGCTTTTGCTTTGCCTTCAACAGAAAGCGTCACGACGGCTGCTTGCGCTTTTTCTAACATTGGCGCAAGGCTGCCTTGTTCGACGATTTCATTTGGAATAGCCGCTTGAGCGGATAAAGAGGTCGCAAATACGCTTAAACCTAATGCGATGCCGGTTAATACAAAATTTCTTTTCTTCATAGAGTTCTCCAAGTAAAAATAAATGACTGAATAAGTGTTCAATCAGACAAAAAAATGAGGGGGATGTTCAGTAAAAACAAGGGCATTGAAAAAATATTTTTAAAAAGTGCGGTAGATGTTGAAATTGTTTTTTTTGCCCGCATTTATCTAAACCTCTTTGTTAATTTGAAGGATAAAAGAATCATTCTGTTTAAATAGGGCTGGTACAACCTATTTTTACGTCAAAAACCTTGCCAGCCAAGGCGGAAATATAGTTTAATAACGCCCTATTTTACTGCTTAGGTAGTATAAGTTTTACGCAATCACATAATAATTGTGTAAGAATTCAAATGAACTAGTTTACTAGTACAAAAAATAGGTGTAGAGTAACGCCATTAGATTTAAGCACAACATTTAAGATTTAGAGAGTGACATATGGCGACGAAGAAAGAAGAAATCGAAGTAAAAGTTGCAAATGATGATACCCGAATTGAAAAAGTCGATCAGGTATTACCTCCAATTGCCTTATTAGAAAAATTTCCTGCAAGTCAAGAAGCGGCTGATTTAGTTCATGAAACCCGTTTGCATGCGCACAATATTATTCATGGGAAAGATGACCGTTTACTTGTGGTAATTGGTCCTTGTTCTATTCATGATCCTAAAGCCGCATTAGATTACGCAAAACGTTTAAAAGTATTACGTGATAAATATAAAGATACACTTGAAGTGGTGATGCGTGTTTACTTTGAAAAACCGCGTACAACAGTGGGTTGGAAAGGCTTAATTAACGATCCTTATTTAAATGATACATATCGTTTAAATGATGGTTTGCGTATAGCACGTAAATTATTATCAGATATTAACAACTTAGGCGTACCATCAGCGGGTGAGTTCTTAGATATGATCACACCACAATATGTGGCTGATTTCATGAGTTGGGGTGCAATTGGTGCGAGAACAACGGAATCTCAAGTTCATCGTGAATTAGCTTCAGGCTTATCTTGTGCGGTAGGCTTTAAAAATGGCACAAATGGTGGCGTAAAAGTAGCCTTAGATGCAATGGGGGCGGCAGAAGCTTCACATTACTTCTTATCTGTGACAAAATTTGGTCATTCGGCGATTGTTTCAACAAAAGGAAATGAAGACTGCCACATCATTTTACGTGGTGGGGATAAAGGTCCTAACTATAAAGCAGAAGACGTTGCAAAAGTTTGTGCAGAGATCGAAAAATCAGGTCGTATTCCACATGTAATGGTTGATTTCAGCCATGCAAATAGTAGCAAACAATTCAAAAAACAAATGGAAGTCTGTGAAGATGTTTGCCAGCAAATTGCAGGTGGTTCAAAGCAGATCTTAGGTGTCATGGTAGAAAGTCATATCGTTGAAGGGCGTCAAGATTTAGTCGATGGTAAAGCACAGACTTACGGACAAAGTATCACTGATGCTTGTATCGGTTGGGAAGATACAGAAATCGTGTTAAAACAGTTATCTGATGCTGTATTAGCACGTCGCCAAGTAAATGGCTAATAAATTGGATTTTTCAAATGATTAAAAGTGCGGTCGATTTTGACCGCACTTTTTTTATGTGCTTTGAAAAAGGGGGAGAAAAGGGGTATGCTAGTTCTAATGGAATAAGAAAGGAGATGTATGATGCAGGATATGATAAATGGCTTATTAATTGTCTTAATACCAATGGTGTTAGGTTATTTATTAAAGGTCAACAATAAATCCTATATTGCAAAAATAAATCATATCGTGATGTTTTTGCTTTACATTATTCTTTTCTTAATGGGCTATTTACTCGGCCAGTTAGATGATTTAGAGCATAAACTGCCGATTATTGGCACAACTGCGGTAACACTATCCGCGATCATTTTGGGATCCAATATGATTGGTTTAATGCTTTATGACCGTTTTAATCCAGCAGAGCCACTTAAATCACAAGGTAAAATTGATTCTCGCTGGCACTCCTTAATTGATTCGCTCAAACTTTCCGGCACGGTGGTGATCGGCACCCTTTGTGGTTTCTTATTCAAATCCTATCTCATGTTGCCTACTGGAATTAATCTATATGTATTGATTGTACTGATTTTCTTTGTGGGGATTCAGCTCAGAAATAACGGTATTTCCTTAAAAGAGGCCCTTTTCAATAAACGAGGTTTCCAAACAGGGATGGTGTTTACTTTTACTTCATTACTAGGCGGTATCATTGCTGCTTTCGTTTTAGCGATGCCAATTACGCAAGGACTGGCGTTTGCCTCTGGAATGGGCTGGTATTCGTTATCCAGTGTAGTATTGACCAATGCATGGGGACCGGTGCAGGGCAGTATTGCCTTTTTTAATGATTTATCCCGTGAAATTGTCAGTTTATTTGTCATCCCATTATTTATGCGTCATTTCCGTTCGACTGCAATTGGGATTACGGGTGCGACAGCAATAGATTGCACTTTGCCAATTATTCAAAAAGCGGGAGGTATTGAAGTCACGCCAATTGCGATTTCATTCGGATTTGTCACGAATATTCTGCCACCGTTACTATTGGTTTTCTTTTCCAGTATTCCGCTATAAAAAAGAAATACAAAAAACAAAAGAGTTAATCGTTACTTTTCGATTAACTCTTTTTCTTATATTTAATATTAGAGATTATCAGTTTCTATGCATGGCAATAACCGCCTGACCTAAACTGAGTCCGCCATCACCCATTGGTAGTTTATGCGCACTTAGTACATGGAATTCGCTCAAATTTTCTTTTAATAAACGACGTAGCAGTTGGTTATGCATCACACCACCGGATAGCACGATGGTACGGCATTGGTGTTTTCGTGCTTGATTTGTCGCAAGTTCAGCAAAACCTTGGGCGAGAGCATAGTGAAAGGCGAAGGCTTTATCTGCGGCAGGCGCATGGTAATTTAACCAACTTTGCCAGAAATAAGCCAAATCCAGTTTATTGCCGATAAGCGGCATTTTTACTGGAATATTGACCGCACTTTGTGCTTGTGTCGCCAAAGATGAGGTATTTGCCAGTGCTTCTAAATGACAGGCCGCTTCGCCCTCCCAAGAAACAATGGTTGGTGCAATACCGAGATCATAAGCTACGGCATCAAATAAACGACCCGCAGATGATATAGGTGGACAATTGAGTCCGCGCTCAATGGCATTGACTAATATTTGCCAATTCGGTTCAGTGCAAGTTTTTGTGAGAATTTCTTGCCATTGTGGCACAAATTGATGCAGGTGAGCCAGCCAGTTGCGCCAAGGTTGTTTGGCAGCAAGATCGCCGCCTGGTAGAGCAACAGCAGGCAGACCACCTAAATATTGACTATGCTGATAATCAACGAGTAGGCATTCGCCCCCCCAAAGTTGTCCATTTTCGCCCATGCCGATACCGTCTAGAGCAAGACCAATTACAGGTTCATTACAATTCTGTTCAGCCATTACGCTGACAATATGAGCATGATGATGCAATACTTCTATTAGTGTGATTTGTTGCTGTTCGGCAAGTTTTTTACCAATCGAAGATGAAAAATAGCCAGGGTGAGCATCGACAGCGATAATGTCTGGTTTAAATTGATAAATATTTTGAAATAATTCAAGATTTTCACTTAATTGTGACCGCACTTGTTCATTTGCTGTATCGCCAATATGTTGGCTCAGTACGGCTTTATTGTGACGTAGCAGGCAGAATGTATTTTTCAGATCAGACCCTAAAGCCAACACATTTTTTGTGCTTTGTGTTTCAAGTGGTATTTCATCTGGCACATAGCCACGAGCACGACGCAGCGTTTCTAATCCATCGAAGGCAACACGAACGAGACTATCATCGGCACGTTGTAGAATATCGCGATTGTGACAAAGATAAACATCAGCCAAGTCAGCTAATTGTTCCACTGCATGTTCATTTTTCAATACAGGAGGATGTCCGCTTGCATTCGCAGACGTCATCACGAGCGGACGATTAACCGCTCGTAATAACAAATGTTGTAGTGGATTACTTGGAAGCATGACGCCGATTTCTTGCAAGTTAGGCGCAATATTATCAGCAATATTGGGTACTTTATGTTTTGCTAGCAGTACAATGGGCGCAGCACTGCTGGTTAGCAATTCAGTTTCTTGAGAACTCAAATCCTGTAAAAACTGTAGATTAGGCACCATAATGGCTAATGGTTTTGTGGGACGATGCTTCCGTTGACGTAATAAACCAACCGTCTTTTGATTATTCGCATCACAGGCTAGATGAAAACCGCCTAAGCCTTTAACCGCGACGATATGACCTTGTTGCAAGAAAAGTGCGGTCTGTTTTAGTGCGGTTTCATGAGTAGCAAGCGTTTGTTCTCGATCTTGTAACCAGATATGAGGGCCGCAGACCGAACAAGCATTGGGTTGAGCATGAAAACGACGATCAGCGGGATCTTTGTATTCTTTTTCACATTGTGGACAAAGTGGAAAAGAAGCCATTGCTGTGTTTTTTCGGTCGTAAGGAATTGCCTTAATGATGGTGAAACGCGGGCCACAATGGGTACAATTGGTAAAGGGGTAGTGATAACGTCGATTGTTGGGATCGAATAAGTCGGCTAAACAATGTGGACAGGTCGCTGCATCGGGAATAATTTGCGTGTCCATTTGATTGTTTTCGCTTTCTCGGATAGTAAAGCCTGTTATTGCAGTTGCTTCTGGCCAATCAATGGCACGCTGAGTAATATCAGTAATTTGCGCTAGCGGTGGGAGTTTATTTTGTAAGTCGGATAAAAATTGTTCGAGTGTATCTGCTGGTGGAGAAGCAAAACGAATTAATACGCCTTGTCCATCATTATTGACATCGCCATTTAATCCATATTGATTTGCCAGAAGCCAAACAAAAGGGCGAAATCCCACGCCCTGAACTTTTCCTTTTATGCGTAATTCGATCCCTTGCATGACGCAATCCTGTTTATTTTTGATTGAGGCCAAGAAAATCGCCGACTTCGTGTTCTAGCTGGCTCATCGCAATTAAGGCTTCTTGCGTCTGTTTGGCTTCTTCTTCATCAATAATCGTCATGGCAAAACCCACGTGTACGAGAACCCATTTGCCAACCAAAGGTTTTGGGTCATCCTGACAAATTAATGAAATATTAACTTCTCTTTTAACTCCGCACACATCGACTACAGCAAGCTGTAATGCGCTGTCAGCTACTTGAATGATCTGTCCCGGAATACCTAAACACATAATCTGTCCTTAGTTAGAATGTTTATGAGATGAATTGTTTATTGTGAGGCAATAAACATATTGCAAAAAGGGAATTTTATCACGTAAGCATTTAAATTTGTATAGCGATATTTCAAATAGGACAATGTCTATTGTTGAAAATCCGTTCACATTTTTAACATAAAATTATTATGTTTCACTGTTATTTAACAGGGGCATCACAGTAATAGAAAAACAATGGAAATCTTTTGATCTTAATCACAAATTTTTGAATTACTTCTTGAGCTTTACTTTTCGACAGGAGTATCCTTATTTCTAGAGTGGTTATTGTAGAAACGTTATTTACATACAAGGAGGGGAATGTATGAATCGTTTTGTAATCGGTGATCCGAAGGATTGCATTGGATGCAACACCTGTATGGCCGCTTGTAGCGAAGTGCATAAAGCTTTCGGATTACAATCTTTTCCACGTTTACAAGTCATGCGTAATGATGATGTAACCGTGCCAATTCTCTGTCGTCATTGTGATGATTCACCATGTGCTACCGTGTGTCCGGTGCACGCAATCACCCATATTGATGACGCCATCCAACTTAATGAAAGCCTCTGTATCGGTTGTAAACTTTGTGGTATTGCTTGCCCATTCGGTGCAATTACCCAACATGGTTCTGCACCGATTGACGCACCAACCTATTATGAAGGATTCTCCTTCACTGATGCGGTAAAACGAGATATTCGTACTGCACCAGATAATACGGATTTACACAATATGCTGGCATGGCAACCAGGCGTGAAAGCCATTGCGGTGAAATGCGATCTTTGCTATTTCCGTGAAGATGGTCCCGCTTGTGTACAAACCTGTCCGACCAAAACGTTATTTATTATTAGTGATGAGAGTATCAAACAGGCTAACGAAAGAAAACGTGAAATGGCAATGGTTTCTTCGCCTGCTATTCCAAGATAATTAGTGTGTTTTAACTTGTAATCAATGGAGTGATATTATGAGTTTACCTATCAATTTACTCATCACGACCCTGTTGATTTATGTCGTAGGTGCGTTTATTTCGCTCGCAGTGAGACGAAACGAACAACTTTCAATCAATATATCCGGCGTGACCGGTGTACTTGCTGGAGTGTTAGGTATTGTTGCCTGCATCCCCGTTCTGATCAGCAGCGACACAGTCGTTGATGTTTTCAAAACCCCATTTGAATTTGCCTCGTTCTCCATCCGCATTGACGGATTGGCGGCGTTTATGGTGTGCGTCATTTCTTTATTAGTGATTGTGACTGCACTTTATTCTTTCTCTTATGTAAAAGAATACAAAGGTAAAGGCGCAGGTTCTATGGGTTTCTTCATGAATTTATTTATCGCTTCCATGGTGGCGTTAGTGACCAGCGATAATGCGTTCTACTTCCTTGTATTCTTTGAAATGATGTCATTGGCATCTTATTTCTTAGTCCTTACCGAACAAGATGACAATGCCGTAAATGCAGGCTTGCTTTATTTCTTTATTGCGCATGCCGGTTCGGTATTAATTATGATCGCCTTCTTCATTTTCTACTGCTATGCCGGTAGTTTTGAATTTAGCGCATTCCGTCAAACCACTTTACCGGCACCGCTTGCCTTTACCGCCTTTATTTTGGCATTTTTAGGTTTTGGCGCCAAAGCCGGGATGATTCCATTACATAGCTGGTTACCGAAAGCTCACCCGGCTGCACCTTCTCATGCATCAGCGATGATGTCCGGTGTGATGGTGAAAATCGGTATCTTTGGGATCATCAAAGTCGGTGTGGATCTTCTCGGTTCTACCAATGTTTGGTATGGCGTTATCGTACTTGGTTTTGGTGCGGTATCCTCCGTACTCGGCGTACTTTATGCCTTGGCAGAACATGACATCAAAAAACTCTTGGCTTATCACACGGTAGAAAATATCGGTATCATTATGATGGGTGTGGGCGTAGGTATGATTGGTATCGCGACACATCATCCCGTATTGGCTACTGTGGGCTTACTTGGTGGGTTATACCACTTACTTAACCATGCTGTATTCAAAGGCTTGTTATTCTTAGGGGCAGGTTCAGTAATGTATCGCTTGCATACTAAAGACATGGACTTAATGGGCGGCTTAGGAAAACTTATGCCTTACACTGCATTCTGTTTCTTAATCGGTACCATGGCGATCTCTGCATTGCCACCGTTTAACGGTTTTGTCAGTGAATGGTTTACTTATCAATCTTTATTCACCTTAAGCCAAAGTGATGATTTCGTATTAAAACTTGCCGGTCCGATTGCCATCATTATGTTGGCATTGACTGGTGCGTTAGCGGCACTTTGTTTCGTGAAAGTGTACGGTATCAGCTTCGGTGGTGCACCACGTAGTGAAAAAGCAGCTAATGCACGCGAAGTACCAAAACCAATGGTGATTGCCATGGCAGTATTAGCGTTATGCTGTGTGTTGTTAGGTGTGGGCGCATCAGTAGTGACCCCAATAATTGCGAAAATTTCGACCGCACTTGCTCATAGCGAACCACTAATGTTGGCTCAAAATGGCGTAGTGGTCGCACAAGCTGAACCGCATACTGCACTTTCAACACCAATGGTGACTATTATGTTATTGGCATTTTTCTTCTTGCCATTTAGTTTCTATGCGTTCACCAAAAATCAACGTTTATCCGATCGTGCAAAAGGCAATCCATGGGCTTGTGGTTATGCTTATGAACAAGATATGGCTGCCTCTGCAGGTAGTTTCACTCGTCCGTTACGTACGATTTTCAAATCGCTTTATACCTTGCGTGAAGTGTTGGATCCAGCACCTTTAGGTGATAAAGGCATCCAAGCGGTAATTAAAGGCGCAACAAAAGCTGAACCTTTCTGGGAAGAAAAAATGACGATGCCTATCGCTCGTTTTATTCCGTGGTTAGGAACAAAAATCCAATGGTTGCAACAAGGTGACTTCCGTGTGTACTGCGTGTACTTCGTGATTGCCTTGGTGGCAATACTACTTTCCATTGCGTTGATGTAGGAGGTTGAAGATGATTACGTTACCTTCAGAAATTGCAACATCTGCCGGAATGTTTGTTTTTGCCATCGTGCAAGCCTTGATTTTGCTAGCCCTTGCACCGTTATTTTCCGGTATTTCACGTATGATCCGAGCACGAATTCAATCTCGTCGCGGTCCGGGCGTGTTACAAGATTATCGCGATATTGCGAAATTAATGAAACGTCAAAACATTTGGCCTGACAATGCGGGTTGGGTTTCTAAAGTGATGCCTTATGTGCTAATCAGCACCGTGATGGTAGTTGCCATGAGCTTGCCTTTGTTTACCCGTGTCGCACCGTTTGGCGTTGGCAGTGATTTAATCACCGTGATTTACTTATTCGCCTTGTTCCGTTTCTTCTTTTCAATTGCGGGTTTGGATTCAAACAGCACATTCTCAAGTTTAGGGGCAAGTCGTGAAGTCACATTAGGTGTCTTGGTAGAGCCAATTCTCATGTTGGCATTCCTTGTCATTGCGTTAATTGCCGGTTCAACCAATTTTGCGGTTATCGGTAATGCACTTTCCGAAAACACTTGGCAATATCCAATTGCGACAGTGATTGCTATCGCTGCAGCATTCTTCGCCGTATTTATTGAAATGGGTAAAATTCCATTTGATTTGGCAGAAGCAGAACAAGAGTTACAAGAAGGTCCATTGACTGAATATTCTGGTCCGGCACTCGCCTTATTAAAAATCGGCTTAAGTTTAAAATCTATGGTTGTGGCATCTATCTTTGTGAGCGTGTTGCTTCCTTTCGGTATCCCGACAGAGATGAGCTTAAGTGCGGTCATTTTAGGTGGTATTTTATTCTTCGTGAAATTATTAGTGGTGTTCGTATTGGCTTGTGTCTTTGAAAACACACTTTCTCGTACCCGCTTTATGTTAACAGGACGTTTAACCGTGGTCGGCTTCGGCATTTCTGTGTTGGCGTTTGTATTTTACTTCACTGGGTTGTAAGGAGGACAAATATGGAACGTTTAGCTCTGATTACAATCATTTTACCTTTCGTAGGAGCGTTTATTGTCGGTTTGAACAAAAAACATTTTGCTCAAATTGCCACAGTATTTGCTGCGCTTGCTACGTTGGGAACCTTGTTAGTCGCAGGACAATGGTTTGCCGATGGTCATCAAAGCGTTACTTATGACATCGTCGCGTTTGATAAAACCGCGATCTTTGGTGTCACTCTTGATGCAGTCAGTACATTAATTGCCTTTGCCGTTGTGGCCTTAGGTTTCTTAATCTGCTTATATTCTTGTGGTTACTTAACCGATAAGAACCGTGAACACCCACATAACGGGTTACCACGTTTTTATGCATTCTTGCTCATCTTTATCGGTGCCATGGCGGGCTTGGTGTATTCCTCAACTTTAGCTGGACAATTATTGTTCTTCGAAATTACCGGGGGATGTTCTTGGGCATTAATCAGTTATTACCAAACACCAAAAGCCCAAGCCGCCGCAATGAAAGCCTTGATTATTACCCACGTGGGGGCAATCGGGTTATATATTGCTGCAGCGTATTTGTTCAGCCAATCAGGTACTTTCTCTATCACAGCATTAGAACATTTAGATCCGAGTGCGAAAACCATCGTGTTATTCGGTGTGATGTTTGCTGCGTGGGGTAAATCAGCGCAATTACCAATGCAAATTTGGTTGCCAAATGCGATGGAAGCACCAACACCGGTGAGTGCGTATTTGCACGCCGCATCAATGGTTAAAGTTGGGGTCTATATCTTCGCTCGTTCTGTTATGTCTGCTGGTGAGATTCCACATATTGTGGGTGAAGTCGGCATCATCATGGCGATGATTACCTTAATTTACGGCTTCTTAATGTACTTGCCACAAACTGACTTAAAACGTTTATTGGCGTATTCAACTATTACCCAACTGTCTTATATTTTCATTGGGATTTCTCTTGCTGCATTAGGTTCTAAATTGGCCTTTGTTGCAGCGATTAGCTACATCTTCAACCATGCTTTCGCGAAAAGCTTATTCTTCTTGGTTGCGGGTTCATTAAGTTATGCGACAGGAACTCGTTCTATGCCATTACTACAAGGCATTATGCGTACAATGCCAGTGGTAGGGGCTGGATTTGGCGTAGCAGCATTAGCGATTGCCGGGGTGCCACCGTTTAACGGATTCTTCAGTAAATATCCATTATTTGCGGCCGGATTTGAATTAGGTCATGAATATGGCTGGATTACTTGGTTAATGGTGCTTGCTTTAGTTGAATCTACCGCAACATTCGTATGGTTGTTGTATAAATTCGGACAATGTGTCATCGGTAAACCATCAGAAGCGGTTGCCAATGCACAGCCTATACCATTCTCTATGCGTTTTGTATTAGTTGTATTAATGGTGATGTCCGTGGTGTCCAGTTTTATCGCCGCATATTGGTTAGGTTTGGCTGGTTAGGTTAAGGAGGAATCTATGTTAATGATAAATGGACTTGCGTGTTTACTCATTATTACCTCTCTTTGCGTAATTATGGTTCGAACCGCCAAAAAAGCTGCGTTATTTTACAGTTTGCAATCATTGGTATTGGTATTACTGTTTGTTTATCTTGCTAATGAAATGCAAGCCCACGAACTTTATATGTGGTCAATTAGCGCATTTATTACCAAAGTGCTTTTGGTGCCAGCAATTTTGATCTATGCGATGAAAAAAGTTGATGAAAGTCAAACTCCAGCTGGAATAAATGTCGCTTGGTTGATCCCGATCACAGCAGTGATAGTTACATTGTGCTACTTTGTTGTTGTTCCAATCGATTTACCGTTGGTTGCACATCTTAAACCGGCATTATCAGTGTCATTAAGTCACTTCTTATTAGGTTTAGTATGCATTGTTAGCCAACGCAATATCGTAAAACAAGTATTCGGTTATTGTTTGATGGAAAACGGTTCTCATCTCACATTAGCCTTATTGGCAAATAAAGCACCTGAGTTAGTGGAAATCGGAATTGCCACAGATGCTATTTTTGCCGTCATCATAATGGTGGTGTTGGTAAACAAAATTTACCGTACATTCCATTCATTAGATGCAAAACAACTTATGAGTTTGAAGGGGTAACGCTATGTATGAACAATGGATAATCGCGTTATTAATCGCACCTTTAGCAATATCACTTGCCAGTTTCGCTTGTGGCGTGACAAAAGCACGGACAATTTGTACCGCACTTCATATTACAGGTTTGATTTTGATGTTAGCATTTGCCTTACAAGTTATTAATGGCGTGCTAACTCAGGGGGAAATCAGTGCATTAAATAACTGGGTTTACATCGACAGTCTATCTGCTATTTTCTTAGGTCTCATCGCTATTGTCGGAACATTAGCCGGTATTTATTCTATCGGCTACATTGGTACGGAATATCGCGAAGGGCATCTTGATTTGAAAACATATTGCAATTATTACGGCTTTTTGCATTTGTTTTTCTTTACCATGATTATTTCTGTGATCACCAATAATGTGATTTTGATGTGGGCAGCCATTGAAGCAACTACATTAAGTTCTGCATTCTTGGTCGGCACATACAAACAAAAAACCTCTCTTGAGGCAGCATGGAAATACATCATTATTTGTTCAGTTGGTGTGGCGTTTGGATTGTATGGCACAATTTTAACGTTCTCTAATGGAACTAATCTTTTAACTGACCCAAGCCAAGCTATTTTCTGGACAGAAATCAATCAACAGGCAGCGGGTTTGAATCCAATGCTCATGTATCTTGCTTTTGCCTTTATTTTGGTTGGGTTTGGTACTAAATGCGGTCTATTCCCAATGCATACTTGGTTGTCTGATGCACACAGTGAGGCACCAAGTCCAGTGAGTGCGATTCTATCAGCTGTATTATTGAATTGTGCCATGTTGGTGGTATTGCGTTATTACATCTTAGTTTCTAAAGCAGTCGGTTCTACATACCCGCAAACCTTATTGTTGGTATTTGGTTTACTCTCTGTATTAGTGGCGGCGTTGTTTATTATCGTCCAATTCGACATCAAACGTTTATTGGCATATTCCAGTATTGAAAACATGGGGTTAATTAGCTTTGCCTTTGGTTTAGGTGGCCCAATCGGTGTATTTGCGGGTTTATTACATACCATCAACCATAGTTTAGCGAAAACCTTGTTATTCTGTGCTTCAGGTAACATATTATTAAAATATAAAACCCGTGATATGAACCAAGTACGTGGTTTATGGCGTGTAGCACCAATGACGGCGGTGTTATTTGCCGGTGGTGCATTAGCACTAGGTGGTATCCCACCATTTAACGTGTTCGTCAGTGAATTCAGTATTGCTGTTGCCGGTATTTACGCAGGTAAAACTTGGTTAATGGTGTTCTGTTTAATTTTACTCACTATCGTGTTAGCTGGATTGTCTTTGATGGTATTAAAAACCGTATTAGGCAAACAACCGGATAATGTTGAAGTGGGGGATGTGAACAAAGTTTCACTCGTGGCGATGGCAATTTTACTGTTATTCATGTTTATTATGGGTATTCATATTGCCGAACCAATTTTGCAGTTATTAAAAAGTGCGGTCGGAATTGTACTCGGATCTGAACAAGTGTCTTTTGGTGAAATGTTAGTTTTACCTTGGCAAAGTTTAGCGCAATGATCGACAGGAGGGATAAATATATGGAATTAACTAAAAATACATCAGTCGATCCAGCCAAAATGATTGGCAAAAATTACATTGAAGCAGTCAATGCAAAATTTCCAAATACCATTTTGGATGAGGAGTGGTCAACACCCAATCAGGTTACACTTACCATTAAAACCAATATGTTACCTGATGTTGTTGAATACCTTTATTATCAACATGAAGGTTGGTTACCGTTGGTATTCGGGAATGATGAACGTTCAATTCATGGCAACTATGCAGTGTACTACGTGCTTTCCATGGAAGGGGAAGTGAAAACTTTTATCACTATTAAAGCCTTAGTTGATCCTGTGAGCTTAGAATTTCCGTCTGTGACACCAAAAGTCAAAGCGGCTGTTTGGGGCGAACGTGAATTATTCGATATGTATGGTTTGAAAGCCGTCGGTTTACCAGACCAACGCCGCTTAGTGTTGCCAGATGATTGGCCGGATGATCTTTATCCATTACGTAAAGACTCAATGGATTACCGTTTACGTCCCGATCCGACAACTGCGACAGAAACATACGAATTTATTAACGAAAAAGGCGAAGCACGTATCGTTCCACTTGGCCCGTTACATATCACTTCCGATGAACCTGGACACTTCCGTTTGTTCGTGGATGGGGAAGATATCATTGATGCGGACTATCGTTTGTTCTATGTGCACCGTGGTATGGAAAAATTGGCAGAAACCCGTATGGATTACGACCAAGTTAACTTCCTTGCTGACCGTGTGTGCGGAATTTGTGGTTTCACACATAGTGTGGCCTACGCCAATTCTGTGGAAAGCGCTTTAGGGATTCAAATTCCAAAACGCGCTGAATGGATTCGTGCGATTTTATTAGAAGTAGAACGTTTACACAGTCACTTATTAAACTTAGGTCTATCTAGTCACTTTACCGGCTTTGATACTGGCTTTATGCAATTCTTCCGCGTTCGTGAGAAATCTATGACCTTGGCAGAAGTGCTAACCGGTGCACGTAAAACCTATGGTATTAACCTAATCGGCGGTGTGCGTCGTGACATGTTGAAACATCAACGTGAGCAATGTATCAAACTTATCGGCGAAATGCGTGAAGAACTTAAAACCTTAACCGATATTTTATTAAATACACCGAATATGGAACAACGTACGGTGGGTGTCGGTGTCTTGGCAAAAGATATCGCGCGTGACTTTAGCCCGGTTGGTCCAATGATTCGTGGTTCTGGCTTTGCGCGTGATGTGCGTAAAGTACACCCATTCTCCGGTTATGGCGATATCCCTTTCAATCTCTTCACTGAAGCAAATGGTGATGTATTATCCCGTGTGAAAGTGCGGATTAATGAAGTGTTTGAGTCTATGAATATCATTGATTACATGGTGGACAATTTGCCGAGTGGTGAAATCTTAAAAGAAGGTTTCAATTATACGCCAGGACGTTTTGCTTTAGGGATTACGGAAGCGCCACGTGGTGAGGATATTCACTGGTCAATGCTAGGCGACAACCAAAAACTTTTCCGTTGGCGTTGTCGTGCTGCCACTTATGCTAACTGGCCAACCTTGCGCTATATGTTGCGTGGCAACACTGTGTCTGATGCGCCACTTATTATTGGTAGTCTTGACCCTTGCTATTCTTGTACCGACCGTGTCACCGTGGTGGATGTACGTAAACGCAAAGCGAAAACCGTGGATTATAAAGAGATTGAACGCTACGGTATCGAACGTAAAAATTCACCATTGAAATAGGGGAGGCGGAAAATGTTTAAATTACTAAAAACGGTATTTAAAGCCGGTGATGTTACCACCAAATATCCGTTCAAACCTTATGAAGTTGATGATGATTTTAGAGGAAAACCGGAACTCAATTCTGATCAATGTATAGTCTGCGCGGCTTGTACCATTGCCTGTCCAGCCAATGCGTTGACCATGAGAACGGATCCAGTGACAGGCGAACGTACCTGGTCATTATTCCTTGGTCGTTGTATTTTCTGTGGCCGTTGCGAAGAGGTTTGCCCAACTAAGGCGATTCGATTAACACAAGACTTTGAATTATCAGTGACCAATAAACAGGATCTTTTCCAAGAAACAACCTTTGCAACAGTAACTTGTCAGGAATGTGGTAAACCGTTTATTTCTTATAAAGAATTGAATTACACCATTGATTTATTCAAACAAACTTTGGATAAACCTGAATTAGTGAAACAAAAATTGGCGGAGTTGCATACTTGTCCGGTTTGTAAACGTCAGCACAGCTTAGAAAAAACCGCGAATATGGAATCCAATATGCGGATGAAATTAATCGACTTTAAAGAGCCGGTTCGTTTGAATTTCAAAAAAGCGCTCGAGCAACGAGAACAAAGTGCGGTTGATTTACCTAACGTTTTAGCAGGAGGCGAAAGACGATGAACACACAAATTCCAATGCCGGTCAATGGCATATCAACACCGTTTAGTATTGATGAAAATATTGCCAAAATGAAACAAACGTTGCTGAAAGATATTCAACGTTCAGCTTACGTTTATCGTGTGGACTGCGGCGGTTGTAATGGGTGTGAAATCGAAATATTCAGTACCATTACGCCAACATTCGATGCAGAACGTTTTGGTATTAAAGTAGTAGCTTCACCTCGTCATGCGGACATTTTATTGTTCACTGGTGCGGTCACCCGTGCGATGCGTACGCCAGCAATGCGTGCTTACCAAGCTGCTCCCGATCCTAAAATCTGTATTTCTTACGGTGCTTGTGGTTGTGGTGGCGGTATTTTCCATGATCTTTATTGTGTTTGGGGTGGTAGTGATCAAATCGTACCGATCGATGTGTACATCCCTGGCTGTCCTCCGACCCCAGCAGCGACAATTTATGGATTCGCGGTAGCACTAGGCTTGCTTGATCAAAAGCTCAAAGGTAAACAAGAAAAAGCGGATCCTAACGCAGAAGCTAAATTACGTTTCCCAACTATTCCGTTGGATTTGCGTATTAGTCTTGAACGTGAAGCACGTCGTCTTGCTGGTTATCGTCAAGGTGGCAACATCGCTAACCAATTTATGGCAATGATGACAGAAAATGACAAAGTGCCATTTGGTGTACGTTTAGGTGAATACCTAGAACGCGAAGCCGATCCGCGTTTAAGCGAAATCGTCAATCGTTTGCATGCGATTAGTATGCCGTTTTCGGGATAATTAATGATGGGGCAAGTGATTGCCCCTATAAAAATGGGAATGTTATGACAACGAAAGTCTTTTTCTATTTATTAAACGAACGTTTCGTCGAAAACGATGAACAGGTGCCAGAGCAAGCAAAACAGGTGATGTATTACTCTTTGGCGATTGGTCACCATGTTGGCGTAATTGATTGTTTTAAAAAATTACTGGTTTGTGACTACGATGCTTATCAACGTTTTGTAGATAGCTTTCCAGAAGGGGATGCTAAACGTAAATTTGCCGGCTTAATGCGATTCGGTGAAATAGTGATTGATTCTAGCCATGTCAATTTATTGGCGAAAGCGATGGATGAAAATAAAGCAAATTTCACCCCAGAACATCAAGAGTGGGTCGAAATTCTGATGAATACGTTAGCATCAATTCAGCGTGAACCTGTGATGTATATTATGGTGAAACGTCGTGACGAATAATGTGATCTTAACCGTTGGCAACAGCATGATGGGGGATGACGGTGCGGGCCCTTATCTCTATCAGCTATTGAATGAAAATCCATTGCCAAATTGGACCGCACTTGACGGTGGCTCAGCACCGGAAAATGTTGCACATATTGTGCGAGACATGAAACCCGATTTGCTTTTAATTTTCGATGCGGCTGATATGGAATTAGCGCCGGGCAAAATCCGAATCATTGAAAAAGAGAGCATTGCTGAAATGTTTTTCATGAGTACGCATAATATGCCGCTCAATTACCTCATCGAGCAACTGGAACAAGATATTAAACAAATTGTTTTTGTGGGGCTCCAGCCCGATCTGGTTTCCTTTGGTTTTCCGATGACAGAAAGCGTAAAAGAGTCTGTGCAATTTATGTATGATTTTTTAAAAGAAGGAAGATCGCTTGAAGAGATTCCTGTTTTGTAAAAAAGTGAGGGTGATTTTCTAAACATATTTTAAAAATATTACGAAAACCTGTTTTATATCAATAAATCCATGTTTTTTGTAAGACTATAAACTGATTTTGGGTGTAATATATACCCAGAATTAATTATTCTAATTCTATCTCTAACCTCGTGTTGTATCTAAAATAAGGACGTTACTATGGCTATTAAAAAAGTAATTACCGTATGTCCGTATTGTGCCTCAGGTTGTAAAATCCATCTTTTGGTGGAAAACAACAAAATTGTGGGAGCTGAAGGTGCAAACGGCAAGACAAACGAAGGGGAGTTATGCCTAAAAGGATATTATGGCTGGGATTTTGTGCATGATACAAAAATCCTGACTCCTCGCCTGACTCAACCGATGATCCGCTACAAACGTGGCGAACCATTCACACCAGTGAGCTGGGAAGAAGCAATTTCTTACACAGCAAAACGTCTTAGTGAAATCAAAGAAAAGTACGGTAACGAATCGATTATGGTGACGGGCTCTTCCCGTGGACCAGGCAACGAAGTGAACTTCGTGATGCAAAAATTCGCCCGTGCGGTATTAGGAAATAACAACATTGACTGTTGTGCGCGCGTGTGACACGGCCCTTCTGTAACAGGTCTGCTCAAATCGGTCGGTAACGGCGCAATGTCCAACTCAATTGTTGAGATTGAAGATACCAAATGCGTATTTATTTTTGGCTATAATGCCTCCACTTCACACCCTATTGTGGCGCGTCGGATTAACCACGCCAAAGCAAAAGGGGCGAAAATCATTGTTTGTGACCCTCGTAAAATCGAAACAGCCCGTATTGCGGATATTTATGCACCGCTTGCTAACGGGTCTAACGTCGCATTCTTGAATGCGATGATGAATGTGATTTTGGAAGAAGGGTTACAAGATCAAAAATTTATTGATGAACACACCGAAAACTTCGATGCGTTCTATGAAACCGTGAAAGCTTATACACCGGAATCCACACAACATATTACCGGTATTGAACCTGAAATGTTGCGTGAAATTGCCCGCACTTATGCAAAAGCGGAAACTGCTACTATCTTATGGGGTATGGGTGTTTGCCAATTCCGTCAAGGTGTAGAAACCGTACGTGCATTAGCAAGCTTGGCAATGCTTACCGGTAACTTAGGTAAACCAAATGTTGGTGTAAACCCAGTGCGTGGCCAAAATAACGTACAGGGTGCGTGCGATATGGGTGCGTTATTCAACACATTACCAGGCTATCAAAGTTTTGCTGACCCAGAAATTAATGCGAAATTTGCGAAAGCGTGGGGCGTACCGTCTATTCCAAGCAAACCAGGTGTACCGTTGAGTGAAGTACCTGAAGCGATCATGGAAGATAAAATTAAAGCATTCTATATCATGGGTGAAGATACATTACAAACTGAGCCTGATATTAATGCGGTTAAAAAAGCCTTCGAGAAAGTTGAACTTCTCATCGTTCAAGATATCTTCATGACTCAAACAGCCGCAGAAGCAGATATTTTATTACCTGCGACTTCTTGTGCTGAACATGAAGGTGTATATAGTGCTGCTGACCGTGGTTTCCAACGTTTCTATAAAGCCGTTGAACCAACTGGCAACGTCAAGGATGACTGGGTAATCATTAGCGAACTTGCTACAGCAATGGGCTACCCAATGCACTATAACAATACCAAAGAAATTTGGGATGAACTTCGTTCGCTTTGTCCAATTTATAAAGGGGCAACTTACGAAAAAATGGAAGGCTTGGGTTATATCCAATGGCCATGTACTGATGAAGGCCCTGAAGATCAAGGCACAACATACTTGTATAAAGGCCAAATCTTCGACCGTCCGAACGGCAAAGCTGAGTTTTTCGCCTGTGACTGGGAGCCACCGATGGAAGATCTTTCTGAAGAGTTCCCATTGGTACTTTCTACCGTGCGTGAAGTCGGTCACTATTCTTGCCGTTCAATGACCGGTAACTGCCGCGCTCTAGCTGCACTTGCGGATGAGCCGGGATTCGTACAAATGAACGATCAAGATGCCAAAGAATTAGGTATTAAAAATAACGACTTGGTTTGGATTGCTTCTCCGCGTGGTAAAGTAATTTCTCGCGCAGATGTGAGTACGCGTACAAACAAAGGTGCTTGTTATATGACCTATCAATGGTGGATCGGTAAATGTAACGAATTAACCGCTGAACATTTGAACCCGGGTTCTAGAACACCGGAATACAAATACAGCGCGGTTCGTATCGAGAAAATCGAAGACCAAGCCTGGGCTGAACGCTATGTGGTAACTGAATATGCGAAATTAAAAAATCGCTTAAAAGAAACCGCACTTGTGGCTTGATTAGCGTCATAAATGAATGACGGGCGAACTTAAATGGTTCGCCCGTTTTTTATTGAATTATTTCCTTACGAATTATGAACGCATTTAGCCATCGTTATCCGTAGCTAAAGATAAACAGGAATCCGCTAGTGTTTCACTAAAGTGTAAATCATGTGAAGCAATAAGCATTGGCAACTGTAATTCGCGTAAAAGTGCGGTCAGTTTGGCGATATTTTTTACATCGAGTCCATTCGTTGGCTCATCAAGTAATAATACTTTTGGCTGCATCGCCAGTACGCCCGCCAGAGCTGTAAAATTCTGTTCACCACCAGATAAGGTATTCACAGAGCGATCTTTTAATCCAACAATATTCAGACGTTCCAATTGCTGTAATGCAATTTGATAGGCTTCATCTCTGTTTAACCCTTGATTGAGTGGACCAAAGGCCACATCATCAAGTACGGTTGGACCAAAAAGTTGATCGCCCGCATGCTGGAAACAGATGCCTATTTTTCCACGCAATGGTACAAAATCTTTTTCTTGTCGACATAGATTACCGAACCAGCGAATTTCTCCTTGTTGGTAAGGTATAAAACCTAATAAGCAATGTAGTAATGTCGATTTCCCACAACCAATATCACCTTGTAAAAAAAGGCGATGGCCTTCAGGAAGTTCAAAAGAAAGGTTATCAATAATCACGCGCTGGTCACGCATGATCTGTAATTGTTTGACTTCGAGGACGTTCATCAAGATTTATCCTGTGTTTTTTTCACATTATGCAGATGAAAGCCACGAGCTTTTAGCGCCATTTCTGTTTTTTCTGCTTTAACGAGAGCGTGAATTAATAATAATGCCACACGTTGCGCGGCGATAAATAAGGTTCTACCGTTAAGTTTTGGCTGGTATCCGCGCGCACGCATTGCCATATCCATTTTTTTATGTACATCACCAAGTACAGAAATATAACGCACGGTCAGAACAAATAGGTGAAGTAGTTTTTCAGGCAATGGCAAACGACACAGCGCTTGCAATAAAAGGCTCTCGTTCATATCAATTAACAAGAGGCGAGTTAAGCTTAAAATTAAATTAAAACGTAGCGTGATGAGTAGCGCGAGCTGAATACCCATTGGATTTAATGCTAAGCCTTGTTCAGTGATTTTCCAACTTAAGGTCAACCAAACAAGCAAAGTGAAGAAATTCAGTTTCAGCCAATATTTGAAATAACCGGTGAGGGATTTTCGATAGCGTATTAGCGCAATAAGTAATCCGATGAATATGAGCAGATTAAGGATAATAAGCGTTGAAATATGTGTCATTGTGCTGACGATAAGTCCACACAAAAACACATAAATTAATCGTAAGTGCGGTTGAAAAATAGCAAGGAAATTCATTTCACCACACTGAGCGCTGTTGGATACATTTTGTTTAACAATAAGACCACACCGACACTGACGATACTGTCGATAATAAATACGGGAATATGTGATATCACTAGAAGCATGATCAGATCGCTATAGGCTTTACCGCCATCCAGAGCCAAGACTAAAGAAGCGAGCAAGGCTGAACCGCCAACTCCGATCACACCAGCACCAATACCTGCTGCAATTTGAGTGCGACGGGAATTGTCATTTTCAAGTCTTTTTGCAAATAGCCAATGTACAAGAAGGGCAGGTAATGCCATCACGCATAAATTGACACCTAATACAGCAAATCCCCCAAAGGAAAAGAGCAGAGCTTGTAATACCAATGCGATTAAAAAAGCAGGGAAAACGGCCCAGCCGAGAAACAGGCCGGCCATGCCGTTTAAGATGAGATGCACGCTACCAATGCCTACCGGTACATGAATGGTTCCAGCAACAAAAAAAGCAGCGGCAAACAATGCTGTTAGCGGCAATTGCTGCGAATTGAGTCGTTTAAGACCAATCATTACGCAGACTAATGCGACAGCTGCACCACCAAGCAATACGGGTGTATGCAACACACCTTCCGATAAATGCATATTATCTTTCCTTAGATTGCGACGCACGCGTCATCTTTGAGGCTCTAATCAATGCCCATAAGCCAAAAATACCAACAATATAGCCGATACCGCCAATAATATCGTGCAGGTAAATTTTGTCTTTTAATTTAGAAATATCTTCGCGGACCAATATCAATGCATTGTCACTGTTATTAGTGGTTTGCGCAGATACTTTGTTGGCAACTATTGAGGCACGATGTCCTTCTTCACCTTCTATCACTACTTTAATGGCACCTTCGGCAGTGGTATTGATCGGATAGGCAAATTGCCCATCGCGATCCGTTTTACCTTCCAATAGAGGGGAGTCCTGGCCAGCTTGCAAAATCTCCATATAGGTTTCTGCCGCTGGGGTCATATCGGAATAATAGGCTTTGCCAGAAACTGTGCGTCCATCATATTGTGCAAAAACATGCAAACTATGAGCCAATGCTGATGGTGCGCACAGCCAGGTGAAAAGTGCGGTTAAAAATACAACTCTTTTCATTATTTCGCGTCAAAAGTTAGCATATATTCAACACTACGTTTGGTATAGTCAGGATTGTCTTTAACTGGCTCGTCAAATTCAGCCCAAACTTTGTTATAACCCGCTTTAGGGGTGAATTGTGCGATACCTTTTTCATTGGTTAAGTTGAATGGGTGATCTTCGCCTAAACCTACTTTGATGCCTTGCACAGGTTTACCTTTTACTAACACGAGAATATCAAGTGGTTGTCCCGCTTTTGGTTCACTTTGAGGGATTAATTCATAATCCATGTTGTGTGATTTATTTGCTTGAGCATCCCAGTGTAAAATCGCTTTGCCGAATTTGACTGGGTTAACACTGAGTACAGCTTCAGGTGCTTGCTGTTTGGTTTTTTCGACATATTTACCGCTTGGCAATTTTGACCAAACGCCATTATCAAAGCGAATAAATGCGATGGCCGCATCAGGTGCAGCAAAGTGTGCTTCGCCTTCTTTAAAGTTTACTGTGGCATTTTGCAATTGGCCTTTAGCATCAAGTAGGCGTACCGCTTTTAATTTGCTTTGAGGATAGGTTTCAGTTTCCTCATGACCAAATTTAACCACATATTGCCCTTTTACATCCTTAACGGGCTCCAACCAAACATTATGTGCATTAGCGAGTGAAGCACCGAATAGTGCTGTGATAAGTAATGCTGTTTTTTTCATGGAAGTTCTCCTTTTCTAACATGTGAATACTGTGATAAAGTATAAAATATGAAGTAACTTCAGAGTCAAGTGTAATTTAATAAAAAATGAAAATTGGTCAGCTAGCCAATATCGTTGGCTGTACGGTAGAAGCCGTACGTTTCTATGAAAAGCAAGGATTAATCGAACCCGCCAAGCGAACAAGTGGTAATTTTCGCGTTTATACGGAAGAGCATTTGAAACAACTTTCTTTCATTTGCTATTGCCGCAGTTTGGATATTTCACTAAAAGAAATCAAAATGTTGCTCAATCCTCAATGTGCTACTCAAGAGCAGGAAAGGGAAATTAATGAGCTGCTAGATCGACATATTCGAGAAGTATCAAAACGGATCCATGAATTGGCTCACTTGAGAATTCGCTTAATTCAGCTCAAAGGCAAATGTAGCCAGTTTGAACAAAATAATGATTTAATGAATACTTTATTGCAACATAGCGGTATTAATTTTGTGCCACTAAAATGATTTCTTGTACGAGTACCAGTAAAAATTTTTCAAACAACGTTTAAATATCGAACAACGAAACACAGAAATGCTGAAAATAAACATCAAAAAAGAGTAAAATTGGAACAGACTGCTTTTTTATTTTAAGGAGAAAATCATGCATGAGATGTCTCTCTGTCAGAATATTATGGAAATTATTGATCAACAACAGAAAAAGCATGAAATCCATGAAGTGACAGATATTTGGCTAGAAATTGGGGCACTGTCTTGTGTCGAGCAAAGTGCGGTAGAATTTTGCTTTGAAATTATGCGCAAAGATACCGTTGCTGAAAACTGTCAGTTACATTTTATTCATTTACCTGCGATTGCATGGTGCTGGCAATGTCAAAAGGAAGTTGAGATTGAAGCCTATCAAGATTGCTGTCCACATTGTCACAGTGCATGTTTACAACGTCGAAGTGGCACCGAATTTAGAGTGAAAGAAATTGCCGTAAAATAGCAAGACGTCTAAATTGGCAAATTTAACCTGATCTTTTGAATATAAAATACGCTAACTACTTGATAGTATGTATTTATCTCTCTTCAAAGAATATATTTAAGATAGAGAATATGGTATTCTAACGCATGTGAATTACCATAGATTCTAAGTATTTACAGAATAAACGAAACATTATTGAGGTGACTTATGTGTACAACCTGTGGCTGTGGCCATCCAGACCAAGTCAGAATCGGAGAATTACCGCATGTTCATCATGATTCCAATGCGCAACATGCAACAAAACTACCTAATTTTTCTCACTCCGCCTTCCGCATGCCAGACTCTCCACAACAAGATGAAACTCAGCAACGATTACTGAAAGTAGAACAAGATATTCTTGGCGCAAACAATCAATTAGCCGATATGAATCGTCGCTTTTTTGCCAATCAACACATTTTGGCACTTAACCTTGTTTCAAGTCCAGGTTCAGGCAAAACAACTTTGTTGACGACCACATTAAATGCATTAAAAAATGACTATCCTTGTTATGTGATCGAAGGGGATCAACAAACAGAAAATGATGCGGATCGTATTCGTCAAACGGGTGTGCCGGCGATTCAAGTTAATACGGGAAAAGGTTGTCATTTAGATGCACAAATGATTGGTAATGCATTGGTGAAATTGCAGCCACAGGAAAATAGTCTGATGTTTATTGAAAATGTCGGAAATCTAGTTTGTCCGTCAGAATTTGATTTAGGTGAGCATGCTAAAGTAGTGATTTTATCTGTAACAGAAGGCGAAGATAAACCACTCAAATATCCACATATGTTTGCGGCTTCGAAGTTAATGATTTTAAACAAAGTAGATTTACTGCCGTACTTAAATTTCGATGTGGAAAAATGTATTGCTTATGCGAAACAAGTGAATCCCACAATTGAGGTCATCCAGTTGTCTTCTCAAAGTGGAGAAGGGTTACAGCAATGGCTAGATTGGTTAAAAGCGCAAGAACGATAGGAGCATCAAATGCAGTTTGTTGATGAATTTCGTGATCCTGAACTGGCTAAAAGTCTGTTACAGCGACTACAAAAAATAATGGAAAACCAACCGCACTTTACGCCAGAAAATCCGTTATATCTAATGGAGGTCTGCGGCGGACATACTCATACCATTTTTAAATTTGGGCTGGATCGTTTATTACCCAAAAGCATTGAATTTATTCACGGTCCAGGCTGCCCGGTGTGTGTATTACCGATGGGACGAATTGATGTATGTATTGAGATTGCTCGTCGCCCAGAAGTCATTTTCTGTACTTTCGGTGATGCGATGCGAGTACGCGGACGTCTAGGCTCGTTATTGGAAGCTAAAGCACAGGGTGCGGATGTTCGTATCGTTTATTCACCGCTCGATGCATTGAATATCGCATCAAATAATCCAGATAAAAAAGTCGTGTTCTTTTCACTTGGTTTTGAAACAACCATGCCGAGTGCTGCAATTACCTTGCAACAAGCGAAAAAACAGCAGGTAAAAAACTTTTTTGTGGTATGCCAAAATATTACCATCATCCCGACATTACACAGCTTATTGTCACAGGGACAAGTAAAGATTGATGGCTTTATTGCGCCAGGTCATGTCAGCATGGTGATTGGTTCTGAACCTTATCAAGAATTGTGTGACACCTATCATAAGCCTTTTGTGATCACTGGTTTTGAGCCTTTAGATATCCTACAAGCAATTTTAATGTTGGTGACACAGATTGTTGAACAACGCTGTGAAGTGGAAAATCAGTATAAACGTATTGTGCATCAACATGGCAATCTGTTGGCACAACGGGCAATCAGTGAAGTATTCCGCTTGAAAGCCAGTAGCGAATGGCGTGGATTGGGCGAAATTGCAGAATCTGGCGTAGAACTGACAGATGATTACCAATGCTTTGATGCAGAAGCGCATTTTGCTTGTCAGCCACATCAAGTTGCTGATGATCCAGATTCTCGTTGCGGTGATGTATTAATCGGTAAATGCAAGCCGGCTGATTGCCCATTATTTGCTAAAAAATGTAATCCAGACAATGCCTATGGTGCATTGATGGTGTCTTCTGAAGGGGCATGTGCAGCCTATTATCAATACAGACGGGAATAAAACAATGACTGATTTTATTACGATGGCACACGGAAATGGCGGTGCCACCATGCAAGAGTTGATCCGCGATTATTTTGTCGAGGCATTTGATAACCCGATACTTTCACAAGGTGAAGATCAGGCTCGCATTGCGTTACAAGAAATGAACGCTTTGGGTGGAACATTAGCTTTTTCAACTGACAGCTTTGTGATTGATCCGATTTTTTTCCCAGGTGGCGACATTGGTAAACTCGCTGTATGTGGTACCGCTAACGATGTCGCGGTATGCGGTGCCGTACCAAAATATTTGTCTTGTGGATTTATTTTAGAAGAAGGCTTGCCACTGGAAACCTTAAAAAAATTGATTCAATCGATGGCAAAAGCTTGTCAGTCAGCCGGTATTCAAGTGGTAACAGGTGATACCAAAGTGGTACAAAAAGGCGCGATAGATAAAGTGTTTATCAATACGGCAGGTATTGGTGTGATTCCAAACGGGCTCGACTGGGGCGTGCATCGTATTCAGCCTGGCGATCAGATTATTGTGAGTGGTACTTTGGGTGATCATGGTGCAACCATTTTGAATTTACGTGAAAATCTCGGTATTCAAACTGATTTATGCAGTGATTGCGCCGTGCTTGCACCGCTTATTGATTGTATTCGTCCGATTGAAGGCGTGAAAGCCGTACGCGATGCGACCCGTGGTGGTGTGAATGCGGTACTTCACGAATTTGCGCAGGCACAGAAAGTGGGGATTCAAATTGATGAAACGGTATTACCAATTCGTCAGGAAGTACGCGGTATTTGCGAATTACTCGGTTTGGATGCGTTGAATTTTGCTAATGAAGGCAAATTGGTAATTGTGGCAGATAAAGCAAAAACAGCTGAAATTCTGACCGCACTTCGTAACCATCCATTAGGTGAAAATGCGGCCGTAATCGGCGAGGTAACGACTGATGGCAAAGTTCGTGCAGTTGGTCTTTTCGGTCAAAGTCGTTTATTAGACTTACCACGCAACGAACCTTTACCACGCATTTGTTAAGCAAAAACCGGTTTAATTTTTAATTAAACCGGTTTTAGTTTGTAAATTGATATAGAGAGAAGAGTGATTATTTTTTCCAAATAACGTGGAATTCGCGATCTTCTTCTCGATGTGAAATTAAGAATTTTGCAAACACATCATCCATTTCATCTTTATCATTCACTAAACCCACCCAAACTTCAGCAAAAGCGTCAGGATCGATTAATACCCCAATTTCTTGTTCCCAATCGTCTGCTGTTTCGACAAACTCGACTGCACCACGATCTTCAAATTGCAGATTGAATAGCATAATATCAGCGGGATCGAGATTTTCGCCTGCCATTTCTAAGAAAATATCATAAGCAAGATCAATCGCTGCATCGGGATCGAGTTTTTGAATATCAGTTGTCATTGGGTTTTCCTTCATCAAGTAAATTGCGCGTATGATACCGCAAGAAATAGAAAACAAAAAGTACGGCCAAATTTATCATTATTTTTGACCGCACTTATTTTTAGTTGCCGTAACTAGCCCGTATTTCGCATACCTGCGGCAATACCTGTGATAGTAATCATCAGGGCTTGTTCGACATCAGGGCTTGGGTTTTCAGGCGATTCACGGAAACGACGGAGCAATTCTACTTGAAGGAGATTGAGCGGATCCGTATAAACATTACGTAACGCAATAGAATCGGCGATCCATGGCAAGTCTGCCATTAATTCATCTTTGTGAGAAAGCGAAAGCACGGTTTTAATATCTGCATTCAGTTGATTACGCAGATTTTCACCTAAGTACCAAAGCTCTTTTTTCACTAAGTTATGATCATATTGTTCAGAAAGCCAAGTATCGGTTTTACTGAATACCATTTCTAACATGCCCACGCGGGTAGAGAAGAATGGCCAAGCCTTACACATTTCTTCAATAATGTGACCTTTGCCTTCATCTACAATTTTTTGAATTGCCGCACTTGCACCAAGCCATGCCGGTAGCATTAAGCGGTTTTGCATCCAAGCAAAAATCCATGGAATGGCACGCAAGCTTTCTACGCCACCATTTGGATTACGTTTTGCAGGGCGAGAGCCAAGTGGTAGTTTAGACAGTTCTTGTTCCGGTGTGGCACTGCGGAAATAAGGCACGAAGTCTTTATCTCCACGAACAACACTACGGTAAATGTCGCATGAAGTTGCGGAAAGCTCATCCATCACAGTACGCCATTCTGCTTTTGGTTCTGGCGGTGGAAGTAAGTTTGCTTCTAAAATTGCACTGGCATAAAGATCAAAGGTTTCAACCGCAACTTCGGGTAAACCAAGTTTAAAGCGAATCATTTCCCCTTGTTCAGTCACACGTAAACCATTTTTGAGTGAGCGCGGTGGCTGAGAAAGTAATGCCGCATGTGCAGGTGCACCACCTCGACCGATTGTACCACCACGACCATGGAATAAAGTGAGTTCAATACCTAGTTCTTCGGTTAGATTAACTAATGCTTCTTGTGCACGATATTGTGCCCATGAAGCCGCCATCATACCTGCATCTTTAGCAGAGTCAGAATAACCAATCATCACCATTTGATGATTGTTAATCACGCCACGATACCAACCAATATTGAATAATTGACGCATGACCCCTTCAGATGCATCTAAGTCATCTAAGGTTTCAAAAAGTGGCACGACAGGAATGTGATAAGGCACGCCTGCTTCTTTTAATAATAAATGCACAGCAAGCACATCAGAGGCACTTCTCGCCATTGAAATAATATAGCAAGCAATCACGCCTTGTTTTTGTTGAGCAATGACTTTGCAAGTATCTAAAATTTCTTGGGTTTCAGCAGATGGCTCCCAATGGGTTGGAATTAATGGGCGACGAGAATTTAACTCGCGTACTAAGAAAGATTGTTTTTCTGCTTCGCTCCATTGTGCATAATCGCCAATGCCAAGATAACGAGTGATTTCAGCAATAGCATCGGTATGACGGGTACTTTCTTGACGGATATCCATTTGTGAAAGAGTGACACCAAAACAACGAATACGATGCAAAATATCTAATAATGAACCATTAGCGATAATCCGCATGCCACACGCCATTAATGATTGATAGCAGTCATAAAGTGGTTCCCAAAGTTGATTATCTTCCATGATGATATCCGCTTGGCTTACGCGTGGCGGACGATTTGCTAGGCAATCATCAAAGTAATCTAGGGTGGCGATAAGTTTTGCACGAAGTGCTTTGACTACAAAACGATAAGGCTCTAAATGCTCACCATATTTTGCGGTAAATTCTGATGTGCATTTCACCATAGATAATTCATCAGCAAGAGATTTAATGTCATTTAAGAATAAATCTGCTGCTTTCCAACGAGCAAAATAGAGTACTTGTTGAGTAATTTTTGAAGTAACAAATGGGTTGCCATCACGGTCACCACCCATCCAAGAAGAAATTCGGACAGGACGTAAGCCTACTGGTAAATCGTACCCCAAAAATTCACGAGCATGTTCATTTAATTGACGTAAGAATTCCGGCACCCCTTGCCATAGGCTGTTTTCAATCATGGCGTAGCCCCATTTTGCTTCATCGAATGGCGTCGGGCGAACGGTACGGATTTCATTGGTATGCCATGCTTCAGCAATTAAACGAAGTAGCAAGCGTTCAATAATGCCGCGTTCTTTAGGCGTCAAATCATCGTGCTCTAATTTGCTTAAGCATTTATTGATCTCAACGTGTTTGTGGATTAACGAACGTCGTGTGGTTTCGGTTGGGTGTGCGGTTAATACTAGCTCAATGAGCAAGTTTTCAACGGTTTTGTAAACTTCTTCTTTTGAAGTATTTAATGCTTTTAAGCGTTGGAATAAAGCACTTAATGAACGATTAGAAGATTGTAAATCTTTGTGTTGGCGAGAGACCGTTTGGTATTGTTCAGCGATATTCGTTAAATTAAGAAAATGGCTGAATGCTCGTGCAACAGGAATAATATTTTCATTTGAAATGGTGGAAAGGGTATCCAACAATGTTTTACGTGCTTGGCTATCACCCGCTCGAGATTGTTTGGACAATTGACGAACATTTTCAATTAAGGTGAGAATGTCTTCGCCTTGTGCATCATTAATGGTTTCTCCAAGAAAACGCCCTAGCATATTAATGTTATGGCGGAGAGTGCGATACTCATCAGTCATATGAACTCCGATAAAGAAAAAAATAAAACTAGGGGAGATATAACCAAAAATATGTATCGGGATCAAATGCTATACGTCAAAAACTTGCATTAAATCAAAAAAGGCTAAAATAAGTAAAAAATGACCGCACTTTTTTAGATAAAATTCAAAGTGCGGTCGAAAAGTTTAATGTTTATTTAAGGTTGCGAACTGATTTTCGAATAACGAGTTCAGGATGGATCGCAATGCGGTGTTTTTCGTGATTATCGTTATCTTTATTGGCAATACGCTCAAATAAAAGATTAACCGCTTGTGCACCTAAACGAGACTTCGATTGGTGAATCGTTGTGAGTGGGGGTGCATAGAAACGCGATGAGTGAATATTATCATAGCCAATAATCGAGATATCATCAGGCACACGCAAGCCTTTTTCCGTAATCGCAGAAATTGCACCTAATGCCATCACATCATTACAACAGAATACGGCAGTAGGTAGGCTGTCTTGTGCAAGAATTTTATTCATACACTCGTAACCGTCCTCAGGTTCGAAGAAACCTTCCATAATCCAATTTTCATGGATCGGTAGATTGGCTTCATTCATGGCTTTTACAAAGCCTTCGTAACGGGTTCTTGCCGTCGTTTTATCTAATTCACCCGCAATAAGACCGATCTCTTTATGACCACAATCAATTAAATGCTTAGTAGCAAGGTAACCGCCCGTAAAGCTGTTATCTTCAATGATATCGGTATCTGTATTTGGACCCCAATCCATTACCACCATCGGCACAGACGAGAAACTAGAAAGCACATCAAGTGAATGTTGTGTGTATTCAGAACACATTACCAATAAACCATCTACGCGTTTTTTGGTAAGCATTTCGACGTGGTTTTTAATTTTTTCAGGATCATTTTGTGTATTACACAAAAAAAGTGAATAGCCTTGACGATAACAATGATCTTCAACGGCATGAATGATTTCAGCAAAATAAGGGGATTCACTGGTTGTCACAATCATCCCAATGGATTTTGTCGTGTTGACTTTCAAACTCCGAGCAACAGCACTTGGTGAGTACTTCAAGCTTTTAATGGCTTGCATCACCGCCTCTTCGGTTTCTTTTGCTACAAAACGGGTTTTATTAATTACGTGTGAAACAGTGGTGGTGGAAACACCAGCCATTTTTGCGACATCTTTAATTGTTGCCATAATTTTGCCTCTAGAGAATTTTTCCTATTATAAAGACTGTCACCAAATAGGTTAAGTAAATTATAAAAAATTTTTGAAAAAACGTGCTTTATTGTTAGAATGGGTTATCTTTAACTAAACAAGTGGGAAATTAAAATGAGTGATTTTGGTTACGCAATGTTAGCTGTAGTGCTTTCTTTAAGTGTTGTAGTCGGTTTAGCGACTGCAATTTTCTAATTGAAAGAAATAACATATTAATCCATTTAAAATAGACCGCGCTTTAAGCATTTAAAGTGCGGTTATTTTTTTAAGGCTTTTTAAAGTTGTGTTAAAAGCCATGCCATAGGACTATTTCTTTAGTATAATTTGCAACTATTTCCGTTTGTTGTAATCAAAATACTGCAAAAACCAAATTTGAGATAATTATGAATAAATATTTGATTTCACTAGATAAAGATGTTCAGCGTCGTGAGCTGTTTTTTGCTCAACCGGATACAGCAGATTTCGTTGTATTTTCAGCGATTAATACCATGCAAAAAGAGTGGAATGAATTGGCAGAAGTATTCAATCCAACGAAGTTTGAACAGCACTATGGACGCAACGTCACAAAAGGCGAAATTGGTTGTACATTAAGTCATTTAGCGGTTTATCGTCAGATTGTAGAAGATCAAAATGTGACGGAAAATGACTATGCGTTAGTCTGTGAAGATGATGCGTTATTCAATTCAAATTTATCGCCAAAAACGATCGCACTTTTAACCGAAAAATGTGATGCGGATATTGTATTAATCGGGCAGTCAAAAATTGCGGAATTTGATGATGTGGAATTAGAAATTAATTATCCAACCACTTTTTCATTTTTACGCCAAACTATTGGTGATGTCACCGTGGCTTATCCATATAAAAGTTATTTTGCAGGTACGGTGGCATACTTAATCAAAAAATCAGTGGCACGTGCATTTTTGAAACAACTCGAACAAGAAAAACCGTTTTGGCTTGCTGATGATTTCTTATTATTTGAAACTCAATTCCAGATTAATAACAATGTGGTTCGTCCACTTATGGCCATTGAAAATCCACAATTAGTGAGTAATTTGGAAGCGATTCGTGGTTCAAAATCTAATAATTTAGTGAAGAAATTAATTAAATATCCACTCAAAAAAATCTTAGCAGTGAAAAAGAATTTAGGAAAATAACGTAAAAATGACCGCACTTTTTAATCTTTTTTATCTTTACGATCCTTGGCTGTTTCATGTCGTACGAATGTCATTCGTCGCTGGTTTAGCGGCATTGGCTGTATTGGCTTATCAGTATCTTAAAAAGCAGAAACCACAAGGTATTACCGTGCCAGTGGATAGTTTAGCCGTTATCATTGGGCTGATTGCATTTAGTGTGATTCCGCTTTTAGTTAACGGTACGCGAGATTTTTCTGTCATCACCATGTATGTGAAAGAGCTGATTTTATTTATCTTCGGCGTGGGACTTTATAATGCCTTCTATGCCAATGTAAATGGTCAACTGAAGGTGGTGCGTGATTTACAATTTGGTGTGGTGGTGCAGTTTGTTGTGGGCGTGATTGGCTTACTCGGTGCATCATTTATGATTGATTTCTTGCTTTCAACCAATGCGGTGTTGCCCGCACGTTTTTATGGTTCAGAACAGGAATATCGACTATATAACATCACTGCAACGGCCTTTTTCCAATTGAGTTTATTCTATTTGATGCTGTTGCATTTCTTACTGGCTTACAACGCTAAACATAATACGCTTCCAAGTATTTTAGTGTTTTTTATGCTATGTATTGGCTTGATTTCAGGACGTACATTCCTTCTGTTATCGGTTGTGAGCATTTTAGTGTATTTCAAATGGCGTTATGTGCCATCACTCATTGCATTTGCTGTTTTGGTATTATTACTGGCCTATTTCTTACCTGAAAATCCTTATGTAGCACATGCTTTAGAGCCCGTGATTAATTTATTACATGGTGCAGGATTTGTCAGTTCGTCAACGGATACATTGATGAAAAACCATCTCTTTATGCCAACACTTAAGCAGTTCATTTATGGCGATGGTATGTATATGACAGGTGAGTTAGAAGTTGGTCGTTATTATGGACATACAGACTCTGGTTTCTTACGCCAAATTCTTTATGGTGGTGTGTCTTATGCTTTAGTGTGTTTTGCCGTGACATTCTATTTTGTACGCAAAGTCGCCTTAAACTGGTTTGATGGTAGCTGGAAATTTATCCTTTCTGCCTTTGTGATTTTAGCGTTCTGTAATATCAAAGCGGACACCTTTGCTTTCCCAGGTATTATGTTTGTCATGCTGATGTTCTTATCGCTTTTTGGCACTCACGGTAAACAACTTATTTTATTTAAACAAAAGGAGCCGAAAGATGTTTAGTATCATCGTGCCTTCTTATAATCGGAAAGAAGAAATTCCTGCCTTATTGGAAAGTTTAACCAAGCAAACCACCTATAATTTTGATGTGGTGATTGTGGATGATTGCTCGAAAGAACCCGTTGAAGTGACACAATCTTATCCATTTGCAGTTAAAGTCATTCGTAACGAAACCAACCAAGGTGCCGCAGAAAGTCGTAATATCGGGGCAAGAAATGCCGATAATGATTGGTTGTTATTCCTTGATGATGACGATCTTTTTGCAAATGATAAATGTCAGACATTAGCCGATGTGATTGCCGAGCATCCCGATGTTAATTTTGTTTATCATCCAGCTAAATGTGAAATGGTGAATGAAGGCTTTAGCTATGTGACCAACCCGATTGAGCCTCAAGAGATTAGCGTAGAGCGAATTTTACTGGCGAATAAAATAGGTGGTATGCCGATGATTGGGGTGAAAAAAGATCTGTTTTTAAAAATCGGTGGATTATCGACCGCACTTCGTTCATTGGAAGACTATGATTTCTTGCTGAAACTTGTGCAAGATCCAACGTTTAAAGCGTGCAAAGTAGCAGAACCATTAACTTATTGTACGTTCCATACTAAGCGTTCTAGCGTATCAACGGATACGACTAATACGCAAAAAGCGATTGATTATATCCGTGAAAATTATGTGAAAACGGCAGAGCAAGAAAAGAATTTTGCCATCAACGCACAATATATGTTGGCCTACCCACATATTATGAATTTATCCCGTAAAGCCGCTTTTTACTATTTTGAAATTTTTAAATTAACGAAAAGTATTAAGCAGCTAATCATTGCCTTTGTGGTTTTAATTTCACCTAAATTGGCAATTAATTTGAAACGGTTTATGTAGATAACTTATTAGATAGAGAAGTATGAAATTTTCAGTTTTAATGTCCTTATACATTAAGGAAAATCCACAATATTTAAGAGAATGTTTTGAAAGTTTAGTGGCTCAAACCCATCCAGCAGATGAGATCGTATTGGTGTTTGACGGTGCAGTAACGCCAGAATTGGAAGCCGTGGTTTCTGAATTCGAAACCAAATTACCCTTAAACTTAGTGAAGTTGCCAAAGAACTTAGGCTTAGGCAAAGCGCTCAATGAAGGATTAAAACATTGTTCTCACGATTGGGTCTTCCGTATGGACACCGATGATATTTGTGTGCCTGAGCGTTTTGCGAAGCAAGTGGCGTTTATTGAGCAACATCCAGATACGATTATTTTCGGTGGGCAGATTGCTGAGTTTGGCGAAAATATTCAAGACATCGTGGCATATCGTAATGTGCCGACTGAAGCACAAGATATCGTTAAATTTACGCAAAAACGTTGTCCTTTCAATCACATGACGGTGGCGTATCAAAAAAGTGCGGTCATTAATTGTGGTGGATATGAAGATTTACAGGAAGATTATTACCTGTGGATTAAGCTCGTGGCGCAAGGTCAAAAAGTGGCAAACTTGCCGGACATTTTAGTTTATGCCCGCGTGGGTAATGGCATGGTAGGGCGTCGTCGTGGTTTAAACCAAGCGAAAGCAGAATGGCGTTTATTTAAATTGAAACATCGCTTAGGTATTCAAGGCTTATTTTCAGGCTTATTCACCTTTGCCTTGCGCTCAGGTTCTCGCTTATTACCAACCTCATTATTGAAAGCTGTTTATAACAAATTTTTACGCAAATAATGGGATATTTTGATAATTAAAAAAGGAAAAGAAATGAATTTAATCTCAACGTTAAAAATGACTGCATTATCGACCGCACTTTTATTGGCGGGTTGTTCAAGTAATACGACAACAACGACAACGTCATCCACGAAAAGTATTCCGTCAGTAAGCAGTAATGCTGTTTATAGCAAACCAAGAACTTTAGATAACTTTAATGATTATGTACAGTTCTTAAAAGGTAAAGCGGCTGCTGAAGGCGTATCTTTATCAGTATTGAATGCACAAAATAATATTCAATATATGCAAAAAGCTGTAGATTTGGATCGTACACAAGCGGGGAGAAGCCAACGTAATGCGGATCAACCACAGTTACCGAATCCAAACGGTACAACGAATTATTTGAATAAAGTACTGACCCAAAACAAAGTAGACATCGCCGAAGAGCGTTATTGGGAAGTCCAGGCACCATTACAACAAGCAAGCCAACGCTATGGTGTTCAACAAGAATATATTCTTGCTTTATGGGGTATGGAAAGTAGTTTTGGTTATTATCAAGGTAGCTATGATGTACTATCAGCTTTAGCCACCTTATCCTTTGATGGCAGACGTGAAGCCTTATTTAGCAAAGAATTTGTGAATGCGATGAAGATGTTAGAACGTGATCATATTCAACGTAATAGAATGTTAGGCTCTTGGGCCGGCGCAATGGGACAAACTCAATTTATGCCAAGCGCATTCTTAAACTATGCAGCAGATGGTAATAATGATGGTGTGAAGGATATTTGGACAAACCAATTTGATGCGTTTGCTTCAATTGCAAATTATCTTCACACTGTAGGTTGGGATAATAAATTGCCTTGGGGTGTAGAAGTAACATTAAATCAACCATTAGATTTGTCGCTTTCTGGTATTGAGAAGAATAAAGCACGTTCACTCAGCGACTGGCAGTCTAAAGGTGTCACTTTAGCGAGCTTTAGCCAACAAGAACAAGATAAACTTGCCGCGCTTTCTCAAGCTGATCTTTGGTTAGTTCGCCCTGATAAAGAAGTTGGTCGCGCATTCTTAGTTTCCAATAACTACCGCACGATTTTAGATTGGAACAAATCAAATTACTTCGGCGTGAGCATCGGTATGTTTGCTGATCGCATTAAGATGGCCACCGGCTTGTAGAAAATTATTTTCCTTTTATAATCCAACAAAGCTTTGTTGGATTATTTTTTATCTATAATTTGAATATTTGGAGAACACGATGCAAAAAAAATGGCTTTCTATTTTATTGTTTGCCCCCCTGATGCAAAGTAATTATGTATTGGCTGAGCAAGCAGCGAAAAAAGAATTGGATTATAAAGCACTCGGTGAAGTGTTGTTTTTTGATAAATCGATTTCTTTTAATAAAACACAAAGCTGTTCAACCTGTCATAGCCCAGATACTGCCTTTGTGGATCAACGTAAAAACTCTGCAAACCAAATGGTTTCAGAAGGGGATAATCCTCATCTTCATGGTAATCGCAATGCCAATACTGCGCTTTATGCGATGTTCTCACCGGATTTTCATTTCGATAAAAAAATTCAAGATTATGTAGGCGGACAGTTCTGGGATGGTCGTGCGAAAGATTTAGCCGAGCAAGCAGGCGGACCACCAGTAAACCCAGTAGAAATGGGTATGCCAGATAAGAAAGCTATTGTTGAACGTTTAAAAGCAGATCCGACCTATTACAAACCTATTACAGATCTTTATGGCGAAAGCATTTGGGCAGATACCGACAAGATTTATGCCATTATGGAAAAAGCCATTGGCGAGTTCGAAAAACAGGAATTATTTGCGCCATTCTCTTCAAAATATGATCGTGCTTTAAAAGGTGAAGCAGAATTGACCGCACTTGAAGCCGAAGGTAAGGCATTATTTTTCGATAAAACACGCACAAATTGTAGTAATTGCCACCAATCAAGTGAAGCGAATTCAGCAAAAGAAACTTTTACGAATTACCGCTATTTCAATATCGGCGTACCAAGTAATCAAGAATTAATTAAGCACAACAAATTAGCTGCCGATTTTGTGGATAATGGGCTATTGGATAATCCGATGGTGAAAGGTGATGAAAAGCAAAAAGGCAAATTTAAAGTGCCAACTTTGCGTAACATTGGTGTTACTGCGCCTTATATGCATAACGGTGTTTTCCGCGATTTAAAAACCGTTTTACTATTTAAAGACAGTTTCAATAATCCTAATCGTAAAATCAATCCTGAAACAGGAAAAGCGTGGGAGAAAGCCGAATATGCTCAAACCATCAATCCTGATGTTTTAAAAGCAAAACCGCTTACAGATGAAGAGATTAACGCATTAGAAGCATTCTTAAAAACATTAACTGACGAAGCTTACGAAGAATAAGTAATCGCCTGAGTTGAATTTAGCAATCGTTTTCGGTATTATTCGCACCGATAATTATTATCATTTATTTTTAATTTTACTCAGGAGATTTTTCTTATGAAAAAACGTTTTTCAACTTTAGCGATTGCGACCATTCTTGGTTTAACTGCAGGTTTTGCCAATGCTGACCCCGTGAAAGTAAAAGATATACTTGATCGTGAAGTCACCGTTGATTTACCGGCAAAACGCGTGGTACTTGGTTTCTATTACCAAGATTATATGGCAGTTGGAGGTGATAAAGCGTTAGATAACGTTGTCGGTTTTTCTAAGAAAGTATGGTCTTCTTGGGCACCAGCAAGCTGGGAGTTATTCAGCAAAGCGGTACCAAAATTGAATCAATTAGATGATGTAGGTGAAGTAGAAGAAGGCACGTTCTCTGTGGAAAAAGTGCTTTCATTAAAACCTGATCTTTTAGTCTTAGCAGATTGGCAGTACGAAATGCTAGGATCTGATTTAGATGCCATCAATGAAGCGGGCATTCCAATTGTGGTATTAGATTACAACGCTCAAACCTTAGATAAGCACATTAAATCTACTGAAATTATTGGAGAATTAACAGGTCAGGAAGATCGCGCAGCAAAAATTGCGAAAGAATACAAAGACATTGTTGAACATATCCAGACGACGGTTAAAAATGCAAAATTAGCAAAACAACCAAAAGTGTATGTGGAGTTTGGTCGTGGTGGCCCAGCTGAACAAGGGATGACGTTCTTCTCTAGCATGTGGGGCTCAATGATTAGCCTTGTTGGTGCAGAAAACGTAGCGCCTGCAGAAATTGGCAAATGGGGCACATTAGCTGCTGAAAAAGTATTAGCTGCGAAACCAGATGCAATTATTATTACAGGCCGTGAAACTGAATTGAAGAAAAATCAAGACGGTATGGTAATGGGCTTTGGTATTGAAAAAGCCGAAGCAGAGCGTCGTTTAAACGCATTCAAACATCGTGCAGGTTGGGCTGAATTACCGGCAGTGAAAAACAACCGTGTTTATGCAGCCTATCATGCGAACTCTCGTACTTTATCAGACAGTGCTTCTGTTCAGTTTGTAGCTAAAGCGGCTTATCCTGATCTGTTTAAAGATTTAGATCCTCAACAAACTTACTTAAACTTCTATAAAAACTACTTACCGGTTACGCCGGAAGGTACAATTTATCTTTTCCCTGAAACTAAATAAGGGAAATACTAATCAATGAAAAACAATTCTGTTGTAGCAGATATTGTGGCTAACCAGCGTAAGCTTGAACGCAAACGCTGGTTTGTTATTTTATCTTTTCTTGTGATTGGCGTGGTCAGTCTTATTCTCGATGTGATGACCGGCCCCGCGATGTTATCGGTATCGGAAGTCGTGAATGCGTTATTCGGTATTGGTGAAGTCGATAAAATGACAAACAATATTGTGCATAATTTACGTTTACCTATGGCCTTGATGGCGCTTGTAGTGGGAGCAACATTGGCTGTTGGTGGGGCAGAGATCCAAACCTTATTAAATAACCCAATGGCAAGTCCTTATACATTAGGTCTCGCTGCCGCGGCAGGTTTTGGTGCTTCTGTTGTGATTGCTTTCGGAAGTTTTGGTTTACCGGTACAAGTTGCCGTGCCAATTGGTGCGTTTGTCATGACTATGCTCGCCTCTGGGATTCTTTTCTTGTTCGCGTCTAAACGTCGTTTTAATTCTGAAATGCTCGTACTGGTAGGGATTGCATTGCTCTTTATTTTCCAATCCTTACTTTCATTGGTGCAATTTATTTCGGCGCCGGAAGTCTCGCAACAAATCCTATTCTGGCTATTTGGTAGTCTAAATAAAGCGACATGGCAAAGCTTAATCATCATTATTGTCGTCACCACAATTTGTGTCGCATTACTTTCAAAAGAGCTTTGGAAATTGACCGCACTTCGTTTAGGCGAAGATCGTGCAGCGAGTCTTGGTATCAATTTACAAGTATTACGTATCAAGGTATTAGTTCTTGTCGCAATGATGACGGCGACAGCAATTAGTTTCGTGGGCGTGATTGGCTTTATCGGCTTAGTTGCGCCACATGTTGCTCGAATGTTGCTTGGTGAAGATCAACGTTTCTTCTTACCAGGCGCAATGTTAGTCGGTGCAGCATTCTTATCCCTTTCTTCTGTATTGTCTAAAGTTATTATCCCTGGCGCATTGTTCCCAGTGGGGATTGTTACCTCGTTTATTGGGGTGCCTTTCTTCTTTTGGATTATTTTAAATAACAAGAGGGGACAATAATGTTAGAATTAAAGAATCTTACGGTAAAACGAGGTGATCTCACCGTTGCGGATCACATTAATGTCCGTTTTGAAGAAGGTAAAGTTTACACGGTGCTTGGGCCAAACGGCACAGGGAAATCCTCCATGCTGAAAACTATTTTTGGTGAATTGCCACATGAAGGAATGATTACCTATCAAGGTAAACAGCTAGAACGGACGAAGTTAGCAGATTGGCGTAAACCAATTGGCTATATGCCTCAAGATAGCCGAGTAGACGCAAGCTTGACCGCACTTGAAGTCGTCCTTTTAGGACGAATGGATAGTCTAACGATGCGAGTCAGCGATGAGCTTCTCACTGAAGCGGCAAGTATTATGACACAATTAGGTATTGGTCATTTAGCTCATCGTGATATTCTGAATCTCAGTGGTGGACAGCGTCAAATGGTGATGTTTGCTCAGGTTTTATTACGTGAGCCACAGATTTTAATGTTGGATGAGCCAGTGAGTGCGTTAGATATGCATCATCAGCTTAATCTCTTAGAAGAAGTTTACACCTATACGAAACAGAAAAATCTGATTACTATAATGGTATTACATGATTTAAGTCTTGCTGCTCAATTTTCAGATGAGTTGATTTTACTTGGTGAAGGTAAAGTGCAAGGCGTGGGCGATGCTCATCATGTTTTACAAGTGGAAACGATTAATCGTTTATATCGTGTAAACGTTGAATTATTACAATGTAGTGCAGGTTTGCCGGTGGTTCGTCCACAACGTAAATCAGCGCATTCTTAAGAAGGAAATGAAAATGAAAAAAATCGCACTTGCAGCATTATTAGGATTAAGTTTTGCTACTCAAGCCGCACATTATGACATCAAAATGTTGAATTCAAACAGTGAAGGCTCAATGGTTTTTGAACCGGGTTATTTAAAAGTACAACCAGGTGATACGGTGACATTCCGTCCTGAAAATAAAAGTCATTTTGTGCATAGCAAAGCGATTCCTGAAGGTGCTCAAAAATTCCAATCTGAAGAAGATCAGGAACTCACAATCACTTTAGATAAAGAAGGTGTTTATGTTTATACCTGCCCAGTACATCGCTCAATGAATATGAATGGTGTGATTCAAGTGGGTGATAATCTACCAAACAAAGAACAAGCTGAGAAAGTGGTGAAAGATCTTGAGAAGAAATCAATGACGAATAAAGGTCGTCTTGAAAAATATTTTGCTCAAGTAAAATAGTCGCTGAAATCGATGCGCCAGTTAAATAATTGGCGCATCTTCTTTATGTTTAAATCCGTTATTATTTACTATGCTTACAATCACCACTTGCAAAACGTATCCTTCAGCCCCTCAAAATCTTATCCCTGTACAAATACAACTTTCTAATCAAGGTATTCCGACTCAATTTTTGCCTTGGCAGGAAACATTACAAAGTCAGTTTATTCTGCCTTTAGCAGCATGGGATTATGCGAATTTCTATGATGAATTTACTCAATGGATTAAACAGCATGAGAATGCGTTTATCAATCCTGCGGAATTAATGTTATGGAATAGCCATAAAGGCTATCTATGTGATTTGCAGAATTGGGGCATCAATGTTATTCCAACTATTATTTGCTCAACAAAAACATCTGAAATTTTGACCGCACTTGAACGCCAAGATTGGCCAGAGTTTGTTATTAAACCTGCTGTAGGACAGAGTGGTAATTTGGTGACAAAACTCAAACAAGGTGAAGCATTACCTGATCTTTCTGCATATGGTGAGCAAGTTGTGTTACAGCCCTTTATTCCTGAAGTGGCGACAAATGGTGAAACTAGCTTGATTTTTTTCAATGGTGTATTTAGTCATGCTATTCGCCGACAGCCACCTCAAAATGAATGGCGAGCGAATTCACAATATAAAGTTGAAATTATCCCTGTTGAGGTTGATAGCCATATCATTGAAACAGCACGTCATGTTTTACATAAATTGCCTGAAATGCCTGTTTATGCACGCGTAGATGGAACGATTATTCACAATCAATTTCTATTGAATGAATTAGAATTGATTGAACCTGCGTTATATTTAGATCGTTGGGAAGGGGCAACAGAACGATTTGTAGATGTGTTAAAAAGTAAAATACTAAAATAAGCGCATAAAAAACCTTACTTGTTACAGTAAGGTTTTTTCATCTTTAACGCTTAATTATTTTGCAGCTGGAGTAGCTGGAGCAGCTGGTGCTGCAGGTGCAAATTTTTGTGCTAAATCAGCACCGTCTTTTTGTAATTTAGCTACTGCAGCTTGTAGTTTTTCAACTTTAGCTTGGTAAGCTTTAGTTTGTTCTTCAGTTGGCGCTTTAGTTGCTAAGTTTAATTGATCAACTAATAATTCGCTTGATAATGAAAGCACTTCTTTATTTTGATCTTTAATGCTTTTCACTGAAGGTGCTGTAATATCTAATTTATCTAAGCTTGCAATTGTATCTTCAACAGTTTTGTTGAACGTTTTGATAGCTTCTTCAATTTTTTTATCATCTTTTGCTTGAACAGCAGCAGTTAAATCAGATTGAAGTTTTTGCTGAGCAGCCATTTGAGCTTGAGCTTGGCTTGCGTTCCATTCAAGTAATTTGTTGTAGTCAGCTTGTTCTTGCGCTGGTGTAGCTTCAGCTGGTTTTGCTGCTTCAGCAGGTTGAGCTGCTTCTTGTTTAGCTTCCGGTGCAGGCTGAGTGGTTTCAGGTTTTGCTGGAGCCGGTTTATCTGCTGGTTTATCACAAGCAGTTAAGAATAATGCAAATAATGCAGTTGCGCTGATTTTAGTGAATTTGTTCATAAAAAATCCTTTATTGATATAATAAAAATTTCTTAGCTTGTAAAACTAAGCCCCTTCTAAGACCGTACATTTTAGAATTAGTTTAAAAAAAATTCAAAAACTATTTTAGTGTTTGAATATATTCACTTAAATTATGAATATCTTGTTCACTTAAACGTTGTTTTGCAGGGCTTCCTGCACCAGTAATATTTCCTGCTTTTCGTTCTGAAAGTGCGGTTGAAATTTCTTCCGGTTTAAGTTGATTAATAATTTTTGATTCACCCATTGCTGTTTTTTCGCCTTGTTTCCCATGACAAGTTGCACAAGAGCGTTTATATACCTTTTCTGCTTTCACTAAGTCAGCTTCGGCAGAAAGGGCTGGAATCGCAAATAAAAAGCCTAAAACGGGTAAAAGTGTAGAGAGTAAGTAAATTCGTTTTTTCATTTTGGCTAGCCTTTAAATAATTTATCTAAATCCTCTGCGGGAATCGCGCCTTCATATTTAGCCTGAATATTACCTTCAGGCGTAATCACAAAACTTGTTGGCGTGCCGATAAGCTGATAGCGTTCAGCAGTAATTTTTAATTGGTCTTTGATAACGGGCAACGTAAGCTGACGTTTGGCGACCACAGCTCTAGTATCCACTTTATCTCCATCTACATTAATGGCGATAAGCTGAACTTTATCTGGATTAGCTTCGGCCAATTTTTCGAACTCTTTTAATTCTGCGACACATCGTCCACAGGTTTCAGACCAGAATGTCAGTAAGCGAGTGCCTTTCCAATCATCAAGTTTCACTTCTTTACCTTGTAAATCATAAGCAGCGATGTCTGGTGCTTTTTGACCAATTGCAGCGACTTCATCTTTACAAGAAACGCTGCCAAAAATGACCGCACTTATGGCAAGTAGTTTGACAAATTTATTTTTCATGGATTTCCTCTTTTACAAATTTTCCGTGATGGAGATAAATAACACGATCGGTTAACTCACCCAATTCTGGATTGTGTGTCACCATCACAATAGTTCTCCCTTGGCGATTTAATTCTTGTAGTAAATCCAGTACAAGGGCTTCATTTCTTTCGTCGAGGTTACCTGTTGGTTCATCGGCAAAAATGACTGGAGGTTGGTTCACCAATGCGCGAGCAATACATACCCGTTGTTGTTCGCCCCCAGAAAGTTGGCTTGGACGGTGATCCATACGATGACCTAATCCCACTTGTTCGAGTACCGCTTTAGCCGCAGCTTCATCAATCACACTATGATAGTGCTGAGCTAGCATTACATTTTCAAGTGCGGTCAAATAAGGAATTAAATGGAATTGTTGGAAGACTAGACCAATTTTTTCCGCTCGGAAACGTTGACGACCTACTTCATCCAGTTGTGCTGCATCGACGCCGTCTAAAATCACTTTACCTTCACTGGCCGTATCTAAGCCAGTCAGAATATTCATGAGTGTGGTTTTACCCGAACCCGATGCGCCCATGATTGCAATAAACTCACCTTGGCGAATTTGAATATTAATATCTTCTAAAGCAGTGACTTGCCCGAATCGTTTATATAAATGTTGCGTTTCAATCACAAATTCACTCATTTTATTCCCCTTTTAACACATTTGCGGTTTGAATATTTAAAGCTCGTTTGGTTGGTACAATCACCGCAATAAAGGCAACCAATAACGATAATACGATAGTAATTGGAATAACTGGCAGACGCATATCAATATAAGATTTGAATACGGTTAATCCAAGTAATTGTGCCAAGATGTAGCCGAGAATCAGTCCCGCAACAATTGCGCAAAGTGCAATGATCAGAATTTCGGTACTAATTTGCTTAATGATGTCACTTTGTTTTGCACCTAAAGCTTTTTGCAGTGCAAATTCTTTTGCTCGTTCTCCAACAATAGCGATAAGAGTGGTATTCACACAAAGGGTAGCGAGAATCAAAATGACCAATGAGATTAAGCCCATCAATCCTTTAATTTTATCTAAAATTTGCCCTTCAGACGCTGAGACTTTTCGAATTGGGCGGGCAGTTAGATCGGGTTGGCTTTGCATAATGTCTTGGGCAAATTGTGCGACGTTACCTTGTTCATTTTTCACATTGAGCAGGGCATTGTTTGCCAATCCTTCTTTATCTAACCAACTTTGTGCAAATTCTAAGCTAACGATTAACATGTTGTCTGTGGCATCGCCTGCCTCAACTATCGCTTTAATCGTGAATTCATGTTTTTCAACGGCATTTTTGGAAAGCTTTAATTTACTTCCAACACCTAAATTGAGACGTTCAGCTAAGGTTTTACCAATCATCGCATTGCGATCATCAAAGTTCACATTAATGGCTGAACCGGTAATTTGCCAATAAGGTGCGAGAACATGCATATCTTCAAACCACACGCCCATAATAACGATTTTTTCTAAATCACTTCGCGCTACGCCATATAAATAAGGGCTGGCTGCTGTGATGAAATTATCCGGTGCATGATGAAGAATTTGCTTTAATTGGCGTTCTTTCATCAAACCGCCATTAGCAGCACCAATGTAAAAGTTTGCCCCGAAAGTACGGAGTTCTTGGCTCATTTTGGTATTAATATCAAAATATACTGCTGCCATTGCGGTAACAATAGACGCACCGACAGTCAACGCAGAGAAGATAATAAATACTCGTTGTAAACGTAGGCGTAATGCTTGGAAGATTAAACGCCAAAACATACTTTTATTGGCGGCCATACAGCACCTCCACAGGGTAAAGTTTGGCAATACGATGGGCTGGGAACCAAGTGCCCACCACAGCAATTAAAATAGACAGCATCAATACGCAAGGGATTACAATCCAAGCGAAACTCAGTGGTACGCCAAATAGCGCTGAACCAATAAATCTTGCTAAGCCCCATCCTGCAATACAACCAAGAGTGCCTCCAATTAAGGCACTGATAATGGCTTCACAATAAAATAATAAGGCGATTTGCCATTGATAGGCGCCTAACGCTTTCATTAAACCAATTTCTTTTGAACGCTCAATGATCCCTGTACTCATTAATGAGGCAATCCCCATGGCTGCCGCGATTAAAGCAGCGAGAGTAACGACAGCAAGCAATAATTGGATTTTACCAATGACGACCCCTTCTGACGCTGCAACCTGCCAAATTGGGCGAACAATAGCACCAGAAATGGCTTCTTCTAACTGATGGGAAATAGAAGAAACATAAGCCGTACAATACCAACGATCGTACTCTTCGGCATCTAACGCATCGGTATTGGCTCGCGCTTTACGAGAAAGGTCATTTTCAGGCACGGTAAGAGCAGAGACTTTAACTGATTGAATTTTCCCTTCTAAACCCAGTAATTTTTGTACAGCACTGAGTGGCACGACTAATTGATTATCTTCAGCACCACCTGTAGATAAAATACCGGTAATTTCAACCGCACTTTGATTATCAAGTTTATCATTTTGATAGTGGAGCTTGATCTTATCGCCTTGTTTTAAACCTGTTCGTTGCGCTAATTGTTCACCAATGAGCGCAGGAATAAATTCACCTTCAGGCGTTTCAAGGTCGTTGACCCATTCCCCTTCAACATGCCAATAAGGACTAATAATTTTTTGGCCAGTATGGAAATCGTCTTCATCTGGTACAGGAATGTTGTGATCGAAAAATGTACCAAGCACATTAATTTGTTCAAGTGCGGTCGATTTTTCATGAGTTTTATCAGAAAAAATTTCTGCTTTCACATCTGCACTTAATAATGGCGCAAATCCCACAATGTTATTTCGCCAGAAAATATCTTTAATATTCGGCAGTTCTTTTTCATCGAGGAAATCTTGGCTACTTAAATCTGTGTTGTGACTGAGCTCATCAGGTAAGGCTGCATTACTCGCAGGTTCGACTAAAATATTGGCACCGTAAGATTTTAGTTCTTTTGCCATTTTGTCGCCGATATCAATGGAAACAGCCAATAGTGCAGAGACTAATCCAGCCGCCAAGAAAATAGTCACCACTGCTAAAAACTTACGTTTTATGCTAAAACGCCAAGATTGGAATAACATTCTTGCTAGCATTATTCCCCCTTACCTAAATATTTTTCAGGGTTATCACGGAATAAATCGAGGTTTTTCTCGCTTTCAAAGAAGTAAGTTTTACCTTCATAATTGTATTTGTGCTCCGTTTTAGTGTTTTTCATTTGGGTGCCACTAATCGGATCTTTTACATCGATTTCAACAATCGTGCTAAATAAATTCAGCCCTTCTTCTAAGCCGGTTCGATTAATGAGAATTTCAGTCTCAGTTTGTTGCCAATCTTCAATCGGTACAGGATTACAGCCACCCGGTTTACCAATAGATGGAATAAACATATGTACGCCGCAGCCCACGCAAACGACCTGGTTACCTTCCATGACATAGCCTTGGTCACCACAAAGCAAGCAGGCATCAAATACTGCGGCTAAGCTCAATTTATCTGGCTGACGATTAATGACAAAGAAACGCACAGCTTTACCATCATCAGCAATCCAAACAAAACGGTGTAATTTGCCGTCTTTTACTTGCTCAATCGGAATATGGACTTGTTGCTTTTCATCTAAAGTCAGAGGAATTGCTTCTGAAAGTTGAGGAGGACGAGAAGCAATTTGCTCCCAATAAAGTTGCGTTGCAAAAGTAATCGCTAAGGCTAAATATCCCCAACCAAGTAAGTGAGAAGAGGTACGTAATGCAGCTAATTTTTGGCGTTTTTCAATGGGTTCTTGTGTGGCATTAACTTGTTGCTTGCGTGATAAATGAATTTTGCCATAAAAGATGGCAAGTACAACTAAGAGCAATGCAGCACAGATGTAATTTAACCAACGAGTGATTTCGCCTGATTTCGCAACAAAACTTAAACGAGGCTTGGTAAGCTCAAGCACCTGAAGTTTCATTAAAATTAATAAGACTTCACCGATAAGTGGAACAAGCAAGCAAACTAAGAGAAGGCTAATGGCACCTTTTAAAAGTGCGGTTGATTTTTGTTGTGTTTTTACCGCTTGTTTTAGAAGTAAATCGATCCAGCCTTGTAAGCATAAACAAAAAACAAAGGCAAAAATGACCGCACTTATGTGCAGGATAGAGTCTGTGTTGATGACATCTGTGGAAACAAGAGCGGTAATGTTGGGATCTTTTGCCCAGAAGCTTCCAGCGATGAGCATTAATACCATTTGCCAAAAAGCAGGTAAGCGACCTTTGCCGAAAATTAAACATAAGGCAAAGATAATCAATAGCGCCAATATCACCGCATTGACGATTAAATTGGTTATTTGTCCCGCAGGTAAACTAAGGCGCAGTACGATACCGGCAATAAAACCGAATAGGCTAAGCCAAATTATTTTTTTTGCACTTACAGTGGATTGTTTACTGTGATAAACACCGAGCAATAATGAAAAAGGTAAAAGTGCTTGAAGCAGGAAAGTGAAAAAATAATTCATAGTTTGACCATTTAATAGGATAAAACAGACGATATTTTAAGGTTAAACGAAATGCTATTGCCTTCCCCTGACAAACAAGGGAAGGCAAGTCGGTAAAATCAATATTTACCTCAGATTATTTGATGCCAGTGAATTTGAATTCATAGCTTACATCAAATGGTTTCCACCAACGACCAACACCTGTTTCAGAGTCGGTATGACGGTGCATGCCTGCTTTTGATGGAGGATCGATGTGGTAAGTTAATTTATAGTTACCCACGCCCATCATTTTCACGTTTGCACCATAGTGAGGACCGTCACCCGCTACCATTGGCATGAAGGTACCTTCTTGTTTTTCACCCGTATCAGCATTTACTAAAGTATAGTTGATAGTTAAGTAAGGCATCCATTCACCATCACCAAAGCCATTTTTGTTACCTTTTACTGCGTGGATATCCGCTTCTAAGTGAATATCTGATTTCGCAGCAGGTAAACCCATGCCACGTGGTTCCATATCGATTGGTTTGAGATAAACCGCTGCAATTTCCATTTCATTCATGGTTACCGCTTCGCCGATTGGATACTCTTGGAATGCGTTTGCAGTAGACGCGGTAAAAATACCCGCAAATAATGCTGTTGCTAAAAGTGCTTTTTTCATTGTTTTTCTCCTAAAGGATTGTTGGGTATTACGCGGCTTTTTTGCTTTGATATTTCATAATGAACAGAGCAAATACGGCTGCGATGAGTAAGATTGCTTGTGGGATTAGGGTTTCCATATAAGGATAAATACCTAACCACGAAATTTCAGGCACACCGCTAATCAGCGTTGGCTCGAAAAGTTTGCCTTCAATGAGTTCTAAAACAGATTTGCCGGCGAATACAAAGGCCATTAAATACATGAAAGAACCCGTGAACATAAAGAATGGTTTAAGTGGTAATTTCACCACGGTATAACGCATCACGAAGTAGCAAATGGTGAGAATAATTGCGCCGACAATGATCCCTGCGAAAAGGTAGATAAAACTGACCGCACTTTTCGCATCACCCACGAGGGCATAGTAGAACAATACGGTTTCCGCCCCTTCACGATATACGGCTAAGAAGCTGGTAAGCCATAAGCCAATGAGTGAGCCTGTAGTGAGGGCCGTAGAGAGTTTACCTTCTAAATAACGTTTCCAGTTTTGTGCTTCGACTTTAGACAATAACCAGTAACTCATCATAAACAGCATGACTACAGCAAAAATCATCGTAAAGCCTTCGAGCAATTCGCGGTTTTGACCTGAATTTTCAAAGATAAGCTGGAAGATAAATGCGGTAATCACACTGGCAATTAATGCCACATAAACAGACTGACGGATAACCGGCAATTTATCTTGGTGGTTATTTTTAATTAAGTAAGTCACGATAGCCGCAACAATTAATAAGGCTTCCAAACCTTCACGAAGAATGATTAAAAGGCTATATAAGAACATCGACCAATCGCTTTGCTCTCCGCCCTGTAACATTTCAACGGCTTTAGTTAAATTCTGGTCTAAACCATCAGCTTGTGCTTGTAACTTATCACCTTGTTCAGCTTTCATTAAACTGACTAAACGGGTGAAGTAACCTTCAAGTTCTGCTTTAAAATTGCTATCACGAGAGCCAATTTTGTTCTCCATGCCACTGCTTTCAAACACATCAAAATAGGTGTCTTGCACAGAAAGAATCGCTTTTTTGCTCTCACCTTGTTGATAGAGCGCAATAGCTTGTTGAATACGTTGGTTGATCTCTTGTTTAATCTTATTCCAATCTTGTTCTTGTTGATTATCTGTTGCTTGCTGCGCGGCATTGGATTGAACATTTTGTTCTTCACGTGTCGTTGGCAGGTTAGGCAAGTTTTCTTCAATATCTTGTAATAATTGCGTGCTTTGATAGCCAATCTCTGTGATTTGATCGGCTTGTTCACTTAAACGGATGATGTTGTAAAATTGTTGATTGATCGCCGCTGAGATTTCTGCAGAGCGATTTTGGCGAATGGACATTTCCATTTCTGAATTTTTATAGCCGTCGTATTGCGCTTGTTGGAACAATTTTTTCGCGTTAGCGAGATCACCATTTTGATACGCTTCGAGCCCTTGAGCGAGCAAATCATCAATGGTTTTAAAACTTTGTTGCCAATAAGGGGCGATCTCTTGATTATCATAAACACCATGTTGACCATCAGCATTGAGCTGATGACCTTCAATCAATGATGGTAACACTTCTTGTAATTCTTTTTTGAGCTGATCGATTTTAGCTTGAATCTCTTGTTGTGAACTGCCTTCACCGATCATTTTACGGATCTCACCAAAAGTCGCTTCCATTTGGTAACTTTTTTGTGCGGAGAAATTGATACGAATCGGACCTTCTAGATTTTCAAACACTTCAAAATAAGCCATTTGCACTTCAGTACGCGCATCATCGGTATTACCTTGCTGGACAAGTTGAGCAGTTTTGTCTAAGCGCGACGTAATATCATTAACCCACTGTTGGTAGTTGTCTTGTGCAAAGAGTGAAGAAGAGAAGGCGAGTGAAAAAATTAAAAAGAAAAATCGAATAGAACGGAATAGCATCGTCTATTTACCTCATTACCTAAAATGAAATTAATTCCTATTTATGATTATCCTTTGATATCAGTGAAATGACAATAAATAATTTTAATTTTTGTGATGGAGATCAAAAAATTCACAAGAGTCGGAAATGTCTAGAGGGTGATTGTATGCTTAAAAGAATAAAGCGCCTTTGTTAGGCGCTTTATGGAGATATAAAAGTGCGGTCAAAAATAAGCGAGTTTATTGAGCGGGTGCTGCTTCTTCAACAGGCGCTTTATTATCTAACACATCCCATACACTTTCTTGTTTTGGTGATTCAGGTTGTTCAGGCTGTGGCGATTGCGTGGTTTGCGCAGCGGTAGCGGTCGCAGTACTCGTTGTTTGCGCAGACGCACAGAAGTTTTGATCTTTATTTGCCCAAACTGGAATTGTTCGATTACTACCACAGCTCCAACTACCGTAAGCATTGATGCCAACCCATTTAATCGTAGAAGGTTGTCCAAGTTTCAGTTTTTCAATAACCACACGGTTTAAGTAATCCTTATAGATTTGTAATGCACCTGATGCACCGGTTAATTTGGTTTCACCGTTATCATCACGACCTAACCAAATGGTGCTGACATTTTTACCATCTATACCCACAAACCAAGTATCACGGGCATCGTTGGTGGTGCCTGTTTTACCCGCAAGACGAAGATCCGCATAATCATTTTGTAAACTACGCGCAGTACCACGTTCTACGGTTTGTTGCATCGCATACAAGGTTTGATAAGCCGCTTCTCTTGGCACGACTTGATCCGGCACGGTATTGTGTTCATAAATAATATTGCCTTGGCGATCAGTAATGCTTTGTATGGTGCTTAACTCGATTTTGCCACCTTGATTTGCAATGGTTTGATAGAGTTTTGTCACATCATAAGGTGAAATACTGTAAGAACCAAGCAAGGTTGCCGGGACTTTTGGAATCGTCACATTGTCCCATCCCATGGCTTTTTGCGTATCAATCACTTTGCTTAAGCCAACTTTCATCCCAATATTTACCGTTGGAATATTCAGCGAGCGAGCAAGGGCATCCATCAACATCACTGAACCGCTGTATTTGCGATCGTAGTTACGCGGCTGCCAAGGCTGGCTACCTTTAACATAAATAGTGATTGGTTGGTTTTGAATTGGTGTATTTAAACGGAACTGTTCCGGATTCATCAGTGCGGTCAAATAAATGGATGGTTTTACCAAAGAACCAATTTGACGTTTTGACATTAAGGCACGGTTAAATCCAGCATATTCTGTTTGTAATCCACCCACAACCGCACGTATTTCACCCAAGTGATAATCCGCGACAATCATTGCGCCTTCTAAATGTGGATTTTTAGTTTGTACTTGCAATTGATTGACCGTATTCACCACGGCATTTTCAGCTTGTTCCTGTTGTTTTAAATCCATGGTGGAGAAAATGCGTGCACCAAGTAGTGCAGAGGTTTTATTTTCCCCTAATTGACGACGAAGATCCGCTTGCAATGTTTGAATGAAAGCCGGGTATTTACGTGAAATTTGACCTTTAGCTTGCACGCCTAATGGACGTTTACTCAACATCTCATACAACTCATCCCCTATCATTTGGTGATCAAGCATCAGTTTTAACACCACATTTCGGCGATCGAGCGCATATTGTGGATTTCGCCATGGATTATAAAGGGATGGGCCTTTCACCATGCCGACTAAAAGGGCAATTTGGTCAAGGCTAATTTCACGGATGGAACGACCAAAATAGAATTGGCTCGCCAATGCAAAACCGTGAATTTGGATATCACCATTTTGACCAAGGTAAATCTCGTTAAGATAGGTTTCTAAAATACGGTTTTTATCATATCGCCAATCTAATACTAATGACATCAATGCTTCATTGGCTTTACGGGTAATAGAACGTTCACTGGATAAGAATAAGTTTTTCACTAATTGCTGAGTGAGCGTACTACCGCCTTGAACCGTTTGACCTGCTCTGATATTGGCAATCATTGCACGCATAATACCGATTGGGTTGATCCCGTTATGATCGTAAAAACGGCGATCCTCTGTCAGTAATAAGGCATCAATGAGTAAGCGAGGGTAGTGCTGTAATGGAATCGCTAAACGATCTTCATTATCCGATTCCAACATGGCAATTAATTTAGGCGCAAGACGGAATTCATCAACCGCTTTGACGTTGACTAAATCTTCAATACGAGAAAGTTTGTTATCGGTAAAATGTAAACGTAATACCCGTTGTGGCTCAGGCTTATCAGGATAAGGGAATGCACGACGAAGTAACACGATAGTATCGTCTTCGAGTTTAAAATCGCCCGGTGCTGCAATCATGGTGGTTTGGCGGTATTCGTTATCCAATAAGATTTGAATCACTTCGTCAAAAGAAAGATTGTCAGACAGTTTTACACTTTCTAAACGGCTATACACTTCAGCCGGTAAACGCCAAATTTGACCATCCATTTTTGAGCGAATTTGCCAATCTAAATAGCCACCATAAAATACGGCGAGCGTCCCTAAAGTAAAGGCCGTTTTGGCTAAAAAGATTTTACAAGAACGACGTTTATTTGGCGCTTGTGTTTCTTGTTGTTCTGATGAGGTGTTTTCCGTTTCCGACATAATAGTTAGCTTCAGAGAATGAGGTTAAGCAATAAATTTAAAATAGGCATTAAGAAAGTGGATGAAGTCTGTTGTACCGCAGAAGGCAATACTTTCTTCATCATAATAATGGAAGTCGTCTTCTAAAATTTCGTCTGTTTCAATTGCAAGGTTATTGGCGCGAATCATCACTTCATCGGTATTGATAAAAAGCGTGTATTCGTAACCAATCAGCGTGACTTCATCATTATTTTTAATCTGCTCACAGGCAGAAAGTGCGGTCAAAAACGCTTGAGGATTTGACCGCACTTCTGAATTAAACCAATTGGCTAGAGCAATGTGTTCCATCGAACATTTGGCGTGCACATTGCCTAGATAATGGGTAAATTGAAAATCCATATTAGATGCTGAATGATGAACCGCAACCACAGGTGCTAGTTGCATTTGGATTGTTCACTACAAAGCGAGAACCTTCCAAGCCTTCAGTGTAATCAACCGTGCCACCAATTAAGTATTGTAAACTCATTGGGTCAATCACTAATTGCACACCGGCTTTTTCTATGGTTAGGTCACCTTCATTAACTTTATCGTCAAAGGTGAAACCGTATTGGAAACCACTGCAACCGCCACCGGTGATATAAACGCGTAATTTTAATTCGTTGTTTTCTTCTTCGCTAATTAAACTTTTTACTTTATTGGCTGCCGCATCAGTAAAAGTTAGCGGTACGGCCATATCTAAATCTGACATATCTCTATCCCCACTTTCCTAAAAATAATCCTTGTATTATCTAATAACCTGTTAATTCATTCAAGATTTTTCACGGAATTAGTGCTATTATATGCGAATAAATCTGAATTAAATAAGGAGAAATAATGGGCATTCCATTAAGAACTGAAGAAGAAATTGTTAAGTTACGTGAGGCGTGTAAATTAGCGTCTGATGTTTTGGTTATGATCGAACCTTATGTAAAAGAAGGTGTGACCACAGGTGAATTGGATCGCATTTGTCATAATTATATGGTGAATGTACAAAAAGTGATTCCTGCGTGCTTAAATTATCATGGTTTCCCAAAAGCAACCTGTATTTCTATAAATGAAGTGGTTTGCCATGGTATTCCAAGCGACGATAAAAAATTAAAACGTGGTGATATTGTTAATATTGATGTGACTGTAATAAAAGACGGTTATTTCGGTGATAACTCTAAAATGTATGTCGTGGGTGAAACCAATATTCGTAGTCAAAAATTGGTTGAAGCCGCACAAGAAGCACTTTATGTGGGATTACGTACGGTTAAGCCGGGTATTCGTTTAAACGAAATTGGTAAAGCGGTTCAAAAATATACCGAAAGCCAAGGATTTAGCGTGGTTCGTGAGTATTGTGGTCACGGCGTGGGAACTGAATTCCACTGTGAACCGCAAGTCTTACACTATTATGCGGATGACGGCGGTGTGATTTTAAAACCTGGAATGGTATTTACCATTGAGCCAATGATTAATGCGGGTAAAAAAGAAGTACGCATTATGGGCGATGGTTGGACAGTAAAAACCAAAGACCGTAGCCATTCAGCGCAATATGAGCATCAAATTGTGGTTACCGAAAACGGTTGTGAAGTGATGACAATCCGCGATGAAGAAATTGCGGAAGGTCGAATTCAACGTATGATGAATAATCTTTAAGTTCAGCTAAAAGCCTACGATAGTGGGCTTTTTTTATAATTATTTTGTTTGTGGAATACCTATGCTTTTTCCTTATCATTTCGACTCTCCACTCACGCCAAGTGCGGTCAAAATCCAGCGTGAAAATTTGAAGGAATTTGAACGTCATCACTTCGATGATTATTCTGTTTTTGAGCTGATTGCTAGCCGTACACAGTTTTGTGATGATTTGTTAAAACAGCTTTGGCAGCAATTTGAATTAGATAAAGCTCATCTCACCTTAATTGCGGTAGGTGGTTATGGCAGACAAGAAATGTTTCCTTTATCTGATTTGGATGTTCTTGTTCTTTCAAAAGAAGAAAAAGAGCCTGAAACGGAAGAAAAAATTGCTCAGTTTGTGCAGTTCTTGTGGGATTGTGGATTTGACGTAGGGCATAGTGTTCGTTCTTTAGAAGAATGTGAAAAGGAAGGTAAACAAGACATTACCATTGCTACCAATTTGCTTGAGTCTCGTTATTTATCGGGAGATGTGTCCCTTTTCAATGCCTTAGATGAAATATTGAAAAAGCCAGATTTTTGGGCGGTAAAATCATTCTTTGATGCTAAAGTACAAGAACAAATTGAACGTTATCAGCGTTATCACAACACCAGTTACAACTTAGAACCCGATTTAAAATACAGCCCCGGTGGTTTACGGGATCTTCATCTTTTATATTGGATCGCATTACGCCATACCGGAGAAATGACACTTGATGGCATTTTGGAAAGCGGCTTTATTTACCCATCAGAACATCAGCAATTATTAGAGAGCCAAGAATTTTTATTCAAAGTGCGGTTCGCTTTACACTTGATTTTAAAACGTTATGACAACCGCTTGTTGTTTGATCGTCAAATCAAAGTGAGCGAGATGCTTGGTTTTGAAGGTGAAGGAAACCGTGGTGTCGAAAAAATGATGAAACGTTTTTTCCAAGCTTTACGCACAATTTCTCGTTTGAGTGATATCCTGATTAAGCATTATAAAGCGCATTTTTTATCAACAGATGGCGAGCTCTCTATTCATCCTTTGGATGAGAATTTTGAATTAGTGAATCAAAGTTTGTGTTTACGTAAGGAAGATGTGTTTTTACGTTCACCAGATCGTATATTGGATCTTTTTTTCTATCTTACGAAGCATAAACAAGCCGAAATTCATTCATCAACATTACGCCAACTTCAGATTGCGTTGGAAAGTTTGACGCAGAAATTATGTGATATTCCTGAAGCAAGAGAAAAATTTATTCGGTTATTTAATCAACCGAAAGCGATTCAGCGCGCATTTCTCCCAATGCACCAATACGGTGTGTTAACGGCTTATTTACCACAATGGCAGGGAATTGAAGGTTTAATGCAATTTGATCTTTTCCACATTTACACCGTGGATGAGCATACCTTGCGAGTGATGTTGAAATTGGAAAGTTTCTTAGCTGAAGAGGACGCAGAATCCCATCCAATTTGTCATCAAATATTTAGTCAAATGTCTGACCGCACTTTGCTTTATGTCGCAGCACTTTTCCATGATATTGCGAAAGGTCGTGGAGGGGATCATGCAGAGTTAGGGGCTGAGGATATTATTGAATTTGCCCGTTTGCATGGTTTTGATCGTCGAGAAATTGAAACGATGGCTTGGCTAGTGAAAGAGCATTTGCTCATGTCAATTACTGCACAGCGTCGAGATATTCATGATCCTGAAGTCGTGATGAGCTTTGCGGAAAGTGTACAAAATCATGTGCGCTTAGATTATCTCACTTGTTTAACGGTCGCGGATATTTGTGCAACAAACGGTACCTTGTGGAATAGCTGGAAACGTTCTTTGTTTGCATCACTTTATGATTATACGTCGCAACAATTCCGACAAGGGATGAATTTATTATTAGATAATAAAGAAAAAATCCTTGAAAATCGCCAATTGGCACTAGCAATTTTATCTGAAGATCAACCAGAATTATCGGAAGAAAAAATCTTAGCACTATGGCAACGTTGTCCAGATGATTATTTTTTACGAAATAGCCCAAAACAAATTGCATGGCATACAGAGTTGTTAACTGAATTTGATGGTGAAGTACTGGTTAAAATTAGTAATCGTTTTTCTAGCGGTGGGACTGAAATTTTCGTTTATTGCCCTGATCAAGCTAACTTATTTAATAAAGTGGTTTCAACCATTGGTGCGAAAAAATTCAGTATTCATGATGCTCAAATTTTAACATCGGATGATGGATATGTATTCGACAGCTTTATCATCACAGAATTAAATGGTGAATTGGTTCGTTCAGAACGTCGCCGAGAATTAGAAGCAGTATTAACCTCTGTGTTATTAGGTGAAAAATTGCCATCCATGTCTTTTGCAAATAATCGACAGTTGCAACATTTCACCGTGAAAACAGATGTACGTTTTTTGAAAGAAAGTAAAAAAGAGCATACGGAGTTAGAAATCGTTGCTTTAGACAAACCCGGTTTATTGGCTCAAATCAGTCAAATTTTTACTGAGTTAAAACTTAATCTTTGTAATGCAAAAATCACGACAGTGGGAGAAAAAGCAGAAGACTTTTTTATTTTAACAAACGAGAAAGGCACAGCATTAACGGAAGAGGAAAGGGGATTATTAGAAAACGTGCTCTATGAACGTTTGTAATATGAAATAAAAAAGTGCGGTTAAATTTAACCGCACTTTTTATGTTTTAAGCAACGGCTGCAAATGCTATATCTGCGGCAGCAAGTGTTTTTTCAATGTCTTCATTTGTATGAGCTAAAGACATAAAGCCCGCTTCAAAAGCAGAAGGCGCAAGGTAAACGCCTTGATCGAGCATTTTGTGGAAGAACACTTTGAATTTTTCGGTATCACATTTCATGACTTCTGCATAAGAGGTAACTTGTTTTTGGTCAGTGAAGAAAATACCAAACATTCCGCCTACATGATTTATCACGAATGGCACATTGTGTTTTTGGGCTAATGTTTTTAAGCCATCACAAAGTTTAGTGGTTAATTCTGCAAGATGTTGTTCGTTACCAGCTTTTTTCAATTCAGTTAAACAAGCTAAACCTGCAGCCATTGCAATCGGGTTACCTGAAAGGGTACCTGCTTGATAAACAGGGCCGGTTGGTGCGAGGTGTTGCATAATCACTTTTTTACCGCCAACAGCACCCACTGGCATACCGCCGCCAATGACTTTACCTAATGTGGTGAGATCAGGTGTTACACCATAGTAAGCTTGTGCACCAGCAAGTGAAACACGGAAACCTGTCATGACTTCATCAATAATGAAAAGTGCACCATATTGGTCACAGATTTCGCGAATGCCTTGTAAGAAATCTTCTTTTGGCGGAATACAGTTCATGTTGCCTGCGACAGGTTCAATAATCACACAAGCAATATCGTTAGGAAATTCTTCAAATAATTTTTTAACAGAATCAAGATTGTTATATTCTGCAGTTAAAGTGTGTTTTGCAAAATCTTCAGGCACACCTGGCGAGCTTGGTTGACCAAGTGTTAACGCCCCCGATCCTGCCTTTACTAGAAGTGAATCAGAATGGCCGTGGTAACAACCTTCAAATTTTAAGATTTTGCTTCTATTTGTATAACCACGCGCAAGACGAATAGCTGTCATGGTTGCTTCAGTACCTGAACTCACCATACGAACCATTTCAATTGATGGCACAATTTCACAGACCAATTCTGCTAAATCAATTTCAGAGGGAGTTGGCGCACCAAAGCTTAAACCATTCTCCGCTGCTTTTAATACAGCATCTAAAATAGCAGGGTGATTGTGACCTAAAATCATTGGCCCCCAAGAACCCACATAATCGATATATTGTTTGCCTTCGGTATCGTAAATGTAAGCGCCTTTGGCTTTTTGAATAAATACGGGTGTGCCACCTACGCCTTTAAAAGCACGAACAGGGGAGTTTACACCACCAGGAATAACTTCTTGTGCACGAGAGAAAAGTGCGGTTGATTTTGTCATGATTTGAATCCTTATATTAAAAGTGGTCATATTGTACTAAAAAACTGAATTTGAGAAAAATCTTTGTGTGCTGATTTTTCTTTATGTTATCCTTTGCAAAAAAATTTTAGGATAAAAACTATGCTAAGTCTTCTCGTCACTTTTTTAGGGGCATTTTTAACCTTAATTGTCATGCGACCAATTGCCAATAAAATTGGCTTGGTTGATAAGCCGAATTATCGTAAACGTCACCAAGGTGCGATTCCGCTCATTGGCGGTGTTTCTCTTTTTATGGGAAACCTTTGCTATTATTTAATGGAGTGGGATCAACTTCGTTTACCTTATCTTTATATATTCAGTATTTTTGTTCTACTGGCAATTGGTATCTTAGATGACCGCTTTGATATTAGTCCCTTCTTGCGTGCAGGGATTCAAGCCGTGCTTGCGATTTTAATGATCGATTTAGGTAATGTTTATTTAGATCATTTAGGTCAAATCCTCGGACCATTCCAATTAACACTTGGTTCTATTGGGTTGATTATTACCGTATTTGCGACAATTGCGATTATTAATGCCTTTAATATGATTGATGGTATCGATGGATTATTGGGTGGATTATCTATTGTTTCCTTTGCTGCCATTGGTATCTTGATGTTCCGTGATGGACAGATGGATATGGCATATTGGAGTTTTGCCTTAATTGTCGCGATTTTGCCTTATCTATTATTAAATTTAGGCATTCCATTAGGACCAAAATATAAAGTGTTCATGGGGGATGCAGGAAGTACTTTAATTGGCTTTACTATTATTTGGATTTTGCTTTTAAGTACGCAAGGAAAAGGACATCCAATGAATCCAGTGACCGCACTTTGGATTATTGCTGTTCCTTTAATTGATATGGTGGCAATTATTTATCGTCGCTTACGTAAAGGAAAAAGTCCATTCAGACCAGATCGCTTACACGTGCATCATTTAATGGTTCGTGCTGGATTGACCTCTCGCCAAGCCTTTTTATTAATTACCTTCTTTGCAGCAATTTGTGCCACAATCGGGATCTTAGGCGAAGTCTTCTATATTAATGAATGGGCAATGTTTATTGCGTTTATTGTATTATTCTTCCTTTATGCTTATTCAATTACAAAAGCATGGAAAATCACCCGTTGGGTAAGAAGAATGAAACGTCGCGCACGTCGTAATAAGCAATAGTCGTAATAAGCAATAAATGAAATAAAATAAAAAGGATTGCAATTTGCTATCCTTTTTTACTATTTAGCACTAAAAATAGACGAATAAATAATAAATTCTATACAAATTGAACAAAAATTTATCTTTTGATATTTTTTTTCAAAAAAGTGCTAGACAAGGTATTGGGAAATCATTAATATACGCCCCTGCAACGACGCAGTAACGCGTTCGTAGCTCAGTTGGATAGAGCGTTGGCCTCCGGAGCCAAAGGTCGCAAGTTCGAATCTTGTCGAGCGCGCCAGAAAGTCAATGCGATGAACAACTAATCAATGGTGGCTATAGCTCAGTTGGTAGAGCCCTGGATTGTGATTCCAGTTGTCGTGGGTTCGAATCCCATTAGCCACCCCATCTTCTCTTAATTGAGAAATCTGACGGCGAGTAGCGCAGCTTGGTAGCGCAACTGGTTTGGGACCAGTGGGTCGTAGGTTCAAATCCTATCTCGCCGACCAATTTATTTTTTTGCTCTTTAACAATATATCAGACAAT
>NZ_KV820355.1 GCF_001815355.1 Haemophilus sp. HMSC068C11
TTCAGCTTTTACTTCAGATGCTTTGTCTTTAACTGCATCTTTTGCTTCAGATGCTTTATGTTCTACCGCTTCTTTTAGTTCAGCAGCCATCTTTTCAACTGCATCATTTGCTTCAGACAATGCACGTTTTGCTTCAGAAACCGCACGTTTTGCTTCTGATACTTTATCTTCAGCTGCATCTTTTAATTCAGCAGCTTTATGCTCTACCGCTGCTTTTACTTCAGCTGCTTTCTCTTCAACAGCGTCTTTTGCTTCAGATACTGCATGTTTTGCTTCTGATACTTTATCGTCGGCTGCATCTTTTATTTCAGCCGCTTTCTCTTCAACTGCATCTTTTGCCTCAGATACTGCATGTTTTGTATCTGATGCCCCACTTGCCACCGCATCTTTAATATAGTGGGCCGCGGAAACTAGGGCATCCTTAACTTGAGTCACAACATTTACTGTTGTATCTTTTGCTTCAGTTGCTTTATTTTCAGTAACTTCTTTTACTTTAGCTACTTTATCTTCAACGGTATTTTCATTTTTCATGGCTACTCTCCTTGTATCATTATGAGGCTAATTTAAGCTACTCATTTATAGCTCATTTTCAGTCTATCAAAAAAATTTTAAAAAAAACACCTAAAAATACACATTTTTATTTAGGTGTTGCTTATTTTTGACTGCTTTTAAAAAGTAAATCATATAAACTTTGTTTTTCGTATTTTAGCCATTCTATTTTGGATAATGGAAAGCTTCAATGGTGCCTTTTTCACCATTCCAGTCAATTTGAACAATCGTTGAGGGATAAAAACTGATTGGATTTCGCTTGCCATAAAGCTCTGAAACAATACTGCCCACTAAAGGTAAATGAGAAACAAGCAAAACACTTTCAACCCCTTGTTTCTGCAAAACAGATAAATAATCTGCTACCAGCGTCGCATTTCCGTAAGGTGTAATCCCACTCCAAGTTTCAACATCATTAAGAATATTGTCTAACGCTGAATTGACGAGCTCAAACGTTTCTTGAGCACGAACATAAGGACTGACAATCACTTTCTGAACTGAAAGTGCAGTTGAATTTAGATGTGTTTTAAGCCATTGACCTTGCGATATTGACTGTTTACGTCCATACTCGGTTAAATGCCGCGCCTCATCTGATGAAGCGACAACTTCAGCTTCCCCATGACGCATAATAAAAATTTTCATATCTTTGCTTTCCTAAAAATAATAAAAGATAAATTTTATGATCAAAAATGGGGGCAAGCCCCCATTCAATTAATTCGCTTTAACTGCTTCTGCAATTTCTTCTGCACATTGTTTTGCAAGTGCGCCGTCTTCACATTCCACCATTACGCGAATAAGTGGTTCAGTACCTGACTTACGCAGTAAAATTCGACCTTTACCTTCTAAGCGTTTTTCCACATCAGCGGCTACCGCTTTTACTGCTTCACTTTCTAATGGATTTGCACCGCCCGCAAAACGAACATTAATCAGCACTTGAGGGAACAATTTCACCGCACTTGCAAGCTCGTTTAATGATAAACGATGTTGAACCATTGCGCTTAATACCGCTAGTGATGCAATAATACCATCACCTGTCGTATTTTTATCAGCAATAATGATATGGCCTGAGTTTTCTCCACCTAATGTCCAGCCATGCTCTACCATTTTTTCTAATACATAACGGTCACCAACGTTAGCGCGTACGAAAGGCACACCTAACATTTTTAAGGCAATTTCTAGACTCATATTACTCATTAATGTGCCTACTACCCCACCTTTTAGCTGACCTGAACGTAAAGCTTCACGAGCAATAATGAATAGGATTTGGTCACCATCCACTTTATTACCTAAGTGATCCACCATCATAATACGGTCGCCATCACCATCATAAGCAAGGCCAACATCCGCTTTAGTTTCAAGCACTTTTTCCTGTAATGCTTTCACATCAGTTGCGCCACATTTCTCATTGATATTAATCCCATTTGGAGTCGCACCAATTTCAATTACTTCCGCACCTAATTCACGTAATACATTTGGTGCAATATGATAGGTCGCACCATTTGCACAATCCACCACAATTTTATAACCATCTAAGCCAAGATGAGCTGGGAATGTACTCTTACAAAATTCAATATAACGGCCTGCCGCATCGTTAATACGACGAGCCTTACCTAATTCAGCTGATTCAACGCAATCTATTGGCTGATCGAGCATGGCTTCAATGGCCTCTTCAATATGGTCCGGTAATTTTGTTCCTTCCGCAGAGAAGAATTTAATTCCATTATCATAGTAAGGATTATGCGATGCAGAAATCACAATGCCTGCTTCTAAACGAAAAGTACGAGTTAAATAAGCCACGGCAGGGGTTGGCATTGGGCCGGTAAATGCTGCAGTTAAGCCAGCTGCAGCTAAACCTGCTTCAAGAGCAGATTCCAACATATAACCTGAAATACGAGTATCTTTTCCGATTAATACTGTGCGAGAACCTTGTGAAGCTAAAACCTTACCCGCAGCCCAACCTAATTTCAATGCGAAATCAGGCGTGATTGGATAAGTACCCACTTTACCGCGTACGCCATCTGTACCAAAATATTTACGATTTGCCATGTTTATTCCTTATTAAATTTGAATAATGATGTTACAGAAACCATTTATTCCACAACATATAAAATCTGTTAGTTGCTTACGCTTCTTGTGTAGCTTGCCATACTTTTAAGGCATCAGCTGTTGCAGCCACATCATGTACGCGTAAAATTGTCGCACCATTTTGTGCAGCAATTAATGCGCCAGCTACACTTCCCACAACACGTTCAGTTACGGGTTTATCTAATATGGCACCAATCATCGATTTACGTGAAAGACCTGCTAAAATGGGATAACCACTTTCACAAAAGTGTGCTAACTGCTGTAAAAGTTTATAGTTATGCTGCACGGTCTTACCAAAACCAAACCCCATATCCCAAATAATATTTTCTTTGGCAATTCCTGCCTCTAGACAAGCTTGAGTCCGAGCCTCTAAAAATTGATAAACATCTTGGACTACATCATCATAATGCGGATTAGTCTGCATTGTGCGCGGCTGTCCTTGCATATGCATGATACAAGTCGGTAAATTCAACTGTCCTGCTATTTCGAGTGCGCCAGGTTCACGTAGAGCACGAATATCATTGATTAAATCCATGCCGACCTTAGCTGCTTCTTGCATCACAATTGCTTTAGAGGTATCCACTGAAATCCAACAATCAAAACGCTTTTGTACGGCTTCAACAAGAGGTATCACTCGCTGCAACTCTTCAGTTTCAGGCACTCCTTCTGCCATTGGTCGAGTTGATTCCCCGCCAATATCAATAATTGTTGCACCTTCTTTGAGCATTTTTTCAACTTGAAATAATGCTTTGTCTAGACTAAAAAACTGTCCGCTATCTGAAAATGAATCGGGCGTGAAATTCAAAATTCCCATAATTTGAGGGAATGATAAATCTAGACATTTGTTATTAGCATAAAGTTTCATAAAGTGCGGTCAATTTTTAAATCAAATTTTAAAGGCTAGATTATAACGGAATATAGTGATGAAAAGAATGACATTATAAATAAAAAAGCCTTCCTAATTAGGAAGGCTTTATTCTTACTCTTCAGAATCTTCTGAATGATTAACCGCACTTTCAGTTGTTTCTTCTTGCGGCTTAGCTTTCGGGCTCATGCCTTTGTTATCTTCCCAACCTGATGGCGGGGTAACAGGCTCACGATTCATCAACTGTTTGATTTGTTCTTCTTCAATGGTTTCATATTTCACTAACGCATCTTTCATGGCGTGAAGAATATCCATATTGTCGATCAGAATCTGTCTTGCTCTCTCGTAGTTACGATTTACAATCGCACGCACTTCTTCATCAATCGCATGCGCCGTTTCATCTGACATATGTTTTGCTTTCGCCATTGAGCGACCTAAGAATACTTCGCCTTCATCTTCGGTATAAAGAATCGGACCGAGTTTATCTGAGAAGCCCCATTGGGTCACCATATTACGTGCAATATTGGTTGCCACTTTAATATCGTTAGATGCACCAGTCGAAATATTTTCTTCACCGTAAATCAAATCTTCTGCTAAACGTCCTGCATAAAGAGTTGAAAGTTTACTTTCTAATTGTTTTTGGCTGATACTAATTTGATCACCTTCAGGCAAGAAGAAAGTCACACCTAATGCGCGGCCACGAGGAATAATCGTGACTTTATGTACAGGATCATGTTCAGGCACTAAGTAACCAACAATGGCATGGGCTGCTTCATGGTACGCTGTTGATTCTTTTTGTTTATCCGTCATGATCATTGTTCGACGTTCAGGTCCCATATTGATCTTATCTTTGGCTTTTTCAAACTCAAGCATCGATACAGTACGTTTATTGCTACGTGCAGCAAATAATGCCGCTTCATTAACCAAGTTCGCTAAATCCGCACCTGAATAACCTGGTGTACCACGAGCAAGTGTCATTGCATCAACATCATCAGCCACAGGGACTTTACGCATGTGAACTTTTAAAATTTGCTCACGACCTTTCACATCCGGTAAACCCACAACAACTTGACGGTCAAAACGGCCTGGACGAGTTAATGCTGGGTCAAGTACATCTGGACGGTTCGTTGCTGCAATAACGATTACGCCTTCGTTACCACCGAAACCATCCATTTCAACTAACATCTGGTTAAGGGTTTGTTCACGCTCATCGTGTCCACCACCTAAACCAGCACCACGTTGGCGACCTACTGCATCGATTTCATCAATAAAGATTAAGCATGGTGCATTTTTCTTCGCTTGCTCGAACATATCACGTACACGAGAAGCACCAACACCCACAAACATCTCCACAAAGTCAGAACCTGAAATGGTAAAGAAAGGTACTTTTGCTTCCCCCGCAATAGCCTTAGCTAATAAAGTTTTACCTGTACCTGGAGGGCCAACCATCAAAATACCTTTTGGAATTTTACCACCCAGGTTTTGGAATTTTTTCGGTTCACGCAAGAAATCGACCACTTCACCGACTTCTTCTTTTGCTTCATCGCAACCTGCAACGTCCGCAAAAGTGACTTTGATTTGGTCTTGGTTCAGCATTTTAGCGCGGCTTTTACCAAAACTCATGGCTTTGCCGCCACCACCTTGCATTTGGCGCATGAAGAAAATCCATACCCCAACAAGGAATAGCATCGGGAACCAAGAAATCAAAATTTGTGATAATAAACTGCGTTTTTCAAAAGGCGTACCTTCGATTTTAACTTTTTTATTTAGTAAGTCATCTAAGAGCTTTTTATCTTCCAACGGTGGCATGACGGTCATATATTTAGAACCGTCATTTTTGGTCACAGTGATTTCATTCGCATCAAAACGTGCTTCTTTCACTTGACTATTACTCACATCATATACAAAAGTTGTGTAATCTGTTGAGTCACTCACGCCATTGGAGTTAAAACTTTGGTAAGCCGTCATCATGACAACTGCAACCACAACCCATAGAACTAGATTTTTGACCATATCGTTCAAGGTTTAACCTGCCTTTCTTAAGTTAATTAAAATAAAACGAAATACTATCTCATCCGTGACACAATGAAAAGCTATCAAAGCAATTATTCGCCTTTATAACCACTCGCTACAATGTAAACTTCACGAGAACGTCCACGAGAGGCCTCTGGCTTACGTACTTTTACTACACTAAACAGTGAACGAATTTCACGCAAATACTCATCGAAGCCTTCTCCCTGGAATACTTTGACCACAAAACTGCCTTTTTTCGCCAAAACTTGCTTACACATATCTAAAGCCAGTTCCACTAAATACATTGCTCGCGGAATATCAACCGATGGCATACCACTAAAATTCGGTGCCATATCGGACATCACTACATCAACTTTAGCTTCCCCAACCCGTTCTAATAATGCATTCAACACGTTTTCATCACGGAAATCGCCTTGTAAAAAATCAACGCCGACAATTGGATTCATGTCCAAAATATCGCACGCAATGACTCTTCCCTTTCCACCGACTTGACTCACGACATATTGTGACCAACCACCTGGAGCAGCACCAAGATCAACTACGGTCATTCCTGGCTTGAACAATTTATCTGTTTGTTGAATCTCATCTAGTTTAAAGTAAGCACGAGAGCGTAATTTTTGCTTGTGTGCTTTCTGAACAAACGGATCTTTAAAATGTTCGTTTAGCCAACGAGAAGAACTCGCTGAACGTTTTTTCTTTCCCATAAACTCTATCTTTTGTACTATTTTTTGTAGTAGTTTCATCTATATTTGGGTACAATCTGTCTAATTCAAGGCTAGACTTACCAAAAAGTGCTGAAAAACCACATTTTTCCTGACCGTTTTTTTTGGTCTCTTCATGACAAATATTCATTTTATTAAAGGATTCCTTATGACAATTTTATCAACAAAACAAAAACAATTTTTAAAAGGACTTGCTCATCACCTTAGTCCTGTCGTCATGCTTGGCGGTAACGGCTTAACCGAAGGGGTATTAGCCGAAATCGATAATGCATTAAATCATCACGAACTCATCAAAGTGAAGATTGCTGGTGCAGATCGTGAAACCAAACAACTTATCATCGATGCGATCGTGCGTGAAACACAATCATCTAACGTTCAAACTATCGGACATATTTTGGTTCTTTATAGACCAAGCGAAGAAGGCAAAATACAGCTGCCTCGTAAATAATTGTTATCCCCTCAATTTGAGGGGATGTTTTTTTAGATGTAATTAACTTCAATAATCTCGAACTCAACCGTTCCACCTGGTGTGGTGATATTCACGGTATCATCCAACTCTTTGCCTATCAAACCACGGGCAATCGGTGAATTCACAGAAATCAAACCTGATTTAATATCTGCCTCATCATCACCTACGATTTGATAAGTCACTTCTTCATCGGTATCGGTATTCACTAATACAACTGTAGCACCAAAAATAACTTTACCGTTATTAGGTAATTTAGTGACATCGATAACCTGACAATTTGCAAGTTTGCCTTCAATCTCTTGAATACGTCCCTCGCAAAAACCTTGTTGCTCACGCGCGGCGTGATATTCTGCATTTTCTTTTAAGTCGCCGTGCTCACGTGCTTCAGCTATCGCCTTGATAATTTCTGGGCGACGCTCATTTTTTAAGAAATCTAATTCTTCTCGTAATAACTCCGCACCGCGCACGGTCATTGGAATTTGTTTCATTCTTTTTCCTTGAAATTTGGTAAAAACAAAACCACGACAACGTCTTGCAACCTTGCCGTAGCCAATGAAAAATAAAAAATGATTTACTCAATTGAGTTCGGGGCTTATTATTATCCGTCTTAAGAAAAATAGCAACTAGAACAGTACAAAAATGAGTAAAAAATCTTCCATTTCGACCGCACTTAAAGCGGCATTTATCACTCTCGGATTTTCTTTTTCTTCTATGGCTGAAGTTGATGTCACTTCAATCACCCAATATTTACCGGAAGGTGCATCGGCTGGCATCATTGCCAAAAACCTCAATAAAGATCAAATTATCGCCGATTACAATGGTTCAACCTTTATGTTGCCAGCCAGTACTCAAAAGGTCTTTACCGCTGTAGCGGCTAAATTGGTATTAGGTGATGCCTTCCAGTTTGAAACCTCACTTTTAAGTAACGGAAAAATTCAGAATAATACCTTAGAAGGCGATCTTGTTGTGCAATTTACTGGCGACCCCGATCTCACCAGTGGACAACTTTACACCCTACTCGCTAATTTAAAAAATCAAGGTATTCAGAAAATTAATGGCGATCTCGTGTTAGATACCTCTGTATTTGCGAGCCACGACCGTGGGTTAGGTTGGATTTGGAACGATCTCACCATGTGCTTTAACTCTCCTCCAGCAGCGGCAAATATCGATAATAACTGTTTCTATGCAGAACTGGATGCGAATCAACCTGTAGGTGAAACCGTAAAAATTAACGTTCCTGCACAATTCCCGATTCAAGTTTTCGGACAAGTGTATATTGCAGATCAGCAAGAATCTGGTTATTGCCAGTTAGATGTGGTGGTTCATGACAATAATCGCTATCAAGTTAAAGGCTGTATTGCGCGTCAAGCAAAACCTTTTGGGCTCAGTTTTGCTGTACAAGACCCGGATGCCTACGCGGCGGCAATTATTCAACGCCAACTAAAACGTCTTGGCATCGAATTTACAGGTAAAGTAAAACAACCTCAAAAACCACAGCAAGGGCAAAAACTCGCACAGCATTTATCCAAACCACTGCCTGAGTTATTGAAAAAAATGATGAAAAAATCAGATAACCAGATTGCAGATGCTTTATTTAGAGCGGTAGCCTACAACTACTATAAACGCCCGGCTTCATTCCAATTAGGTACATTGGCGGTTAAATCAGTATTACAAAAACAAGGCATTAAATTTGGCAATAGCATTTTAGCAGATGGTTCTGGCCTTTCTCGTCACAATTTAGTTGCACCAAAAACTATGCTTTCTGTTTTAGAATACATCGCTAAAAATGAAGATACACTGCATTTAATGGAAACTTTCCCGATTGCAGGTGTAGATGGCACCATCAGCGGACGCGGCGGCTTAATTAATCCACCATTGGTTAAAAATGTCATTGCGAAAACAGGCTCATTAAAAGGCGTTTATAACCTTGCTGGTTTTATGACCAATGCGCGAGGTGAAAAAGTGGCTTTCGTTCAATTTATCAATGGTTACTCCACTGGCGATTTAGAAAGTAAAACGAAACGCGCTCCACTTGTGCAATTTGAAAGTACACTTTATAACGATTTTTATAAAGACTAAAACACATTAAAAAATAACCGCACTTCAAATATATCAAGTGCGGTCATTTTTTTCTTCGTTTTAAATTAAAAAGAAAAAGCATCAAACTCTTCATCGAATTTGGCGCTTTATACTTTTAGACTGTTTTATCCTTCATTATGGATTTCGAGATTAGTCGCATCTTTTTCCCGTTTTTTCTTTGCTGAATCATTACGTTGAGAAGCGATGCTATCGAGATATTCCGGAGTGATATCGCCAGTGATATATTCGCCAGTAAAGACAGAACAATCAAAGCCTTGAATCGCTGGATTTTCTTGACGCACTGATTCAGTTAGCGCTTCAAGAGCTTGGAAGATCAATTTATCCACTCCAATCAATTTCGCAATTTCATCAACATTACGGCCATAGGCAATGAGTTCTTGTTTTGTTGGCATATCGATGCCGTACACATTCGGGTAACGAATTTCTGGTGCAGCTGATGCAAAGTAAATTTTCTTCGCTCCCGCTGCTCTAGCCATAGTCACGATTTGTTCGGATGTTGTTCCACGAACAATGGAATCATCAACCAACAATACATTTTTATCTTTAAATTCAGCTTTAATCGTATTGAGCTTACGGCGAACTGAACTAATACGTTGTGCTTGCCCAGGCATAATAAACGTACGGCCAACATAGCGGTTTTTAACAAAGCCTTGACGATAAGGTTTGTCTAAAAATTTTGCAATCTGTAACGCTATATCCGTTGAAGTTTCAGGTACAGGAATCACCACATCAATGTTGTCTACTTCATCAGCCCATTCTTTTGCAATTTTTTTACCTAAATATTCGCCCATGTGAACACGTGCCGCATAAACAGACACACCATCTATCGTCGAATCTGGGCGAGCAAAATACACGTATTCAAAAATGCACGGATTTAAGACTGCACTTTCGGCACATTGCTCGGCATAAAGTTTGCCATCAAAGGTCACATAAATAGCTTCACCAGGCGCAACATCTCGTACAAATTCAAAACCAGCTACGTCTAACGCGACACTTTCAGAAGCAAACATATATTCTACTGAGCCATTTTCTTCACGCTGACCTAGCACTAATGGGCGAATACCAAAAGGATCGCGAAATGCCACCATACCATGTCCAATAATCATGGCTAAGCATGCATAGGCACCACGGATATCTTTATGTGTGGCACGAACAGCATCAAAAATGTCTTCTGGATCGAGATGGTATTTATTAATTCTGTCTAGGTGGTTGGCGAGAATATTAAGAAGAAGCTCTGAATCAGAATTAGTGTTCACATGGCGGCGTTCTTCTTTGAATAATTTATCTTTTAATTCGGCTGAGTTGGTTAAGTTACCATTGTGAACGAGGGTTAAACCATAAGGTGAGTTAACATAGAAAGGCTGAGCTTCAGATACACTTGAACTGCCGGCTGTTGGATAACGTACATGTCCGAGGCCTGCATGACCTTGTAAACGTAACATATGTTCTTGTCTGAATACATCGCTTACAAGACCATTAGCCTTACGCAAACGAAAGCGATTTTCATCATCTATTGTGACAATCCCCGCCGCATCTTGACCTCGATGCTGTAATAACGTTAATGCTGCATAAATGGATTCATTAACCGGATTTTGGCTAACGATACCGACAATTCCACACATACTGATTGACTACCTTATTGTTTAAAAGTTGAGTTTAAAAAACTAGAACTTGCTTGTAGTTGTTGGAAGAACCATTCAATAATGAAGCCGAAATGAGGAATTAATTTTGATTCTTTCCACCAATCGGTTTGTTCAAAGTTAGTGAAGGTATCCAAGAAGAATAAGATCGCAGCAACGATTAACGCCCCACGAATTAAGCCAAATGCCGCACCGAGAACACGATCTGTTCCGGTAAGTCCTGTTTTATCCACTAATTGGCTAATCACATAATTAACAATGCCGCCTACAATTAAGGTTAAAACAAATAAAATGCCGATTGCTGTGCCGTTACGCACGTAGTCAGATTCGATTTGAGTAAGATAAGTGGCGAGATAAGGATAAAATTGGCTAGCGACAATAAATGCAACGACCCAACTTGCAAGGGACATCACCTCTCGCACAAACCCACGTAATAAACTCACGATAATCGAAAATGCGATGATGCCAATGATAATGTAATCAATCATTAAATAGTCTCTCAATTAAAAAGGGTCGCCATTGCGACCGCAGTATTTTACATAAAAAACAACAAAAGGAAAACGTTTGCGTCAATTAAATTTGGAGCCATTGACTAGATTTCCTGCCAAAATGCTTTGTCTAATTTTTGCTGTGCCTTTTGTAGTACTTCTGCCAAGTGCTGATATGTCGGTTTATCTTGCACAGTTGGCAAACTTTCATGTTGTTTTCTTAAACGTTCACTAATCTCATAAAACCACTGAGAACTTTGCGGTTCTAACGGTGATTTTGCACGTATTCCCAACCAGTATAAGCCTTGCAATGGCATCACTAACGCACAAAGTGCGCTCAAAATAGCAATCGCTAATGCAGTAAGATCTGTCTTGGCATAAAGCTGTTGCCAAACCACCGAAAATACCGCCATAAAAGGCATGAACTTTTGTGCAAATTTCGTGGCTTTAATAATGCGATTTTCGGGAAAAATAATGCCGAGTTTCGCTTCTAATGGCCACGTTTGCAAATATATTTGCCCTCGTTTTAAGGTTGAAAAAAATGATGACATAAAAACATCCTAGAAAATAACCGCACTTATAATACTCTAGTTTAGGTTTAATTGTCATCCTTAACTAGAAACTGTTGGAATTTTCAACTTTTCTAATAAAAGATCGTATTTTTCCCCTCCAGTTAATTTATTTTATACGCCAAAAGGTGTATTCTATGCAAGATTTGTAGTCTGTTCTTTTGAATGGATTTTTATTAACCTCAATCAAAAATAGGGTTCCTATGTCAAAACTTGTTCTCATCCTTAACTGTGGTAGTTCTTCATTAAAATTTGCAATCCTTGATCCTGCAACAGGTGAAGAAAAATTATCAGGCTTAGCTGAAGCATTTTACCTTCCTGAAGCTCGTATTAAGTGGAAAATTAACGGTGAAAAAGGTAGCGCAGATTTAGGTGCTGGTGCAGCGCACACTGAAGCGCTTAATTTCATCGCGTCAAACATTATGACTGATGAGCTTAAAAACTCTATCACCTCGATTGGTCACCGTATCGTTCACGGTGGTGAGAAATACACCCAATCTGTTGTTGTAACAGATGAAGTGGTTAAAGGTATTGAAGATGCTGCACAATTTGCACCACTTCACAACCCTGCTCACTTAATCGGTATCCGTGAAGCATTCAAAACATTCCCACACTTAAAAGATAAGAACGTTGTCGTATTTGATACAGCATTCCACCAAACTATGCCTGAAGAAGCATACTTATATGCACTTCCATACTCACTTTACAAAGAACACGGCGTACGTCGCTACGGTGCACACGGTACCAGTCACTACTTCGTTTCTCGTGAAGTCGCTGAATTCGTAGGCAAACCAGCAGACCAAGTAAACGCAATTATCTGTCACTTAGGTAACGGTGGTTCTGTTTCTGTGGTTCGTCATGGTAAATGTATCGACACATCTATGGGTTTAACCCCGTTAGAAGGTTTAGTCATGGGAACTCGTTGTGGTGACATCGACCCAGCTATCGTTTTCTACCTATACAAAAACTTAGGCATGTCAATGGATCAAATCGAAGAGACTTTAGTGAAAAAATCAGGTCTTTTAGGTTTAACTGAAGTAACAAGCGACTGTCGCTATGCAGAAGATAACTATGATGATGCTTCTAAACCAGAAGCAAAACGTGCATTAGATGTTTACAGCTACCGTTTAGCAAAATACATCGGTGCATACATGGCAGTTTTAGGTGACGATCACTTAGATGCCATCGCATTTACAGGTGGTATCGGTGAAAACTCTGCTCACGTTCGTGAATTAGCGTTAGGCCACTTAAAATTATTCGGCATCAAATTAGACAAAGAACGCAACCTTGCTGCTCGCTTTGGTAAATCAGGCGTGATCACTGCTGATGACTCTGCATTCAAAGCAATCGTTCTTCCAACTAACGAAGAATTAGTGATTGCACAAGATACAGCACGTTTAGCGGGCTAATCAACTTCCTTCAAACCTGCTGAGAAATCAGCAGGTTTTTTCATTCATTAAAAGGTATATCAAAATGACTAAAGCAGTTATTCTTATTCCAACTAGCGCAGAAGCAAATTTAGCGGCAGCATTAGACGCAGCTAAAACAACAGGCGCTGTCGTATTCAATGCAGTAGAAGATGTAAAAGCCGCTCAAGCATTAATCGCAAATAATCAAAAAGACGTGTTATTAGAAAAAATCGTTGCTGATTTCCAAGCATTAAATGCAAATTTAGTGGTTGTTAAAGGTGTTCAACCTTCATCTCAAGCGCCTTTTGCAAATAGCTTAAACTTTGCAATTGCACAAACCTTAGATGCACAAATTATCTTAGTAGCAAACAATGAAGAAGGTACATTAGTAGAAGCCGTTGCTTCAGAATTTGGCGGTGTGAACAACGCTGACATCTTAGGTGTATTTGGTGCGCAAGCCAGCAAAATTAAAGCCTTAGATGCACAAACATTAGCTGCGGCAATTTCTGCACCACTTGCTCGTGAAGCACGTATTTCTCCAGCAGCATTCCGTTTCAAATTAACTGACTTAGCACGCAAAGCAGGTAAAACTATCGTATTACCAGAAGGTGATGAACCTCGTACCGTTAAAGCGGCGGCTATCTGTGCTGAACGTGGTATCGCAAAATCAGTATTATTAGCGGATCCTGAATCAGTGAAAAAAGTCGCAGCAGAACAAGGCGTGACTTTAGGTGCTGACGTAACGATCATCAATCCAGCTGACGTACGTGAAAACTACGTTGCTCGTTTAGTTGAATTACGTAAATCTAAAGGCTTAACCGAAGAACAAGCTCGTGCACAATTAGAAGACACCGTTGTATTAGGTACGATGATGTTAGAAGCGGGCGAAGTAGATGGTTTAGTCTCTGGTGCCGTTCACACCACTGCAAATACCATTCGTCCACCGATGCAAATCATCAAAACAGCACCAGGTAGCTCAATTATCTCGTCTGTATTCTTTATGTTATTACCAGACCAAGTATTAGTATATGGTGACTGTGCAGTAAACCCAGAACCAACCGCTGAACAACTTGCTGAAATCGCAATTCAATCCGCTGAATCGGCAAAAGCATTTGGTTTAAATCCGAAAGTCGCAATGCTTTCTTACTCAACCGGTACTTCTGGTTCAGGTCAATCTGTAGAGAAAGTGAAAGAAGCTACCCGTATTGCACAAGAAAAACGTCCTGATTTATTAATCGACGGTCCATTACAATACGATGCAGCGGTAATGAAAGATGTGGCCGCTTCTAAAGCACCAAACTCTAAAGTGGCTGGTCAAGCAAACGTGTTTGTATTCCCTGATATCAACGCAGGTAACATCGGCTATAAAGCGGTACAACGTTCTGCAGATTTAGTCGCTGTAGGTCCAATGCTTCAAGGTATGCGTAAACCGGTTAATGACTTATCTCGTGGTGCATTAGTAGATGATATCATCTACACCATCGCATTAACCGCAATCCAAGCAACTCAAGCTTAATTAAAGTCTTTGTTGTAAAACACTAAATAAAATAACCGCACTTTTGATAACTCAAAGTGCGGTTATTTTTAGGATTGTTTTTAATGACTACTCTACGGATTTTAAGTATTCAACCAGCTTCAAGCCAATCTCTCTTCGCCACCCTAAAAGTAAATCGGGCTGTTTTGCCATATCTTCATTTTTTAACCAGACCCATTTAATGAGATCTTCTAAATTTCGTTTACTCGCCAGAATATCGAGGGTTAATCCTTTTGGGGTCAGTTCATAGGCTTTTTCTTGTAACAATCGAATTGCCTTTTTATAACGAGGATCATCCACAATACGCACTAAGCGTTTAGGGTAATCATAAGGGGAAATTCGGCGGCTTTGTGCTAACAATTGAAGCATCTTTTTGCCGCGTACACGCACTTCATTTTCAGATAATCCAAGCGCTAGCATTTCTGATGTATTACGAGGATTATTTTTTGCTACTTTCCAAAGGTTGTCAGATTTCACCACATAAGAAAGGGCTAAGTTTCGCGCCATTGCCGTTTCTTGTCGCCACTTTGCCAATAGCTGTAAACGCGCTAATTCGAGCGGATTCAATTTCCAAACATTCGGAATCTCTAAATAGGCTTTGTTTGGATCGCGATCATCTAATTTACTGGTTTTCGAGATCGCAAGCTGGCAATCATCAATTACGGCTTGAAGCCAAGGTGATTGCGCTAATTCTATTTGCATTTTTTGATAGACCGGCAATAAGTACCATACATCCCCTGCAGCATATTGTAGCTGTACGGGGGAAAGTGGACGTTTTAGCCAATTTGTACGCGTTGCCCCTTTATCCATTTCAACGCCCAAATAATGCAACACAAGTTTAGCCAAGCCCGCTGAATTAGCAAAACCCAGAAAACGAGCCATAATTTGCGTATCCATCATAGGTTGTGGAAGTGCATCAAACTCTTGCAAGAAAACCAATAAATCTTCATTACAAGCATGCAAAATTTTTGTCACCTGCTGATCGCGTAATAATTCTACAAAAGGTGAAAAATCAGTGATGGATAAAGGATCGATCAATGAAACACGTTCACCATCATAAAGTTGAATTAATCCTAATTTAGGATAATAGGTCGATACCCGCATAAATTCAGTATCTAAAGCGACCGCACTTTGCTGACGAGCTAACTGACAAACCTGAGCCAGTTCTTCATTATTTTGAATTAACGTAAAGTGCGGTTGATTTTGGCATTCTTTTATCATTGTAATAGGATGTATTTTCAAATAGAGGTACAGACTAAACAGGGATATGAACACATATCCCTGATTTAATTAATGTTGCGCGCGTTTTGCTATTTCTTCATCACGCAGTATGCGTCGTAAAATTTTGCCTACATTACTTTTCGGCAATTCATCGCGAAACTCAATATCTTTCGGGACTTTATAACCTGTGAGATGTTGTCTGCAATGCTGGCGTAATTCATCACGCGTGAGGCTATCATCTTTCTTCACAACGAAGATTTTAATGGTTTCTCCTGACACTTCGTGTGGCACGCCGATAGCGACCACTTCAGCGACTTTATAATTTAGCATCACCACATCTTCGATTTCATTTGGATAAACGTTGAAGCCTGAAACTAAGATCATGTCTTTTTTGCGGTCAACAATACGGAGGCTATAGCTCTCGTCCATAATGACGATGTCACCCGTTGCCATCCAGCCATCTTTAAGCACTTCAGCTGTCGCTTCAGGACGTTGCCAATACCCACGCATGACTTGTTCACCTTTAACCCAAAGCTCTCCGGCTTCACCAAGTTGTGCTTCTGAGCCATCATCTTTGATAATTTTAATATCAGTATTTGGAACCGGTACACCGATTGTACCATTGTGTTTCACCACATTAATCGGACAAGCGGCAATTAGCGGTGAGCATTCTGTCATGCCGTAACCTTCAATAATGTTACAGCCGGTTAAATCATGCCAACGTGTTGCGACTGATTGTTGGATCGCCATACCGCCGCCAACAGAAAGTTTTAATCGTGAAAAATCCACTTCTTTGAAATTTTCATTATTAAGCAGCGCATTAAACAAGGTATTTACCCCTGTAATCGCTTCAAAACGATATTTTTTGAGCTCTTTAACAAAACCATCAATATCACGTGGATTCGTAATTAAGAGCGCAGTCACGCCAAGCTCCAAGAAAAGTAAACAGTTTACCGTTAAGGCAAAAACATGATAAAGCGGTAAAGCCAGTACGGCAACGCGTTGCTTAGCATGATCGCCAATAAATGGCTCTGCAATCCACTTCGCTTGGAAAATATTGGTAATAATATTGCCATGTGTCAGCATAGCGCCCTTAGCAACACCTGTCGTTCCGCCTGTATATTGTAAGAAAGCTAGATCTTCACGATCTACTTGAGGACGAACGTATTGGCGAAATTTACCAATACTCAATACTTCACGGAAAGTGACGGCATTCGGTAATTTATATTTTGGCACTAACTTTTTAACGTATTTCACCACAAAATTGACCAAATTACGCTTACCAAAAGAAAGCTGATCGCCCATTCTTGTTAAAATAACGTGCTTCACTTTAGTATTAAATACAATTTTTTCTAAGGTTGAAGCAAAGTTTGAAACCACAACAATGGCTGTTGCGCCGCTATCTTGTAACTGATGTTCTAATTCACGTGGGGTATAAAGTGGATTTACGTTTACCACAACTAAACCCGCACGTAAAATACCGAAAAGCGCAATAGGATATTGCAACAAATTCGGCATCATTAATGCAACACGCTCACCACGTTCTAACTTCAATTCATTTTGTAAATAAGCGGCAAATGCACGGCTACGCTCTTCTAATTTACGAAATGTTAAAACCTGCCCCATGTTGATATAGGCGGGACGGTCTGGGTGCTCACGAATTGCTTTATCTAAAATATCGAGAATAGAATCATACTTGGATGTATCCAGCGTGGTAGGTGAACCTTCTGGATAATTTTGAAACCAAACTTTTTCCATTTTTTATCCTTATTCTTTGGAAAATTTTCTTAATTTTATCATGTAGTTAATAGAGATAATAGCGAATTTCAGGCTCGCCATACCAATAATACGGTCGTCTACCGAAAAAGCCCCAATCATCCCACATATCATCTGGATAATAATAACTTTGTGAAAGCTTCCAGACACGATAATGATTGGTTTTAATAACCGGATAAATATAGTTGGCTTGATCAACCTTGCCTTGTTCTGTTTTCAGTAAGGTACCACCAATTGTAATAAATTGATCTTTTAAGCTTTCTGGCTCCACAAAACCATCAAGATAAGTGATAAAACGTCCATTAGGCTGTTCATCAATCATAGGTTTTGCTGAGGTTGCATAAACTGGATAGCTTAATACTTCAATTTTAGTTTTATTCGGCAAGGCCTGTGCGGTTAATACTTTTCCACCCAAACGTATTGATTTGCACTGACAGCTATAATCACTCTGTTGAATTGAAGATAATGATTTTAAAGTAAACTGCTCTTTTTCCAGCCCTTTCGGTGCATTGACACATCCCACTAATGTGGCCGAAAGTGCGGTCAAAACTAAGATCGTTTTTTTATTCATCTTCAACTCCTTTTTGAAAATTATTCACGCCCAGGTAATTTTTTCCAAGTTACTTCATTACGCAAATAAACAGGTTCAATTTCTAAGGCGGATATGACTTTATTCTGAGCATAATCTGTTAAAGCAAGCTCAAGCATATATTGTGCAGAAGGTAAAATAATATCACTCCCTTCTAAACCACTGTCTTTAAATTGAGGATACGCAGCCCAACCAGTGCCGACTCGATAGGCGGTTAAATCTGAAAATTGCTCAAGTACTTTTTCTGGTTGGCAAACTTGTTCTTCAATGACAGGGTTCCATTGGAAAAACTCACCCAATTCTGACCGCACTTTTTCTCGTTTTACTTGAGAAAAATAAACTTCATTCATTCTCGCATCAATGGCTGCTGCCACATTTTCAGCTTGATGTAATTCAAATGCGGCCTGAGCCATTGCTGTTAAATTTGATACCGCAATAACAGGTAAATCAGCACCAAATGCAAGCCCTTGAGCAATCCCTGCACCGACACGAACACCAGTAAAACTACCTGGGCCACGTCCAAATGCTAACGCATCCACTTGTTTCAAATTGATACCTGAATTGGCAAGTAACTCATCAACCATTGGAAGAATACGTTTTGTGTGTGTACGTTGTGCTAATTCATCTAAATTTGTTTTTTCGCCTTTATGCCAAAGTGCAACAGAACAGGCTTCTGTTGAAGTATCAAGCGCTAATAAAGTGATATTTTTCATTATTAATCCATTTTCTCATTTTGTAAGAATTGTACCACTTTGTTGAGATCTCGGGTACGGGTTGAATTAGGTAAACTTTTTAGAAAGGTTTCGCCGTAATTTCGCATTACAAGACGATTATCACAAATAATTACCGCACCACGATCTGTTACATCTCGAATTAGACGCCCTACACCTTGTTTCAGCGTAATAACCGCTTCAGGGATCTGTATATCATTAAATGGATCGCCACCTTGTAATCGGCAATCTTCAATACGTGCTTTTAGTAAAGGTTCATCTGGTGCGGTAAAAGGCAATTTATCAATAATGACTAAGGAAAGGGCATCACCACGGACATCCACACCTTCCCAAAAGCTAGAGGTGGCAACCAATACACTATGGGTTTCATGAATAAATTGTTCGAGTAATTTTGCTTTAGGCATTTCACCTTGCAATAAGATAGAAAGCTCACTATTTTCTCTAAAATACTCTGCCAAGCCTCTCATCATTAAATAGGAAGTACAAAGCACAAAGCATCGCCCTTTATTCGCTTTAATGATAGGTAACAACATTTCACCAAGAGATTGTAACGTATTATTTTGATTCGTTGCTGGTAAATAACGCGGCACGCAAAGTAGCGATTGATTAGGATAATCAAAAGGACTGTGAAGAATTTTTTGTTCTGCTTGCTCAATACCAAGTCGCTGACAGAAATGATTAAAAGTGCCGCCAACTTCAAGCGTCGCCGAGGTGAAAATCCAAGCGGCTTCTTTATTATTTAGCTGTTCACCAAATTTATCTGCGACAGTAAGTGGCGTAATATGTAAACCAAATTGTCGCCCCATACTTTCGTACCAATAACAATAGCCTACAATAGCCGTATCACAAAGACGAATTAATTGATTCTTGATACTTTCAGTACGTTCAAAAATACTATCCAAAGTCTGAGAACGACCTAATGCAATCTTGATAACTTCAGAAAGAAACTCAATTTTTTCTTGTAATAATTCAACCGATTTTTTGACCGCACTTTGTTTAAATAGCTCACGCCAATTTCCTCGCTGATTTCCTTCACCAAGAAGAAGACGGAAATCCTGAATAACTTTAAGCAAAGTATCTGCCGTTGTACCCAGCTGTGGCATATCTTTCAATTCTGTTCGATAAACAATATTGACATCTTTACATAAATCAAATAACTGGCGAGAGGTTAATGATTGACCAAAATACTGGCTTGCAATATCGGGAAGTTGATGTGCTTCGTCAAAGATGATGACTTCTGCATTGGGAATAAGCTCACCAAAGCCACTTTCTTTTACCGCCATATCAGCAAAGAAAAGGTGATGATTTACAACAACGAGATCTGCATTTAACGCTTTTTTACGAGCTTGTGCTACATAGCATTCAGCGTAGTTAGGGCAATCTGTTCCCAAACAACTTTCTGCTGTACTCGTCAATTGAGGCAAAATTGGGCTATCTTCAGCCAATTCAATACATTCTGTTAAATCACCTGTTTTCGTTGCATTATTCCATTTTCTTACTTTACTTAAATCGGCTAAAACAGATTTATCACCAAGCACACCTTGAGCAATAACTTGATCCAGACGCTCCAAACATAAATAATTGGATCGCCCTTTCAATAACGCAATTTTTCCAGAATAATTTAAGGCTTTTTTTATGGCTGGAAGATCTCTTGAAAAGAGTTGATCTTGTAGATTTTTAGAGCCAGTTGAGATAATCGTTTTCTTTCCTGCAATTAGTGCCGGAGCTAAATAAGCAAAAGTCTTTCCAGTACCTGTTCCAGCTTCTACAACAAGCGAGTGCTTATTTTGAATAGCATATCCTACAGATTGAGCCATTTCGAGTTGTTCTGCTCGTGGCTTAAATCCTTTGATATTCTTACTCAATTCGCCATCACTGGAAAAGATCTTACTTATCTGTTTTTTCATAATTATTGCTATCTAGAAATAGGCGAAGATTTTATCATTATTAGACTCATTTATATATGAATTCTAATATTTTATATAAAACAAAAACCCCAAGCCATTCAGCTCGGGGTTCACATTCAGTACCTGGCGGTGTCCTACTCTCACATGGGGAAGCCCCACACTACCATCGGCGCATCGGCGTTTCACTTCTGAGTTCGGTATGGGGTCAGGTGGGACCACCGCTCTATCGCCGCCAGGATTATTCCTTTAATAACTCCTTCTATCTCTTTCTGCTCTCACTATCTCTAGTGCTCACAACCAAACAAGCTGATTAAACCTAAAAACTTTCTCTTTCGTCTTTGAGTTTTTTTATTTTAGTCTTACAACCTCAAAAACCCTTGAGCGTTGTATAGTTAAGCCTCT
>NZ_KV820356.1 GCF_001815355.1 Haemophilus sp. HMSC068C11
TTCTGTTCTTTAACAACCAGGAAACAAGCTGAAAAACTGAAGAGACTTTCAAGTCCTTTTAAGGATAAGAAAAAGTCTGAGTAAGAAAAAATCTTGATTGAACAAAAGCAATCAAGTGTTTAGTTGAAAACACAACATCAAGAATTTTTGAGGTTGTATAGTTAAGTGACTAAGCGTACAAGGTGGATGCCTTGGCAATCAGAGGCGACGAAGGACGTGCTAATCTGCGAAAAGCTTGGATGAGTCGATAAGAGGCGTTTAATCCAAGATGTCCGAATGGGGAAACCCAGTAGATGAAGAATCTACTATCACTTACTGAATCCATAGGTAAGTGAGGCAAACCGGGAGAACTGAAACATCTAAGTACCCCGAGGAAAAGAAATCAACCGAGATTTCGTTAGTAGCGGCGAGCGAACGCGAAGGAGCCTGTTAGTGATAATGACAGAGACAGAGGAACAAGCTGGGAAGCTTGGCGATACAGGGTGATAGCCCCGTACTCGAAGTCCAGGTCATGGTACTAAGCTAACGATAAGTAGGGCGGGACACGTGATATCCTGTTTGAAGATGGGGGGACCATCCTCCAAGGCTAAATACTCCTGATTGACCGATAGTGAACCAGTACTGTGAAGGAAAGGCGAAAAGAACCCCGGTGAGGGGAGTGAAATAGAACCTGAAACCTTGTACGTACAAGCAGTGGGAGCCCTTTAAGGGTGACTGCGTACCTTTTGTATAATGGGTCAGCGACTTATATTTTGTAGCGAGGTTAACCGAATAGGGGAGCCGAAGGGAAACCGAGTCTTAACTGGGCGTCTAGTTGCAAGGTATAGACCCGAAACCCGGTGATCTAGCCATGGGCAGGTTGAAGGTTGGGTAACACTAACTGGAGGACCGAACCGACTAATGTTGAAAAATTAGCGGATGACTTGTGGCTGGGGGTGAAAGGCCAATCAAACCGGGAGATAGCTGGTTCTCCCCGAAATCTATTTAGGTAGAGCCTTGAGCGGACACCTTCGGGGGTAGAGCACTGTTTCGGCTAGGGGTCCATCCCGGATTACCAACCCGATGCAAACTACGAATACCGAAGAGTGATACTCAGGAGACACACGGCGGGTGCTAACGTCCGTCGTGGAGAGGGAAACAACCCAGACCGCCAGCTAAGGTCCCAAAGTCTATATTAAGTGGGAAACGAGGTGGGAAGGCTTAGACAGCTAGGATGTTGGCTTAGAAGCAGCCATCATTTAAAGAAAGCGTAATAGCTCACTAGTCGAGTCGGCCTGCGCGGAAGATGTAACGGGGCTCAAATATAGCACCGAAGCTGCGGCATCAGTAGCAATACTGTTGGGTAGGGGAGCGTTCTGTAAGCGGATGAAGGTGAATCGAGAGGTTTGCTGGACGTATCAGAAGTGCGAATGCTGACATAAGTAACGATAAAACGGGTGAAAAACCCGTTCGCCGGAAGACCAAGGGTTCCTGTCCAACGTTAATCGGGGCAGGGTGAGTCGGCCCCTAAGGCGAGGCTGAAAAGCGTAGTCGATGGGAAACGGGTTAATATTCCCGTACTTGGATAAACTGCGATGTGGGGACGGAGCAGGTTAGGTTATCGCACTGTTGGATATGTGCGTTTAAGTTGGTAGGTGTGAAGTTTAGGCAAATCCGGACTTCTTTAACACTGAGAGATGATGACGAGGCTCTACGGAGCTGAAGTAACCGATACCACACTTCCAGGAAAAGCCACTAAGCTTCAGGTTTATCTAAACCGTACTGAAAACCGACACAGGTGGTCAGGTAGAGAATACTCAGGCGCTTGAGAGAACTCGGGTGAAGGAACTAGGCAAAATAGCACCGTAACTTCGGGAGAAGGTGCGCCGGCGTAGATTGTAGTCCCTTGCGGATGAAGGTTGAACCGGTCGAAGATACCAGCTGGCTGCAACTGTTTATTAAAAACACAGCACTCTGCAAACACGAAAGTGGACGTATAGGGTGTGATGCCTGCCCGGTGCTGGAAGGTTAATTGATGGTGTAATCGAAAGAGAAGCTCCTGATCGAAGCCCCAGTAAACGGCGGCCGTAACTATAACGGTCCTAAGGTAGCGAAATTCCTTGTCGGGTAAGTTCCGACCTGCACGAATGGCATAATGATGGCCAGGCTGTCTCCACCCGAGACTCAGTGAAATTGAAATCGCCGTGAAGATGCGGTGTACCCGCGGCTAGACGGAAAGACCCCGTGAACCTTTACTATAGCTTGACACTGAACATTGAATTTTGATGTGTAGGATAGGTGGGAGACT
>NZ_KV820357.1 GCF_001815355.1 Haemophilus sp. HMSC068C11
TTCACTAACCTTGTAATTGATTTCGCATAATGATTTTTCGGATTATGTTACAATTCGCAGCGCGGTATAATCGCCATTGGCACCGCGCAAGAATTTACACATAATCCGCTATTATGCGAAATTTTAAGTTATTAAATTTATGTCAAATATTACCATTCAGCATATCACACCAAGACATTTTTATGAGGCAGTGAAACTTCTCAAACAAACTGAGCATAATATAAGATTTAGCTATGATACGGTTGAAATTCGTTTTGTTTTTGACAGATTGGAAACTGCTGAACAGACTCAAGCAAGATTTGAGAAAATGGAACACTTGGGGGAGTTTTTAAAGGAACTGACAAATTCATCAGTTCCTGTTGATTTAGAAGAGTTTATTAGAAAATATCGCTATCAACCTAAACCAAAATTCTTTAGACGTTAAAGTTCAAATAACTATTTTCCCCAAGATAACGTTTTATCAAATACATCACTGCTATAAGTACCGCATTTTAGGTTTACACCTTCTGCTTTGATAACACTACCTTTAGAGTATTCTTTACCTTCATAAACACAAAATTTTGTGTCGTCTAATTTTTTTGTTGGAGATGATTTGAAAACTTTTCTTTCAAAAGATGGTTGTTGACAAGCGGCTACAAACAAAGTCACAAAAGAGATCATTAGTAATTTTTTCATTTTTCCACCTAGGCTTTTTCAAATTTTTTTAAGTTTTTTTGAATTAATGTGTCCATATCAGTATTCTTTGAATATGGGGGTGTTATTTTATCCAATAAATCCCTGTTTTCTTTAGTTTGTCTTAGACCGTGTTTTCTAAGTTGGTAATTTTGTTCGTGTTCTTGGCTTTGGTTATGATGTTTGTGATCTGATTTTGGCATAAGATGTCTCCCGTTTACCATGTAGTGAATAAAGATTTATGCAAAAATGCAAAATTTTGCATAGTCCATTTAGGCTTTCATCCAAGTGGACTCTCTTTAATAGTCCACTCTTGTGTCAAAATGACACAAATCCGTTTATTAATTAATCAATCTTTAAATGATTGCTACAGTCTTGAGTGAATAATTATTTCTTTATTTTTAATAATTATGTACTTTTGGTTTTATCCTTACCTGAATTTTCAGCATTATGAAGTAAATCCTGTTTTGCTTCTTGAAGGTAGTTATCCAATAGATGATTAACTATATCACTCATTTTAGTTAGTTTTCCGCTCTTATGACTGATTTCAATAGCTAACATTTCTAACTTATTCCTTCTCATTTCATTAACTCGAACAGATGTATCTTTTCTCATTATTTCTATCTCAAAATCTGGTTTGTAATTGATGTCCTATTATACTTTTTTTGTCTCAAAGTATGTAAATATGCTTGTATGCGGTATGTAAAAGTTGTATATTTTATTTGATGTATGTACACATGCGGTATAGAGGCATAAGTGATCGACTTCTTGAAGCTATCAATTCCATTCAAAACAGAGCATATCCTCGTTTGCAAAGACGGGGAAACCTCTTTTTTGAAAGAAACCCTGATAGAGATAGCCAAGAGAACAGGTCTTAAACTACGGGCAGGCAATGTCACCTTTGAGATTGACGGTGATCTTGATGTTGCCGAACTGTCCCACCCTTATGAAGCCATTCCTAGTCATTTTGGTTCGTTAGCAATGAAAGTCTTCAACGGCAGCGATAGAATGAAAACCCCGCCTTATATTGAGCTGAAAGCCAGTCCCGCAAAATTACTTCAAGGGCATAATGTCTTTGGTTCAACCAATCTTGATGTTTGTTGTTTTGTGATGCTGAAAACCTTTTGTGAAGCCTTGCCAGAACTCTACGAAATGACTGACACTGAAAATACGATGATAGATTGGATTGATGTCACCTATTCAGCTCATATTCCGTCTGAAATGATGCAAAAGCAGGTGATTAGCTTTTTGCAAAATGTGAGAGCAGGGCAAACCAAGAAAACGCGATATAACCGAGAATATGAGACAACAGCAGAATGGAACAGTGGTTCAGAGCATAGAGTCCTTAAAGTCTATTTAAAAGGGGCAGAGTTGCAAAAACGTTTGTCCGAAATCCAATCCGAATTAAAACGTACGCCAAATAAACAAAATCTTCTTAATGTGCTAAACGTGTTAAGCAATCCAAATTTAATTGAATTTTCCAAGCAATGTGTGCGTTTTGAGGCTCGGCTAAAACAACGTTATTTAGATAAATACCGTATTCCACGCAAATTATGCGATTTAATCCAGTATCAAAGACAGTATGAAAAACAGGGAAAAAGCCTGATTAAAGACCTATGGCAAGATGCCTTTAACGATATTATCCAAGCGGTTGGAGAAAGCAAAATGAATGTATATAACCGAGACAATATTCAGAAATTACTGAAAAAACAGTATTACACAGTAACACCTAAGGGCAATATTAGTTATGCGAAGGCAGATAGATTATTTGGTTTTTATAAAAACTTATTAACTTATGGATATTTAGAAACTCAGTCAGAAATGGATAGAAAAACGTTCTGGCGACACGAAAAAGACTTATTAGCTGTCGGGCTAACGAAAGCCCAGTTGCAAAACCTCAAAGCCCACGAACGCCATAACATCATTCCGTTAATGAAACTTGTTGAAATTGATTTTAGTTGTCAGCGTCCTGATTGGTATGTTGAACCAACATTAGATTTTGTCCAAATGCAGTTAGCTGCGTAATTTAACTAACCGAGAGGTATAAAAATGAGTAATCAAAACATTGAACAGTATTTATTGAAAGTACAAATTTTTTCAACTTCCAGAATTGATGAACGGTCAGGGGTAAGTGAGAAAACGGGAAAAGATTGGTTTATTCGCACGCAGGAAGCCTATATTGAATTAGGTGGTCAGTTTCCTGTTCAAATTAAAGTGCCCTTGAAAAAGGATCAAGTTCCTTATTCTCCTGGTAATTACTATGTTCATCCAACTTCTTTTAAAGTCAGTGGTTATTTTGATTTAAAAGTAAGTGATATTGTTTTAGTTCCCGCTATTGATAAGTGATGAATGAAGAAATAGAAATTACAACTAAGTTTTGCCACCCTTATATGAGTTTTGGCGGTGATGGTTGTAGTGATGTCGTATTGAAAGTGCCACGGACAGAGGCGGTCAAACTTCAATCTGTGGCACATTCAGGGAATGAAAATCAAGGCTTTTCAGTGGGTGATTTTTTTCATCATACCGATAGCTTTGGTTTTTCATTTGGTCTTGTGCTTATTTTTTATTTAATCGCTAAATCTGTGGGAACATTTTTAGCGCTTTTCAAATAAGCACATAATTTTAACTCAATATAAGGAGTTTCTTATGTCAAATTTAAAAAAATACCTTATTGCTGCTGTAGTTTTGGGATCTTCCGTTGGTGCTTTTGCTGGCAGTGAATCGGCACAAAAAGTACAAATTGATGTTTCCGGTATGCTTAATCAAGTTGATTTTTCAACGGTGATTGCCGGAATTATCGCCGCAGGCGGTGTGTTAATTGGCCCGCGTATTGCCAAAATGGGTATCCGCTTTATTTTGGGACTATTTGGAAAATAACAATAACAAGGGGGGATTTGCGTCCCCTTTTTTCTTTGGGGTGCGTATGTTATGGGATTTTGCTTATTTTCTTTTGGGTATGGTATGCGGTTTAGTCGTGGTGCTTGGCTTAAATGGATAGTGATTTTTAGTTTTATTTTTAACGTTGTTTTATCCTATAAAGCTAACGCTAATCCGTTACTTGCCCGCGTGGTATTAGCTGAAGTGTTTGAAGGGATTGTTGCAAGACGGGCTGCGGTTTCTGTGGTTGGGAGAGCTGCCGCAAATGATGCCGCTTATTTAGCGGCAAATGAAGCAGCAATAGGATTACGTGCAGCACAGACTTATCGGGCATTGGGAACGGTTGCGGCAAATGACGCAACATTTGCTGTTGGCGCAACATCAACATTACGCAATGCGAAAGATATTTCATGGGTTGCGTTAGCGTTAACATCAGGTGCAATTACGCTTAAGGATTTGAATGTAGAAAGTAATAGCAAAATCGGGGTTGCTTTTGAGCCTACTGCTGTTCCTTTAGCTGATGGTCGTTATGCGATAAATGTGAATGGTGAAACAAAAGTTGTCAACGCAATGCCGAGTCCGAAAGATCCAATTATTTATCAGTATTCAAAAGAAAAGAAACAGATTTCGGAAAATTCACAGGATATTTATAAATCCGATGTCTTAGATAAACATTATAAATATTTCAATACGTTAAGAACGGGGGAGTACGCGCAATCAAATTCTATTGAAAAATTGGCTGAATATATCGCGCAAGAGGAATGGGGAGGAAAAGGAGAAGAAAATTATTCAGAAGTCGATATTGAGGGCAAGAAATACCGTTATCTACGTTCACAAACTACCGTAGAAAATCGTTATTTACGTCATCAAAAAATAGGTAATATGATTTATCCTGAAGTTCGTCAGATATTTACCGAAAAACAATTAAACTATGATTTTGAGCCGATTTTAGAGGGAAATACTGGCTCGCAAATCGTTTATTCTTTTAATCCACCTAAACCTTCGGATTATGAAGTTTCTACACGTGTAAATAATTTAACCTACATTAGATTTGAAGAAAATCAACATTGGGTAGGCGATTTTCCAACAACTTCATCAGATAAGCAGTTAAATTCAGTCGCAGATTTAGATTTAAATCTTTATACCAAACCCTTAACCGCCACACAATTAGCGTTATTGTATAACGCCTTATTGATGTCTGCTGCGTCTCAGCCTGGTTATATTGGAGTTCCGTTTAGTGCATCTGATCCGATTACATCGGCAGAAGTACAAGCACAATTAAATAAATTAGGTAAAACGGCAACCTTTGCCGATTTATTTGCTAAAGCAGGTGTAGGAAATCAATTATCCATAGGCACATCAAACCAACCACAACCTATTCCACAACCCACACCGAATCCCGGTACGCGTCCAGGTGAAGAAAAAGATGATAAAGATATTGATGATGAACCCAAATATCCTGAACTTGAGTCACCCACAGCACGACAAATTTTAGAGCCATTTAATCAGTTTTTTCCGCAGCTCAAGAATTTTCATTTAGCCGATCGTGCTGTGCAGTGTCCAACGTGGGAAGGGCATATTGATTATTTAAATATTGATGTTCGATTAGATAAGCATTGCCAATATGTAGAGCAAAATAAAGCCGTGATTACTTCCTTGATGCTGCTTATTTGGGGAATTGTCGCATTAAGAATTTTATTGAGTGCATAAGGAATAACAATGGGTAGCTTAATTTTACGTTTATTTAGTGGTTTTCTTGGGTTTGCTTTTAAAGGTATTGTTGCAAAATTTTTTGTTTTTTTCGCACTTTTCTTTATTACAACGGAATTTATTCCCGTGGTGATTGAGTTATTTTTGCCAAAAGAGATACCAAATTTAAATGCGTTATTTATTGGTTTACCTGATTCTATTTGGTATTTTCTATCAATATTGCAAATCCCAACAGGAATAACATTAGTTATTTCGGCAATGTTGGCGCGCTTTATTATTCGTCGTTTACCAATTATTGGCTAGGGAGCATTATGGCTATTTCGGCTTATGTGGGGTTACCTGGACACGGAAAATCTTATGAAGTGGTGAAGTCTGTCATCATTCCCGCCATTGCTTCGGGGCGTAGGGTAGTTTCAAATATTTACGGATTAAACAAACAATTAATTGAAGAATATTGCCTATCAAAAGATAAAAAATTGTCGCCTGATAACTTAGGTGAATTGGTTATTGTCGATAATGATTTATGCTTAGGTGTTGATTTTTACCCTTACAAGAACGCAATAGATAATAAAATTGAAACCTTTTGTAAAGCAGGAGATTTAATCATTATTGATGAAGCGTGGCGATTTTTCCCAAAGAAAGAAAAAATCAATGATAACCACTTTTCATTTTTATCAGAACACCGACATTTTACAGATAGTAACGGCATTTCTTGTGATTTTGTCATATTGAATCAGGATTTAACCAATTTACAAAGAGAGCTTGTGGAGCGAATTGAAACGACATTCAAAATGACAAAATTGGTTGCCGCAGGGTTAAAAAGTCGTTATCGGGTTGATGTGTTTTCGGGTAATAAATGTTGGAAAACCGCAAAGACGGCAAGTTATCAAGAAAAGTATGATAAGGCTATTTTTCCGCTTTATAAAAGCTATGAAACCGATAATGGACGGGAATTAGTCACAGATAAACGGCAAAACGCGCTGAATAAATCCAGTATTAAATATTTTGCCGTGTTTGCCGTATTGATTGTCGGGTTTTCGTTATATAAGCTCATTAGCTTTTTTACGCCACCTGAACAGGATACGCCAAAAGTTGAACAGACATTAAGCGAAAATAAGGAAATTGAAGCGATTACATTAAATAATCAGCCACAACTTCAAGTAACTTTACCGTTATCAACGCAATGGCGCATAACAGGGGAGTTACAAAAATCAGGAAAAGCCTTTGTGATTTTGGCTGATAACCAAGGTAATTTACGGTTAGAACCACGTTCTAACTTTAATTTTACGGGGCGAATGTTGGAAGGCATTATTGATAATCAACGGGTTAATTATTATTCTGGAGTAAAACAATGAAATTACAACGTAACATTTTATGTTTTTTTTCCTGTTTTTTGTTTGGTGTGGCGCAGGCAAAAAATGTTGATTTTAAGCTTGAAGCCGTACCGTTACCGAAAGCGGTAGGAATGATCTATGATGAAGTTTTAGAAAAGCCTTATATGCTTGATCCAAAATTAGCAGCAGATACACGGTTAATCAGCTTTCATACCAAGGAAGACCAAGATTTTAATCAGTTTATTACACGCTATTTTGAAAATATGAATATCAAAACCTATGAGAAAAATGGCGTAGTTTACCTTGCGCATATTGAGCCAAAACCGCCAAAAATTATCAAACACAGTTTTGTTTATAATCCTGTTCATCGTGATACAGAATATCTTGCGCAGTTTTTACAAGGAGAGGGGCAAGTCTCGGCAAGTGGTGATAAGCTCGTTTATTATGGAACAGCGGAAGATATTGCAAGAATTAAATCAGTTTTAAAATCGGTTGATACGCCAAGCCGTGAAGTCGTTGTAACGGGTTATGTTTTTGAAGTGCAGGACATTGCCAAAGAAGGAAGCGGAATTAATTTATTGGCAAAATTGCTATCGGGAAAACTGGGTATCAACATTGGTTACAAACAAAACTATGAAAATTTTATTACGGTTAATGCAGGGAATTTGGATGCAATGATTGAGTTATTTCGCACTGATGAACGCTTTCAAGTCGTTAGTAGCCCAACGTTGCGTGTAAAATCAGGTTCAAAGGGAAATTTTTCAGTAGGTTCTGATGTGCCTGTTTTATCAAATGTTACCTATCAGGACGGCAGACCTATTCAATCGATTGAATATCGTTCTTCTGGTGTGATCTTTGATATACAACCAACGATTAAAAGTAATGCGATAGACTTAAAAATCAATCAACAACTTTCTAATTTTGTGAAGACGGATACGGGCGTAAATCAATCGCCAACACTGATTAAACGCGATATTGTTACTGATGTTACGCTTAAAAGTGGTGATATTGTGGTTTTAGGCGGACTGGCTGAAAACAAATTAACGGAGGGTGAAACAGGTTTTTCATTCTTACCGAAAGGCTTCTTGACGGGAAAATCTAAATCAAACACTAAGACAGACATTGTAATTTTATTGCAAGTTAAAATGATCTAATTGAATTTCATAAAGTAAAAACCACAAAGGGTAAAGGCGTTACACGCCTGCGCTTTGTGGTTTTTACCTTGTTACTTCATCATTAAATTTGAATTAGCAATATTATAGGGGGGTGTCGGGGGAAAATGCCACGCATTTTCTCCTGACGTAAGGCGCAGCGGCTGCAGCGCCGGAAACAGAGATATTTATTTGAAAAAATGAATTCATTGCGCTCGGCATTCTTCAAAAAATCACAGCAATTAATGCGCCTTCTGCAGAACCTTTATAGCCACGTCCTTTAAGCTGATTAGATAATGCGAAACGCACCGTGCGTCTTTACATTTCCCTGACATTCCAATTTAACCATTCAATAAAACGATAAAACAACACGTTACAACGTGTTATTCAGCCTTATTTTGTCTTGTTTTACTAGTACCTGTGACTTGTGCATAACTCTGTGATCTTATTAATGCGTAGCTTTCACTAACCTTGTAATTGATTTCG
>NZ_KV820358.1 GCF_001815355.1 Haemophilus sp. HMSC068C11
AATCATCAAATAATTGATGTATTAACTGTAACGAGTTAGATTAAGAAGGCGTATCGAAAGATACGCCTTTTTGTTTTTTATCAATGAATGTTGTTTTTATCATAGAAAGTGCGGTCAAAAATTGTGTCGTTTTGGTATGATACAGACTCATTTTTTATACGGGTGTTTTTATGCAACAACTACCATTTAAAGCCGTTGTCTCTGATCTTGATGGCACGCTACTTAATACCAATCATGTAATTGGTGAGTTTACTATTGATGTATTGAATAAATTAGAACAAAAAGGTGTAGATATTATTTTAGCAACGGGACGTAATCATACAGATGTTTCTTCTATTTTAGGCAAAATAGGTGCTGAGCATGCTGTAATGATCACTTCTAATGGTGCGAGAGTACGCGACCTAAAAGGTAACCTTATTTATAGCAATAGTCTTCCTGAAGAAATTGTGCTTGAGTTGTATAAAATTCCTTTTGATCGCACCAAAATTTGTATCAATACTTATCAAGATGATGGTTGGTTTATCAATACAGATGTGCCTGAATTAGCAAAATATCATAAGGATTCGGGTTTTATGTACGAAGTTGTTGATTTTATAAAACATCATGGAAGAGGAAGTGAAAAAGTATTTTTTATTGCTCATGATCCTAAAGATCTAATAGAACTAGAAGATTATCTTAGAACACATTTCGGGGATAAAACCACAATTGTTTATTCAGCGGTAACTTGCTTAGAGGTGATGAACAGAAATGTATCGAAAGGCGATGCATTGTCTCACCTATTAGAAAATAGAAATTATGGATTAAAAGATTGTATTGCTTTTGGCGATGGCCAGAATGATGTTGAAATGCTTTCTTGGGTTGGTAAAGGTTATGTGATGGCAAATGCTGATTCTCGTTTAAAAGAAGCTTGTCCAGAACTGGAAGAGATCGGGTTCAATAAAGACGAAGCAGTGGCCAAACATTTAGCAGAAATTTTTGGTATTAAATAGATGTTTCAGTCAATTTTTCTGGTTAGTGCCGGTGCGGCAATTGGTGCCTCTTTACGCTGGGGATTAGGTTTATGGCTTAATTCCCTGTTTAGTTCGCTTGCATTTGGTACACTTGTGGCTAATTTTATTGGCTGCTTTTTGATGGGGATTTTATTAGCAGCCTTTTGGACCTTCCCGCAATTTAGCCCTGAATGGCGATTATTCTTAGTAACAGGATTTCTCGGTGCTCTTACCACCTTTTCTTCTTTTTCAGGTGAAGTAATAGAACTCTTTTTTAAAGAAGAGTGGGGAAATGGATTGTTTGTTTTAGTGAGTCATTTAGTTGGTTGCTTAATTTTTACAGTATTAGGGATTTATTTCTTTAGACTCATCAGCCTTCTATTCCATTTCCGATAAAATCGCTAAATTCTTCAGAATAAAATCCATGAGAGAGCATATACTGCCAAATTTTTTGTTTGCTTTTGATTGGTTGAGGTTCTGCATAATTAGGAAACTTTTTACGTAGAACCTTTTCTGCGATTTCAGCCCAATTAATTTCACTTTCTCCAAGAACTTCATTTATTACGTCTGAAGATAGACCTTTTAGTTGACGTAATTCTTGTTTAATACGATTAGCACCATACCCACGTTGTGAACGTGCGTGTAAGTAATTTTCAGCAAATCGTTTATCATTTTGCCAGTTTTTTCTCTGGCAGTAAGCAATCGTTTCATCGATCTCATCTTCTGTAAATGCTTTTTCCTGCATTTTATTGCGCAGTTCAAATTCGCTATATTCACGTCGGGCAAGTAAATTAACAACATAGCTTAAAGCAAGAGAAGACATATAAATTCCTTGTGGTCAAATATGGTTGAAATGAAAAGTGCGGTCAATTTTGACCGCACTTTTAGTGATTAGAAGTCGCTTTCTGCGTCATCGTTAGATTGCTCAATGTCGGCCATTAATGCCTGTTCTGGATTGGCTACTAATTCAGCACGAAGCTTCGCTTCAAGTTCATTAGATTTAGCAGGGTTTTCGTTTAACCATTTCATCGCGTTAGCTTTACCTTGACCAATCTTTTCACCGTTGTATGCATACCATGCACCAGATTTCTCAACAAGTTTGTGTTTAACACCAAGCTCAATTAATTCGCCAGCTTTCGAAATCCCTTCTCCGTAAAGAATTTGGAAATCCACTTGGCGGAAAGGTGCGGCTAATTTGTTTTTAACTACTTTAACACGAGTTTCATTACCAATGACTTCATCTCCATCTTTAACTGAACCAGTACGACGGATATCTAAACGCACAGAAGAGTAGAATTTTAGTGCGTTACCACCAGTTGTGGTTTCTGGGTTACCAAACATGACACCAATTTTCATACGAATTTGGTTAATGAAGATAACAAGACAGTTTGCATTTTTGATTTGACCCGTTAATTTACGTAGCGCTTGAGACATTAAACGCGCTTGTAAACCCATGTGTGAATCACCCATTTCACCTTCAATTTCGGCTTTCGGAGTGAGTGCTGCAACCGAGTCTACAATGACTACATCTACAGCACCAGAACGTACTAATGCATCACAAATTTCAAGTGCTTGTTCACCATTGTCAGGTTGGGAAACTAAAAGTTCTTTTACGTCAACGCCAAGTTTTGCCGCATAAATAGGATCAAGAGCATGCTCCGCATCGATAAATGCGCAAGTTTTACCTACTTTTTGTGCTTGAGCAATAACCGATAAAGTTAAGGTTGTTTTACCAGAAGATTCAGGTCCAAAAATTTCAACAATACGCCCCATTGGTAAACCACCAATACCAAGAGCGACATCAAGACCTAAAGAACCCGTTGAAACAGATTCAACGTCAAGGGCTTGAGTATCACCCAATTTCATAATTGAGCCTTTACCGAATTGCTTTTCAATTTGACCAAGTGCTGCTGCGAGCGCTTTTTGCTTTTCTTCTTGAGTTGCCATATAAAACCTTCTTGAATAGAGTTATCTAAATTTGGCTAGATTATATCTGTATTGATGTACAGTATCAAGAGAAAATTTTTTCCTTGATGAAAAAATGTGAAATAGATTCCAAATTTGAGAAATAGTTTATTTAAAATCAACTTCTTAAATATTTTTTTAGATCTTGAATTTGTGCTGAGAGAATTTTTTTACCCAGTTCATATACAGTTCTTATTTTGGTTTCATCTCGTTCTAATCGACCTATATTGAGTAATACATTTGGGCGAATCACAAAGATTTTATTTTGTTTTTCTAAGCGAATAATTTCTTCTACTTGTTCATTATAAGTGCGGTAGCGATTTTCTAAGGTTTTAACTAAGTGTGGATATTTGCGATAAAAAAGCTTGAATAAAAAAGAAGAAGATTTTGTTTTACGGTAGTCGATCGGTTGAGTTAAAACAACGATGATTTTATCACAACCGAGCTCTTGTGCTTTTTCAAATGGAATACTATCGGCAATTCCGCCATCTAGGTACTTTTGTCCATTAATTTCTACAAACTTTGAGACAAAAGGCATGGCCGAAGTTGCTCTGAAGTATTCCATCTCTTTGAAAACATCTTTGATTTTGAAATACTCTGCTTTACCATTCTCAATGTTTGTGGCGGCTAAATAGAAATCAATGTGAGATTTCTCGAATTCATTTTGATCAAAAGGGTCGAGATTAAAGGGGAGATCATAGAAAGCGAAATCTTTATTGATAATATTGCCCGTTGTAAAAAGACTATGAAATCCCATGTAACGTTTATCTTTAAGATATTTTAGGTTATATCTCAACGCTCTTTCTTTTTGATTGGATGCATAATTTATGCCAAATAATGCGCCCGCAGAAACGCCAATAATCTTATCTATCTGAATGTGTTGTTCCATGAGGGCATCAAGAACGCCTGCTGTAAACATTCCTCTCATGCCGCCGCCTTCAAGAACGAGTCCTACTGTCATTTTTACTCCTGGAATTTGAAAAAGTTTTAGTGGAATAAATATTAAACTATAAACTTATTTATATTTATCTTGTTGTTTATCAATAAATAAATTTTACATTTGCGATCTCTCTCACAAATTTGATTTTTTATATTCGTCACACTTAGTTGGTTATGATATAACTACTTTGAGAAGTACTTGTTGGTTTAGTCGTATGTGATTAACCCTTTGATAAGGAGGAGTTTTAAAATGAAAACTCTCATAATCCCAAATGATCATATCAGTAAAGTATGTAATTTGTTAAATCAACTCATTGGAGATGTGACAAGTAAAAATCTATTTACGGGATATGGCCTGTTTCATAAAGAGAAAGATATGTTTGCTGTTTGGGCAAACAATAAGATTTACTTGCGTGCAAAACATGAGCTTTCGATAAAGCTAAAAGGATTGGGATGTAAACCTTTTGCAACAAATGAACTCAATAAACGCTTTGTGCTATCTGATTATTATGCTTTAACTGAAAGTATTTTAAAAGATAATGCTTTAATGAGAAACTTGCTTATTCTTTCTATTAGTCAAATCAGGAAGGAAAAATTAGATTCTGCACTATCTAAGATTGGGAGAATTCGTGATTTACCGAATTTATCGGTTAAGTATGAAAGAGCACTGAAGAAAGTGGGCATTGAGCATGTTGATACTTTACGGCAAATAGGTGCTGAAAATGCGATTGTTCGTTTGAAGAAAGCGGATATTGGGGCAACTGAAGCTTTCTATTGGCGGCTTCGAGGTGCTTTAGAAAATCGAAACTGTGAGTTTTATACTGAAAAAGAAAAGGAGAGGGGACTGAATAAACTGAATGAAATACTTTCTGCAAATGGGTTTAGACGTTGTAAGCGAACCTTAAAAAAGGCTGAATAGCATTCATATAAAGGAGTTAGCGTCTAAAAAATCATCTATCGAAGAGATTTCTTAAAAAAAGTGCTTGCGTGGATTTCAAAAATCCCTATAATGCACTCCACACAACGACGCGCTGTTGTGACTCTTAAG
>NZ_KV820359.1 GCF_001815355.1 Haemophilus sp. HMSC068C11
GTCGCGAGTTCGAGCCTCGTTTCCCGCTCCAATTTGCCCGAGTGGTGGAATCGGTAGACACAAGGGATTTAAAATCCCTCGCCTTTCGAGGCGTGCCAGTTCAAGTCTGGCTTCGGGCACCATTTCAAAATCATACCAGTGGGTCGTTAGCTCAGTCGGTAGAGCAGCGGACTTTTAATCCGTTGGTCGAAGGTTCGAATCCTTCACGACCCACCACTTT
>NZ_KV820360.1:0-109615 GCF_001815355.1 Haemophilus sp. HMSC068C11
TTCACTAACCTTGTAATTGATTTCGCATAATGTATATTATGTTAAATTAAATATATAAATTATGTCACAAATCAATATGGGTGACTATCCTATTTCATGCACTACTTAAAATAAGGTGAGTTTTGGTTTATGGATAAGAAGAAATAAATGGATGTCTTTGTGATGGAATAATTAAATTAGAATGAAATTTTGAGATAACGCTACGTGAATTCTGAATACAATTGCATACATCAATTCAGCAGATTTCATCATTCTTGATCTGATAATGAGAATTTATTTTACACATGTCACATAAATGAGAATAATTAACATTGTTTTTTCTTTTATTATTAGTGACTTATAAAAATAATTTTAAAAAAACACTTGACCATTCTCATTTGCGAGATTAGAATGCACACCGATGACAAGTTAAGCAGTCTTGTTTTTATTTTTAATCTCTACTTAATAAGGAAAGGAGTTAGTTATGCTTAATAAAGCAATCGCAGATAAGTTAAATGAACAAATCAATTTAGAGTTCTACTCTTCTAATGTTTATTTACAAATGAGTTCTTGGTGTAGCAAACACGGTTATGAAGGTGCTGCAGCATTTTTACTTCGTCATGCTGATGAAGAATTAGAACACATGCAAAAATTATTCAAATATGTGAGTGAAACAAGTGGTATGCCACTTTTAGGTAAAATTGATGCGCCTAAGAATGACTACAAATCACTTAAAGAAGTATTTGAAACCACACTTGAACATGAAAAACTCGTTACTTCTAAAATTAATGAATTAGTTGAAGTGACTTTTGCAAACAAAGACTATTCTACTTTTAACTTCTTACAATGGTACGTTGCAGAACAACACGAAGAAGAAAAATTATTCAATAGCATTATTGATAAATTTAACTTGGTGGGTGAAGACGGTCATTCGCTTTACTTTATCGATCGTGATTTAGCAACATTATAATTTTAGAAGGAGAATACAAAATGTTATCAGCAAACGTAATCAAATTATTAAATGATCAAATGAACCTTGAGTTCTACTCTTCAAACCTTTACTTACAGATGAGTGCATGGTGCGAACAAAATGGTTTTGAAGGTGCAGCTAAATTCTTATCAGAACACGCTGCAGAAGAAATGCAACACATGCGTAAATTATTCACTTATTTAAATGAAACTGGTGCATTAGCGGTAATCACTGCAATTGAAGCACCAGCGCATGAGTACAAATCATTAAAAGAAATCATTGAATTAACTTACAAACACGAGAAATTAATCACAAGTAAAATCAATGAATTAGTGGGTAAAACTTTTGAAGAAAAAGACTACTCTGCATTCAATTTCTTACAATGGTATGTTGCAGAACAACACGAAGAAGAGAAATTATTCAGCGGTATTTTAGACAAATTAAATCTTCTTGGCGAAGATGGCAAAGGCTTATTCTTAATCGATAAAGATTTAGGAAACCTTGCTGGTCAAACCGCTTAATTAGATAATCATAAAGCTTAGTAGAAATACTAAGCTTTTATTTTACTCATAAATTGTGACAGCGTATCAAAATATTTTAAACTTCCCTTTTATCTTTGAATGCAAGTTGATGAAATTTAAAACAACTACACGTTTTTAATGAAATTTTACTTGCAACGAAGTAAGATAAACGTATAATTCAGAACAACCCAAATGCCTGGGTGGCGAAATTGGTAGACGCAGCGGATTCAAAATCCGCCGGTGAATAACCGTGTCGGTTCGAGTCCGACCCTAGGCACCACAGAATTTATAAGCTCTGAAGTTATTCAGGGCTTTTTTATTAGCTAAAGTAAATCAATATGACAGAACAAAACCAAGATAAAAAACAGACTTATAATTTCAATAAATTGCAAAAACGCCTTCGCCGTAATGTAGGCAATGCAATTGCTGATTTTGGCATGATTGAAGATGGTGATAAAGTAATGGTTTGTCTTTCTGGTGGTAAAGACAGCTATACACTTCTTGATATTTTGTTGAATTTACAACAAAGCGCACCGATTAAATTTGATATTGTAGCCGTCAATTTAGACCAAAAACAACCTGGTTTTCCGGAGCATGTTTTACCTGAATATCTGCAAAGTATTGGTGTGGATTATAAAATCGTTGAAGAAAATACTTATGGCATCGTAAAAGAGAAAATTCCAGAAGGCAAAACAACGTGCTCTCTCTGCTCTCGCCTACGCCGTGGTATTTTATACCGTACAGCAACTGAACTTGGCGCAACAAAAATTGCACTTGGACACCATCGTGATGATATGCTGGCTACCCTGTTTCTGAATATGTTCTACGGTGGAAAATTAAAATCGATGCCACCGAAATTAATTTCAGATGATGGCAAGCAAATCGTGATTCGTCCATTGGCTTATTGTAAAGAAAAAGATATTGAAAAATATGCCGTAGCGAAAGAATTTCCAATTATCCCTTGTAATTTATGTGGTTCTCAACCTAATTTGCAACGTCAAGTGGTGAAAGAAATGTTGAATATTTGGGACCGTCAATATCCTGGACGCTTAGAAACCATGTTCAGTGCAATGCAAAACATTACGTTGTCACATCTATGTGACCCAAAACTCTTCGATTTCAAAGGCATTAAACATGGTCAATCACTTGATGGCATTGAAGGGGACACCGCATTTGATGAAGAGCGTATCGAGCCAATGACATTTGATGATGAAGATGCGTCAGATTATTCCGATAATGAAATGATCAGCTTTAAAGAAGTGAATTAATATGATTACTGTGCAAGGAAAACAAATTGAAACTGACACCTCTGGCTATTTACTTAATATTGCTGATTGGAATGAAGAGGTGGCAAAATACATCGCTCAGCTAGAAGGTGTAGAATTGACCGACGCTCACTGGGAAGTGATTTATTTTGTGCGTGATTTCTATCAAGAATATAACACTTCCCCTGCGATTCGGATGCTAGTAAAAGCAATGTCAGAAAAGTTAGGTGAAGATAAAGGTAATAGCCGCTATTTACAACGACTCTTCCCTGATGGACCAGCTAAACAAGCAACTAAACTGGCTGGTCTGCCAAAACCGGCTAAATGCTTATAGAATAATATAACCGCGCGATAAAGTGCGGTTATTTTTTTACTCAATTTTCGCTATATACAAAAAAATACAATCGCTATATACTTATAAAAACAACGAATTTTAAGTATATGAAGAAATCCTCTCTTACCTTTCCCCTTTTACTTTGCCTACTTATTGGACTCATTTTATGTTCACTCTCTTGGGGGCGTTTTGCGATTCCGCTTGAGAATGTCGTACAAAGTCTTATTGGTAATAATGTCAATGATGTGCAAAACAACATTATTTTTAATCTTCGTTTACCTCGTGTGATTGCAGCCATACTTGTCGGTGCTTCATTAGCTATTGCGGGTGTGGTGTATCAAGGTATTTTCCGCAATCCTTTGGTTTCACCTGATATTTTAGGCGTGTCTAATGGTGCTTGTGTCGGTGCTGCATTGGCGATTTTAATCGGTTCGGGGATGCTGGGCATTCAAGCCTTTGCCTTTGTCGGTGGTTTGATTGCCGTCTTGCTCACCATGAATTTACCACGTTTAATTCAGCGAGACTCCACCATTGTTTTAGTGCTTTCTGGCATTATTGTTTCAGGCTTTATGATGGCGACATTAGGCCTCTTGAAATACCTTGCTGATCCCGAAACCCAGTTGGCTGACATTGTTTATTGGCAATTAGGTAGCCTAACCAAATCTAACTACGACAACTTGCTTATCCTTTCTCCTATCATTTTGCTCACTACCCTTGGCTTATTTTTAATGCGTTGGCGTATTAATGTGCTTTCATTAGGTGATCGTGAGGCAAAATTAATCGGAGCCAATATCCGATTAGAACGAGGTTTAATGGTGGTTTGTGCCACATTGCTGACGGCTTCATCGGTTTGCTTAAGCGGGAACAATTGGTTGGCTAGGTTTAGTGATTCCGCATTTAGCGCGTCTTTTCATTGGTGATAACAATGTTAAAAGTTTACCGCTAGCCGGACTTATCGGCGCGATTTTCTTGCTCGTTATCGATACCCTCGCCCGTAATTTATACATTCAAGAAATTCCACTCGGCATTCTCACCGGCTTTATTGGTGCGCCATTCTTTGCTTGGGTTATGATTAAACAAAAGGTAGTGGACTAATGCTGAAAATTGACAATCTTTATTATTGGCATAATGTTGAACATTCGCTACTCAATGGTATTGATCTAACCTTACAAAAAGGCGAATTGCTGACTATTCTTGGTGCAAATGGTCGTGGTAAATCAACGTTATTAAACTGTATCGCGGGGCTTTTGAAACCAAAGAGCGGTCAGATTTTGCTGGATAATTGCAAATTAAGCGAAATGAGCAGTAAGCAAATTGCTCAGAAAATTGCTTATGTCTCGCAACACAGCCCACAAACCTATCAATATCGCGTGCGTGATTATGTGGTATTAGGACGGGCTTCACATCTTGGTGTTTTTGATAAGCCAGGTGAAGCTGATTTTGCATTAGTTGACGAAGCCTTAAAGAAACTCGGCATTAGCCATTTTGCTGACCGAATTTATATGCAAATGAGTGGCGGCGAAAAGCAGTTGGTCAATCTTGCGCGTATTTTGGTGCAACAGCCTCAACTGATTTTGTTTGATGAACCCACTTCGGCATTAGATTACGGTAATGTGTTTAAAACCTTAAGCCTAATAAAAGAGCTCTCACTACAAGGCTTTACCATTATCATGACAACACATAATCCCGATCATCCCATGTTGTTACATAGCGCACTGCCTCACAGCCGAGTAAGCATCTTAAACGAGCATGGCAAGTTACAAACAGGTTTGACACCGGAAATCATTACCGAAGCCAACTTAAAAGCACTTTATCAAACGGATTTGCGCTTAGTTGATGTACCTGCGTTACAACGTCAAATTTGTGCAATTACCCATTTATAAACCCACTAGAAGGAAATTCATATGTTGAAACATTCTCTAAAAAAAGGCTTGATTGCCCTTTCTCTTGCAGCCTGTTTTGCCCTACCGCTACAAGCGAAAGTTATCACGGATGTTGAAGGAAATAAAATTGAACTGCCAGACAACGTTCAACGCGTTGCGGATCTTTGGCATGCGAATAACCAAATTGTTTTGTTACTAGGTGGTGCGAATAAATTAGTCGGTACCACTACGACCATCGCCGCAAACCCTTGGTATAGCGCAGTATATCCAAATATCAAAAATGTACCGGTATTAACCAACGGTGAAACCATTCAAACGGAAGAACTGTTAAGTCATAAACCAGATGCGGTATTGCTCTCGAAAAAATCCATGTTAACTGAAGTGGAGCAAGCAGGCTTGAAAGGCGTGCGTGTAAGCTTCCAAGATTTTGATGGTTTGAAGAAAACCGTACGCATTACCGCTGAAGTTTTAGGTGATAAAGCCCCTGAAATCGCAGAAAACTATATCAAAGAATTAGAAGGCAATATTCAATTTGTAGAAAGTCGTCTTAAAGGCTTAAAAGATGAACAACGCCCAACGGTGTTACATATCACTAAAGGCTCTGATTTGTTGATGATTGATGGTGGAAAATCCATGATCGGCGAATGGATTAAATTAGCAGGCGGTAAAAGCGTGTTACCCGATGAAGCCAATATGGTGACCGTCACCGTAGAAAGCATTATTCAAGCGAATCCAGATGTCATTATTATCGGCAGCAGCGGTAATAAAGCGCAAGCAGCAATCGAAAAAATCAAAGCTGACCCAGCATGGCAATCAATAAGTGCGGTCAAAAATAATCGTATTTATGCTAATCCAACCGGCACATTCCCATGGGATCGCTACAGTGCAGAAGAAGCTTTACAAATTCTTTGGGCGGCTCAGCTCTTCCATCCTGAACAATTTAAAGATTTGAATATGGTGGAAAAAACACAAGCTTTCTATAAAAAATATTATGGTTATGCGTTAAGCAAAGAAAATGCTGAGCAAATCTTAAAAGGGTTATCACCTATTAAGTAGTATTTTCAATTTATATATTTATCTATATAATACCCACTCTTTTTTAACTTAAACATAAGGAAATGCTAAATGAAAATTAGTGCAAGAAACCAACTTAAAGGTACTGTAAAATCAATCGAAACTGGTTCTGTGAACGCAATCGTACACATTGATATCGGTAACGGTAACATCATTTCTTCTACCATCTCTATCGATGCAGTAAAAGAATTAGGTTTAGCTGTTGGTAAAGAAGCATATGCGATTATCAAAGCAACTTCTGTAATGGTTGGTGTTGAATAATCTCAACTGAACTGTTCAGAATTCTATATAACCGCGCTTTAAAGTGCGGTTATTTTTTTGTCTTTTTTCTCTCTAATCTCTTTATTCCCCTTCTAATAAAATGCATTTTATCCTTAACCAAAATGAAACAATCTTTGCTACATCTTGTTATTTATTGACTTTTAATTAATTATATTATATAATTTTCACATATTATCAATTTTTAGTTAATAATCTAGTTTCGGATTATTCTGTTAAACTTAGGAGAGCAAATGACAAATCAACGTTTTATTACTATTTTAGGCTATGTCGCAACATTTACTTCTGTTTGCATGTATGTCTCTTATTTACAACAAATCGGTCTAAATCTATCAGGTCAAAAAGGTGGCTGGCTACAACCTTTTGCCACGACTATCAACTGTAGTTTATGGGTGGCTTACGGCTTACTAAAAGAAAAACGCGATCTGCCTATTTCATTAGCAAATGCGCCTGGTGTCATACTTGGTTTGATTACTTTCGTTACCGCCTTATAACACTATAAAATCTCATATAAAAAAGACCGCACTTTTTAAAAATCTTAAAGTGCGGCCTTTTTATTTATTAATTTAATTCATTTAAAACCTGAAAATTATGATATTGTCTAATTATAAATTCTATTGCATTCTATATATGAACAGACGTTTAGACGTCTAAACCAAATAAAAACAATAGAAGGATTCATTATGACAACATTTCATTTAGCAGGATTTCCGCGCGTAGGCGCAAAACGTGAACTTAAATTTGCTCAAGAGCGTTATTGGCGTGGCGAAATTGCAGAAGCGGATTTATTAGATATCGCCAAAAGATTACGTGAACTAAACTGGCAACACCAAGCCAAGGCAAATGCTGATTTTGTCGCGGTGGCTGATTTCACACTTTACGATCATATTTTAGATTTACAAGTGGCAACAGGTGCGATTCCAGCTCGCTTTGGTTTCTATAGTCAAAACTTAACGCTCGATCAATATTTCCAGTTGGCTCGTGGGAATAAAACACAATTTGCGATTGAAATGACAAAATGGTTCGATACCAACTACCATTATCTTGTACCAGAATTCCATAAAGAGGCACAATTTAAAGCCAATCCCGCACATTATGTGACACAAATCCGCGAAGCTAAAGCGCTTGGGTATCAAGTTAAACCAACAATCGTTGGTCCACTCACCTTCCTTTGGTTAGGTAAAGAAAAAGGCGCTGCATTTAATCGCTTTGATTTATTAGCAAAACTCGTGCCAGTTTATGTTGAAATTTTAAATGCGTTAGCTGCAGAAGGTGTGGAATACATTCAAATTGATGAACCCGCTCTCACCTTAGATTTACCGGCAGAGTGGATTGCCGCTTATAAAACGGTTTACGCCACTTTTGCTGAACAAGTGAAAGCGAAATTATTGCTTGCGACTTATTTTGGTTCTGTGGCAGAACATGCTGATTTGTTAAAAGCCTTACCTGTTGCAGGTTTACATATTGATTTAGTACGTGCACCTGAACAACTTTCTGCCTTTGCGGATTATGACAAAATCTTATCTGTGGGCATCATTGATGGTCGTAATATTTGGCGTGCAAACTTAAATCAAGTGTTAGATGTGGTTGAGCCATTAAAAGCGAAATTAGGCGATCGTTTATGGATTGCGCCAAGCTGCTCTCTCCTTCATACACCTTATGATTTAGAAGTCGAAACACAGCTACAAGCCAATAAGCCTGAGCTTTATCAATGGTTGGCTTTCACGTTACAAAAAATTCAAGAATTACGCATTATTAAGACTGCGCTAGAGCAAGGCCGTGAAGCGGTTCAAGCTGAATTAGCAGCTTCTCAAGCTGCTGCGGATGCACGCAAAAACTCGCGTGAAATTCACCGCACTTGTGTCGCAGAACGATTAGCAAATCTACCAAAAAATGCTGACCAACGTAAATCGCCATTTGCGGAACGCATTAAATTACAAAATGCGTGGTTAAATTTACCACTTCTACCAACCACAAATATTGGTTCTTTCCCACAAACGACCGCTATTCGTCATGCCCGTGCCGCCTTCAAAAAAGGCGAACTCAGCCTAGCTGATTACGAAGCTGCAATGAAAAAAGAAATTGAATTTGTTGTACGTGAGCAAGAAAAATTAGACTTAGATGTATTGGTACACGGCGAAGCTGAACGTAATGACATGGTGGAATACTTCGGCGAACTACTTGATGGTTTTGCTTTCACCAAATTTGGTTGGGTACAAAGTTATGGTTCACGTTGTGTGAAACCACCTGTGATTTACGGTGATGTTACTCGTCCAGAACCAATGACGGTACGTTGGTCGCAATATGCCCAAAGCCTTACCAATAAAGTGATTAAAGGCATGCTGACTGGTCCGGTGACGATCTTACAATGGTCTTTCGTGCGTAACGATATTTCTCGTGAAACGGTCTGTAAACAAATTGCGGTAGCGCTTTCTGATGAAGTATTAGATTTAGAAAAGGCAGGCATCAAAGTGATTCAAATTGATGAGCCAGCTATTCGTGAAGGTTTACCGTTAAAACGTGCAGATTGGGATGCTTATTTAAAATGGGCAGGCGAAGCCTTCCGTTTGAGCTCAATGGGTTGCCAAGATGATACTCAAATTCATACACACATGTGTTATTCCGAATTTAACGATATTCTACCGGCTATTGCCGCCTTAGATGCCGATGTCATTACTATCGAAACCTCGCGTTCTGACATGGAATTACTCACCGCATTTGGTGATTTCAAATACCCGAATGATATTGGCCCAGGTGTATATGATATTCACAGTCCACGCGTGCCTGCAGCAGAAGAAATTGAACATCTTCTTCGTAAAGCATTACAAGTGGTGCCGAAAGAACGTTTATGGGTAAACCCAGACTGTGGTTTGAAAACACGCGGTTGGCCAGAAACGATTGCAGCATTAAAAGTGATGGTTGATGTCACGAAAAAATTACGTGCTGAATTAGCATAAAATCAGTAAAAAGAAAGGCGAACATGAGAGATTATCTCTGTTCGCCTTTTTCTTTTACTTCAAAAACACATTCATTTTTAACCTCACTTACAGGCTAATATATTCCATTTTCACCTTGCAGAGGCTCTTCAATAACTGCTCTGCCATCTTGCGATGACTTAGACGCAACGGTTTCTCTGCAAATACTACACGCTCAATTTTTGATACATCTAATTGATTTAAATAAGCAAAATTAATGGCGGTTTGCATAGCCGGTAGGCTTGGGTTAAATGCCGCATTTTCTGCATATCGACCACAAATCATTTCTCCATTTTTAAATAAAATGCCTACACCATGAGGGCTTTTAGAATAAGGTGAATGAGCTCGGTTTGCCCCTAAAATGGCTTTATTTGCCACTTCATCTTCTGTTGTTAATGTAAAACCTTGTTCTTCTTTGTTTAATAGAAGCAAATCAACCCCTAAATCTTTTGGGCCAAAGCTATCGGGTAAATATTGGGGAAGTGGATTATTTTGGCTATGTGGCAAATGGATTTTCAAATCTTTCGCTTGATAAAGCTCATTCATAAATTGACGACAGTGACCACAAGGCGTGTAATTCACCACGATATCCGTGATGCGAGGTTCATTGCGTAACCATGCATGGCTAATCGCACTTTGTTCAGCATGGATGGTTTGAGCCATGCTACTACCCTGAAATTCTTGGTTCGCACCAAAGTAAAAATCACCACTTTCACCAATCGCAATCGCTCCAACATGAAATTCTGAAATGGGTGTATGGCTATAACAAGCCGCTACGGGCAAAAGCGTCAAACCTAATTGAACAGGCGTAAGCTTAAATTCATCACAAATTGACCGCACTTTTTCAGCTGGTAAAAAACCTTTCCATTCTTGTTCTTCTAATGCAGAAAGAATTGCATTTGAAAGTGGTGAATCGGCTAATGCTTGTTGAATTTTTTGTTGCATATTAAATCTCCTTATTTTTATATGCCCATTCTACGCTATTTGAGAAAAAACCTAAACGCTAAAAGCATTTCGGAATATGTTTCCAATCATTTATCAACATTAAAAATAAACAAAAAAATAACCGCACTTTTACAGTGCGGTCATAAATTAAGATGTTTTATTCACTTGTTTTATAACAACGATGGTGCAACACCAAGTAATTTTCGGGTGTAATCCACTGTTGGGTGGTTGAAAATATCTTCAGTGCTACCTGTTTCCAAAATTTGACCGCCGTACATCACGACAATGCGATCAGATACTTGGCGTACGGTTTGGATATCGTGAGAGATAAACACCATGGCAAGATTGAGTTCTTTTTTCAAATCCGCCAATAAGTTTAGCACTTGAGCACGAACAGATACGTCTAATGCAGAAGTCGGTTCATCCGCAACAATCAGTTTTGGATTCAGCGCTAAAGCACGTGCAATCGCCACACGTTGTTTTTGCCCGCCCGATAAACGAGTTGGCTCAACTTGTGCCGCAGAACGAGGTAAACCGACGCGAGAAAGTAAGTCATATACACGTTTTTCCCGTTCGTGTGGTTGTAACACATTGTGAATATCCATTGGGTCACGCAAAATATCCAACACTTTCATACGAGGATTCAGTGCGGTTGCAGGGTCTTGGAAAATGACCGACACTTGGCGACCGAATTGTTTTCTCGCTTCTGAGCTGCCATATTGCATTTGTAAACCGTTGAATTTCACTAAACCTGATGTCGGTTTAAGCAGTCCAATAATCACGTTGGCTAAGGTAGATTTCCCACAGCCAGACTCCCCAACTAACCCAATGGTTTCCCCTGCTTTAATACCAAGACTCACATTGTTCACCGCAGTGAATTTTTTACGACCAAACAATGAACCGTCGCGAGAAGGAAATTGCACCACGATATTTTCTAAATCGATGATGTTTTGTTCTTTAATGACTTTAATACTACTGCTCATATTATGCTCCTTTCACTTCCGTTACAGGCTTAGCTAGATGAGAAGCCCACAAGTGAGACGGCTCGCCTTCCACGGCGGTTAATATCAATTTTTGGTCCGGATTTGCATCTGGTCGTAATGAACGACTTGCGAAACGGTCACCCACAGCAAAATCGTAAGGTGATGGTACGCTGCCCGGAATTTGATATAAACGTTTCGCACGGACTTCAGTTGAAAGTACAGAGCCCAATAAGCCACGGGTATATTCATGAGTTGGATTAGCAAGCAATAAGGATGTTGGTGCCATTTCAACCACTTGTCCTGCATACATTACCGTAATGTGGTGAGCTAACTGTGCAACCAATGCTAAATCGTGGCTGACAAACACCATCGCAAACCCAAGCTTTTCACGTAGTTCATTCAATAATTTCACCACTTCTGCTTGAACTGTTACGTCTAATGCGGTTGTTGGTTCATCGGCGATTAATAATTTCGGCTCACGAGTTAATGCCATTGCAATCACCACACGTTGACGTTGACCACCAGAAAGTTCATGCGGATAACGGTTCAATACTTTTTCAGGATCAAGGTGTACCCATTCTAACAATTTTTCTGCGGTATGGTGACTGCCACGTTTAATGAGCTGTGCCATTTGATCTTTGATACGCATTGAAGGGTTTAATGCACTTAAAGAGTCTTGGTAAATCATCGCAATTTCAGAACCACGCAATTCACTTAAATTGTTAGAATTAAGTAAGCTGTGTTGTTTACCACTGCGGTCGGTGAAAAGCACTTCCCCAGTGATTTTGGCTGTTTTTGGTAACAAGCCCATGATAGAGAATGCCGTAATAGATTTACCACAACCAGACTCACCTACTAACCCCATGGTTTCCCCTTCATTTACGGTGAAGCTGATATTATCGACCAATGGAATGTCACCATAACGATTTGGGAAACGAATAGATAAGTTTTTCACTTGTAAAATCGGTTTTGCATTAGGATCTAATTGCATACGATTTGTACGCGTGATTTCTTTTTCATGTAATTTGAGTAAGTAACGTTTTAATGCAAGGCCTTCAGAAAGTGCTTCTTGTACGTCGGTAGAGAGACGTTCATCTGATTTGCCTTCTGGTTTTTTACCGCCTTTCAAACGAGGGTTAACCAAGGCATCAGTAAGACCTTCCGCCAAAATATTTAAGGCTAATACAGTTAAAAGAATCATCACACCGGCAAAGGTTGTTGCCCACCATGCACCGTTTAATACGATGTTACGCCCTTCAGAAAGAATGTTACCCCATGAAGGATGTGGTGGTTGTACACCTGCGCCTAAGAAAGAAAGCGAGGCTTCGAATACAATGGCATCTGCCACCATTACAGTTGCGAATACTAAAACTGGTGCGGCAGTATTGCGCACAACGTGTTTGAGAAGAATATAAGTACGGCTACCACCAATAACACGTTCAGCACGCACATAGTCTTCATCCCATTGTGATACCACATTCGCACGAACTACACGAGCAAGTTGCGGAGTATAAACCACGGCAATGGTGATAATAATAACCGGCACAGAGTTACCAAAGGTTGCTAATAACACAGCCGCTAATGCGATACCTGGGAACGCCATTAAAATATCCATTAAGCGCATGATAATTTCATTGCCCCATTTCTCGGATGTGGCTGCAGTTGCACCTAAAACACTACCGAAAATAATGGCACAAGCTACCGCACCTAAACCGATAAATAAGGACGTTTGGGCACCGTAAACAATACGAGAGAAAATATCACGACCAAGTCGATCAGTCCCAAACCAATATTCCGCACTTGGAGCACGCATACGTGCGATCACTTCTAATGGATCATGTGTTGCCACCCAAGGGGCAAACACCGCCACTAAAGCAACGAAAACTAAGAATAATAATGAAATTTTTGATGCGGTGGAAAGTGCTCGGAATCTCGCACCGCTTGCAGCTAATCGATCTGCTAAACCTTGACGAAACATTATAGACTCCGAATTTTAGGGTTAATCAATACATAGAGAATATCAACGATAATATTCACTAAAACGAAGGTAAAGGCGATTGTCAGAACCACACCTTGTACTAAGTGTAAGTCGTGATTGACGATACCGTTAAAGATCAATTTACCCATACCTGGTAAGTCAAAGATTTGTTCGATAACTACCGCACCACCAAGTAAGTAACCTACACGTAAACCTAATACAGTGACTGGCGTGATTAAGGCATTACGTAATACGTTGTGACGAATAACAGTTGCATAAGGTACACCATTACCAATCGCCGTTCTCACATAGTCTTTATCCATTTCTTCAACCATGGTTGTACGCACCACACGAATTAATGACGCACATACTGGCACGGCAAGCGCAAGAGATGGCAAAATCATGGAATTGATATACCCTATTGGGCTTTCGCTGAATGGTACAAAACCACCAGAAGGCAACCAATCTAATTCCAAAGAGAACCATTGAATAAGTAAGATACCTAACCAGAATGAGGGGGTTGCAACCGCAGCAACAGAGATTAAACGAATCACTTGGTCTACCCAGCTATCACGATAAAGCGCGGCTAGTACACCTAATGAGAAAGACACGACTGCCGCAAACACCACACCAATTAGGGTAAGCTGTAAAGTGATTGGGAAAGATTTCGCTAGCATGCTACTGATGGGTAATTCTGGTGGCATCGTTACACCAAAATCCAACACAAGTAAGTTGCCTAAGAAACGAAAATATTGAACAAAGAGTGGATCATTTAAGCCATGTGATTCGCGGTAAAGTTGTTTTGCCGCTTCACTAGCACTTTCGCCTAATGCCACTGTAGCAGGATCACCTGGCGTGAATTGAAGCACTACAAAGACGAGTGCTGTTACACCCAGTATCATGACTGGCAAAGCCATCAACCGGCGTAACAATAATCGAAGTATCATTTCCATCTGACCTCTCCTATTCTATTTTGAGAAATTCATTAAATTAAAAATGAAGTGAAATAATCAAATTAAAAAACAAAATGATTTATACAAATCATAATGTCAGCTCTATACCCTGTCAATCCAAGTAACTAGGGCAAAGTTCAAATCTGTGATCGGCTTCACAAAGATTTTTTTGAAATAAAATAGAGAGCAGAAATGATTGAAAAACAGAGGAAAAAATGACCGCACTTTGGTGTTAAAAAGAAAGAAAAAAGGCTGTTGATTGCTCAACAGCCCAAACATTTAAAAAGTACTTTTATTTGCGGCCCACACCGAGGAAAGATAAACCGGTTGTCGCCAATGGTTGATAGCCTTCAAGACTACTATCATCCCATGCGGAAGGAAGTTTACGATGAACAATCGGATAAAGTGGTACTTCAGCCGCAATAATGTTAATCGCTTCTTCCCATGATTTTTTCGCTTCAGCGTGATCTTTTGCTCTCACTGCAGCATTGAGCAATTCAGTCACTTTCGCAAATTCAGGGGTATTGCTCCAGCGGAAACGACGTTTCGGCCATACATCACCACGATACCACCAGCTTAAAAGCAAGTCTAAGTCATTACCAAACACGGATGGGTCACCCGGCGCGATTGCCACTTCATACACACCTGGGTCTACGTTGTTACTGTATAACGCACCTGATTGTAAGTGTTGTAAAGTCACTTTCACACCTGGAATCTTGTTCCAAGATTCTAAAATTAACGGTGCAGATTCTTTCACCCAGTCGTGGTCGGTTGCGAGCAATTCAAATTTAAGCTCAGTCACACCAGCTTCTTTTAATAATGCTGCTGCTTTTTCCGGATCATAAGGATATTGAGTTGATGCCTTAATATAATCTGGGTGAGTGGTTTGTAAGTATGATGTTGCAGCTTCCGCATTACCATCAAATACAATATCAACAAGTTTGTCTGTGTTTAAACCATAGTGCAACGCTTGACGTACTTTTGGATTGTTAAACGGAGCTTTCTCACAGTTAAACATTAAGAATAGCAAGCCGAAAGATTGAACGGATTGCACTTGTTGTTTTTTATTTTTCAAACGGCTAATGTCTAAATAAGGCACACTTTCCATTGCTTGAGTACGTTTAGACTCTTGTGCAGTTACACGAGCTGCGGCATCAGAAAGTAATAACCAAGACATTTTTTCAACTTGTGCTGGATATTTACCATTGTAAGGTTCATAAGCTTCAAAGACGATTTTGTCATCTTTCACTGCTGAAACAAATTTGAATGGACCAGAACCAATTGGGTGTGCATCAAATGCAGATTGTCCCACTTTATCGATCACATGTTTCGGTACAATTTTCACACAAGTTAAGCGGTTAGCGAATAAAGCAAATGGATATTTCAATTTGAATTCCACCACTTTATCATCCACAGCTTTCACACTTTCAATGAAATCAATAAACATCACGAATAAAGATTTATTGGCTGGATCCATAATACGATTGAAAGAATACACAACGTCTTCAGTCGTGACCGGTGCGCCATCATGGAAAGTTGCGCCTTCACGTAAAGTAATACGCCATGTTGTTTCATCAACTTGCTCAGGCTCTTTTCCTGCTAAAGCAAGATAAGGTTCACGAGTTGCAGGATGCAAATCCACCAAACCTTCAAAAATATGCAAGTTTGCGGCATAAGGTGAAGCACCGCTTGATGTCATTGGGTCAAAACCGGTAGAAAGTGGATAAGCAATCCCCGCTTCAATGGTTTTACCTTTAATATCTGCAGCAAAGGCTTTTGGTGCAAATGTGCCTAATGTGCCACTAAATGCAATACCTGCCCCCACGCCAGCCATAAGCTTCATAAAATGACGACGAGATTCATTTGTTTCAAAGGAAAAATGCTTTGTCATACTAAACTCCTGATGAGTAATAAAATCATATTTTGGTTTTTTAAACCTAGCCAAACATTTCATTCGAAAATGAAGTAAAGCAATCAAATCTTAGAATAAAATGATTTGTATCAATCATAATCATCTTCGATTCATTCTGTCAAAGGGGAAATATTGAATGTGTGATCTACTTCACAGAGTTTTTTGCAACTTGAGATAAAAGATTTTAACTATGTATAATTTATTATGAATAGATTTTAACTATTAAATCGTTAGATAATATGAAATAGCCATCAGAAAAAACGATGCTTATAATGACCGCACTTCCCAAGCAAGGGAACAACATTTTAATCAACAATAAAGAGGAAAATACTATGTCAAAAACATCAATCGGTTTAGATAAAAAAGCATCTGAAAAATTAGCAGCAAAATTAAACGAATTATTAGCAACCTATCAAGTCTTCTATACTAACGTGCGTGGTTACCACTGGAACATCAAAGGCGTAAACTTTTTTGAATTACACGCAAAATTTGAAGAAATCTACACAGATTTAGTAGAAAAAGTTGATGAAATCGCAGAACGTATCTTAACTTTAGGTTACACACCACATAACGGCTATTCACAATATTTCAAAGACTCACGTATTAAAGAAGAGTTAGGTGTATCTGATGCACACTCTTGCTTAAAAGGTACATTAGATGGATTAAAAGTATTACTTGAACAACAACGCGAAATTCTTGAATTAGCAGGTGAATCTGATGATGAAGGTACCGCTTCTCAAATGAGCGACTACATCAAAGAACAAGAAAAACTTATTTGGATGTTCCAAGCCGCTTGCCAAACTTGCCATGCTTAATTAAATATAGATTAAATGCGAAAGCCGACTGATGTCGGCTTTTTTATTATCTACACGACCGGTTTTTGTCGATAGAACAATAGCCCTGGTAAAGCTAAGCCCAAAACAAGGGCTCCCAAAATAAAGCTGGTATTGATAAAAGAGCTGATCATTTGCTCAAATAATGTATCGGAAAAGCCATAATGATGAATTTGTACGATAGCAATCATCGCTTTATAAGCATGAACCCCCGGAATCATTGGAATAATTGCCGCAACGGTAAAGACTTTTGGATGGGCTAAATAGCGATGAGATAAATGCACACCAATAAAACCAATCACACAAGTGGCAAAAAAAGTGGCAAAAACAATCGGGACTCCAAAGTGTAATAATAAAGTTCTCGTGACATGCCCAAGCGCGCCTAAAATAGCACAATACTTTAAGGCTTTAGGCGGAACATTAAATACTAAAGCAAATCCTACTGCTGGAATGGCGGCAAAAAGCATATCGTCGAGTAAATTCAGTAAAAACATCCTATTACCCCACCCACGAAACAATATTTAAAAGATCTAATGCAAAGACAATACCTAAACAAGCACCAAAAGTGAGAACCGTAGCGATGGTCCATCGTCCTATTCCCATATTGACATACCCTTTTAAAATATCTGCAAGTGAATTAATTAATGGGAATCCTGGGACAAGTAATAAAACGCTAGAAGCTAATGCGATATGAGGATCATTGCCTAAACTATATTTCAAACTGACACCGGAAATCAGTGAGGCAACAAAAGCGGTAATGGCAAAAACGATGAGTGGATTGTAATGACGTTTAGAAATTTCTTGTCGAACAAACATGGCAATGGCAGAGGCAATAAAGGTGATTGCACAAATTGTGATATCTCCGCCAGAAAGGTGAGCAAAAGAGGCACAAGATAAACCAATCATAAACACCACCAAATAACGGTTATATTTTAGTGGTTTTAATTTATCCAGTTTCTTTTGAGCCATGGACAAATCATACAAGTGATGCTCTACGGCAACCACAATGTGCTGAACATCCGTAACGATTTGCATATTAATGCCTTTATCGACATTCTTCCGCACGGTGGTAATACAATGTTGCTTAGAAAGTGTGGTCAACAAGACGGCATTTGCCGTTAAAGCACACTCTACGCTTTCAATGCCTAAAGCTACACCTAATCGCTGTGCCATTTGTACGACGACAGCACTTTCTGCTCCATGCTGTAACAATAACAAAGCGGTTTCCACACAAATACGGGTAACCGCTCGTTGGTATTCCTGATCCATATATCTGTGCTCTTATTAAAGTAAACGTTAGATATTATAGATCGATGAATAAAAAATACTGAAAAAATGACCGCACCTATGATCCAAGTCAAAACTTCAGTATTTCCAAACCCTATTAATCAGCTGAGATTAAATAGCTTTATCAAAATACAATGGCACATCGCTTAACTTAACCATATTCGTGATATAAGCTAAAACCGCTGGTGGGAATTCGATTCCTTTCACACAAGTCAGATTTCGTAATACCGGGAAGACGATAATATCTTCAAGAGAAAGTTTTCCGTTTAATGCATTTTCAGATTGAATTAATACCGCCAATTTCTCTAAATCGCCTTTTAAGCGAGCGAGATAGGTTTCGGTCTTCGCAATATTTTCAGCAAAATCACCAATAAATTCCGTTTTCTTTTTAGTGAAATAATCGACCGCACTTTGGGTTTCAAATTCAGCTAAACCAATTTGCGTAAAGCGTGCAGTCGTAAGATGGCCATAATAACTGCCGACTTCTTTTAACCATGCTTCAATTTCAGGACGAACGTGTTCAGATAAGATTTTTTCACCAAAATGCTCATCTACATAATGCACGATATCCAAACTTTCCGGCATCGCAGTACCATCTTCTTTGACAAGAATTGGCACAACCTTTTTACCCACTAAACCAATTGGCGTTGCTTCATCATCATTTGCCAGCACTACAAGTTCTACTGGTAAATTTTTTAAACCAAAAATCATGCGAGCTCGCACACAAAACGGGCAATGATCGTAAACATATAATTTCATTTCTTACTCCTCTTTTTCCTGTAATAACTTTCCTAAACCACTTTGTCTTTTTACCGTATTTCTGACCGCACTTTGCCAGATTTTTTCATTAGCAAATACGGAAAGTTGATTTTTCGCACGGGTAACACCGGTAAATACCAGCTCTCGTGAAAGCACTGGATTGGGTTCTGTTGGTAATACCATGACGGTATGATCAAATTCTGAACCTTGGGATTTATGAATCGTCATCATAAATGCAGGCTCGTGAGCGGGAATACGACTGGTCGAAACTTCTCGATTGCCGAACCACACTTTGCCTTTAGCTAAACACAAGCCAATATCACCGTTATACAGTTTCACATTATGATCATTTTCCGTAATCATAATTGGTTTACCAATATACCAATCGTCCTCTTGACGGAACCAAAGTAATTTCTCAGCACGCAATGCCAAAGCAATTTCTCGATTTAACTCTTCTACACCTAATGCCGAAGCACGAAGTGCGGTCAAAAATCTCACCGAATTAAAACGGTCTAAAATTGCTTCTGAATAAGTTTTTTCGTTGCCCTTTTCATCTATAAATTTTGCATTGAGATCTTTCTTCTGAGCAAAATAAGTTTGAAGCTGGGTTAAATAAACACGGTAATTATCGACCGCACTTTTCACCACTTGGCGAACAGATTCTTTAACGTCTTGTTCTTCATTAAAATGATGGAAATGCAACTCTTGTGGATATTCCGCAAAGGTTGCTACACTGCCCTCACCTTTTCCTTGTTGAATTTGCTCAGCAAGTTGTTTAATGCCCGAATCATCTCGGAAACGACGACTAAAGGTTAAATGGCAAATGGCATCACGCAACGGACTATGTTCATCTGAAGTTGGAACGGTATAGCCTGTTGTTGCATGGATATAATCGGCTTGAGCAGGGCTATAATCTTGCGTTAAAAACTGTGCTATTTCCCCTAATACCGCTCCCGCTTCCACTGAGGCTAATTGAGCTTGGTCACCCAATAAAATCAAACGTGTTTCGGGTTTCAACGCTTGCACCAGTTTCGCCATCATCGGCAAATCAATCATCGAGGTTTCATCCACTACTAATACATCAATTTGCAGTGGATTATGAGCATGATATTTCACGTTATCGGTAAAAGGTCGAACGCCTAGTAAGCGATGCAGCGTTTCTGCGGTTTTAGGAATCGATGCACGTAACTCATCTGAAATCGGCATTTGTGCCAAGGCATTTTCAATGGATTCCGTTAAACGAGCCGCGGCTTTCCCCGTTGGTGCAACCAATTTAATATGAAGTTTTCCACCAAATAATTCCTGTAATACACATAACAAGCGAGTAACAGTCGTGGTTTTCCCTGTTCCCGGTCCACCTGTAATCACAGAAAATGGACTTTTTACCGCCGTTGCGACGGCTACTTTTTGCCAATCAACTTGCGCTTGTTGCTGAGGGAAATAACGATCCAATAAGGTTCGAATTTGTTGCGGTTCTACTGATAAAGTGCGGTTATTTTTCAAGGCATTTTTAATATATTGCGCCACGCGGAATTCATCTTGCCAAGCTCGATAGAAATAAATAGCCCCAAATTGAAATGCGAGAGGCGCAATCTGATTTTCAGGATCTTGTGTAAAAGCAATATGCCCCGCTAAGGCTGATTGCCATTTTGATACAGGAAGCGAACCAATCTTTTCATTGATAAGCGACAAAAAATCCGTTTCAGTATGACGATAAGCCAAACCAAATAAATTACGTTCTAAGAAACGATCTAACACACAACAAGTATTGCCTTGTGTATAGCTCCAGTTGCAAAGTGCGGCTAATAAAATCGCTAAATTTTGTACGGGTTCGGCATAGCCTTTATCTTTTTGTTTATCAGCAATTAATTGAGCAAAATAATAATCGCCTTGAGTAATCACACCTTGTTCTTGCAAGGATTTTAATAGGCTTAACATTAAAATAATTCCTCTAATTGTTGGATTAATTGCCAATCTGGTTTATCAAAAAAGATGCCCGATTGTGGCGAACCATTCATTCCTCGTAAAAATGCATAGACCACACCACCAAAATCTCGGTTGTAATCGTAGTGAGGTAAACGTGTTTTTAAATAACGGTGTAATGCCACCACATACAACAAGTATTGCCAATCATAGTGATGCTCTAACATGGCTTTTTTCAATGCAGCTTGATCGTAATCCTTTAATGTCTCACCCAAGAAATTCGATTTGTAATCAAGCAAATAATATTTACCTTGATGGCAGAAAACTAAGTCCATTGTGCCTCGCACCATGCCTTGAATATCATCAAACTGTAACGGTTCTGATGGCAAATGATGTAAGGTTGCTAACGCTCGGTTAAAACCTGCGACATCAAAATGGCTTGTGATATTGAGATAAAACGCCAACTCTTTTAAGCATTGTTTTTCGTTAATTTGAGCAAGGGTAAAATCATCGCTTGGCAAAATTGGCGTGCTGAGTATTTGTGCAAACCACTGTTGAACTGCTACAAATTGCTCTTCTGCAAGATTTAAATCCTGACATAATTTTTCAATGTTTTCTTTCTCAGAAAGTTGAGCAAAAGGCACCTTTTCAAAATAACGATGCAATAACGTACCGATTTGCGTTCCCCGTGGAAAATCTAGAACCATTTCATCGTGATCATGAGCAAGTGCGGTCAGATTTTCAGGGATATTTTCTGTTGAAATCGATGCATCATAATCTTTCGCATCATCAAAAATGAGCGATTTTTTCACCGCACTTTCATTCAAATAAGCTTTGCGTTGATGTGTTTGTTCGATGCCACTAAAGCTGGTCACTCGCCAATCTTGTTCAATTTCACCTTGGAAAATTTCCGCACTTAAATTTTCTTGAGAAAGATTTAAGGTAAGTGGTTCACTGGCTTGTAACACATCGGTTAATTCAATCGCTACATCATTGGGTAAAAGCTGCTTAAACTTTTCCAATAATGGCTGCGTGTCCCAATTATTTGGCAAATCGAGTTTTCGACCAATTTCACCTTGCGTTAAAACATACAATAAAGCATTCCATTTTTTATCAAAGGCTTTCGGTAACACAAAGGCCATTTGATATTTTGCTCGGGTTAATGCTACATAAAGCAAACGCAATTCTTCCGCAAAAACTTCTTCTGTTAAATCATCCAAGTGTTGATCTTGCATATCCCACAAGATTTTCTCTTCGTCACTGTCATAATATAAATTAAACAGTTTCTTCTGATTGCCTGATTTTGTTGGGTCTTTTGCTTCATTACCTAAAAATGGCAACCAAACCAAATCATATTCCAAGCCTTTGGATTTATGGATAGTCACAATCTTCACTAACTGACGTTCGCTTTCTAAACGAATTTGTGCTTCTTGACGACCTTCATCTTGAATTTGCTTTTCAAACCAGCGCAATAATGCCGCTTCACTTTCATTTAATGCCGCTGCTTGCTGTAAAATTTCAGCTAAATGTAACAAATCCGTCAGTTTTCGCTCGCCATCAGGCCGAGATAAGAGTTTTTCTGTGATATTTTCAGCTAAAAGTAAATGATGCAACATCGGCAAGACGCCTTGGCGTTGCCAAATTTGTTGATATTCTGCAAATTTTTCAGCCCAACGTTGCCACTGAATTTCATCATGATGAATTTGGTGAATTTCAGCTGCATTTAAGCCGAAAAGTGCGGTCGCAATTGCATTTAAAATTGGACGTTCCGTCACACTCAAACAGGCTTGCAAAATCAGGGCCAGTTCTTTTGCTGTGTTACTCTCAAAGACATTTCCTCTATCCGAAAGGTAAACCGAAGCAATACCGAGTGCTTGCAATTCTTTTTTCACTAGATCCGCTTCGGTATAACCACGCACCAAAACGGCAATATTTTCTGCTCGCAATGTTTGATTTTCCGCTTTACTTTCATTTGGAAAAACAACCGGATTTTCAGCCGCACTTTTTAACCATTGCTGAATCGATGTTGCGCAAGCTTTCGCATAATCTTGCTGGGTGGATTCGTCTTTATCATTAATGTAAAAACGGAAGGCTGGCTCAGGCTGATTATTTAGCTGAAAAACAAGATTTTTCTTGGCTGCGCCTACATTTAAAAATTCTATATTTTCATAAATAAAGGGATCATTTTTAAAATCAAATAATCGATTTACCCCTTCCACTAAAGGTTGAGAAGAACGATAATTTATGCCTAAATTAAAACGTTCATTGGCTTCTTTTGCTGCTTTTAAATATGTAAAAATATCGGCACCACGGAAGCGATAAATCGCCTGTTTTGGATCCCCGATCATCATAAAGCCAACATTGCCAGACGCGGTTTCATTACGATAAATTTTAGAGAAAATTTGATACTGCAACGCATCCGTATCTTGGAACTCGTCAATCATGGCAAAAGGATATTGAAAACGAATTAATTCCGCTAACTGTTCTCCGCCCTCACCATGTAATGCCTCTTTCAATAAGCGTAATAAATCATCAAAGGATTTTTCAGGGTGATTTGCTTTGTATTCAAGAAGTTTCTTTTGAATACCTTGACGATAGTGATAAAGAATGATTTTTTTTAATAAATCACTTGGTTGATGTTTTTCAACCAATTCTTCAAGTTCCGCAAAAATTGGAGCATAAAACGGTATAGCCGCTTTTTTATTTTTCGTTTTTTCTGTCGGCTTTTCGTATTTTTGTTCAATCGAAGATTGTAAAAAATACTTCCTTAATATTTCATGAATTTCATAGTCTAGTGGATTATTTGCCCATTCATTAATCTGTTCAATCCATGTTTTAAGACGTTCTTTTTGGTAGCTTCTACGACTGAGAGATGTGAGCTGATCTTTTGGATAATCTTTTGTTATTTCCTCCATGATAATGGAGGAAATTTTATCTACATTTTTTAACCAAAAAACTTTTAAAGCTTCAACAGCTTTTAATCGCTCTCCCACACTTTTCTGTAAAAATTCATCAATTGACAACGACAAGCTTTGTTGGTTGTCCGTCGCTACCGATACATCTTTGTTTAAATCCGATTCTAAAATACTTAGCACATCATCAGGCGAACCTAACTCTTTCGAGATAAAATTAGCAATCTCGAAAGGTTGGGAATAAAAATGCTCCCGCCAAAATTCATTTGCAAATTGTTTGAGTAAATCAGACTGATCTTTGAGAAGTTTTAAATTGAAATGTACGCCTGAATTAAAAGCATGTTGCATCAGCATTCGGCGACAAAAACCGTGAATGGTATAAATAGAGGCTAAATCTAAATTTTGTTCGGCCAGCTTTAAGCGGCGAAGTGCAGTGGGAACATCCTCTAAATAAGGCAACAACTCCGCTAAAAATTGATGTTCCCCAGTAAAAATCGCCTTATCTTGCTTTTCATAATATTCAGAAAAAACCAAAATTGCCGCCGTTAAACGTTCCCGAATTTTGCGTTTTAAATCTTCCGTCGCCATTTCAGTAAAGGTTACGACCAAAATCTCTTCCACATTCAACGGACGAGAAAAACAATTCTCACCAGCCTGTAAAAGTAAACGAAGATAGATAGAACCGATGGTATAGGTTTTCCCTGTACCGGCAGAGGCTTCAATTAAATTGACTTGATTTAAGGGTAATGAAATGGCATTAAGTGCGGTTGATTTTGGGCTCATTTTTTATTTTTCTGTAAACATTAGAGTGCCCCTATTGTAGGGATTTAGCTGAGGGATTTCCATAAAAAATGCGGTGAAATTTCACCGCACTTTAATCTTTATCTTATTATTTTAGAACGTTAAAACTTTATCCGCCCATAATGTCCACTCGGATACATCATCTAAGGTACCAAGGGTCACGCCGTCAATTAATTTAGCGTCTAATAAACCACGTGCTTTTACGCAGCTGGTGCATAATTTAATTTCAGCACCTTGTGCCGCTAAGATGTCGATAAGCTGTTGGATATTGAAACCTTCATTTGGGTTTTGCCCAGCAATACCGCATAAAATCGCATCAGAAAAGCAGAATAATTTAATATTCACATCCTTGCTGTGCTCTTCTTTCATATTAATGGCGAAACGAACAGCATTAAACGTTTTTTCTCCGCTATATGTGGAATCATTGACGATAAAAAGAATATTTTGCATGACGCACTCCTTGTTACAATGCTATAAGAATGAAGGCGTAATAAATTACGCCTTTATGAAATCAGCCAACCCAAACGAACTTGGCTACAAATAATAAAGACACCACCCACACAGGGGCATTGATCTCGCGTATTCTACCTGTACAGGCCTTCATGACGCAATAGCTAATAAAACCAAATGCGATACCTTCAGTAATAGAATAAGTAAATGGCATCATCGCTGCAGTGATAAAAGCAGGTGTTGCTTCAGTTAAATCATCCCAGTGTACACGAATAAGACTGGATGCCATTAAAATCCCTACATAGACTAATGCCCCTGCGGTTGCATAAGCCGGCACGACACTAGCAAGCGGCGAGAAGAAAATAGTAAGTAAGAATAAAATACCAACTGTTACTGCCGTTAAACCTGTTCTACCACCGACTGAAACCCCTGCGCCACTTTCAATATAGGTACTGATAGCTGAGGTTCCGATATAAGAACCAACCACAGCACTCACGCTATCCACATAAAGGGCTTGTTTCATTTTCGGGAAACGACCTTTTTCATCACTGAAACCTGCTTTATCGGTTACGCCTAATAAGGTGCCTGATGAGTCAAATAGGTTTACTAAAAGGAAAGAGAAAATAATGCCGAGCAAAGCCGTATCTAAAGCACCAGCAATATCGACTTTTCCTACAACCGCACCTAAGCTTGGTGGCATAGAAACAATGCCGTGGAAGGTAACTTGGTCATCAATTAAAAGCGCTAAACCAGTGACTACCGCAATAGAAATTAAAACCCCAGAGAAAATATTACGTGCAGCTAAAACTACGATAATAAAGAAACCTAATACGCCAAGCAGAATTTTCGGATCATGTAAATTGCCTAATGCCACTAAGGTTGCAGGATTCGCGACAATCAATCCCATATTTTTAAACCCAATTAAGGCAATAAAAAAGCCGATTCCTGCACCAATTCCTACGCGCAGTGAAAGCGGAATCGAAGCCATTAACCAATAACGGATTTGGAATAAGGTGAGAACAAATAAACCAATCGATCCCCAGAAAATGGTACCCATGCCCACTTCCCATGAATAACCGAGTTTACCGACTACCACATAGGCGAAAAACGCATTTAATCCCATAGCAGGTGCAAGGGCGATAGGTAAATTACTGAATAATCCCATCGCAATGGTACCCAGTGCAGCAATTAAACACGTGGTAACGAAAACAACTTGTTTATCCATTCCCGCATCACCCAATACGGATGGGTTTATAAACACGATATACACCATGGTAAAGAATGTTGTGATACCAGCGATAATTTCGGTTTTGGTGGTACTGCCCTTTTCTTTAATCGAAAAAAGGCGTTCAAGTAAAGATTGTTGCATTGTTTCCCCCTTAATAGCCTTGGTGATAAATCGATTCAAGTAGCTTCACTCCTAACAAGGCAATATTGAAACGTTGTTCATCGGCAACTGTCCAAAATTCGACGCCATTTTCAACCGCACTTTGTTGGCTGATATGCAATTTTACGCTTTCTTCACCATTTTCGTTTTCACCATTAATCACGGGCGTAATAAGGCTATCGTGTAATTCAATTAATTCGCTTTGTTGTGGTTGGAAATCAAATTCATAATCTGAAAGTGCCGTCACTTTTTGTGCCATGCCGTAGAAGACAGGCACTTGAATTTGATGGAAAATGACATTGTCTAACTGCGGGAAGATTTTTTGTAATTGCAGATTTAAATTAGCCGCTTGTTGTGGAAACACATCAAAGGCAAAACGGGTTTCACCTTCTTCTAATGGCATACCATTCAGTAAACGAGCAGTTTGTCCAGCAAGTTTATTCACGGTTTCACCATCTGTATAAGAAGCTGGTAAAAGTGACGTTGCAAAGACTTGAGTTAAATTTGTTTGTTGAACGATTGGTAATAGAGATAAAGCTAATTGACTCACTTGTGGATCGGGTAAACTCACAATGTTACGTTGTCTTAATTCAGTCAGATTTTCTTCATTGATTGTTGGGACAACAACAGGAACATCAGATAATGCAGAGCAAATCCCTTTTAAATCAATCACCACACAGCCACTTTCTGCGGCTTGAGCTAATAAGGGGGCTTGGTCAATTTGGCCTGCGAAGAAAAGATAATTAATGCTATCCCACTCAATCTCATCAGTGGCTAATTGAGCAACGGCTTTATTGCGAAAACGCACCGCTTGCTCTTCTTCAAAAGGATAAATTTCTACGATAGAAATTTTGCCTACATCTAGCTCACTTTGTTCAAGTGCTTCGGCAATTTTTTCACATAGATCAAATTCTGCTGCAATAGCAATATTTAGGCTTGCGTCCATTTTTCTCTCCGCTGTAAAATGTTCTGAACCGATTCATTCTACAGAAAAAAGACGCATAAATACATAAGGAAATCAGATGACACCAGCAATTGATTTACTAAAGAAAAATAAAATTCCTTTTACTCTCCATACTTACGATCATGACCCTAACAATACGCATTTTGGCGATGAAGCTGCTGAAAAACTTGGACTTGATCCGCACCAATCCTTTAAAACACTTTTAGTCGCCGAAAATGGTGATCAGAAAAAATTGGCGTGTTTTGTGCTTTCCACGGCAAATATGTTGAGTTTAAAGAAAGCCGCAAAATCAATTGGTGTGAAAAAAGTTGAAATGGCCGATAAAGATGCCGCACAAAAAAGTACGGGATATTTAGTCGGTGGCATTAGCCCATTAGGTCAAAAAAAACGGGTAAAAACAGTGATAAACTCGACCGCACTTGAGTTTGATACGATTTTTGTTTCAGGCGGGAAACGTGGATTAAGCGTTGAATTATCCCCACAGGATTTAGCCAAATTACTGAATGCTGAATTTGTCGATATTATTGACGAAGAATAGAAAAAGAAAAGCCCGATTAACTCGGGCTATTTTTATATGATGTTGTGTTTATTTGAATTAGAAGCTTGATGTATCTTGGAATAAACCAACTTTTAAATCAGTTGCGGTGTAGATAACGCGACCATCTACTTCCACTTCACCGTCAGCCATTCCCATTACTAATTTGCGATTAATTACGCGTTTCATATTGATGCGATAAACCACTTTTTTCGCGGTTGGTAAGATTTGTCCAGTAAATTTCACTTCACCTACGCCTAATGCACGGCCTTTACCTTTACCGCCTACCCAGCCAAGGAAGAAACCCACTAATTGCCACATCGCATCTAAACCTAAGCAGCCTGGCATGACTGGGTCACCGATAAAGTGGCAACCGAAAAACGGTAAATCTGGATGAATATCTAATTCCGCTTCAATATACCCTTTACCAAACGCACCGCCATCTTCGGTCATTTTCACAATGCGATCCATCATCAACATCGTTGGTGCTGGAAGTTGCGGGCCTTCTTTACCAAATAATTCACCACGACCAGAAGCTAATAAATCTTCATAGGTGTAGCTGCTTTTAATGTTTGGTGTACAGGTGTTTTCCATTTTTCATTTCCTTGTATATGTAGTTTTGCTTGGTTACAAACAATAAGTGCAGATTCTATGGGGATTTATAAGAAATGTAAACAGCGAACACTTGTTAGCTCAACTTGTCGGATCAGTCAGTAAAATTAAGATAAAAGAAAAGCGAACTCAAGGTTCGCTTTAAGAAATTAAGATTTAAAGAAATCTAACCAGTTTTTTTTCGGCGTTTCCGAACGGAAAGCAATTCTATTTTGAATTAAACGTGCAATAGGCTCTTTGCCCTTCGCATATTCTTCTTTCTCTTCCAATAAATCGCGGCCAAATAGAATTTTGGCTGTTTGATAAATATCCTCGACTTGATAGATAAAGAACTGCTCATTTTTCACCGCTTCAACCACTTCATCAGATAAGCTTAGTTGTTGAATCGTCGTCGCAGGAATAATCACACCTTGTTTACCCGTCAAACCGCGACGTTGGCAAATGGTGAAAAAGCCTTCAATTTTATCATTCACTCCACCTACCGCATGCACCAAACCAAATTGGTCAATGGTACCGGTAATGGCAATATTTTGTGGCAACGGCAAATCAGATAACGCGCTGACTAATACGGAGAAAATAGCTAGAGACGCACTGTCACCATCAATTTCACCATAAGATTGCTCAAACACTAAAGACGCAGAAAATGGTAACTGTGATGGCAACTCTAAGATACTAGCCAAGCAAGCTTCAGAAATCATCATGCCTTTTCCGTGAAGGTTACCCGCTAATTCGTTTTTACGTTCCACATCCACGACTTCACCATCACCAAACTGCACTAAGCAACTGATACGAGAAGGTTCACCGAAACAAACGGGGGTGCCTGGATATTCAATCACAGACAAGCCATTAATCTGCCCAACAATTTCACCGTTGGTTTCTACATAAATTTGTTCGTTCAGGATATCCGCATAAGTACGTTCACGTAAAAAACCGTGCTGTTCGTTCTTTTGTTTAAAAGCTTGCTCAAAATCAACCGCACTTAAGGTTTGTTTTTGTGACAACGTCGCAGCGTTGAGTAACATTTCTGTTGTTTTTAACGGTGAAATGTTAATTAAAAAGCGATCTTCACTCTCACGCACCAGTAACTGATAGAATTTATTTAATGCAGTTAAATCTAAATCGAGCTCATATTTTGAGGCTAATGCCAACACATAATTGGCCCAATTTTCTTGTTCTTTAGGTTGTGCAACAGAATAATAGCTTTCAATTTCCGCGTAATCAGCCAAGCTATAAAGATCTTCTTCTAACTCACCTAAGGTCGCAATTTCAGTGCGATTGCCTAAAATCACTACTTTTAAATTAAGTGGATAACTTGGAATATCGCAAGGCAAGGTTTTAAATGGATGGGCTGAATACCAATCAAAAGTTTGTGTTTGTAAAATATGTTTTAAGCGTTGCCATAAATCAAATTGGTTTAGCATCGTTGCTGCACTTAAAATCAAAACGCCACCATTGGCTTGATGCACTAAACCTGGTGTAAGCAAAATATCTTGCGAACTTGGATGAACACGTACACTACCAAAAAGGCTAAATTGATCAGCGTGTAATGCCTTCAACACATCACCTTGTGCGGCGAAATTATCAGCAAGAGATTGAGCTGGCTCGGTATAAATACGAGGGAAAGAAAAAGAATCTCCTTGCTCAACCACATAATTTACCCCAAAAACTGACCGCTCTTTTGGCTGTTCTTTTCGAATAAGTTCTGCCAATAAATCTGCATATTCTGCTTGATCATCGGCTTTTAAAATCAACAAAGAACGACGAGGTTGTTTTAAGAATAAAGAAATCGCTTTTGTGGCATGTTTTTGTAATGACCAAAAATCAGCCTTTTCAGCTGAAAGTTCAGTAATCGATAATTCTGGTTGTAAGGCTTGCCAATTTAAGGCTTGTTCCGAAGATGTTGAAGTCACGACATATCTCGCTTTAATTAAATTGGCGGTATTATCGCACACTTCACACTGAGTGAAAATCCGTTATAAAAATCTACTGGAAAATTTTGTTTAAAGCGCGTATATTTATGAGGTTACCACGTCACTAAAAAGCATAATAAAACGATGAAATATCAAAAATTAGAAAACCAAGAAGCAAACTGGAAATGGATTTATCTCATTCGCAAACATCGCGAAGGGGAAAAAATTACCCGTTACGAAGAAAAAAGCTTAGAAGAAAGCAAAGTTCAAGAATTAATAGAATGTCAGAATTATCCTGAAAAAATCGAGGAATGGATTAAAAATCACCTTTCTCTTGATTTACCTATTAAGCTTGATCAGGCTATTCGTGCAAGACGTAAACGCTTTTTTAATGCAGAAAAACAATCAACGAAGAAAAAATCTATTGATTTAGAATATGGCGTTTGGCTTCGTTTGTCTAAATATTCAAGAAAAATGAAAATGACACTTTCTGAAACCATCACTTATATGATTGATGAACGTGAAAGCAAAGCATTATATGAAAGCCAAATGACAGCAATGAAAGCCGGTTTGAAAAACTTACTCAATAAATAAGATGAAAAAAAAGCCAAGGCCGAAACCTTGGCTTTTGATTATGCTAAATAGAGAAGATTTTGAAACGTTTTAGCGTTTCGCTTATTCCGCAATCGGAATTATTTTTGTGGCGTGAGATCCTTTGTCGCCGTGAATCACTTCAAATTGCACGCGTTGTCCCGCTTTCAATGAACGGTAACCATCCATTTCAATTGCTGAATAATGTGCAAAGATGTCTGTATCCACGCCTTCTGCAGAAATAAATCCAAATCCTTTTGCGTTATTAAACCATTTTACTACACCAATTTCCATAGTAGACCTCTATTAGGCTTCGCCCTTAATACTTAAAAACAATAAGACTCATGCCTTATCACCTCAATTGGAAATATATTCAAACATTTTATTTTTTTATGCAACAAGGAAACTTTAAAAATGATACATTGATCACAAAAATTTTTATTTATTCACTGTCAGAAGCCTCTTTCTCACCTTTTTGATGAATTTCACGCAATGCTTTTGCCACAATTTGAATGGCCTCACCGCTGCTCATTCCTTGTGCCATTAATTCCTGAATTTGCTCTACTGCTTTTTGTTGCTGTTCGTGGGTTAAATTAATATCTAACATTATTTCTTCTCGTTAAATAGACCAATTAAATAATTCCATCACTTTCATCCATTGTTCATCTAAATTAGCTTTAATTTCTATTTTTATTGAATGAATAGGATGTTCAAAAATAAGTGTATCTGCGTGTAAAAATAAACGCTGGCAGCCTGAATGTTCCGTCAATGCACGATTTTGATGTAAATCACCATATTGCGTATCCCCTAAAATAGGATGAAAGATATGTTTCATGTGACGTCGTAACTGATGTTTTCTGCCTGTTTGGGGGGTTAGCTTCACTAAGGAGTATCTCGTGGTTTGATAACGCCCTACCGCATAAGGCATTTCCACAATGTTTAAGCCCTCATAATCCGTCACTGCCTCTTGAGGCGCTTTATCTTCTTGCGCAAACTTATCCGCAATCTTATCTAATTGAATTTTAAGTGGATAATCAATTTGTCCTTTGCCTTGCAAATACCCTCGCACAATCGCTAAATAAGATTTTTGCACTGTTTTCTGTTCAAATTGCTGACACATTAAATTTGCTATTTCACTATTTAAAGCAAACAGCAAAACACCTGATGTAGGTCGGTCTAATCGATGAATCGGAAAAACATGCTGCCCGATTTGATCGCGCAAGGTTTGCATCACAAATTGCGTTTCATGAGTATCAAGCCAGCTACGATGTACCAATATGCCTGCAGGCTTATTAACGGCGACAAGATATTCGTCTTGATATAAGATTTCTAACATTTATTGATTTTGTAATAAGGCTTCTAATTCACGTAACGGTGTTAATAATTCAACTAAAAAATCTTCTTCTGCTTCTTTAAATGCTTCCTCTAAATAAGGTGACACCGCAATTTTTGAAGGTAATTCAGCACCACTTTCAAGTAAGGCAAACATTCTTGGAATAAAAATCCATTGCAACCATTCTTCTGGTGACATAGTATCAATAGCAAAAGGCTCTTCACTTAAAAAGGCATCTTGTGAAGGTGGAACCGCTTGCCATAAATCAAGTTTTTGCATAGCAAGTTGTAATTGTTGAAGATGAAGTTTTGTTTGATTACGCATGATTTTTCCTATCTATAAATAAGCGGCGTATTCTACGAGCATCAATTCACACTGTAAAGTGCGGTCAGTTTTAACGATGAATAATCGAAAAGTCAGGATATCGTTTATCTTCAATATTATCGACTAAGACCCGTTCAACACTTGCGGTTCTTGGCCCGACGTTTAACCAATCATAAAAGTGTTGCAGTTGGTCATCATTGCCTTCCGCAATGATTTCGACACTGCCGTCTGTACAATTTCTTACCGTGCCTTTAATACCAATTTTCTCTGCTTCTTTCCATGTAAAATAGCGAAACCCGACACCTTGAACTCGACCATATACGACAAATCGTTTTGCCATGATTTGCTCCTTTGTTACAAAAACTTTTTAAAAATTAACCGCACTTTCCTATTCCCATTTTTTAAAATTTAGCATAGCATTACAATCATCTAATTTCATTCAAAAAATAAAAGGAGTAATTATGAAATTATGTCAGTTTGCATTAGGTGTTGTTGCCTTTGCAGTCAGTGCGAGCAGTTTAGCCGGTACGGTCACCACGTCATCAAACCTTGAGTTTCTTGCAATCAACGGCCAAAAAGCCAGCAAATCCCTTCTAAAAGAAAAAAAATCATTCAATGCTGAAGCTGACCAAACACAACAAGTTGTGGTACGTTTAGGTGAAATCGTCGGTACTGGTTCTAGCCAAGGACTTTTTGAGTCTAATCCTATTATTGTGACCTTCAAAGGTACGGCTGATGATGTTGTGTTATCTGCAGAAAAAATTCGTTCGCAAGAAGATGGCGAAAAATTTAATGCACAACCACAAATTACCGTTAAAACTAAATCAGGTAATGTGATTGATGCTAAAGTGGATACCTTAAAACAAGAAGGTTTATTCCCATCAGCGAATATTGTTAATGACCTCGCTGAGTATAATGCATCTAATGCACCCGCAGCGGTTTCAGCTTTAGCAGTACCTGCAGTAGGTATGATGCCTGCAGCATCAGGAAAAGCAGCGAAAGGCAAAGTTGTTGTGCAAGGTGAAAACGTTGCTGAACAACAATTACAATACTGGTTCCAACAAGCCGATAAAGAAACCCAAACTCGTTTCTTAAACTGGGCAAAAAAACAAAAATAATCGTTTTTTTAACCGCACTTTGATAAAGAAGTGAGCCTTCCCGCTCACTTTTTTGTCATTCATTTTTTAGTCATTTAAATAATAAGCAAGGATATCAACATGAACCAATGGCTTAATGCAAAAGTAATCGCTTCAATACCTATTTTTATTGCAGTGAATATCGCAGCGTTCGGCGTCTGGTTTTTTGATATTTCCACGCAATCTATGCCCTTAATTTTAGGGATTATTGCAGGCGGTTTAGTGGATTTAGATAATCGTCTTACCGGACGATTAAAAAATATTTTTTACACATTAATTGCCTTTTCTATTTCAACCTTCATCGTTCAACTCAATATTGGTAAACCCATTCAATACGTATTGCTGATGACCATCATCACCTTTTTATTTACGATGGTTGGCGCCGTAGGTGAACGTTATCGCACCATTGCTTTTGGTACGCTGGTGGTAGCCATTTATACCACCCTCACTTATACACCGGATAATTCTGCGAGTTGGTTTATCAATCCTGTAATGATTTTATTAGGTACTTTGCTCTACAGTATTGTGACCATCATCGTCTATCTCTTTTTTCCAAATCGTCCTGTACAAGAAAGTGTGGCAAAAGCGTTTTGTGCCTTAGGCAATTATCTAGATGCAAAATCAGAATTTTTTGATCCTGATGAGATTGATGAAATCGAGAAAAAACACCTTAATTTTGCGATGAAAAACACCAATGTGGTGGATGCCTTCAATCAAGCGAGAACAGCTCTTTTCTATCGTATTCGTGGGCAACATCGCCATGCTCGCACACAACGCATGATCCGCTATTATTTTGCTGCGCAAGACATTCATGAGCGTGCAAATTCGACACATTTTGATTATCGACAAATTGCAGAACAACTCAAAAATACAGATTTAATTTTCCGTATTCAGCGCTTGCTCGAATTACAAGCGCAAGCCTGTCACGATATTACGGCTTGCCTGCGTCAAAATACGCCTTATCACTATAATATTCGCGTAGAAAAAGCATTAATGGGGACAATTCAATCCCTTGAGCTTTATAGTAAAGAACATACCAATCAAAACAATGTGTTGCTTGCCCTTCAAACACTTATTGATAACCTGCAAAGCATTAACTGGCAGTTACGTCAGCTTGAGCAAGAAACTACTGAAAATGAGCAAACTGCACAGATCCATACCGAACAAATTACGGGCTTAAAAAATATTCTTTCTGTTATTGGAAGTAACTTCACTTTTGAGTCACCACTTTTCCGTCATGCTGTACGTTTGTCTATCGTGGTATTTTTGTGTTGCGCAATTGTTGAATTTTTCCAATTTAATTTGGGGTACTGGATTTTACTTACTGCAGTCTTTGTGTGTCAGCCAAACTATTCTGCAACCAAAGTACGATTACGCCAGCGTATTATTGGCACGATTTTAGGGGTAATTATTGGCTCCTTATTGCCATATCTCAACCCAACATTAGAGATGAAACTAGGCTTAATGGTGGTGACCAGTACGCTCTTTTTCTTCTTCCGAAGTAATAATTACAGTTTCTCCACGTTCTTTATTACCTTGCAAGTATTGATCAGTTTCGATGTAATGGGATTTGACACACAATCAGCGCTCTTCCCTCGCCTCATTGATACTGTATTAGGTTCAGCCATTGCATGGTTTGCCGTTTCTTATCTATGGCCGGATTGGAAATATCTGCAACTCGATAAAGTGAGCCGTCAAGCGATTCAAAGTGATGCACAATATTTCTTGCACATTATTAGCCAACTGCAATTTGGTAAAAGCGATAATTTAAAATACCGTATTGCACGCCGTAATGCCCATCAATATGCGGCAGCATTAAGTACCACACTTTCCAATATGAACAACGAACCGAAGAAATATCAGGCTTATTTGCAGGAAGGTTTTGACTTGTTAAAAATGAATTATTCCTTATTGAGCTATATTTCTGCTTTAGGGGCCTATCGCAATAAAATGGCGCAATTAGAACAAACTACCGAATTTTTGTCAGATTTTTATCCTGTTGCGAAAAAGGTTTTATATGCACTGGAAAATATTGAAAAGCTTCGTCCAGAAATCTTTGAAAAGCTCCAAAATAGTATTGAACAGAGCCTAAAAAAAATTCAATGGGATGAAACGCAAACTAAAAACAATGCGGTCTTTGCGTTACCATATCAGCAGCTTAATTTGATTTCTCAATTGCTACCGCAGCTATATCGCTATTTCCAACATAGTCAGAAAGAATCGATTACCAAATAAAAAACAAAGGAAAAACTGACCGCACTACCCCAAATTTTTTATTGTTCTCAGTGCGATAAATAGAGATAATACGCCACTTATGTAAAATAAATTTAGACGCAATGACACATTACATTCTACTCATTATCAGCACCGCATTAATCAATAACTTTGTTTTGGTCAAATTCTTAGGACTTTGTCCATTTATGGGCGTATCCAAAAAGATTGAAACGGCGATTGGTATGGGGCTTGCTACGACGTTCGTATTAACCGTAGCTTCATTGTGTTCTTATTTAGTCGATAATTATATTTTAATGCCACTAAATGCCACCTTCTTGCGCACATTAGTGTTCATTTTAGTAATTGCCGTCGTGGTTCAATTTACTGAAATGGTAATCAATAAAACGAGTCCATCACTTTATCGCTTACTAGGGATTTTCTTACCACTGATTACCACAAACTGTGCGGTACTCGGTGTGGCATTATTAAACGTCAATTTGGCACACAATTTAACCGAATCCGTTATTTATGGTTTTGGCGCCTCTTTAGGTTTTGCGCTGGTTTTAGTTTTATTTGCCGCATTGCGTGAACGCCTTGTTGCTGCAGATGTGCCTATTACATTTCGTGGCTCGTCTATCGCATTAATTACGGCCGGTTTGATGTCTCTCGCCTTTATGGGCTTCGCCGGATTAGTAAAATGATTTATCTCTTAATGTTTATTACTGTAACAGTGATTTTTCTCGGATTATTTTGGAATAACACTAAAAAATAATGTTTATCTTAATTTCAGTAACCGTTCTCGCTTTAATTTTTGGTGCGATTTTAGGTGTTGCTTCGATTAAATTAAAAGTCGAAGCTGATCCTATCGTCGAAAAAATTGATGCCATCTTACCGCAAAGCCAATGTGGGCAATGCGGCTATCCTGGCTGTAAGCCTTATGCTGAAGCGATTGCTAATGGTGACGTTATCACAAAATGCGTGCCTGGTGGTCGTCCAACAGTCGTAAAAATTGCCGAAATCATGGGCGTTGATGTGCCTGCAATGGATGATGTCGCTGAACCAGAAGAAATGGTTGCCTTTATTGATGAAAATATGTGTATTGGCTGTACCAAATGTATTCAAGCCTGCCCTGTTGATGCCATTATTGGTACAAACAAAGCCATGCATACTATTATTCCCGATCTCTGTACAGGCTGTGAACTTTGCGTCGCACCTTGTCCAACAGATTGTATTTCCATGATTAAAGTGAAAAAAGATATTGATAATTGGAACTGGAAGTTTGATCCTAAATTAGTCATTCCGGTTGTAAACACCACAGAAATCGAGAAAAAATTAGTGGTTGGGGAGTCGGAATAATATGGCTGATGTATTAACAAGATTTAACTCCGGCAAAATTTGGGATTTTAAAGGCGGGATTCATCCACCTGAAATGAAATCTCAATCAAACCAATCCCCTATTCAGCAATCAGAACTGGCTCATGATTTTTATGTACCAATTAAACAGCATGCTGGTTCAGCGGGTAATGTATTAGTCAAAGAAGGCGATTATGTGCTTAAAGGCCAACCTTTAACACAAGGTGATGGCTTAAGAACCTTGCCTGTTCACGCCCCAACTTCTGGTATCGTAAAATTTATCGGGAAACATGTCGCACCCCATCCTTCTGGTTTAACCGAGGATATGATTCATATTCAAGCGGATGGTTTAGATAAATGGCGTGAGCAATTTCCACTTGAAGAATTTTTCACACAACCTGTTGAACAACTCATTGATCGTATTTATCAAGCAGGTGTTGCCGGCTTAGGTGGTGCGGTATTCCCGACTGCCGCCAAAATCCAATCAGCTGAAAAGAAAGTTAAACTCTTAATTATTAACGGCGCGGAATGCGAACCTTATATTACCTGTGATGACCGCTTAATGCGTGATTACACCGATGAAATGATCGAAGGGATTCGCATCTTACGTTATATCTTACGCCCTGAAAAAGTGGTGATTGCGGTTGAAGATAATAAACCTGAAGCCATTCAAGCTATTCAACAATCACTGCATGGCGCAAATGACATTGAATTGCGCGTTATTCCGACTAAATATCCATCTGGCGCAGCCAAACAGCTTATTTATTTACTGACTGGTATGGAAGTACCAAGTGGCGGACGTTCTTACGATATTGGCGTATTAATGCATAATGTCGGTACAGCTTTTGCGGTAAAAAGAGCGGTCATTAATGACGAACCTTTAATCGAGCGTGTCGTCACGCTTACGGGCGATAAAATTTCAGAGAAAGGTAACTACTGGGTACGATTAGGTACACCGGTTGACCACATCTTGGCACAAGTTGGCTATCAATATGACGAACGCTTCCCGGTTTTCGCCGGTGGACCAATGATGGGATTACAACTTTCTGATCTCAACGCCCCCGTCACAAAATTAATTAACTGTTTATTAGCACCCGATCATTTTGAATATGGTGAACCCGAACCGGAACAATCTTGTATCCGCTGTTCAGCTTGTTCTGATGCTTGCCCTGTCAATTTAATGCCACAGCAACTTTATTGGTATGCTCGCAGTGAGGATCACCAAAAATCAGAAGAATATTGCTTAAAAGATTGTATTGAATGTGGCGTGTGTGCTTATGTTTGCCCAAGCCATATTCCGCTTATCCAATATTTCCGTCAGGAAAAAGCCAAAATTTGGGAAATTAAAGAAAAAGCGAAAAAAGCCGAAGAGGCTAAAATCCGTTTTGAAGCCAAACAAGCTCGAATGGAACGTGAAGAGCAAGAACGTAAAGCACGTTCACAACGTGCGGCAGAAGCTCGTCGAGAAGAACTTGCAAAACAAAAAGGTGAAGACCCGGTTAAAGCGGCGTTAGAACGCTTAAAAGCTAAACAAGCAAACTCATCAGTAACCAAAGAAACAAAAACTATCGTATCTGAGAAAGGCGAAATCTTACCGGATAACCATGACCTTATGGAGCAACGTAAAGCTCGCCGTCTTGCTAAACAACAAGCGCAAGTAGATACAGGCACTGTGACGGATACAACACCGTCACAAACTGATGAAAAAGAGGCGAAGAAAGCCGCTGTTGCTGCTGCTCTAGCAAGAGTGAAAGCTAAGAAAGCAGCTCAAGGTGAAACAGTTGCGACAAATGCAACTGAACGTGCGGTAGAAAAAACAGATGAAAACTCAACCGCACTTGATCCGAAAAAAGCCGCAGTAGCTGCAGCCATTGCAAGAGCTAAAGCGAAGAAAGCTGCCGCTCAAGGTGAAACAGTTACCACAAATGAAACTGAAAGTGCGGTTGAAAAAACAGATGAAAATCCAACCGCACTTGACCCGAAAAAAGCAGCAATAGCTGCAGCTATTGCAAGAGCTAAAGCGAAAAAAGCCGCCGCTCAAAGTGAAACAGTTGCAACAAATGAAACTGAAAGTACGGTTGAAAAAATAGATGAAAATCCAACCGCACTAGATCCGAAAAAAGCCGCAGTAGCTGCAGCCATCGCGAGAGCTAAATCCAAGAAAGCCGCGGCTCAAGGTGAAACAGTTACGACAAATGCAACTGAAAGTGCAGTCGAAAAAACAGATGAAAACCCAACCGCACTAGATCCGAAAAAAGCCGCCATCGCAGCAGCTATAGCAAGAGCTAAAGCAAAAAAAAGCAGCTGCTGAAGCTGCCAAAGAAACAGAATAACGCAGGAAAAGATTATGTTTAAGAAAATGGTGAGTTCGCCTCATACTCATTCAGGCAAATTAACCGCCCGTATTATGTTATGGGTGATTGCAGCCATGCTGCCTGCTCTGCTCACACAGATTTATTATTTTGGAATGGGGGTTCTGGTGCAATCCGCTTTAGCTATTTCTTTCGCATTATTGCTTGAGTTTATTGTGACCAAATTACGTAACAAGCCAAATCTTGTCTATATTTCAGATTTTAGTGTGGTGCTTACTGCCTTAATTTTAGCCATGGCGATTCCGCCTTATGCACCTTATTGGGTGATTTTAATTGGTACGCTTTCCGCTGTTATTTTAGGTAAACATGTTTATGGCGGTTTGGGACAAAACCCTTTCAATCCAGCTATGGTGGGTTATGTGGTGCTATTGATTTCTTTCCCACTACAAATGACAAGTTGGATGCCACCGATTTCATTATTAAATGAACCACCAACATTTGCAGATTCTCTTTCTTTAATTTTTACAGGCTTAACCACTGACGGTTTTAGCTTAAGCCAACTCGTCCATTCCATTGATGGAATTACACAAGCGACGCCATTAGACAGTGCCAAAATCTTCTATAACTTGCATCAAGGCGATGAAAGCGTATTCCATGATTTTGTAAAATTACCGATTTTATTACAAAACGGGACTGACTTTGCTGAAGGTTGGTGGCAAGTCAATCTAGCATTCATGATTGGTGGAATTATATTAATCTTAAAGAAAAAAATTCACTGGCAAATTCCCGTTTCAATGCTCGTGACCTTTGTAACCTTAGCGACTATCACTGCGATGTCAGGCCATCATCATTTAAGTATGATTAGCCAACTCTTTAGCGGCGCGATGATGTTTGGCGCGTTCTTTATTGCGACTGACCCTGTCACAGCGTCTATTACACCTCGCGGCAAGCTTGTATTTGGTTCCTTGGTCGGATTATTGGTCTACCTCATTCGTTACTTTGGAAACTACCCTGACGGCGTGGCATTTGCGATTTTATTAAGTAATATTTGTGTGCCACTTATCGACTACTACACCCGTCCTCGCGTAGCGGGACACTTTACAAAAGGGAGAAAATAATGGGTATTTTTAAAGTCACCTCCCGTTTTGGTTTGTTATTAGGTTTTATTGCGCTTACATGCACCGCTGTTTCTGCAGGCATTTATATGCTGACAAAAGATAAAATTGATGAAGCCATGGCTGAACAACAAAAAGCGTTATTACTCCAAGTGATCCCTCAAGATTATTTTAATAATAACTTGCTTGAAAGCGTAGAAACACCTGAGCAAGATAAACTCAAAGGCATTCAAAAACTCTATTTTGCTATTAAAGATCATGTACCAACTGCCTATGCTTATGAAACAACGGCACCAGATGGTTATTCAGGGAATATCCGTTTATTAGTAGGTATCACTCCAAAAGGTGAAGTTTTAGGTGTGCGTGTCATCGAACATCATGAAACCCCTGGATTAGGCGATAAAATCGAACTTCGCATTTCTGACTGGATTTTAAGTTTTACAAACCAAGTTATCGTACCGGAAAGTCTAAAAGATTGGGCAGTCAAAAAAGATGGCGGTAAATTCGACCAATTTTCTGGCGCAACGATTACGCCACGCGCGATTGTGAATCAAGTAAAACGCTCTGCTCTCGTGATGCTCGAAAATGAGGCATTACTCAACGAGATGGCAAAAAAATATGCGCAATAGGATATTTATTATGACTGATTTAACCGAAAAAACGACCGCACTTGATGAGCAAAGTGCGGTTAAAAATTCAGAAGAAATAACGCAAACGCCTTCTGTTTGGAAAGAAATCTTTATTCAAGGCGTATGGAAAAACAACTCTACCCTCGTGCAATTATTAGGGCTTTGTCCGCTGTTGGCTGTTTCAAGTACTGCAACAAATGCATTAGGTTTAGGTTTGGCGACTATGTTGGTTTTAACCTGTACAAACACCGTTGTTTCACTCTTTCGTAAGCAAATTCCTCATGAAATCCGTATTCCGATTTATGTGATGATTATTGCCACCACCGTAACCGTGGTGCAACTATTGATGAATGCTTATACCTATACACTCTATCAAGCACTTGGGATTTTTATTCCTTTAATCGTGACTAACTGTATCGTCATCGGTCGTGCAGAAGCCTTTGCCTCTAAAAATAGCGTAGCACATGCTGCCTGGGATGGTTTTTCGATGGGATTAGGTATGGCATTAAGTATCACCGTATTAGGTGCATTACGTGAAATCTTAGGCCAAGGTACCCTTTTTGAAGGCATTGAAAACCTATTTGGTCAAGGCGCCAAATTCCTGACATTACATATTTATCACGCTGACAGCAGCTTTTTACTCTTTATTCTTCCGCCAGGTGCGTTTATTGGATTAGGCATCCTACTGGCGATTAAAAACCGAATTGATATGAAAAAATGAACCAAGCTAAACGAATTGAAATCCTCACTCGACTTCGGGAGCAAAACCCGCATCCCACTACGGAATTAGAGTATAATTCGCCTTTTGAACTACTCATCGCGGTGATCTTATCGGCTCAAGCGACCGATAAAGGTGTGAATAAAGCGACGGCAAAATTATTCCCTGTGGCAAATACCCCACAAGCTATTTTAGATCTCGGCTTAGAGGGGTTAAAAGAATACATTAAAACCATCGGGCTTTATAACAGCAAAGCAGAAAATATCATTAAAACCTGCCGTGATTTAGTTGAAAAACATAATGGTGAAGTACCCGATAATCGAGAAGCCTTAGAAGCTCTTGCAGGTGTAGGTAGAAAAACAGCGAATGTCGTGTTAAATACCGCTTTCGGTCACCCGACTATTGCAGTGGATACCCATATTTTTCGCGTATGCAACCGCACAAATTTCGCCCCTGGCAAAGATGTGGTAAAAGTGGAAGAAAAACTACTCAAAGTTGTGCCAAAAGAATTTAAAGTGGATGTACATCACTGGCTTATTTTACATGGGCGCTATACTTGTACCGCGCGCAAACCTCGATGTGGGGCTTGCATTATTGAAGATCTCTGCGAATACAAAGAAAAAACAGAATATTAAACGAATAAAATCAAACGGAATATATTATGACAACAAACAATCAATCTCGCCAAACGTGGTCTAGCCGACTAACTTATGTGCTCACCGTTGCGGGTGCGACAGTTGGCTTTGGGGCAACGTGGCGCTTTCCTTATTTAGTGGGTGAAAATGGCGGTGGTGCCTACGTACTCCTCTTTTGTATCGCGATGATTGTCATTGGTATCCCGATGATTTTAGTAGAAAATGTTATCGGACGCCGTTTGCGTGTGAATTCCATTGATGCCTTTGGCGACAAAATCCAGGATAAAGGTAAAAACATCTCCAAATATTGGAAGATTCTTGGTTACATGGGGCTTCTTGGTGCATTTGGTATCATGGCTTATTACATGGTATTAGGTGGTTGGGTAATGTCTTATATCATCAGTCTGATGAATAACACCCTTGATATTAGCGCCCCAATTACAAAAGAAGTGGCCAAAGATTTCTACGATTTACATATCAGCAACAGCCCATGGGAAATCATGCTTTACACCTTCTTGTTCGTGGCGGTGAACTACATTATTTTGGCGAAAGGTATCATTGGCGGGATTGAACGTTCCGTGAAATACTTAATGCCACTACTCTTTATCTTCCTAATTGGTATGGTAATTCGTAACCTCACCTTACCTGGCGCAATGGAAGGGGTAACTTTCTACTTAAAACCTGATTTCAGCAAAATCACACCTAAACTTTTCATCTTCGTATTAGGCCAAGTATTCTTCGCATTAAGCCTTGGTTTCGGTGTATTAATTACCCTCTCTAGCTATTTGAACAAAGAAGAAAACCTTATTCAAACAGCGGTTATTACAGGTTTCACCAATACCATTATTGCTGTGTTATGTGGTTTTATGATCTTTCCGTCATTATTCACATTCGGCATTGAACCTAACGCAGGGCCAACCTTGGTTTTCCAAAGTTTACCAATTGTATTCTCACATTTATGGGCGGGTAAATTCTTTGCTATCGTATTCTTCGGCTTATTGCTTATTGCGGCATTAACCACATCAATTACGATTTACGAAGTCATCATCACCGCATTGCAAGAAAAGCTCAGAATGCGCCGTGGTAAAGCGATTTTTGTTACCTTAATGGGGATTTTCTTATTAGGTAATGTACCCTCTATTCTAGGTGATAATCTTTGGAAAGACTTCACCATCTTCGATAAAAGCATTTTCGATGCCTTCGATTTCGTCAGCGGCAATATTCTCTTTATGCTGACCGCACTTGGTTGTGCCATTTTCGTTGGTTTTGTGTTAAAAGACGATGCAAAAAAAGAGCTATCACCAACGCCAAATTCACTTTTCACCACAATTTGGTTTAACTATGTGAAATTTGTGGTTCCAGTGATTATTTTGGTGATTTTTATTAGTAATATGTAATAAAAAAACCGAGCTATTTAGCTCGGTTTCTTTTTACCTATACCCTATTTTGCTTCAGCTTGGGTCTTTTTCTCTTCAAGTTCTTCCCATCGCATAAATGCCGTTTCAAGCTCCGCTTCCGTATCCGCTAATTCTTTTAGCTTCGCATCCGTTACATCATGAGCTTGTTGGAAAAAGTGAGGGTCACCAATTTCAGCTTGAAGTGCGGTAATTTTCCCTTCCAATTCTTCCAACAATTGTGGTAGCTGTTCTAACTCACGTTGTTCTTTGTAAGAAAGTTTAACGGATTTTGGCTTTTGAGAAACAGCGTCATTTTTAACCGCACTTTCCTGTGCTTTTGGTGCTTCTTTTTTGGATTTTTGGGTCTCTTGCTCTGCTTTCATGGCAAAGTAATTAGCTTGTTGTCCTTTTGCATCAAAGAAACCGCCTACGTATTTATTCAATACGCCGTCACCTTCAAAGAAATAACACTCCGTTGCGACGTTATCAATAAACTGACGATCATGGCTGACAATCAATAAGGTGCCTTGATAATCCGTGAGAATTTCCTCTAATAATTCTAAGGTTTCTACATCCAAGTCATTGGTTGGTTCATCGAGAATCAATAGATTATTAGGTTTCAGTAATAATTTAGCCAATAACAAACGGTTACGTTCACCACCTGAAAGGGCTTTTACGGGTGTCATAGCTCGTTTGGGTGGAAATAAGAAATCCTGCAAATAGCCCAAGACATGACGTTTTATGCCATTGACTTCAATATCCTGTTTGCCATCTGCAACGTTATCCATCACCGTTTTTTCCGGATCGAGATCGGCACGATATTGGTCAAAATAAGCAATGTCTAATTTTGTACCACAATGAATGCGACCGCTGGTTGGCTTGATTTCACCTAATAAAAGTTTAATAAACGTGGTTTTTCCGCAACCATTTGGGCCAACCAATGCAATTTTATCGCCACGTAAAATGGTCGTGCTGAAATCTTTAAGCAGCTGTTTGCCTTCAATTTCATAACTCACATTTTCCATTTCAAACACGATTTTGCCTGAACGACTCGAGTTATCTAATTGTAACTTGGCCGTACCCATCACCTCACGACGTTGGCGACGTTCTTCACGCATCGCTTTTAAAGCTCGCACACGGCCTTCATTACGCGTACGACGAGCTTTAATACCCTGACGAATCCAAACCTCTTCTTGCGCTAAACGCTTATCGAAAAGCTCGTTCTGTAACGCTTCGACACGTAAGTTTTCTTCTTTCGTGGTGAGGTATAAATCATAATCACCAGGATAAGACACTAATTTACCGCGGTCTAAATCCACAATACGAGTCGCCATTTTGCGGATAAAAGAACGGTCATGAGAAATAAACACAATACTTCCGGTGAATTCTAATAAGAAGTTTTCTAACCATTCAATTGCATCCACATCCAAGTGGTTAGTCGGTTCATCTAATAACAAGACATCAGGATTACACACCAACGCACGAGCAAGAGCGGCTTTACGCAACCAACCACCCGATAAATCGGCTAATTTAGTATCGGGATTTAACTCGAGCTTTTGCAGGACTTCATTGATTTTATTTTCAAACTGCCAACCGTTGGCATGCTCTAATTTGGCTTGCACTTGTGCTAGTTGATTAAGAATTTGTTCGCTGTAATTTTGTGTCAATTCTTGCGAAATATGGTGATATTCCTTTAACAAATCCGCTAAATGCTCAATCCCTTCCGCCACATAATCGAAAACATTGCCTTCGGCGTGGCGCGGTGGGTCTTGTTCTAAACGTGAAACCACTAAATCTTTTTCATACTGCACTTTGCCATCATCCATCGTGACTTGCTGTGCAATAATTTTTAATAGCGTAGATTTACCGGCGCCATTACGCCCCACCAAACACACACGCTCATTTGGTTCAATATGCAGTTCTGCCTGATCAAGTAAGGGATGATCACTAAAAGAAAGATAAGCGTTAGTTAAACTAATTAATGCCACAAAATTGTCCTATAAATTCAAAATATCAATAAAAATAACCGCACTTTAGAGCTGATGATAAACCTTTAAGGCATAGGCATCAGACATACCCGCAATATAGTCACAAATAATACGTTTTTTGCCCTGCTCCGGTGCATTTCTCCAGCGATTAGCGGTATTCGTTGGCAATAAACGTTCTGGGTCAGACTCAAAAATCTGGAACATTTCGGTGAGAATGCGTTGGCCTTTATATTCAATACGTTGCGTTTCCACATGGCGAATCACGTATTTCCACACAAACTTTTTGAATACATTTAATGCGGCAATCACATCTTGCGGCAGTTCTGCGTTATAACGTAACAAAGGCTCATCAAAATTGCCGGTGACTTTCCAACGTACATGAGTGATAAAGAAATTCACTAATGCACCAATGGCATTTTTACGCTCGAAATGATGGTTGGAAAATAATCGTTGGCTGACTTGTTCTATATTTTTTGCCAACCAATCTGAAGGAATCGTTTTAAGTTCAGCCAATGCTTCTTGCCATTGATGTTGATTTACTACACCGGTCACAATCGCATCTTCTAAATCATGCACGCCATACGCAATATCATCCGCCAATTCCATAATGCTGCAATCTAACGATTTAAATTGTGTTTTTAAAAACTCAGCAGGATTTGACCGCACTTTTTGAAATGAGCCAAACAAAGTGCGGTCATTTTCAGAAAGGTTTTGCAACAGCCACGTAAACATTGTGACGTCATCACGGAATAACCCTTTTCCAGGCTTCCAGTCGCTAATTTTGACATAACGAGGATCAGCGTTTTCAGTATGCGGCAACTGGGCATATTGTGGTGAAGATAAGTCTAAAATATTCGGATATTTCACCAAGCCTAAAATAGCACGACGCGTTAAATTCATCCCTGCTGTTTCAGTATAAGGCTCAAGTTTAGTAATAATACGAAATGTCTGCGCATTGCCTTCAAAACCACCGTGGTTACGCATCATATAATTAAGCGCCACTTCCCCACCATGACCAAACGGTGGATGACCAATATCATGTGCAAAGCACAAACTTTCAATTAAATCATTGCTTGGTAATAAAGGTTTGAGTTGTTTCTGTAATTCACTTTTTTCGATATTAAGCTGGTCTGAAATAGCAACATAACTTTCCGCAAATTTTAATTGGGAAACCAGGCTGCTACCGATTTGTGCCACTTCTAGAGAATGAGTTAGACGTGTACGATAAAAATCATTTTCGCCCACCGCATGAATCTGTGTTTTGGCTTGTAAACAACGGAAAGCGGCAGAATGTAAAATCCGCCCGCGATCACGACGAAATGGTGGTCGATGATCTTTTTCGCGAGGCGGATCAGGAAGGAAACGTTCAGTCCAAAAATCAGCTAATTGGGTTCTCATAAAAATAGACGAATAATATGGAATACTAAGGGTGCTAAAATGGAGCTCATAATACCGCAAAGTACCAAAGAAATCGAACTATAACTCCCCGCTTTTGGATCAGCTTCCATACAACTTACCGTACCTAATGCGTGAGAAACCGCACCAACAGATAAACCGACTGCTTCTTGTTGTTTAATCCCAACTTTTTTCAAGATGAGATAACCAAAAACCGACCCTTGTAAACCGGCGACAACCACACCTACCGCCGTCACGGCAGGAATGCCGCCTAAATGTGAAGCTACTTCCATTGCAATTGGCGTAGTAATTGATTTTGGTAATACCGTCGCAACCATTTCAGGGCTTGCACCTAAAATAATGGCAAAAATAGCCCCGGTAAACATTGAAAATATTGAGGCCAATGCGACTACTGAAAGGATAATTTTCCATTGTTTCGCAATTTGACGAATTTGTTCATACAACGGTAATGCCAGTGCGACAATACTCAATCCTAATAAATTATTAATCGGCGCATTACCTGCCATATAATCATCATAAGGAATACCGCTAACCACTAAAATCAGCACAAGAATGGATACCGTTAGCACAAAAGTATTGAAAATCATCGATTTCCAACGTTTACTGATTTGTAGTGCGAGCCAAAATCCGAAAATCGTTAAACCGGTATAAAGATAAATTGCATACTGCATAATAAAACCTTAGTCTGCTTGAAGATTACGTTTTTCCAATACTTTTTTACGTTTATGGCTAAAAGATTGTTTGTAAAATAAATAGTTTCCTATAAATGCAATCACAAAAAGTGTTAAAAAGGTACTAAGAATATTTGGAATGAGTAAAATTTTCCATTGCGCAACGAGTAAATCATAATACTTGATAATACCAACACTCACCGGTACAAAAAGCACCGCCATGTAGCGGATTAATAAGCTCGAACCGAAATAAATCCATTCCAGATGAATCACATGGGTTGTTAAACCTAAAAAAAGTAATAATAACCCCCAAATACTGCCAGGAATCCCCACTGGAATGTAGTGAGAAATCAAATTGCCGAGTAGTAACATAATGTATAAAATGATGAGCGAACGAGCGAGTTGAACGCCTTTTTGGAGTAACATATTTCCTCTATCAACTTTTTTAATAATAATTAAAAATTATTTTACGCTTTTTTGTTAAAATTACCCATCCATTTTAGCGAAATTTTACGATGCAGATCAAAGAAATTCCAAATGATTAGAAAATTCTTCTTATTTTTAACCCTAATTTTAACCGCACTTTGGACGCCATTTTCAATAGCGGCTGAACGCCAAATGGCGTGCTGGGTCGTTGGTGTAAGTGATGGCGATACCTTAACTTGCCTCTTACCCACTAAAAAACAACTCAAAGTGCGATTACAAGAAATTGATGCTCCGGAAAAAGGCCAACCATTTGGAAAGAAAGCCAAACAATATCTTTCACAACTGGTTTTCAAACAAAATGTGACGTTGTCTGTTTCTGGTTATGATCGCTACCAACGTATTTTGGCAACGGTTTATCTGCAAGAACAAAATATCAACTTAGAAATGGTAAAAAATGGTATGGCGTGGGTTTACCCGCAATTCGCTAAAAATCCACTCTACTTCCAGGCACAAGATTTTGCTCAGCAACAAAAAATTGGCTTATGGTGTGAGCCCAACCCTGTTGCTCCTTATGAATGGCGCAAACAGAAAAAAACAGTTAAACACGGAGATAACCATGGCTTTTGATTACCAATCATTTAAAAATGAATTTCCTTATTTTAAATCTCCAAATGCCGTGTTTTATTTGGATAATGCGGCGACAGCATTAAAACCTCAAGCACTAATTGATGCAACGAGTACTTTTTATCAATCGGCAGGCTCCGTGCATCGTAGCCAGTATGAAGCTGCACAAACAGCACAATATGAAAATGCTCGTCACTTAGTTAAAGCCTTAATTAATGCGGAAGATGAAAAAGCGGTGATTTGGACGTCTGGAACAACTCATAGTATTAATTTGGTTGCCAACGGTTTACTCCCCTCCTTGCATGCAGATGACGAAATTTTAATTAGCCAAGCAGACCATCATGCTAATTATGTTACTTGGCATGAAACAGCGAAAAAATGTGGTGCGAAAATTCAAGTCCTGCCTATTTTGGATAATTGGCTAATTGATGAAAATGCCTTAATTGCAGCATTGAATAAAAAAACCAAATTAGTGGCACTCAATTTTGTTTCCAACGTAACGGGAACGGAACAACATATCCAGCATTTAATTCGATTAATCCGCCAACATAGTAATGCGCTCGTTTTAGTGGATGCTGCTCAGGCTATTAGCCATATACAAATTGATTTGCAGGCATTAGATGCGGACTTTATTGCCTTTTCTGCACACAAAATTTATGGACCTAACGGCATTGGTATACTAAGCGGAAAATTAAGCTCACTTTCCCTGCTACAACCGCTTTTTTACGGTGGAAAAATGATTGAGCATGTATCCCATGAATGTATTACCTTTGCCGATTTGCCTTATCGATTAGAGGCTGGCACACCTAATATTGCCGGCGTGATTGGTTTTGGAGCAGTGCTAGATTGGCTCAAAAAATGGGATTTTCAGGCAGCCGAAGCTCATGCCGTTGCACTTGCCGAACAAAGTAAAGTGCGGTTAAAAAACTATCCGAATTGTCGTTTATTCAATTCACCGCAGCCAAGTTCTGTAGTCTGTTTTGTTTTTGATGGGATTGCAGCTTCAGATCTTGCTACCCTGTTAAGCGAACAAAAAATTGCGTTGCGTGTTGGCGAGCATTGTGCACAACCTTATTTAGCCCGCCTTGGCGAGCGTACCACATTAAGACTTTCTTTTGCGCCTTACAATAGCCCGCAAGATGTGGATGCTTTTTTTGCGGCATTAGATAAATCCTTAGAGTTATTAACATGCTAGAAAACATTAGACAGGCAAAAAATTGGGAAGATCGTTACCGTTTTATTATTCAAGCCGGTAAACATCTTCCTCAACCCTCTCCAGATGAATTGGCTCAAATGCAATCGGTTCAAGGCTGTGAAGCGGGACTTTGGTTTATGGCCATTCCACAATATGACGATACGTTTCAATTTCAAGCTTACAGCGAAGCACGCATTATGAATGGTTTATTATGGTTGTTGCTGCAAAACATCAATGGACAAACCAATAATCAACTACAACAATTTAATATCAGTCAATTTTTTGATGAACTTGGTATTGCTTCTCGCTTAAGCGAAACCCGCTTAAACGGTTTAAAACAAATCGAAGAAATCTTGCACAATCTGTAATTATGTATCTGATCGAGCCTTTTTTTAAATTAACCGCCTTAGAAAATGACATCGGCCAACAAAGCCATTTGCTCAATGCAATCATCGACCAATGGCGTTATAACGGACAAATTATCGGCCGTGAAATTCCTCTTTATTTGACGGAGGAAGACGGCGAACAAGGTTTTGCAATGCGCGTTATTTGCCCTGAGCAAGATAGCCTTTTACCCGAAAACAATAATCAATCCGTGAATCTGGTGATGGAAAATGCAGAAAAGTGCGGTCTAAATTTTCAAGGTTTTCAAATCATTGCCGATGATTTAAATGCAGACAGCACCGCAGAATGCAGCCATCCTGCATGGCAGATACTTTATACCACACATTTGCAATCTTGCTCGCCATTACATAGCGGAGAGGATTTCTCCCCAATTCCACTTTATAAACATCTAAAAAATCAACCGCACTTAAGCCAAGATTTGATTAAATGGCAAGAGAATTGGCAGGCTTGCGATCAGTTGCAAATGAATGGTTCGGCTTTAGAAAAAGAATCATTAAGCGAAATCTCCGAGGTTAATAGCACGCTCAGTAAACATGGGCGCTACCTTGCCGCTGAAATCGAAAAAGAAAGCGGCATACCAACCTATTATTATTTATACCGTGTCGGTGGCTATTCTTTAGAATCGGAACAGCAACGCTGTTGCCCGCAATGTGGTGGTACTTGGGCATTAGACGCGCCACTCTTTGATATAATTTGCTTTAAATGCGACCAATGTCGATTAGTCTCAAATGTGTCGTGGAATTTTTTATAACGCTTTCGTCATTTAGGAAAACAAATGAACTATCAAGATAAAAGCCTTCAATCCTTAAAACTCGGTCAAGCAACAGAATATGCTGCGAATTATGACCGCACTTTGTTACAACCCGTGCCTCGTAAACTCAATCGAGATGGCTTAGGTATAACCGAACAACAGCCATTTACCGAAGGAGCCGATATTTGGACGGCCTATGAAATTTCTTGGTTAAATCCAAAAGGTTTGCCTCAAGTGGCTATTGCCGATGTGGAAATTGATTATCGCAGTGAAAATTTAATTGAATCAAAAAGCTTTAAACTCTATTTAAACAGCTTTAACCAAAGCAAATTTGCTGATTTTGCTAGCGTAGAACGCACGATGCGTGAAGATCTAAGTGCTTGTGCTCAAGGTGAGGTCAACGTTCGTTTACATTCATTATCCCACTATCAAGGGCAAAGTATCGATACTTTAGCTGGTGATTGCATTGACGAACAGGATATCGAAATTCATAGCTACGAATTTAATGCGGACATTTTGCAAAATTGTACGTCCGATAATGTGGTAGAAGAATCCTTAGTGAGCCATTTATTGAAATCTAACTGTCTTATCACCAGTCAACCCGATTGGGGAACTGTGCAAATTCATTATGTGGGCAAACAAATTGATCGAGAAAAACTTCTCCGCTACATCGTATCTTTCCGTCAACATAATGAGTTTCATGAGCAATGTGTCGAGCGTATTTTCTGTGACGTGATGCATTACGCCAAACCAGAAAAACTCACCGTCTATGCGCGTTATACGCGCCGTGGTGGATTGGATATCAATCCATTCCGTTCTAACTTTGAGACAATTCCACAAAATTTACGCTTGGCAAGACAATAAGTAAAAAGAAAAAGTGCGGTGAAAATTAACCGCACTTTTAGCTTTATACATGACGTAAATCGTGAGCTTGTTGTAATAACTGACGACTTTCTTGCAAGAATTGGTCTGAATATTCTCCAAACCATTCTCTCACTTGATGGAAAGCATCAATAAACCCTTGGCGATCGCCTTTTTCAAAGAATTGTAACGCCTCTTCATAAGTTTGTTTCAAGCTTTCAATCACATCTAAATTTTCTGGCTTATCCATAATAATATCTGCATAAAGTGCCGCATCTTGAGCAAATAGACGACCAATCATAGCTAATTCCAAACGATAAATCGGGGAAGATAGCGCCAATAAATTGCTTAAATTGACGGGCTGTTTAGAAAGATGCAGACCATTCGCAAAGGTAGAAAAGTGACGTAATGCTTGAATGTACGTCATATTGTGATCATGCTCAGCTGCATCAATTTGGTAAATTTTTGCACCCCAGATTTGAATTTGCTCCAGTAACCATTCATAACACTCACTAAAGCGCCCATCACAACACACAACCACTTGTTTTGCCATGCTCGCAATATCAGGGCCAAACATTGGATGCAATCCAACTACCGCCCCTTTATGCACCTCTAACATTTTAGCTAATGGAGCACGTTTCACGGAGGTGAGATCCGCCAGTAGCATATTTTCCGTTAAATAGGGTTTTAAACGTTCTATGGTTTCTAACGTGTGATCAATTGGCACGGAAACAATGACAACATCTGCATTCGTTAAAATGCGTTCTGCCACATCCCAATCATCCAGATCTAAAATAGAAATAGGATAACCAGAAGCGCGCAAATAGCGGGCAAGTAATTGCCCCATTTTTCCGTAACCGCCGACAATAACAATTTTGTTAATGGCTGGATTCAGGGTTTTAAAACCAAACTGATTTTCATTGGAATACGATTCACGCATGAAACGACGCAGCACATCTTCGATAAGTTGTGGAGAGATTCCCGCTTTCATCGCCTCTTCTCGGCGCGCTTGTAGCATTGCTAATTCACGTTCTGGCGCATAAATTGGTAAACCTTTTTCATGCTTAACCTCTCCTACCTGGCTTACCAGTTCGAGGCGTTTAGCAAAAAGTTGAATCAGTTCACGATCGAGCGCATCAATTTCCTGACGTAAATGGTTAAGGACATCCATAATTCACCTGTAATATCTTATTTACATTGATTGCAATTAAAAGGTTACAGGTGAGATTACTGGAATTAAAACAGAAAGGCAAATGGTTAGAGAGATTGTGTAATCAAACGTTGCGGACGAATTACATTGTTATCATCGATAAGTGCCACGCCTAAAAAGATATTCTTGTCAGAAAACAACCGCACTTGACCACGCAATTTTGCTTCATTAGTAAATTTAACGCGCTGTCCAAAGCCTATACTTTTACTTTGCTCTGCGTTTAACTTTAATGCAGGTAATTTACTGACTGCTGTATCTGTCGGTAAAAGATGTTGATCAAGTTGTGCAAGATTGCCTTGCTCTGCAAGCGCCTGCAAAGCATCCCATGTCATCATCTTTTCTGTTGGATAATCCGCAACCGCAGTTCGACGTAACACTGTCACATGAGCGCCACAACCTAACACTTCACCTAAATCATCCACTAATGTGCGGATATAGGTTCCTTTCGAACAATGCACTTCTAAAGTTAAAGAAGGTGCTTGATACTCGATAAAGTTTATCTCAAAAATCGTGATAGGACGGGCTTCACGTTCTACGGTAATGCCTGCGCGAGCATACTCATACAACGGTTTTCCATTGTGCTTTAATGCAGAAAACATGGTTGGTACTTGCAAAATATCACCACGGAATTGTTCAAGTGCGGTCAAAATTTGTGATGTTTCCACATTGACAGGGCGCGTTTCGACCACTTGCCCTTCAGCATCTGAGGTATCCGTACGTTCACCTAATTTTGCTGTAACCACATAGCGTTTATCTGCATCTAACAAAAACTGAGAAAACTTTGTAGCTTCACCTAAACAAATAGGCAGCATACCGGTTGCTAATGGATCGAGCGCACCGGTATGTCCTGCTTTATTCGCTTGGAATACGCGTTTCACCTTTTGCATAATGTCATTCGATGACATGCCTTGTGGCTTATCTAATAAAAATACGCCATCAATATCACGTCCACGCTTACGAGGTCTCGACATTAGTCATTTTCCTCAACGTGTTTTTTCTCGTCTTCACGTACTACGTTTGTTACTAAATTAGACATACGCATCCCTTCAACTAAGGATTGATCGTAGAAGAAACGAATTTCCGGCACAATGCGTAAGCGCATCGCTTTACCCACTAATGAACGGATATAAGGTGCTGCTTTTTCTAACCCTTTCATGCCTTGTGCGATCGCTACTTCATCATGATCAAACAAAAATGTGACAAACACTTTTGCATAAGCTAAATCGCTTGATACCTCCACATCAGACACGGTTACCATGCCAATACGGGGATCTTTCACTTCACGTTGCAAAATGATGGCGATTTCTTTTTGTAATTCCTGTGCAACGCGATCGCTGCGTTTAAATTCTCTTGCCATAATATTTCTCTTATTAAAAAGCGGTCAAAAATACGTTGAATTTTGACCGCTCTTTTTATCGATTAGATTGAACGTTTAACTTCAACGACTTCAAACACCTCGATTTGGTCGCCGACTTTCACGTCATTGTAGTTTTTAACGCCGATACCACATTCCATACCATTACGGACTTCAGAAACGTCATCTTTAAAGCGACGGAGAGATTCCAATTCACCTTCAAAAATTACCACGTTATCACGTAATACACGGATTGGGTTGTTGCGTTTTACTACACCTTCAGTCACCATACAACCTGCGATTGCGCCAAATTTCGGATGTTTAAATACATCACGCACTTCAGCCAAGCCAATGATTTCTTGTTTGAATTCAGGTTGTAGCATACCGCTCATCGCTGCTTTCACATCATTTAATAGTTCATAAATGATAGAGTAATAACGAAGGTCAATATTTTCTGCTTCGATAATACGGCGAGCAGAAGCGTCCGCACGTACGTTAAAGCCAACAATAATCGCATTAGAGGCTGCCGCTAGGGTTGCATCAGTTTCAGAAATACCACCGACACCAGAACCCACAACTTTCACTTTCACTTCATCAGTAGAAAGATCTTGTAACGATTGAATAATCGCTTCCACAGAACCCTGTACGTCTGCTTTCACGATGATATTCAGTTCAGCAACATCACCTTCAGCCATATTACTAAACATATTTTCAAGTTTCGCTTTTTGCTGACGAGCAAGTTTCACTTCACGGAACTTACCTTGACGGTGTAATGCTACTTCACGTGCTTTTTTCTCATCACGTACTACAGTTGCTTCATCACCCGCTGCTGGCACGCCCGAAAGACCTAACACCTCAACAGGAATAGATGGGCCGGCTTCATCGATTTCTTTACCGTTTTCATCGCGCATTGCACGAACACGACCGTATTCAAAACCGCAAAGTACGATATCACCTTTACGTAAAGTACCAGATTGAACAAGAATTGTCGCAACCGGACCACGACCTTTATCAAGGTAAGATTCAATCACTACACCGCTTGCCATACCGTCTTTTACAGCCGTTAATTCAAGTACTTCTGATTGAAGCAAGATGGCATCTAATAAGTCATCAACACCGGTACCTTTCTTCGCAGAAACAGGAACGAATTGCACATCACCACCGAATTTCTCAGAAATCACTTCGTGTTGAAGTAATTCTTGTTCTACTCGGTCTGGATTTGCTTCTGGTTTATCAATTTTGTTCACTGCAACCACTAAAGGCGCACCTGCTGCTTTCGCGTGTTGAATCGCTTCAATGGTTTGAGGCATCACACCATCATCTGCCGCAACAACAAGAACGACGATATCTGTTGCTTTCGCACCACGTGCACGCATTGAGGTAAATGCGGCGTGTCCTGGCGTATCTAAGAAGGTGATCATTTTGCCGTCATCCATTTCTACGTGGTACGCACCGATGTGCTGAGTAATACCACCCGCCTCACCTGCTGCAACTTTCGCTTTACGAATATAGTCAAGCAATGAGGTTTTACCATGGTCAACGTGCCCCATGATCGTTACAACTGGTGCACGAGTTACTTTTTCAGCATTAACATCGCGATCGCCTAATACTTCTTCTTCAAGTTCATTTTCATTGCGAAGAATCACTTTGTGACCTAATTCTTCAGCCACTAACTGTGCTGTTTCTTGGTCAAGCACTTGGTTAATGGTTACCATTTCGCCCATCTTCATCATAGCTTTGATGATTTCAGTCGCTTTGGTTGCCATTTTGTTTGCTAATTCCGCAACGGTAATGGTTTCACCAATAACAACATCCTGTTTCACAACCTGAACAGGTTTTGTGAAGGCTTGTTGTAATGCTGCACCTTTCTTACCATTTTTACCTTTACCGAATTTACCGTCTTTTTGATTTTTACGGTTAGATTCACGCTCATTTTTATTACCGCCCTTCACGTCATCGCGTTCTTTTTTCGCTTTAGCCACTTTATTTTTGCCGCGACCACGATTTTCATTACGGCGTTCTTCTTCATCTTCTGCTTCTAAAGCATAACGAGAGCTTAAATTGTAATCAGTATAATCTTCTGATGCGCTTTCATTGCTTGATGTATCCGCTTCAGCATAACGTTTAGCATCTTCAGCTGCTTTACGTGCTTGCTCTTCAGCCTTTTGACGAGCCAGCTCTTCCGCTTTGCGACGAAGTTCTGCTTCTTCCGCTTTACGTTTTTCTTTTTCTGGATCAACCGATTTAGGTTTATTTTCAACCGCACTTTGTGCTGGTTTCGCTGCTTTTTCTGCTTCAACCTTAGCTTTTTCGGCTTTCGCTTTTTCCGCTGCAGCTTTTTCAGCAGCTAAACGTGCTTTTTCTTCTGCCGCTTTCTTCTCTGCTTCTTGCTGTGCTTTTAATTTTTCTGCCTCAGCGGCTTTTCGCGCAGCATCTGTTGGCACAGTACGTTTTTTACGAACTTCAACTTGTACCGCTTTTGCTTTACCGCCAGCTGTTGTACTGCTTACGGTTGTTTTTGTTCTGCGTTGAATACTTAGTTTTTTCGGTGCATTCGCATCCGCATTTTTTACATCTTCAGTCATTATTAAACTCCTTACTCTTCGCTAAACCAGCAAATATTACGCGCAGCCATAATAAAGTCAGCGGCTTGCTCTGCGGTTAATTCTTCGATATCAGCTAAATCATCTACACCTTGCTCAGCAAGTTCTTCAAGCGTAGTAATTTGTTTTTCAGCTAATTTAAAGGCAATGTGACGATTCATCCCTTCAAGATTTAATAAACGATCTTCAATATTCGCTTTTTTCAAGGCTTCTTCTTCAGCTGCAGCAGCTGCAGTAATGGCATCTTTTGCGCGACCTTGTAATTCTTCGATAAGATCTTCATCTTCTAAACCATCAATTGCACTCAGTTCGCTCACAGGAACATAAGCCACTTCTTCTAATGAAGTAAAACCTTCATTTACTAAGATTTGAGCAAACTCTTCATCAAGACCTAATTTATCCATGAATAAATTTAATACTTTAGTATCTTCTGCTTGATGTTTCTCATTTAATTGTTCGGTAGTCATGACATTTAATGTCCAACCGGTTAATTGTGTCGCTAAACGTACGTTTTGACCGTTACGACCAATTGCTTGTGCTAAGTTGTCAGCATTAACAGCTATATCCATTGAGTGATTATCTTCATCTACGATAATTGAAGTCACATCAGCTGGTGCCATTGCATTGATCACATATTGTGCTGGATTGTCATCCCAAAGTACGATATCCACACGTTCGCCACCTAACTCGTTGGTAATCGCTTGAACACGTGCACCACGCATACCCACACATGCACCAACTGGGTCAATACGTTTATCATTAGATTTCACCGCAATTTTCGCGCGAGAACCTGGATCACGTGCCGCACCACGGATTTCAAGCATTTCTTCACCGATTTCTGGTACTTCAATACGGAATAACTCGATTAACATTTCAGGTTTTGCACGAGTCACAAATAGTTGTGCAGTTTTGCTTTCTGGATTCACTTTATAAAGCACACCACGAACACGATCACCTGGACGGAAGTTTTCACGAGGAAGCATATCTTCACGCATAATCACGGCTTCTGCTTTATTGCCTAAATCTAAAATGATGCTTTCACGATTTACTTTTTTCACCGTACCCGTAACAATCTTACCTTCTTCAGAACGGAATTGCTCAACCACTTTTGCACGTTCTGCTTCACGGATTTTAGTGCTGATTACTTGGCGAGCAGTTTGCATTGCAATACGGTCAAATGCGATAGACTCAATTTGGTCTTCAACATAATCACCAAGTTGAACATTCGGATCTTCAAATTGTGCCGCTTCTAATGTCATTTCTTTTGTTGGCACTTTAACTTCATCAACCACCAACCAACGACGGAATGTATCAAACTCACCCGTTTTAGGGTTGATAGATACGCGAATATCGGTTTCATAGTCATATTTTTTCTTTGTTGAAAGTGCAATCGCACTCTCTAACGCTTCAAAAATCTTTTCGCGTGGTAATAACTTCTCGTTAGATACTGCTTCAGCAGCTAACAAAATCTCTTTACTCATTTTCCTTTTTCTCCTTTAAAATTTTGCGATTACATTGGCTTTTTGAATGTTGCCAAAAATAAGAACTTGTTCCTGACCATCAACAATAAGTGTCAACATGTCATTTTCAATTTTTTCCAATTTACCTTGCCATTTACGGCGATCTAAAACAGGAATACGTAAATGCACAGCGATATCCTCACCCACATAACGTTGGAATTGTTCAAGCGTAAATAACGGACGATCAAGACCTGGTGATGACACTTCTAGGTTATATTTATCCGCAATTGGATCTTCCACGTCTAAAATCGCGCTCACTTGACGACTTACATCAGCACAATCATCAACGCCTACGCCATCGTCTTTATCAATGAATAAACGCACGGTCATAAAGCGACCTGCACGTTGGCATTCAATCCCCCAAAGTTCGCAGCCTAAGTCTTCTACTGCACCTTGAAGCATCTCTTGCAATCTTTGTTCTAATGTTGCCAATTTTTGCTCCTAATCTTAAAATTCAGACATAAAAAAAGGGTTAGGTTCGTCAATGAACCTAAGCCCAGTTTCTAAATTTCTCGTACAAAAAAACCCCAAACTTGGGGTTCTTATTACTGAACTTGTTATTGGTTGCGGGGGCCGGATTTGAACCGACGGCCTTCGGGTTATGAGCCCGACGAGCTACCAAGCTGCTCCACCCCGCGTCCGAAATATGGGGTGTATTATAGTGTTCTAAATCAAAAGATCAAGCGGTTTCTGCTAATTTTCTTGAAAACCTAAGATTTTTGACCGCACTTTGCTTTATCTTAAAGTGAGAGTTAGAATCCAAAGCCAGTTCCAAGACCTACACCAACGCCCACACCATTACTGCCGCCACCAGCGCCAACACCCACAGAACAAGCGCTTACCAAAGCACTTAATACAGCCACTAAAAATAATTTTTTCATAGATTTTCCTTTGTTAAATGTTCAAATAACCGATAAACGGCCAATAAATCCGTTCGAGCAATTGGTTTAAACGGAAGTAAAAGATAATAAAGCCAGCGAAATCTTCTCATATATGACAACATATCAGCCCAATAAATCGTTGGACAGTGAGATTTATAATAATCAAATAATTCATTAAGCTTTTCATCATCTAAGCCTTTCACACGACACAAACTGTATAAAAATGCTAGCATATCACGTGTAATCAACCAATGTTCATTATGGCTTTTTGAATGGGATTCAAAGTCCATAAAACTAATCTGACCATCTCTCCATGCAATATCTCGTATGGCTGGACGACCATGAATAATGCCTTGTTGATGAAGATTAATCAATATCTCCATCGCTAAATGCAAAATATGTGATTTTTCTGTCCAAGACAACGTTTCATCATTAAGCCAGATGTTCAATGTTGGCCCTGCATCTTCCAATACTAAATAATCATCACCGAAATCACATAATTTAGGTATTGGTGCACCAATATTATTCAGGTGCTGAAGAATCTCACATTCTTCTTTAAAATGTTGCTTTGGATGCGGTTTTAATAATAACCATATCCCTTTTAATTGCTCGGGTTGTTTTAACCAATAATGTTTCCCTAAATATTCAAATTGGAAAACACGTTCCCCACGGTGTTTTTCAAGAAGCTTCTGCACATGCTCTTTAAATGACGAAGTCATAATCTCTACTTAAATTTTTATTGTATAGTGAAAAGATAAGCGATACATTCTACAAAATTTTTATTCTTTTTCAATCAAGGAGAAAAATATGCATTTTTTGAAAAAAGTACTCGCCGTACTGATATTAGGTTTCTGCACGCTATCCGTGCAAGCCTCTCCATTCAGTATTGGCGAGCAACAAATTAACCAGTATTTAAGCGAAAAAGGCACGATTAGTGACAAGCTCGGTATCCCTGGATTATTTTCTGTCGATTACGCATTGAAAGATTTGGTGACTCAAATCGGGCAAACTGAAAGTAATCGTGTTGAAATGAGCGGTTTGGTTGATACGCTTATTCGTTTATCTGGTAAAACCTACCCAGCTAAATTGCATTTAACCTTTGATGCCGTTCCAGAGTATAACGCACAAGAAGGTGCACTCTATTTAAAAAATCTGCGAATTTTACGCTGGTCTGGCGAACCTAATAGTGCCATGGAGCAACTCCAAGATGTTATGCCGCTATTAAGCGATGGTGTAGCAGCCTTATTAAGTCAGATGCCGGTTTACACCTTAGATGAAAGTGATATGAAACAAATGCTCATTAAGAAATTTGCCAAAGAAATTAAAGTTGAAAAAGGTCGATTGGAATTAATTGGTGGAATGTTTTAACAAAAAGGGCGTATTAAACGCCCTTTTTTATAACTCAATGATAGCTCGCAAACCTTGAGTGTGTCCGTTATCTTCAATATTTTCCAGGCGGAAACGGTAATGGTGCAATTCTGCGATTCTTGCCACAATAGACAATCCAAGCCCACTTCCCTTTTCATTTTGTCCTGCCGGACGATAAAAACGCTGCCCTAATTTTGCTAATTCTTCTGGGTCAACACCACCGCCATTATCTTCGATAAGAATCTTACGCGGCTGCAAAATCACACGAACCAGAGTGCCTTGCGGACAATATTTAATGGCATTATCCAACAAGTTTCGTAGCATTTGTGCAAGTAATAATGGCTGTCCTTGCTTAACGGCAGGATCTCCCTGATGTTCAAACTGCAATTCGATTTGGCGTTGCTGCGCACTGAAATATAACTCACCGATAAGTGAAGTTATCATTTCTGACCAATCAATGGATTCCTGATGATTTAATTCTTTAAGATTATCTAATCGAGAAAGCGTAAGAAGCTGTTCGATTAATTGGGTCGCTCGGTCGATACCTTGGGTTAAATGCATTAAGGCCATTTCACGAGTTTGTGCATCATCGCCAGCCAACTGTGCGACTTCCGTTTGAATACGTAATGCCGCTAATGGGCTACGTAATTCATGTGCTGCATCAGAAACAAAGCGGCGCTCCCGTTCCAACTGCTCACTGGTGCGTTTGAAAAATTGATTTAAGTTTTGGACTAACGGTAAAATCTCTGTTGGCACATCATCGGTTTCTAATAACGATACATCACCTGGTCGGCGAGCTTGTACGTTTCGACTCAATCGATTAATTGGTTTTAATGCACGATAAATCACAATAAACGCGACCAATAAGAGTACTGGTAATCCTGCAAACCAAATTCCTGTTTGGCTGAAAACCATTTTATTGACCAACTCTTCGCGATATTCTAACTCTTGACCTACGGCGATCACCAATTCACCATTACCAACAGGTTGCCAATAAATCAACCATTCATCGTCATCATCTAAAATATGCGCTTTACTAAAACCAATCTTATTTTGAAAAATAAATTTGTCGCCATTATCACCATCGGTTAATAATCTTTCGCCTTTGTTAGAAAATATGGCAAAGGCCAATGCATCATTATCATAATGACGTTTCTGTGGTTTAAATCCACCACGTGGAAAATTCGCATTTTCATCCAATAACACATTTTTCAAATCAGAGGTTGCTAAACGTTCGGCAAAAAGCACTTGCTGTGCATTAAACACATCTTTTACTTCTTTTTTGACAACCGTCCAGGCAACAGCCGTGGCAATGCACCACACGCAAAGTGCGGTCAAACTTAAACCGATTAAGAGACGAAAACTCAGTCGTTTATTTTTCATTAACTTGTCCTAAAGCATAGCCTACGCCATGTACCGTACGAATAAATTGCTTACCTAATTTTTGACGCAAATTATAAATATGTACGTCCAATGCACCACTACTTAATTCTTCATCCCAATTTGACAGTTTTTCTTCAATGGTCGCACGTGAAAGCACTCGTTCTTTATTCAGCATAAAAAGCTCGAGTAATTTATATTCACGTCCAGTTAATGTAATTTCATCTTCATTCAACCAAGCCTTACGCTGAGCAGGATCGAGTTTGACATTACCATGCTCAATTTGTGGTTTAACTTGCCCATAACGACGACGAATTAATGCTTGTAATCGCACCACCACTTCAGCCAAAGCAAAGGGCTTGCAAAGATAATCATCCGCACCTTGTTGAATGCCTTTAATGCGTTCATCCAACGTATCACGTGCAGTTAAAATCAACACTGGTACATCTTGATTATTTGAGCGCCATTGTTTCAATACATCCAAACCATCTAGTTTAGGCAGGGTTAAATCCAATACCACTGCATCATAAGGCGCGCCGATTAAGGCGTTTAATCCACTTTGCCCATCAGTAAACCAATCTACAATAAAGCCTGATTTCGTTAAACCAATTTGCAGACCATTGCCGATGAGAGCATCATCTTCTACTAATAAAACTCGCATAATATTGACCGCACTTTTCTTAAAACGAAAAAATGGCAGGCTTTTGCCCACCACTTCAAATTATATGAATTATTGCGCTTTTTCAACGCTAATGACTTCAAGCTCTGGTTTTTCAAACATTTCATTGTCTAGTTTACCGTAAACGCGGATTTTATCCTGAGGTCCCACATTTAAGCCATTCCAAACGCGGTTTTTAATTTCCAATTTGATTTGGTCTGTGCCATCAGTGAAAAGATATTCATCACCATCAATTTGTTGAGTGATGTTACCGACTAAGGTAATCATAGAATTATCTTTCGCAGATAATGCTTGTTTAACTGTAAGTTGTTGACCTTGGTTACCACCTTGGAAGCCACCTTGTGCAGTGTTACCATTGAAACCCGCAAATGCTACTGAAGTAGATAAAGCTAAAAGGGTTGCTAAAGCAAATTTTTTCATGATGTTCTCCTAAATAAAATTAACCATAAATAGTCATGTTTCAAAGCGAAGGATTATCCTCATTGCCGCCTTGTTGATGCTTATTAAACACAACAAATCTTAATGAAATCTTAAGCAACCTTAAGATTTTTAAATTTTTTTAAAATCACCAACAAAATCGCTCATTCACCCAGTTATCTTGGCGTTCTTTTTCCCATTTCGCTTTATTTTCAGGATTAGCAAAATAGCGGTCTTGCTCAACTAAACGTGCATCAAGTTTTGCTTCAGCTTCTTTTAACGCTTGTTTTCTATCTGGATGCTTGCTTGGTAATTGAGGTAAAAATACAGTCTGATACGGGTGATTTTTCACCCAGTCAATCGCATCTTGCGCCGCCTTTTGTTGCTTATTCAAATCACAGAACGCATAGGGATTAACATGCTGTCCCACTAATTGCCCAAATGCAGTGTTATTCGATACTGTTAATTTATCTAAATCCAACACATATAAAGCGGTGATTAAACGATTTTGCCCTCGATAAAACCATTTTACTGCTTCATCACGCAAGCCAAAATCATAAGCACGAGCAGAAAGCGCAAACATTGTCATTGGGGAAACAAAATCCACTTTTTTCTCAATAATATTGACCGCACTTTCAAAATCTTTTTGTGTATTTTTCAGTAATAACGCATCAATATCTTTGTTCACATTAATCTGTTCAAGTCGTCCATCTCTGGCATCGTAATAAGGCTTTACATACATATCAATATGCTTAACCGGCTCTTTTGAAATGGTGCTACAAGCCGTTAATAAAAGTGCGGTTGAAATTAACGTTAATTTTAGAAAGGTTTGCATGTTCTTTCCTTATGATGAATATTAGCTCGCTATATTACAACAAAAGAGCCGTGAGTTTTACTTCTCTTTCTTCTATAATGAGCAAAATTTTGTTTTATTTTGTTTCATGAAAATCCATCTTATTCAGCGCCAAATCACCTTAGATTTCGATAACCAAACTTCTCTGCTTAATTTTTTAGAACAACATCAAATTCACCATGAATATCAATGTCGTTCAGGTTATTGTGGTTCTTGCCGCGTGAAGATCAAAAAAGGCAAGGTGTCTTACGCCGATGCTCCCCTTGCCTTTATTCAACCCGATGAGATTTTGCTATGTTGTTGTCGGGTGGAAAGTGATATTGAATTGGACCTGTAATTCATTAAGACTTAACGAACTCTGCCCGTATGCAATTTTACTATTTTTTAGGTGCCATTAAATAACTAAAAAATATAATTACAAAAAATATAAATACTGAAGGTTTAAAAGTGTCTTCAAAGATAAACCTGTAGTTTATATTGGGTGCCTCTAAAACAATTCCCCCAACTATAATCGCTATAGATATACCCAAATAAATAGCTAAAAAAGCAATAAGTAAGGAGAAAATACTCTTCATCTTTTTCCTGTCTAAATCAAAGATTCATCATGCAAAAACATAACGATCCACACATAACATGTACGGATCGTTATTTAATAAGTGAATTAAAAAATCCTATCTACTCTTTATAAATTATTCAAATCCAACACATCTGTCATATCAAACAATCCGTGAGATTGTTTTTCTAACCATTTACCTGCACGAACTGCACCATTGGCAAAGGTCATACGGCTTGATGCTTTGTGAGCAATTTCAACGCGCTCACCAATATCCGCAAACCATACACTATGTTCACCCACGACATCAGAGGCACGAATGGTAGAGAAACCAATTTCATCACGTTTGCGTTCGCCTGTAATGCCTTCGCGACAAAATACGCCATGCGTTTTCAAATCACGACCAAGGGTTTTCGCAATGTGTTCGCCCATAGAAAGTGCGGTACCAGATGGTGCATCCACTTTGTGGCGGTGGTGTGCTTCAATGATTTCGATATCACAATAATCGCCCATCACTTTGGCGGCTTTTTCTAATAGTTTAAACACCAAATTCACACCCACACTGAAGTTTGATGCAAATACAATGGCAATTTTTTCCGATGCAGCTTGAATTGCGGCTTTGCCTGCATCATCAAAACCTGTGGTGCCAATTACCATCTTTTTATTATTAGCGACACAAAATGCGATATGCTCAAGCGTGCCTTCCGGACGCGTGAAATCAATCAGCAAATCAAAGTTGTCTTTTTCTGCATTTAAATCATCTGAGACTTTGACACCTAATGCACCAATACCCGCAAGCTCGCCAGCATCTGCACCGACTAAAGAGGAACCTTTACGTTCAAAAGCTGCACCTAATTCTACCCCTTCTGCATTATGTACGGCTTGAATTAATTGACGCCCCATTCTTCCGCCTGCACCGGCGATCGCAATTTTTAATGTCATGTTTTGTCCTTTTTTAATCAAATTAAAGCGTGTTGAACGCCACTATAAATTAAATAGATTCCGAAGAAAATAAAAATCAACCCTGCCGCATTATCAATATAGCGACTATATTGGCTATAAAACTGTTTTGCAACAGAACGTGAAAAAAGCACCGAAATGATGTAGAAATATAAAAAGGTTTCTACGGTAATCACGGCAAGTGCGGTCAAAATTTGTGATGTTTCGGTAATATTCACTAGAACCAATGACATCACACTGCTGAAATAAATCACAACTTTAGCATTCGATAAATTGACTAATAAGCCTTTCATAATGCTCGTTAAGGTTGATTGATTTGGCACATTTGCATTCTGCTTTTCATCAAAAACCGCATTGTTTTTTACTTTTGCCATTTTAATGCCGAGATAAACTAAATAGGCTCCACCAAGCATCATCACAATGCCTTGAATAATTGGCATGGTGGCAAAAATAATAGCGAGGCCTAAAACAGCAGCCGTTGCCCAAATTAATACACCAATGGTAATCCCAATCACGCCACCAATAGCTTCTCGGCGAGAACTCATCGCTGAAACTCGGCTGACATAGAAAAAATCAGGGCCAGGCGAAAGCAAGCCAACAAGATGAATAATCATCAAATTTAGCATGGCAAGCCTACTATACGTAATATCGCAATAACAATAACAGCATAGATTGCCGCTAAAACATCATCCACCATAATCCCAAAACCGCTTTCCAGTTTTTGATCAAAGTATCGGATTGGATAAGGTTTTAAAATATCAAAGAAACGGAAAAGTATAAAGGCAATGACAATCCAAGGTAATGATAAAGTTGGAATCGCGGCTAACACGATAAATACCCCAACAAATTCATCCCAAACAATGGAACCGTGATCATGAACACCCATATCATCTGCGGTTTTTTGGCATAGATAACAGCCAAGCGCAAAGCAAAGTGCGGTCAAAATTAAGAAGATTTTTAGTCCAAGGCAAGCTAATAATGCCGAACCTAAAATCGTTCCGGCTACACTTCCCCATGTACCCGGTGCAGGACGAATGAGTCCTGAGCCAAAACCTAATGCAAGTAAATGAACTGGATTTTTTAAGCTAACTCTATCAAGAGGTGAACTATTCATTATTTATCCTTAAAATGATCGAAACCAGACGGCGCTTGATAATTGATAACACGTCCATCTTTAAAAAAAGTAATCGGATTGTTATTTTGCGGAACAATTTTTCCGATACAGGTACAAGGTATATTCAACGATTGAGATAACTTTTCAATCTCAGTTTTCTTATTTGCGGGAACTGTGAAGCAAAGCTCATAGTCTTCCCCACCACTCAATGCAAACGCTTCTGCTTTTTCTAAGCGATATGTTTTTTTGAGTGGTGTGGATAAAGGTAAAGTAGATAATTCAATCTCTGCAGAACATTGGCTTCTCGTTAAAATATGTCCTAAATCGGCAACAAGACCATCTGAAATATCAATGCATGAGTGAGCAATTTCCCTTAAGGCTTGGCCCAATTCAACGCGTGGTGTTGGGTGAAAATGACGTTTTACTAAAAATTCAGTATCAAAATCGACCGCACTTTTACCTTGTAAGATCCAATTTAAACCAGACGCACTATCACCTAACGTGCCCGATACATAAATTAAATCACCAACCTTCGCGTTATGTCGGAATAAAGCCTTTCCTTTTGGTACGAAACCTTGTGCCGTAATGGTTATAGAAAGTGGACCTTTCGTTGTATCGCCACCAATTAATGTTACATCATATTGATTTAATGTATCAAACAGACTTTGACTAAATTGGCTCAGCCAGTTTTCATCAACTTCAGGTAATGTGAGTGCAAGAGAAATCCAAGCGGGTTTAGCGCCCATAGCAGCTAAATCACTTAGATTTGTCGCGATAGCTTTATACGCTAAATCTTGGGGAGAAATAGAAGATAAAAAATGCGTGGCCTCAACCATTGTATCGGTGGTAATGGCAAGCTGATAGCCTTCAGGGATATGAGTGATCGCACAATCATCCCCAATACTAAAATCAACAAAGTGTTGATTGTCTTTTTGTATTGAGAAATATTGCTCTATAAGATCAAATTCACCCGTACTCATTTTATCTTTTCACTCAAAAACAAAGGGCAGACATTTGTCTACCCTACATTTGAATAATTATTTGCGACCTAATGCAGGAGCGACTTTATCCAATACACCGTTAATGTATTTATGGCTTTCATCTGCACCAAACACTTTCGCCACCTCAATTGCCTCGTTAATCGCCACTTTATACGGCACATCAGGCTCAAATTGAAGTTCATAAACCGCTAAGCGTAAAATAGCTCTTTCAATCGGATCTAATTCATCTAATGCGCGATCTAAATAATGGCTCATTGAGAAATCAACAGCTTCTACATTCGCAACGGTTTGACGGAAAAGGCGGCTAAAATAAGGTTTATCCACACCTTTTAAATCTTGATCCACAACGAAAGTGAGTTCCACTTGTTCTGGTGCATTACCAGAGAGCGCCCAAGAATATAATGCTTGGACTGCACATTCTCTCGCTCTACGACGTGGCGATACTTTTTTTACAGGCTCTTTTTTCTCTGTCATTGGAATTATGCCGCATCAATTTGTTGTAAAAGATTCACCATTTCAAGTGCCGTTAATGCTGCTTCTGCACCTTTATTACCTGCTTTGGTCCCTGCACGCTCGATAGCTTGTTCAATGTTTTCAGTCGTTAAAACACCGAATGCTACTGGGATTTCAGCTTGCATTGCTACTTGACCTAAACCGCTGCTTGCTTCGCCCGCTACATATTCAAAGTGAGCTGTGCCTCCACGGATTACCGTACCCAATGCCACGATTGCATCAAATTTTTTGCTTTCAGCTAAACGACGTGCTACTAATGGAAGTTCATAGGCACCTGGTGCACGAACGATAGTAATATTCTCATCTTTCACTTGACCGATGCGTTTTAATGCATCTACCGCACCTTCTAATAAACTTTCATTAATAAAACTGTTAAAACGAGCAATCACCACTGCGATTTTAGCATTTGGCGCCGCTACCGCACCTTCTAAAACTTTCATACTTTTTCCTAATCTGAATGAACAATAAATTTGACGGTGGATTTTAGCATAAAAAGAAACCCTGTGGAAATAATCCGACAGGGTTTTCTATGAGTGGAAAAGAACTTACTTCTCGAGTTTTAACGGTTCAATTTTCCAGATATTTTTCGCATATTCAAGAATTGTACGGTCTGATGAGAAGAAGCCCATGTTCACCATATTTTGAATGGTACTTGCTATCCATACATCACGATCTTGATATTTTTTATCTACCGCTTTTTGCGCTTCCACATAACTGCGGAAATCAGCAAAAGATTGGTAATAATCGTGGTATTGTAAACCTTGAATTAGAGAGTGATAACGGTTCGGTTCTTCCGGCGAGAAATCACCACGGATAATTTGGTCAATAACTTCACGTAATTGCTCGTCATTTTGATAATAATCAAACGGACGATAACCTTCGCGACGTAATGCTTCCACTTGTTCAACCGTATTACCAAAGATAAAGATGTGGTCTTCACCAACATTATCTAAAATCTCAACGTTCGCACCATCAAGCGTACCCAATGTTAACGCACCATTTAAGGCAAACTTCATGTTACTGGTACCTGATGCTTCTGTTCCTGCAAGAGAGATTTGCTCAGAAATATCTGCCGCTGGAATGATTAATTGTGCAAGACTTACGCTGTAGTTCGGAATAAAGACAACTTTTAAACGACCTTTTAAGCGTTCATCATTATTGATGACATTCGCGACATCGTTAATCAAACGAATGGTTTGTTTTGCTGCATAGTAAGCTGAAGCTGCTTTACCCGCTAGAATGAACACACGTGGCTGCCAATCTTTTTCTGGATGAGCAAGCATTTCGTTATAACGAGCAATAATGTGTAAAACATTAAGCATTTGACGTTTGTATTCATGAATACGTTTTACTTGAACGTCAAATAATGCATGCGGATCTAAATCGATGTTAAGTGTTTTCTTCACATATTGTGCTAATTTCACTTTGTTATCGTATTTGATATCTGCGACAGCACGCTTAAATTCACCTTTATCTGCAAACGCTTTAAGTTTTTCAATTTGGCTTAAATCGCAACGCCATTCAGAACCAATATATTGATCAAATAAAGCTGCTAATTTCGGGTTTGCTACTGCAAGCCAACGACGTGGTGTCACACCGTTTGTTACATTGGTGAAACGTTCTGGATAGATACGCGCAAAATCAGCAAAGGTTGAAGAAACCATAAGATCTGAGTGAATTGCTGCTACACCGTTCACTTTATGAGAACCAACAACAGACAACCAGCCCATGCGAACTTTACGTTGATGTCCTTCCTCGATAAGCGATACACGACGGATAAATTCCATATCGGTAGTGACATAAGTTTTCACATACTCAAGGAAATGATCATTGATTTCAAAAATCATTTGTAAGTGACGAGGTAAGATTTTCGCCATCATTTCTACCGGCCAGGTTTCTAATGCTTCTGACATTAAAGTATGGCAAGTATAAGAGAAGATACGACGAGTCACATCCCAAGCGTTTTGCCATGAATAACCGTGTAAATCGATTAAGATACGCATTAACTCTGGAATCGCTAATGTTGGGTGAGTATCGTTCAAGTGGATCGCGACTTTATCTGCTAAGTTATCTAACGTGCCATGTGTTCTAAAATGACGACGAAGAATATCTTGTAAAGACGCTGATACTAAGAAGTACTCTTGACGTAAACGCAATTCACGACCATTCCAGGTAGAATCATCCGGATAAAGTACGCGAGAAAGGTTTTGGTTAGCTGAACGAGTCGCTACCGCCGCTAAGTGATCACCACGGTTAAACTCCGCTAAATCGAACACCTCACCACCATGAGCAGACCATAAACGTAATGTGGATGCTGAATTATTTTTATAGCCAGGAATCATTTGGTCGTATGCAAGTGCGGTCACTTTTTCAGCTGGACTCCAAATACATTTTTTGCCTTCAAAATAAATATGACCACCGAAATCAATGCTGAAACGTTTTGATGGACGCATAAATTCCCAAGGTGCGCCTTTTTCTAACCAATCATCAGGGCGTTCAACCTGTTGGCCATTTTCAATTTTTTGACGGAACATACCGTATTCATAACGAATACCGTAACCCATTGCTGGAATCGCTAACGTTGCAAGTGAGTCCATAAAACAAGCAGCAAGACGACCTAAACCACCATTACCTAAACCAGGATCCACTTCTTTTTCAATAATCTCTTCTAAATCAACATTTAATTCAGCCAAAGCTTTTTGTGCCACATCATAAATGCCTTCTGCGATCATCGCATTAGAAAGTGTGCGGCCGATTAAAAATTCCATAGAAAGATAATAAACACGGCGAGTTTCTTCTGCACGAGATTGGCGTGCAGTTGTAATCCAGCCTTCAGTCACTAAATCACGCACCGCATGAAGAGTCGCATTTAACCAGTCACGTTGACTCGCCTCTTTTGGCGAACGACCGATTAAGAAAATTAATTTATAAACAATTGCTTTTTTTACGCCTTCAACATCAACGCTAGGTCGATTATAAAGAAATGGCGAATCAAAATTGTCCATGATCATAGAAAGTAAAACCTCAATTAAAAAAACCGCGCAAATTTTAAGCTTTTTTAGGAAAAAAACAACAAAACCCCCCTTCAAAGGTGATTATTTTTGAAGGGAGAGTCAATCCATTGAATTATTGGTTTAAAATGCTTAAATAGAGCTGCTCATATTGAGCGGCTGCATTTTTCCAACTAAAGTCCTGTGCCATGGCGTTATTACGAACCATCGCCCAAACACGTTGTTTTTGCCATAATGCAAAAGCATGTTGGATAGCGTTTCGTAAATCATCTGCTTCGGCTTTTTGGAATACAAAGCCTGTTGCAGTACGCTCTTTAATGGTTTCGCTTGTACTGTTCGTGACCGTATCGGCTAATCCTCCAGTTGCACGAATAAGCGGCAATGTGCCATATTGCAAGCCATACAATTGGGTTAATCCACAAGGTTCAAAACGGCTTGGCACTAAAATGACATCACCACCCGCAACCATTAAATGTGAGAGCGCTTCGTCATAACCAATTTTTACTGCAATATTTTCTGGGTAACGTTGTGCTAATTGGCAAATTCCCTCTTCCAAATGTTTAGCACCGGAACCGAGAATCGCTAATTGACCACCTTGTTTCACAATTTCATCCGCTGTCGCAATCAATAAATCCACGCCTTTTTGTTCTGTTAAGCGCGTTACCATCACAAATACTGGCGCATCTGGCTGTTGTGGTAGATTGAAATAAGCCTGTAAATCGGCTTTATTTTTCTTCTTACCTGCAATGGATTTTAATTTATAGTGATGCTGAATATACGCATCACAGCTTGGGTGCCAAATTTCTTGATCGACGCCATTTAAAATGCCCACCAACTTACCTGACTCACGTAAGCCCGTTAGTAAGCCTTGCAAGCCATAACCAAAGTCCGGTGTGGTAATTTCTTTTGCGTAAGTAGGACTCACTGCTGTTACCATATCGGAATAATAAAGACCCGCTTTTAAATACGAAATTTGACCAAATAACTCTAGACCATCAACATGGAACATGCCTTCCGGTAAGCCAATTTCATATAGGTGACGATGTGCGAATTGTCCTTGATAAGCAAGATTATGAATCGTAAATACTGATTTTGCTGGACGACCTTTATTGAAGAGATAAGCTGCCGCTAAACCTGCATGCCAATCGTGCGCATGCACTACTTCGGCTCGCCACCAACTATCTAAGCCTGTCGCAAGCTCTGCCCCCACCCAACCTAATAACGCAAAACGCTTATAGTTATCGGCATAATCGTTGTAATCGGTATCATGATAAGGATTTCCTTCTCGCCAATAAAGATGAGGCGCATCAATCAGATAAATCCCTACGCCATTGTATTCGCCATAACGTAATACAACATGGCCTGCAAAATTATCAAATTCTGTCACAACATGCGTATTCTCAATGCCCGCTGAAATTTTTGGATAAGCCGGCAATAAAATACGAGCATCAATACCAATTTCTTTTTGAGCAAAAGGGAGCGCCCCTAAAACATCGGCGAGTCCACCGGTTTTTAATAAGGGATACAATTCCGAGCAAACATGTAAAACTCTCATAATTTTCCTTTTATACTTAAAATTGTGCTGTCATTGATAACAGCACAATCTTTTTACTTCACTTAAAATACTGTCAAAATTGACCGCACTTTAATCCAAATGTTCTTCGTTAGTGACTTCTTCGCCTTGCAATTTTTTCAACATCGTTGAGGTTACAAGTACAACTTTACCGGTAGAACTCACACGGAAGCGTTTACTGTCAAGGGCTTTATCCACACCGATTTCCATACCATCTGGAATAATACAATGGCGATCAATAATACAATCTTTTAATGTACAATTTTTACCAATTTGTACTTGCGGTAACACGACACTGTGATCAACAGTAGAGTCTTCATCAATTTTGACTCTATCAAACAACACTGAATTACTAATAGATGCATCCGTAATCACACAGCCCCCACCAATAAGCGAATTATCTACCGGTTTAATATTGGTTTTTTTATAGAAGAATTTAGATGGATAAGCCTGTACTGGATTACCACGAATTGGCCAGCTTTGATCATAAATATCTAATTGTGGATGCTCTGAAACTAAATCGATATTCGCTTGCCAGAAACTATCGAGTGTACCCACATCACGCCAGTAAATTTCACCTTCAGTGTTTCGGCCCATACAAGAACGGCTGAATGGATGCGCATAAAGCACGCCTTCTTCCAAGCATTTTGGCAAAACATCTTTACCAAAGTCATGAGATGTGCAAGGGGTATTCACTTCTCTGTCAAGCATTTTATAGAGATACTCAGCATCAAACACGTAGATCCCCATAGAGGCTAGCGACGTATCTGGTTTACCCACCATGGCAGGTGGATCTTTTGGTTTCTCAACAAAAGCTTTCACTTTAAGATTCTCATTTACTGCCATGACACCAAATTCACTGGCTTCAGAACGTGGTACCTCAATACAGCCTACTGTGCATTTTGCTCCACTTCTCACATGATCCATCAACATGACACTGTAATCTTGTTTATAAATATGGTCGCCCGCAAGAATCAAAATGTATTTTGGACGATAGTGATTACGGATAATCGCCATATTTTGATACACCGCATCCGCTGTACCACGGTACCACGTAGAATCATCAATTTGTTGACGGGCAGGTAACATATCAACGAATTCACCACGCTCTTGCGGTAAGAATGACCAACCTGTTTGTAAATGGCGTAATAAAGAGTGAGCTGCATACTGGGTTACAACACCGATGCGATTCAGGCCTGAGTTAATACAGTTGGAAAGCGCAAAATCAATAATGCGACGATTACCACCAAAATATAACGCAGGTTTAGCACGTTTATCGGTTAATTCATGTAAGCGAGAACCACGACCACCAGCCAAAATAAGCACTAAAGTATCTTTAACTAATTCATATTTATTAAGATCACTTTTCATAACAAACTCCATCGTTTTCATCATCCATATGTTCCAACACTTCAAATGCTATACCGCTCACATCACATTGTTGAATCACGCTATTTTCAGTTTCGGCAATCTTTTTCCATTTACCCTTTGGCAAATAAAAAGATTGCGGTTCAGTTTTTGCATTAATTAAGAAAAGATATTTGCCGTCCAACATAACTTGTAGGGCTTTGCTTTCCCGATTATGCCAATCGTCTAGGGTCATCGGGTTTCCCCCAGTATTCAACCACTCGACATTTTCATCCGACCACCAAGCCTCCTGTTGCAAACTTTGAATTTTTTTTCGTAATGCAATGGTTTGCTTGGTAAAGTCAAATAAGGTTGGGTTAAAATCATTCCACTTTAACCACGTCATTTCGTTATCTTGGCAATAGGCGTTGTTATTGCCATATTGGCTGTTGCCGAACTCATCCCCAGCAAGCAGCATGGGTACACCATTTGCCAGTAATAAAGAGCCTAACAAGCCTTTTTCTGATAAAACACGGTTATTTTCGACCGCTCTTTGCCATTCATCGGCTAAATCGAGTTGAGAACCTTCAATCCCATGATTGTAGCTATAATTTTCATTGCGTCCGTCACGGTTCTCTTCACCGTTAGCGTCATTGTGTTTATGGTTATAGCTCACTAAATCTCGCAACGTAAAACCATCATGGGCTGTAATGAAATTCAAGCTGGCATGCGGTAATCGACCTTCGCGATTAAAGATATCGCTAGAGCCAGCAAAACGCTCTGCAAAGGCCCCCACTTCACCACTTTGCCATAACCAAAAACGACACATATCATCACGGAAACGATCATTCCATTGAGAGAAATAAGCGGGGAAATACCCGACTTGATAGCCGTAATGACCAATATCCCAAGGTTCAGCAATTAATTTAATTTGTTGTAGAACGTCATCCTGTTCCATTTCCGCAAATAATTTTGCATTTGGATTGAAATCAGGCGTTTCACGACCAAGTACTGTGGCTAAATCAAAACGGAAACCATCCACATGACATTCTGTTACCCAGTAACGTAAACAATCTAATACCCATTTGCGAGTGACGTCATTAGCAAGATTGAGCATATTGCCGCAACCCGTCCAGTTGAGGTAATCACCATGCTCGTTTTGCCAGTAATAGGTTTTATCATCAATACCACGCTGGCAAAATGTCGGAAATGATTTTTCGGATTCTGCCGTATGGTTAAACACCACATCTAAAATCACTTCGATACCCGCTTGATGCAGGGCTTTCACCATGCTCTTAAATTCGTTCAATGGTTGTTTTTGATCCGTCGCATAACTTGGTTCTAAAGCAAACATAGATAATGGGTTATAGCCCCAATAATTGCGTAATCCTTTTTCTTGTAAATGTGGTTCATCAATAAAGAAATTCACTGGGAGCAATTCAAGGCTGGTAATACCCAATGATTTAAAATACGCAATGTTTTCGGAGTGAGCCAACGCCGCATAAGTGCCCCGGATATTTTCTGGAATACGGGAATTTAATTGGCTAAATCCTTTAACATTTAATTCATATACAATGGTTTGAGCCCAAGGAATAGATGGCTTGCAATCCCCTGACCAATCAAAATGCTCATCCACAATGCGACCTTTAGGTGCAACGGCGGCATTATCTCGTTCATCATTTAACAAGAAAATGGAACGGGCTTCTGATGAACTTAAATCCGGTTTATGGCTTACTGCTTTCGCATAAGGATCAAGCATTAACTTTTGCGGATTGGCTAAAGTGCGGTCATTTTTGCCTGTGATTCTGAACGCATACTCATCATTTAACTCAACGCCTTCAATTGCCACATGCCAAATATCATTGGTTCTGCTCATGGCAAAACGGCTTTCTTTACCATCACGGAACAAGCAAAGTTCAATAGCATCCGCCGCACTAGAAAAAAGTGCAAAATTCGAAATTTTTAGGCTGTTTTCCCGCGTTTGAGAATATCCCATTGGGGAAGGTTTGCCATTGTTATAAATACTAAACATCGTGTTCTTCGCTATTGTTATGCTTTATATTTTAAATAGATCGTTGCGAGTGGCGGAATGGTCACGCTAATCGAATTTTCACGTCCGTGACTTGCGATCGCTTCGCTTTCTACCAAGCCGAAATTACCTACGTTTGAACCTTGATAATACATTGAGTCAGTATTCAAAATTTCTTCGTATTCACCCGCTACATTTACACCGATACGGTAGCCTTCGCGTGGCACCGGAGTAAAGTTACTGATCACGATAATGCGTTCACCATCACTGCTTTTACGTTCAAAAGCAAAGACTGAATTTTCCGCATCATCCACCACTAACCAATCAAAGCCTTCCGGTTCACCGTCTAATTCAAAGAGCGGTGCATTTTTTTGATAAATTCCATTCAAATCTTTGACTAATTGCAATACACCTTTATGCCATAGGCCACCATGGTTTTCGTCAAGTAAGAACCAATCCAAACTTTCTTCATAATTCCATTCGCGACCTTGAGCAAATTCATTGCCCATGAATAATAATTTCTTACCTGGATAGCCCCACATATAACCGTAGTAAGCACGCAAGTTAGCGAATTTTTGCCATGCATCGCCCGGCATTTTGCCAAGTAACGAACATTTGCCATGTACAACTTCATCGTGAGAAAGTGGCAATACAAAGTTTTCGCTGTATTGATAAATCATCCCGAAAGTCATTTTGTCATGATGATAACGACGATAAACTGGATCGAGTTTCATATAACTTAGGGTGTCATTCATCCAGCCCATGTTCCATTTAAAATTAAATCCAAGACCACCATTTTCTGTCGGATGGGTTACGCCACCAAAAGAAGTGGATTCTTCGGCAATGGAAATCGCGCCAGACATCTCAGAATGGATTTTCCAGTTGGTGTGTTTTAAGAATTCAATGGCTTCTAAATTTTCACGACCGCCATATTGATTCGGAATCCATTCGCCTTCAGCACGGCTGTAATCGCGGTAAATCATTGATGCGACCGCATCTACACGGATGCCATCTACACCAAATCGTTCAAGCCAATACAGTGCATTACTGGATAAGAAGTTTCTCACTTCATTACGACCATAGTTATAAATTAAGGTATTCCAGTCTTGATGATAGCCTTCACGTGGGTCAGCATGTTCATATAAGGCTGTACCATCAAATGCCACTAAACCGTGTGTATCACTAGGGAAATGGCCCGGTACCCAGTCTAAAATCACATTAATGCCTGCTTTGTGCGCTTTTTCGACTAAGCGTTTAAAGCCTTCTGGTGTACCAAAACGGCTGGTTGGTGAATACAGCCCTATCGGTTGGTAACCCCAAGAGCCATCGAATGGAAATTCGGAGAGCGGTAAAAACTCGATATGGGTAAAGCCCATATGTTTTACATAAGGAATAAGCTCATCGGCAATTTGGTCGTAATCTAGCCAGAAATTATTTTCTAAATTACGGCGCCATGATCCCAAATGCACTTCGTAAATCGAAATAGGTTGATTACGTTGGTTCGCTTTACGACGTTGCTCCGTCATTTCGACTACATCCGGCAACATGCTGATTTCGGATGCTGTATCTGGACGTAATTCAGAGCTAAATGCATAAGGGTCAGCTTTTAAACGAAGGTTGCCGTTGCAATCAATCAATTCAAATTTATAGCGTTGCCCCAAACTGGCTTTTGGTAAGAATAACTCCCACACACCACTTGCCGGATGGAAACGCATTGGATGACGACGACCATCCCAATAGTTAAAATCACCTACCAACGAAACGCGCTTAGCATTTGGCGCCCATACCCGGAAATTTACGCCCGGTACACTGTCACATTCAGTAAAATGTGCACCTAATACTTCATAAGGACGCAATAACGAACCTTCCGCCAATAGCCATTGATCCAAGTCATTAATCATCGGATGGAAACGGTACGGATCTTCAATAATTTGGGCTTCTACGCCCCAATACACTTTTAATTGGTAGGTAAAGAAATGGTGAATCTCTGGCACAATAGCACCAAAAAATCCGCGGTCATCCAGTTTCTCTAGCGCGACAACGATGGATTGACTTTCTTTATCAATCACTTCGACTTTATCTGCATCGGGTAATAAAGCACGAATCTCAATACCATTGTGAGTTTCATGCATGCCTAATACAGCAAAAGGATCGGCATGTTTGCCATCAAAAAATGAATTAATTACTGATTGAGCGACTAATTTCGTCATGACATACTCCTTTATGCTTTGCAAGCTTGATTATTTACAACCGATTGTATTTTCTCGTTTGTTGAGCGGCAAAAAGCATTAAACGATGATAGATAAAAGGCAAAGCAGGCAATGAATGAAAGTGCGGTTGAATATGGAATGGTTTTTTCAAGCTGAATTTGGTTTTGCTCGTCGAGCAATTGATAACGCAAAGAAGCATCAGGAGGAGAAGAAAACGCGATTAAATCATCATGAATAGGTTCATTTTCAAAGGCACATATGACATTTTGGAACGGCTGATTTTGTCCAATATTCGGCGGAAATTGCAACTGCTCGATAAAATAATCAATACTGGTTGGCGATGCATCAATCAAATGCCCATCAATATCATAATGGGAAAACGAAATGCCAAGTTTTTCAGCAGATTGTTTAAGTGATAAGGACATTTGCATACAACGAATGATACATCTATATAATACTTAATAAGTATTATAAGTAAGCACAATTGAAATACAATTGCCAATCTTGCAAATTGTGACCTAAATCAAAAAACAAAGTTTAAAGAGAATAAAAAAACAACGAAATTTAAATTATTCAGTTTCAATGACAAATTCAAACCAATCAATGACATCTTCTTCATGCACGCCATCTTGAATTAAAATGCCTGCTTTTTTCAGTGAATCAGGATCGCCACTGACTAATGGATGCCATTCGGGCAAAGCTTTACCCTCATACAATAAACGATATGCACAGGTATTCGGCAACCAACCAAAATCAGGCAAGTTCTTTTTGGTTAATTTGGTGCAATCACTTTCGATTTTAAAACGTTCAGGATAATTACGACACTTTCCTGTTTCTACATCTAATAGATTGCAGGCAATGCGCGTGTAATACAGTTTTTCACGCTTACCCCGCCCTTGAATGTATTTTCGATAACAGCATTTTCCGCAGCCATCACATAAGGCTTCCCATTCGGATTCCGTCATTTCAAGGAGCGATTTTTTTTGCCAAAAATGAGATTCAAATTGCATAGTGAAACCAATAAAAAAGTGCGGTCAAAATTTACGTGATTTTTGACCGCACTTTGTTGTTTAGAATTAGAAGCCTTCTTTTAAGCTTACGGTTAAGTTAAACACTAAGTGCTCTGGGCGGCTATCTTTGTTATCCGCACAGAAATAACCTTCGCGTTCAAATTGGTAACCTTTTTCTGGTTCTGCATTTGCGAGGCTTTGTTCTACAAAACCGTGTTTCACCACTAAAGAAGTTGGATTTAATACGCTTTCGATTTCTTCTGCTGCACCAGGGTTTGGTACGGTGAAAAGACATTCGTATAAACGGAACTCTGCTGGGTGATTATATACTGCAGATACCCAGTGAATTACCCCTTTCACTTTACGACCATCCGCTGGATTTTTACCTAAAGTTTCAGGATCATAAGTACAGAAGATCGTGGTGATTTCACCATTTGCATCTTTTTCGACACGCTCCGCTTTAATCACGTAAGCATTACGTAAACGCACTTCTTTACCTAATACTAAACGTTTATATTGCTTGTTCGCTTCTTCACGAAAGTCTGCACGATCAATATAAAGCTCTTTCGTAAACGGTAATTGACGTTCACCTAATTCAGGACGATTCGGGTGATTTGGCGCCGTTAACGTTTCTTCGCCTTCAAAGTTTTCAATCACTACGCGAACAGGATCAATCACCGCCATTGCGCGTGGTGCGTTTTCATTTAAATCTTCACGAATACATGCTTCAAGTGCAGAATACTCTACGACGTTATCTTGTTTAGTCACACCAATACGACGGCAGAACTCACGTAATGAAGCCGGTGTATAACCGCGACGACGTAAACCTGAAATGGTTGGCATACGCGGATCGTTCCAACCATCCACAATGCCATCATTCACTAATTTCAATAATTTACGTTTAGACGTTAATGTGCCTTCTAAATTTAAACGAGAGAATTCATATTGATGCGGCAATGGACGTTCAATACTAATATTTTCTAACACCCAGTCGTATAAACGACGGTTGTCTTGGAATTCTAATGTACATAAAGAGTGTGTAATACGCTCAATTGCATCAGAGATACAATGAGTGAAGTCGTACATTGGGTAAATGCACCATTTGTCACCGGTTTGGTGATGGCTCGCAAATTTAATACGATAAAGCACAGGATCACGCATGACCATAAATGGTGAAGCCATGTCGATTTTCGCACGAAGACTTAATGTACCTTCCGCAAACTCACCATTTTTCATTCTTTCAAATAACGCTAAGTTTTCTTCGACACTACGATCACGATATGGACTGTTTTTACCTGGCTCAGTTAATGTACCGCGATACTCACGCATTTGGTCTGGTGAAAGTTCATCTACATAGGCTAAACCTTTCTCGATTAACTCAATCGCATAGCCATAAAGTGCATCGAAGTAATCAGACGCATAACGCGGTTCGCCTTCCCATTTAAAACCTAACCATTCCACATCGGCTTTAATGGAATCCACATATTCCACGTCTTCTTTCACCGGATTGGTATCGTCAAAACGTAGGTTACATAAACCGTTATATTCTTTTGCTAACCCAAAGTTTAAGCAAATCGATTTTGCGTGGCCAATATGCAAATAGCCATTTGGCTCAGGCGGGAAACGAGTATGAACACTTTTGTGTTTACCCGAAGCTAAATCTTCATCAATAATTTGAGTAATGAAATTGTGTGTGCGGGTATTTTCCGCATTTTCTAGAGTGTGTTCTGTATTGCTCATAAATTTCTCAATAAATTGAAAATAATTTCTCCATTCTATACGAAAAGTCTGGCGTTGTGAATTTGATCCCAAAACTAACCGCACTTTCATTAAATTAATACTGAATTTTTGAGGATTTTTAGGTCTAACTTGAAGATTTTTCGTGCAAACTGAAAAGTTTGCCTTTAGAATACACCTTCACTGAACAAACGTTCATTTTTTATTTGGGATGACAAAGTCTTTATGAAAAAACGCTTTTTTATTTTACTTGGATTACTCATTGCTGCTGGCGCAGCTTATTATTTTTTCTCAAGCAATAGCAAGCAAGAAACCACCTATCTGACGGAATCCGTTACACGTGGCAATGTGGAAAAAACAGTTGTTGCCTCTGGTTCGGTTGAAAGCGTAAATGAAGTTGATGTTGGTGCCCAAGCTTCGGGTAAAATTACCAAACTCTATGTCAAATTAGGACAAGAAATCAAAAAAGGCGAAATGATCGCAGATATTGATTCTACAACCCAAATTAATACCTTAAATACCAAAAAGGCGGCATTGGTTAGCTATCAAGCGCAATTAAAAGCGAAGCGAACCGCTTATGATGTAGCCCTTTCAAGCTATAACCGCTTATCAAAACTTTATACACAAAAAGCGACATCTTTAGATAGTCTGAATACAGCTAAAAGCACCCTTGATAATGCGAAAGCGGAAATGGAAGCCATTGAAGCCAATATCAAACAAGCTGAAATTGAAGTGAATACCGCAGAAACCAATGTGGGTTATACAAAAATTACCGCACCAATGGATGGTACCGTCATTTCTGTGCCCGTTTCTGAAGGTCAAACTGTTAATGCCAACCAAACGACGCCAACAATTGTGACCATTGCCGATTTAAGCAAAATGAAAATTAAACCTGAAATTTCAGAAGGCGACATTACCAAAGTTAAAGCAGGCCAAGAAGTCAGCTTTACTATTTTATCTGATAGCCAAACCGTGTATCACTCTGTCATTGATTCTGTTGATCCTGCCAATACCACGACAAGTGATAGCTCTTCAACATCATCTTCGACAAGTTCAAGTAGCAGCTCCACAACCAGTGCGATTTACTATTATGCCAATGTACTGATTGATAATCCTGATCGAACTTTACGCATCGGAATGACGACAGAAAACAACATCAAAATTGCCAATGCCAAAGACGTGTTATTGGTTTCCAATATGGCTATTCAAAAACGTGATGGCAAAAGCTTTGTCAATGTATTGAATGACAAAAATCAGCCTGAACAGCGTGAAGTTGAAACCGGTGTACAAAATGATTTCCAAAGTGAAATCAAATCCGGCTTAAACGAAGGTGAAAAAGTTATCGTGTCACAAGTCGCGAATGGTGAAAAAGTTGGCTCTATGCCTCGTGGTCCAAGAATGTTCTAAAAGTGCGGTAGAAATTAATGAATATTATTGAAATTAAGGATCTCAACCGTTACTTCGGTGAAGGTGAAAATCGCGTTCATATTTTGAAGAATGTCTCTTTAAATATTGAAAAAGGCGATTTTGTAGCGATTATTGGGCAGTCAGGTTCCGGCAAATCGACCTTGATGAATATCATCGGATGCTTGGATACAGCAACCAGTGGTTCTTACAAAATCAATGGCAAAGAAACTATTGAATTAAGCAAAGATCAGCTGTCAGATTTACGTAGCCAAAAATTCGGCTTTATTTTCCAACGCTATAACTTATTGTCGAGTTTAACTGCCGCTGAAAACGTCGCCTTGCCTGCTATTTATGCAGGAATGTCGCAAGAAAAACGTCTTTCTCGTGCAAAACAACTTTTAGAAAAATTAGGTTTAGGTGATAAATGGCAAAATAAACCAAGCCAGCTTTCCGGTGGTCAGCAACAACGTGTGAGTATTGCACGTGCATTGATGAATGGTGGCGAAATTATTTTAGCCGATGAACCCACTGGCGCATTGGATTCGCAAAGTGGTCAAAATGTAATGGAAATTCTGCGTCAATTACACGCAGAGGGACACACCATTATTATGGTAACCCACGACCGAGAAATTGCGGCCAGTGCGAATCGTGTGATTGAAATTAAAGACGGTGAAATCATTGGCGATACGCAAAAAGAAACAGTAAAAAGTGCGGTCGAAAATCCAACCAAATCTAAACCGCACTTTGGGTTTAGCAAAGATCAATTTGTAGAAGCCTTTCGTATGTCTGTGAGTGCTATTATTGCCCACAAAATGCGTTCTCTTTTAACCATGCTCGGGATTATCATCGGGATTACGTCTGTGGTTTCTGTCGTGGCATTGGGAAATGGTTCACAGCAAAAAATCTTAGAAAATATTCGAGGAATTGGGACGAGCACCATAACGATTTTTAATGGTACAGGCTTTGGTGATCGTCGTGCTGAACAAATGCAGAATCTCACAATTAATGATGCAACTGCCTTAAATCAACAAAGTTATGTACAAAGTGTCACGCCGAATAGCTCATCAAGTGGCACATTAATTTATGGCAACCAAACTTTCTCCTCGACCAGTTTAAAAGGTGTAGGAGAACAATATTTTGATGTAGATGGCTTAAAACTAAAATCCGGTAATTTATTTTCGGCTCAAGATGTCGCTGATAACAACCAAGTAGCCTTAATCGATGAAAGTGCGAAAAAGTCGATTTTCCCAGATGAAAATCCCATCGGCAAAATTGTGATGTTTAATAAACGTCCATTACGTATTATTGGCGTAGTATCTGATAAACAAATGGGCGGGGCAAGTAGTTCACTTAATCTCTATGCGCCTTACACTACTGTGATGAATCGTATTTCGGGCAGCAAAAAAATTGGCTCGATTACCGTTAAAGTAGATGATTCCGTGAATACTACAGTCGCTGAAAAAGGGATTACTGAATTGCTTACCATGCGTCATGGTAAAAAAGATTTCTTCATCATGAATAGCGATACCATCAAACAAACTATTGAAAGCACAACGGGCACGATGAAATTGCTCATTTCCTCTATCGCCTTTATTTCATTAATCGTTGGTGGGATTGGTGTGATGAATATTATGTTGGTTTCCGTGACAGAGCGAACCAAAGAAATTGGTGTGCGAATGGCTATTGGGGCAAGACAATTCAATATTCTGCAACAATTTTTGATTGAAGCAGTGCTAATTTGTTTAATTGGCGGCGTGACGGGTATTCTGCTTTCGGGTTTAATCGGTCTACTATTTAACGTATTTATGACTGACTTTACGATGGCATTCTCTACCGGCTCAATTGTTGCAGCGGTGGTCTTCTCTACCCTTATTGGTGTGATCTTCGGCTATATGCCGGCAAAACGTGCAGCACAATTAGATCCAATTACAGCTCTTGCTCGAGAATAAAGAAATTTTGTAAAACACAAAAGAGCGGTTAAAATTCTTACTAATTTTTGACCGCACTTTAATTAAAAAGAAAGGAAAAAATCCATGTTAAAAATGAAAAAATTAACCTTAGCAATCGCGATGGCAACGGCTCTAGCAGGTTGTGCTAACATCGGCGATTCTTATAAAGCGAGCCAGCAGGATTACCAAAATTATGCGGAAATCACCAAACAATTTAATGTAAAAGAAAACTGGTGGGCGCTTTACAATGATTCACAATTAAATCGTGTGGTAGAACAAGCATTAGTCAACAACAAAGATTTAGCCAAAGCGTCTGTTGCCGTAAACCGTGCTCTATATAATGCAAACCTTGCAGGCGCAAATTTAATTCCGGCATTTAGTGGTTCAACCCAATCTTCCGCAAGTAAAAATATGAAAACCGGTGGCAGCTCAGCAGTAAGCCATCAAGGTGCATTAAATGTGAGTTATACGTTAGATCTATGGCAACGTTTAGCGGATACCGCTGATGCGGCAGAATGGTCACACAAAGCTACTGCTGAAGATTTAGAAGCAACCAAACTTTCACTCATCAACTCTGTTGTAACAACCTATTATCAAATTGCTTATTTAAATGATGCTATCAGCACAACCGAAGAAACCATCAAATACTACAACGACATTAGCAGCATCATGCAACGCCGTTTATCACAAGGTGTTGCGGACAGCGCAAGTGTAGATCAAGCACAACAAGCGGTATTGAACGCACGTAACAACTTGATCAACTATCAAACACAACGTAAAACAGCAGAACAAACTTTACGTAACTTACTGAACTTAAAACCGGAAGAAGCATTAAATATCAACTCCCCACACATTCTTAATGTAAAAAATGTAGGCGTAAATTTAAATGTACCTGTTTCTGTGATTGCAAACCGTCCTGATGTAAAAGGCTATCAATATCGCTTAAGTAGTGCATTCAAAAATGCAAAAGCAACTGAAAAAAGCTGGTTCCCTGAAGTCACTTTAGGCGGAAGCTTAACATCAAGTGGTACTAAAGTCGGTAATGCATTGCACAATCCAGTTGGTACAGGTTTAATCGGCATTAGCCTACCATTCCTCAACTGGAATACCGTAAAATGGAACGTGAAAATCTCTGAAGCAGATTATGAAACCGCACGTTTAAACTATGAGCAAAGCATTACTAAAGCCTTGAACGATGTAGATACCAACTACTTCGCCTACACACAAGCACAAAGTGCCTTTGCTAACTTGCAAAAAACACACAGCTATAACCAACGTATCACCAAATACTATCGTGATCGTTACAATGCTGGTGTATCTGAATTACGTGAATGGCTCGCTGCGGCAAACACAGAGAAAAGCTCTCAACTTTCTATCTTGAATGCAAAATACAACATCATTCAGGCAGAAAATGCCGTATATAGTTCAATGGCAGGTTATTACTCCCGTTAAAATCATGATTAAGGAAGTTTCGGCTTCCTTAATCTTTTTTATGGACATGAAAAATGAAAAAACAGCTGACTTTTTATTTTATTCGACATGGTAAAACCGTTTGGAATACAGAAGGTTTAATGCAAGGTCATGGCGATTCCCCTTTGACTGAAGAAGGCGTTAATGGCGCGAAAAAAACAGGTGTGGCACTTAATCATATTCCTTTTGTCGCGGCCTACTCTAGCGTATTAAAACGTACCATCGCGACAGCCTCTCATATTATTGGTGAACGAGATATCCCCCTTTTCCATCACCAAGGTTTAAATGAACAGTATTTTGGTTCTTGGGAAGGCAAAGTTGTTGATACGTTAAGAGAACACCCAGAGTTCAAACAACTCATTAAAGATCCTGCCAATTACAAAGCTCAAGTAAATGGCGGAGAAACGTTCGAACAATTGGGCGAGCGAGCCATGAAAGCATTGCACGACATTATTAAGATCCACAATCAAGGCAATATTCTCATTGTGTCGCATGGCCATACTCTACGTTTATTGCTTGCCTTATTAAACGGTGCTACGTGGCAAAATCACCGCGATGAAGATAAATCAGTATCTCTCATTAACACCTCAATTAGTGTTGTGCATTATGACGATGAGAACGGTTTTTGCGTTGAGAAAATAAATGATGCGGATCATTTAAAATAAGCAAATTTACCTAAAAAAATAACCGCACTTTGGATGACCTAAAGTGCGGTTAATTTTTATGATGTTTTTGTGATTATTTCACTTCGCGGAATAAAATCTCGCTTGGAATCACAGATCCTTGCCAGTAAAGCTCAGTTGATACTTTCTCCGCTAAATCTAAGAAAGATTTCGCAATTTCACTGTCTGGCGCTGCAACTACGGTTGGTTTACCCGCATCCAAATCTTGACGAACTTGGATATTCAACGGTAACTGACCTAATACTTTCACATTGTATTTTTGTGCCATTTTTTCTGCACCACCAGTACCGAAAATTGCTTCGTGATGGCCACAATTGCTACAAATATGCATAGACATATTTTCCACAATACCTAACACAGGCACAGATACACGTTCAAACATCGACACGCCTTTCACCGCATCTAATAACGCAATATCTTGTGGCGTGGTAACCACTACAGCTCCTGTTACCGGAATTTGTTGTGAAAGGGTTAATTGGATATCACCTGTACCCGGAGGCATATCGATCACTAAGTAATCCAAGCTATCCCATAAGGTTTCATTTAAAAGCTGGCTTAATGCACTACTTGCCATAGGACCACGCCAAATGGTTGCATTATCTTCATCCATTAAGAAACCGATCGAGTTGGCAGATAAACCATACGCTTTAATTGGGGTGATATGTTGGTTATCTGGTGAAGTTGGGCGTTGATGCGGCGCACCTAACATATGCGGAATAGATGGGCCGTAAATATCTGCATCTAAGATCCCCACACGAGCACCTTGAGCTTGTAAAGCAAGCGCAAGATTCACTGAAACGGATGATTTCCCTACCCCGCCTTTACCTGAAGTCACCGCAATGATGTTCTTTACACCTTTTACAGCGGGTTGATTATTTGCACGTTTTAACGTTGCGATTTGATAATTCACCACCCATTTGATTTCTTTGCTATCTGTTGCTTTTAATAAAGCATCAGAAAGCTGCTGTTTCACTTGCTCCACGCCAGTGTTCCATGCAAAAGGCAATTGTAATTCAATACGTAATACGTCACCGCCTTTTTCAACTTTCTTCAAAGTCTTTAATTCGATTAAGTCTTTTTGTAAGGTTGGGTGTTGAAATTGTTGGAAAAGTTGCAGAACCTGAGATTGTTGTTCTGCCGTTAAATTTTCAGAAAAAGCAGTTGCCATAATATTCCTTTAATAGTAGTAGGTAGTAGAGTAAATTTGTCAGGGATATTCTACCCCTTTTACACCTCAAATGTTAAGCTAAAAGTATAACTAAACTAGAAAAAATCACACCAATCGGGTAACATACTCACAATTTTTGCAAAAAGAATAAGAGAAAAATAATGACAACTCAACCTCGTAAAATTTTAGTCACTTGTGCATTACCTTATGCAAATGGTGCCATTCATTTAGGCCATATGTTAGAACACATTCAAGCGGATATTTGGGTGCGTTTCCAACGTATGCGTGGCAACAAAATTCATTTTGTCTGTGCTGATGACGCACACGGCACACCAATCATGCTTAATGCTGATAAATTAGGCATTACACCAGAAGAATTAATCGCAAAAGCAAAAGCTGATCACGTACGTGATTTTGCAGGCTTTAATATCAGTTTTGATAACTATCACTCTACTCACAGTGCAGAAAATAAACAAATCACCGCTGATATTTACAATAAATTAAAAGCTAAAGGCTTCATTAAAACGAAAGTGATTTCTCAGTTATTCGATCCTGAAAAGAATATGTTCTTACCGGATCGTTTCGTTAAAGGGACTTGTCCAAAATGTAAAGCTGAAGATCAATATGGTGATAACTGCGAAGTTTGTGCTTCGACTTATAGCCCTATGGATTTAATTAATCCGCGTTCTGCTGTATCAGGTGCAACACCAATCATTAAAGAATCTGAACACTTCTTCTTTGACTTACCTGCTTTTGAAAGGATGTTAAAAGAATGGACTCGCTCTGGCTCACTTCAACCGGAAATTGCAAACAAAATGCAAGAATGGTTTGAAAGTGGTTTGCAACAATGGGATATCTCTCGTGATGCCCCTTATTTTGGTTTTGAAATTCCAGGTGCAAAAGATAAATTCTTCTATGTTTGGCTAGATGCCCCAATCGGCTACATGGCTTCATTCAAAAATCTCTGCGATCGTGAAGGCATTGATTTTAATGAATTCTGGGGAGAAAACAGCGATGCAGAACTTTATCACTTTATTGGTAAAGATATCGTGTATTTCCACAGTCTATTCTGGCCGGCGATGTTAGAAGGTAGCGAATTCCGCAAACCAACCAATGTGTTTGCTCACGGTTATGTCACCGTAGATGGCGCCAAAATGTCAAAATCACGCGGTACATTTATCCAAGCCAGCACCTATTTAAATCACATTGATCCAGAATGTTTGCGTTACTACTACGCAGCGAAATTAAACGATCGTATCGAAGATCTTGATTTCAATTTGGAAGATTTCGTTCAACGTGTAAACACTGATATCGTGAATAAATTAGTCAATTTAGCGTCTCGTAATGCGGGCTTTATCACAAAACGTTTTGAAGGCAAATTAGCAGATAAACTAGAAGATGAAGCGCTTTTCAATGAATTCACTGCACAAGCTGAACAAATTGCTGCTTATTATGAAAGCCGTGAATACAACAAAGCGATTCGTGAAATCATGGCATTAACTGATAAAGCCAATAAGTATATTGATGAAAAAGCCCCTTGGGTCATTGCAAAAGAAGAAGGCAAAGAGGCTGAATTACAAGCAGTTTGCTCAATGGGTATCGAGCTTTTCCGTGTATTAATGTCTTACTTAAAACCGGTTCTTCCAAAACTGGCTGAACGTGCAGAAGCGTTCTTACAAACAGAACTAACATGGGATAATATTGCACAGCCATTATTTGGTCATCAGCTTACTCCATTTAAAGCCCTTTTCTCTCGTTTAGAGAAAAAACAAATTGATGCTGTTGTAGAAGAAACTAAAGCACTTTTCGCTGAAGCAAACAAAGCGACAGAAAAAACAGCGGCTAAAGCGACCGCACTTTCAAATGTCGAACCAATTGCTGACACCATTACCATTGACGATTTTGCTAAAATTGATATGCGTGTGGCAAAAGTGCTGAAGTGCGAAGCTGTACCAGAATCAAACAAACTCTTACGTTTTGAATTAGATTTAGGTGACCATACTCGCCAAGTGTTCTCTGGCATTAAAGCAGCCTACAACAAACCTGAAGAATTAGAAGGTCGTTTTGTTATTGTGGTTGCAAACCTTGCACCACGTAAAATGAAATTTGGTGTATCGGAAGGAATGATTCTTTCTGCTGGTACTGGCGGAAGTGATTTATTCTTACTTTCAGCGGATAGCGGTGTCACTGCAGGTATGCAAGTAAAATAATTTAATATTTAGGCGACTTCGGTCGCCTTTTTTATTGCCAAATAGAATCAAATACCCTACCATATCAATCAGCTATTTATCATGCAAATTAAAAGGAATTCATTATGACAAACGAACTTATCTGCTATAAACAAATGCCGGTTTGGACAAAATATAAACTACCTAAAATGTTTCAAGAAAAACACAATACTAAAGTGGGTACTTGGGGCAAGCTTACGGTATTAAAAGGTAAACTTAAATTTTATGAGCTAACCGAAAATGGCGATGTCATTGCTGAACATATTTTCACCCCAGAAAGTGATATTCCATTTGTTGAGCCACAAGCCTGGCACCGAGTTGAAGCCCTTTCTGATGACTTAGAATGTACGCTTGGTTTCTATTGCACAAAAGAAGATTACTTCAGCAAAAAATATAATATGACTGCAACGCATGGTGATGTGGTTGATGCAGCTAAAATTATCAAACCTTGTAAAGTGCTAGATTTAGGCTGCGGACAAGGTCGTAATTCGCTTTATTTAAGTTTAAAAGGCTATGATGTAACCTCTTGGGATCACAACGAAAACAGCATCGCCTTCTTAAATGAAACTAAAGACAAAGAAAACTTGAATATTAAGACCGCTGTTTATGATATTAACACCGCCAATATTCAAGAAAACTACGACTTCATTTTATCAACCGTGGTATTTATGTTCTTAAACCGTGAGCGAATTCCAGCCATTATTAAGAATATGCAAGAACACACCAACCCAGGTGGTTATAACTTAATTGTTGCAGCCATGTCCACGCCTGAAGTGCCTTGTCCACTTCCTTTCTCATTTACATTCTCTGAAGGTGAATTAAAAGAATATTACAAAGATTGGGAATTCTTAGAATACAACGAAAATATGGGCGAATTACATAAAACTGATGAAAACGGCAATCGCATTAAATTAAAATTTGCGACAATGCTAGCAAGAAAAAAATAATTCGCTAATTTAAAAAAGAAAATGACCGCACTTTGTCTATCAAGTGCGGTCATTTTTTATGGTGTTTTAATTACTCTTCAATAGAACGCAATAATTCGTTGATACCTACTTTACCTAAAGTTTTTGCATCAACTTTTTTCACGATCACTGCACAGTATAAGCTGTATTTACCACATTTTGATGGAAGACTACCTGAAACCACTACAGAACCAGCAGGAACGCGACCATAGAATACTTCACCTGTTTCACGATCGTAAATCTTTGTTGATTGACCAATGAATACGCCCATAGAGATCACACAACCATCTTCAACAATCACGCCTTCAACGACTTCAGAACGTGCACCGATGAAACAGTTATCACCGATAATGGTTGGGTTTGCTTGTAATGGCTCTAATACACCACCAATCCCTACACCACCAGATAAGTGAACGTTTTTACCAATTTGCGCACATGAACCAACGGTTGCCCATGTATCAACCATGGTACCTTCACCCACGTATGCACCGATATTTACATAAGATGGCATTAATACACAGTTTTTAGAAATGTATGCCCCTTTACGTACGGTTGCAGAAGGTACGACACGGAAACCTTCTTGAGCAAAACGCTCTTCGGTATAGTCAGCAAATTTCAATGCCACTTTGTCGTAGTATTTAGTTTCAGCGCCATCAATGATTTGATTATCATTGATACGGAAGGATAATAATACCGCTTTTTTCAACCATTGGTGAGTAACCCATTCGCCATCAATTTTTTCTGCAACACGGTATTTACCGCTATCTAATCCTTCGATCACTTCTTCGATTGCTGCACGAGTTTGTGCATCAACTGTTTTAGGGGTAATTTCCGCACGTTTTTCAAATGCAGCTTCAATAACTTGTTGTAAATTTGACATTTTGCTTCCTATTGTTGATGTGAAATAACGGTTAATAGTTTTATCATATTTTTGACTTTCAAGCAAAAAACAACCGCACTTTCTTTTGATTTAAAACATAAAAAAAGCGAACCGAATTATGGCTCGCTTTTTTCTATTTTTTCGTTTAAGTTAGTTGATAACAGAAACATTTAATGATGAACCGCCAACGATTCTTACGCGACGACCTGCTTTAAAGCTAGGATCCGCTTTTTGAACCACAACGATCTCTTCTCTATTATCTTTTCTGATAACAAGCTCTGCACCATTAACTTGGCTCATTTTCTCTTCAGCTTTGCTACCAATAATCGCCCCACCAATTGCACCTACTGCAGTTGCAATTGCTTGTCCAGTGCCACCGCCAATTGTACTACCAGCGATACCACCTAAAGCACCACCACCAACTGTACCGATTACACCTGGATTATCCGCTTGGATTTTAACAGGACGAACAGAAACAATAGTACCATAGCTAATTGAACGCGCTTCTTTTGCTTGATCTGCAGAGTATACATCACCACTAAAAACATCGGTGTTTGCACAACCCGTTAAACCAACAGACATCATAAGTGCTAATGCTACTGTTACTTTTTTCATAAAACTAACCTTCTAAAAATGAATTAGATTGGGTTTCTTGGAGACCAAGTAGAAACGTTTTTCACGCCTTGACCGTTGTCAGATACTTTCACACAAGCACCAGTTACTAAAGTTGAATCGTATTTGTGAACGATAACTTCTGTTTCACCTTCTTGTTTGTATGAGCAGTCATTTTTACGAACGGTTAATTTTACATCATCACCTTGTAATTCGGTGAAGATAACTTGACCTTTATAAGCGCTTTCATCTTTTTGTGATTGAGATGAACAAGCTGATAAACCTAAACTTAATAAGACAGTTAATGCTAAGGTAATTTTTTTCATTACACTAAACCTCGAGTATTTTCTTTATTGTATAAGGATGAACCTTTATGCAAACGTGATTTTCTGTTTTATCAACAAAACTCACTGCAATGGATGGATTGGGCAATTGCTCCCCTTCCACCTTAGGTTCGCTCACCTTCATGGTTAATTGAGTTAGTTCCTTCCATAAAAATGTATTGCAAATTCGATTAACCCAATCCTCAACAGATTCATGAGATAAAAACGGCATTACAATTTCAATATGTTCCCAAGTTTCTTGGGGATATTGTTTATTTTTAGGAAACGGTAATTCAATAACATCGACAGGCTGACCAATGAAATCAACTGGCTCATCTAATTCAATCAAATAGATAGGACGCCCATTGACGATATTATCGCTTAAAATTCTACCGCACTTTAATAACTCTGTCAGCCAATTTTTTGCTTTTTCTTCAGTATTTGCTCTTAAAGCTAAATGATCAATTTGATAATCCGCTAAATTCACTTTCATGACGGCAGCTAATTGCTGAATTTTTTCTTGAAATAGAGGCAACTCTTGATAAAGTGCGGTCGATTTTTCCATTAAATTTGACATTTTCTCTTGCTCTTACTTTGAGAAATCTATAAACAACGGTATCATAGCCGATTATTTTCATTATTCAATTTCAAGATTAGGAAAAACCGTGAATATTCAATCTATTTTATCCGATAAAATTAAACAAGCGATGATTGCTGCTGGCGCAGATGAACAATGCGATGCGCTTATTCGCCAATCAGGTAAACCACAATTTGGCGACTACCAAGCAAACGGCATCATGGCTGCTGCTAAAAAACTAGGTTTAAATCCACGTGAATTTGCACAAAAAGTATTAGATCATGCTGATCTTTCTGATGTCGCAGAAAAAACTGAAATTGCTGGTCCAGGTTTTATTAATATTTTCTTAAATCCAACTTGGTTAGCGAATAACGTTTCTGCCGCATTAAAAGATCAAAATCTTGGTGTCAGCGCAAATGAAAAACAAACCATCGTGATTGATTATTCTTCACCAAACGTTGCGAAAGAAATGCACGTAGGTCATTTACGCTCTACCATCATCGGTGATGCCGTTGTTCGTACCCTTGAATTTTTAGGTCATAACGTTATTCGTGCGAACCACGTAGGTGACTGGGGTACCCAATTCGGTATGCTCATTGCTTATCTTGAAAAAATGGAAAATGAACATGCGAGTGAAATGGAACTTCAAGATCTTGAAGCATTCTATCGCGAAGCGAAAAAACATTATGATGAAGATGAAGCTTTCGCTGAAAAAGCCCGTAACTATGTGGTGAAATTACAAGGTGGAGATGAATATTGCCGCACAATGTGGAAAAAATTAGTTGATATCACCATGCAACAAAACCAACGTAACTACGATCGTTTGAATGTCACCTTGACCGAAAAAGATGTGATGGGTGAAAGTCTTTATAACCCGATGTTACCTGCTATCGTTGAAGATCTGAAAAAACAAGGTTTAGCCGTTGAAGATGAAGGTGCATTAGTCGTTTATCTTGACGAATTCAAGAATAAAGAAGGCGAACCAATGGGGGTAATCGTTCAGAAGAAAGATGGCGGTTTCCTTTATACCACTACAGATATCGCGGCGGCTAAATATCGTTATGAAACCTTAAAGGCAGATCGTGCATTAGTGTTCTCTGATACACGTCAAAGCCAACACATGCAACAAGCCTGGTTAATTACGCGTAAAGCCGGTTATGTACCAGACAGCTTCTCACTTGAACATAAAAACTTCGGTATGATGTTGGGTAAAGATGGTAAACCATTCAAAACTCGTACTGGCGGCACCGTAAAATTAGCAGATTTATTAGATGAAGCGATTGAGCGTGCCACTGTATTAATCAACGAGAAAAATACCAACTTATCTGATGAAGAAAAAACTGCGGTTATTGAAGCGGTGGGTATTGGCTCGGTGAAATATGCGGATCTTTCCAAAAACCGCACAACTGACTATGTGTTCGATTGGGATAATATGCTCAGTTTTGAAGGTAATACCGCGCCTTATATGCAATATGCTTATACACGTATTCGTTCAATCTTCAATAAAGCAGACGTGAATCCAACCGCTCTTGCAGAAGCGAAAATTCAGCTTTCAGATGAAAAAGAACGTGCATTAGCAATCAAATTGCTTCAATTTGAAGAAGCCGTTCAAACGGTGGGGAAAGAAGGGACACCTCATGTGCTCTGTGCTTATTTATATGAATTGGCGGGTGTGTTCTCTTCATTCTATGAACACTGTCCAATCTTAAATGCAGAAGATGAAAGCGTAAAACTAAGCCGTTTAAAACTTGCTTCTCTTACAGAGAAAACCTTAAAACAAGGTTTAGCGTTATTAGGCATTAAGACAATCGAAAAAATGTAAAAAAAAGTGCGGTCAATTTCGACCGCACTTTTTCTTTATACATCCACTAAAATGAGTATCGCCGCTTCTCCGCCCCATTCTTTGGGTGCTTGGTGTAATGCTCGGACTTTAGGGTGCTGAACTAACCAACGTGGAATTTGTTTTTTCAACGTAAAGGTTCCATAGCCCGTCATGATGCTCGCGCAATAAACATGCTCATCTTCACAAGCTAACAACAGTGCTGCCAATTCCATTTTGGCTTGTTCACGGGTTAAACCATGTAAATCCAAAAATAATTCGGGTGAAAAATCGCCACGACGAAGTTGTTTCAATAAATGGCTATCTTCCCCTTCGCGTAAATATTTGATAACACCATCATGTTCATTTAGCAAAGGTTCATATTCATCGGAAAAATAGAAAAGCGTATCCTCTTTTTCTCGAATATCACGTAAATGAGATTTTTTTTGACCGCTCTTTTGACGAGGTGCCACAAAGGTATCTTGCTTGATGGGTTTGATTCCTTTTGTTTCCGCCCGAAAAAGATCGAAATCATCTTGTTCTGTCATTATTTTTCTCAATTTGTTATTTTGCTTAATGATAGCACATCTATTCTATGGTATAACTAGCCAAAATTTTTATTGAGGCACAAAATGGAAACCTTACACAATCAAGAACTTGTTGCGACAATTTTAGAAGATAATGTGGCAAGTGAATTAACGACCATTCAAGATTTTTTACGCTGGACATACAGCACATTTAACCGTTCTGATATTTATTACGGACAAGGCCATGACAATGCGTGGGATGAAAGCCTTCAATTAGTCCTTGCGGGACTTCAATTACCGCTCGATTTACCGCAAGATTTATTCAGCAGCAAACTCACTCCTTCAGAAAAAGAAACCTTAGTACAGTTAGTCTTAAGCCGAATTGAGCAACGTGTCCCTGTTGCTTATTTAACGAATAGTGCGTGGTTCTGCGGATTAGAATTTTATGTGGATGAACGCACTATTATTCCTCGCTCACCAATCAGTGCATTAATTCAAGATAAATTTGCTCCGCTTTTAAAATCTGAACCAAAACGTATTTTAGATCTTTGTACTGGCAGTGGTTGTATCGCGATTGCCACGGCAGAAGCCTTTCCTGAGGCTGAAGTGGATGCGGTCGATCTTTCTGTGGATGCGTTAAATGTGGCAGAGATCAATATTGCTCGCCACCAATTAGAACACCGTGTTTTCCCGATTCAATCAGATTTATTCCAAAATCTCTTCGGTCAACAATATGATTTAATCGTCACCAATCCGCCTTATGTGGATGAAGAAGATTTGGCAGATATGCCGGAAGAATTCCATTATGAGCCTAAATTAGCCTTAGGTTCCGGTGTTGATGGTTTAGAAATTACAAAGCAAATTTTAAAACAAGCGCCGGATTATTTAACACCAAATGGCATGCTCGTTTGCGAAGTGGGCAACAGCATGGTAAGTCTCATTGAACAATATCCAGATGTGCCATTTGAATGGGTTGAACTAAAAAATGGCGGTCTAGGTGTATTTGCCATTAGCCGCGAAGATTTAGTGAAACATCACGATTCTTTTTAATCTCAAGTGCGGTTAAAAATCGTCGTGAATTTTGACCGTACTTAACAAATTACTGGCGCGCGTTCTTAACGCGTGCTTTTCTTTTTTTAATAACACAATGAATTTACAAAAACTTTTACTGACTCGTCGTTTCTTTTCTACCCTTGCATTCTTTTCCATGCAAACGGTATTTTTCATCTATTTACAAGGAAAAGGCTTAAGTAACAGTGAAATAGCCTTTTCACTCTCGTTGCTTTTCTTCTGCAACCAAGCATTAGCGATTTTAGCCGGTATCTGGGGCGATCGTTTTGGACTGGCCAAAATGATGTTACTTGGATGCTTTTTAGATGTGATCGCCTATATTTTCTTTCTCTCTGCAGACAATTACATTCTGCTTTTAATTGCCACCACCTGTTTTGGCTTAGGTAGTTGTTTGTTTGGTACCAATGCAAAAGCCTGCCTATTGGTGCTCGCGGGTGAAGAATACAAAGAGAAAACTCGATTACAGGGAAAATATTTAAAAGTCACCTCCATGTCGTCTATATTTGCGCCTTTGTTGGTGATTCCATTTATCAAATATAATCATATTGAATGGTTGATTTGGGTCTGCTTTCTCATGGAAGCGGTTCTCTTTGCCTTAATGGTAAAACCGTTTTATCAAATCCAAACTTTGCAAACCTTAGTGAAATTTCGCTTTGCCCAAATAAAAGAAATCATCACCAAAGAATTTTTATTTGTGCATTTAATGTTGTTTATTCCTCTTTCCATTGCAACATCATTCTTTGTGATCTTCCCGTTTCTTTTTGATAACAAATTAGGGATGCCGGAACACTCCCCCATTGCACTTTTTGTGAATGGTTTACTGACAGTCTCATTACAAAGTTATTTTTCTCGAAAAATTAATTTAACGATTAAACAAACCTTATGGGTGGCCCCAATCCTGGCTGTGGGCATTATCTTGCCTTGGTTTATTACGTTGAAATATATTTCTGTGGTTTCTGCTTATATTTACTTAGTCATCTTCACGGTGATTGAAGTCTATGCCTTAACGGCAATGGCGAATTTATTAGTAAAATTTGATAATGGGACCAACCGAGGCTTTATCTTTGGCTCATCACGATTATTGCTTTCTGTCGCAACAGTTATCGTCATGAACTTAGTACCTCATTTATTTTTATTGTAAAAAAGAGCGGTCAGAATTCACATTAAATTCTGACCGCCCTTTTATTTTTGCTATTTTACTTCACATCTAATTCGACATTATCAAACAATTTCTTCACGGCATTGTTATCACGCAACCTCTCGGCTTTTTCAACCATTGGACGCGTTAAGTGAGGTGAGAAAAATTCGATAAAGTCATACATATAATTGCGTAAGAAAGTGCTGTGTTTAAACGCAATTTGCGTCATACTCGCACGGAACAAATGCCCTGCATCAATCGCCACTAAATCCTTATCGGCTGGCGTATGCGCCATAGATGCCATAATGCCCACGCCTAATCCTAAACGCACATAGGTTTTAATCACATCAGCATCCGTTGCAGTAAACACAATATTCGGCAAAATACCGGCTCGGTTAAATGCATAATCCAAATCAGATACACCAGTAAAGCCGAAGGTATAAGTGACTAACGGATATTTACCTAATTCTTCAACGGTAAGCTCTTTCACTTTTGCTAAAGGATGATCGGGTTTAACAATCACCGAACGATTCCACAAATAGCAAGGCAATTGAATCAAATCATCAAAAAGATATGGTGCTTCTGTCGTAATCGCTAAATCGACTTCGCCCGAAATCAATGCATCATGAATTTGCGTCGGTGAACCTTGATGAATATGTAAACTCACATCCGGATATTGTTTAGAGAAACGTTCCACCACAGCTGGCAGCATATAACGCGCTTGTGTATTGGTTGTCGCAATGCGTAACACGCCATGATTCGGACAAGTATATTCATTGGCAACCGATTTAATGCTTTGCGCTTTCACCAAAAGCTCACGGGCAATAGCTACAATCTTTTTACCCGCAGGTGTAATAGATTTAATGTGTTTACCATTACGTTCAAAAATCTCTAAACCCAATTCATCTTCTAACAAACGAACTTGTTTACTGATACCTGGTTGAGAGGTATAAAGCGCGTTGGCCGCCTCTGTCACGTTTAAATTTTGGTTTACAATCTCAACAATGTAGCGGAGTTGCTGCATTTTCATCGCGAATACCACCTATTTTTTATAGCGTTTACTTAACTCAGTATAACGTTTTACTGCTTTACGAATTTGACCTGATTTTGGTCGACGACGAGGTTTGGTTACGTCTAATTTGGTTTCGGTTTCAGACGGTAAGCCTACTAATTCACGTAAATAGTTGACGTTTTCCAAATCCATTTCTTCCCAGCCACCTCGCGGTAAGCCTTTCATCAGCTTAATGTTGCCGTAACGAATACGAATCAAGCGGCTCACTTGAATGCCTTGTGATTCCCACAGACGGCGTACTTCACGGTTACGACCCTCCATTAAAGTCACATCGTACCATTGGTTAATTCCAACGCCACCCGCAAATTTGATTTCTTTGAAATTAGCAGGCCCATCTTCTAACTGCACGCCTTTACGCAAACGCGCTAACATGGCATCATCCACTTGACCAAATACGCGCACGGAATATTCACGTTCAACTTCACGGCTTGGGTGCATTAAACGATTAGCTAATTCACCATCAGTTGTAAAAAGTAATAAGCCCGAAGTATTAATATCTAAACGACCGACTGCAATCCATCTTGCACCATTTAAGCGTGGTAAACGATCAAATACTGTTGCACGACCTTCAGGATCGCTACGGGTACAAAGTTCGCCTTCAGGTTTATAATACATCAACACACGACACACTTCTTTTTGTGCTTGTTGAAGGTTTATGATTCGACCATCAATACGCACTTTTACACCAGAATGTACATCGATACGATCACCAAGAGTCGCCATTTTGCCATCAACACTCACACGGTTTTCAGCAATCATCGCTTCAATTTCACGACGAGAGCCTTGTCCTGCTCGCGCAAGCACTTTCTGTAATTTTTCACCTTCTACAGTAGATTGACGAGATGGTCTAGCTACCTTAGCTTTAGGGATTGATTTGATGTCAGAATTGACCACACTTTTACGATCTTTACGCTCAAAGTGCGGTTGCTTTCCCGCTTGTTTTTCACGTTCTTGTCTGACTGTTTTTTGAATAGGTTTCATCTGTTTTCCTTTGTCGCTTTCCCAAGCGTCTAAAATAAGTTAAATGAAAGGAGCAGTACTACCACTTCCTTCACGTAAAATGACTGGCGATTCTTCCGTTAAATCTACCACCGTTGTTGGTTCTTGACCTAAATAGCCACCATGAATAATTAAATCCACTTGACGTTCTAAACATTCACGAATCTCTTCTGGATCGGAATAAGTCATATGTTCATTATCAGGCAACATCAGTGAGCAAGATAGAATCGGTTCACCTAATGCGTTCAATAAATCCAAAGCAATTTGGTTATCCGGCACACGCAAACCAATAGTTTTGCGTTTTGACGTCATTAATCGACGAGGAAGCTCTTTCGTTGCCGTCAAAATAAAGGTATAACGTCCCGGTGTATTGTTTTTAATTAAGCGATAAGCCACATTACTGACCGTTGCATAGGTTGAAAGCTCGGATAAATCGCTACATACCAACGTAAAATTATGCCCTTCTGGCAATTTACGAATTGCAACAATACGATCCATCGCATGTTTATCGCCTATCATACAGCCTAAGGCATAGCCCGAATCTGTCGGGTACACAATGACACCACCTTGACGCAAAATTTCTACCGCTTGATTAATCAAACGCGCTTGCGGATTTTCAGGGTGGATATAGAAAAATTGGCTCATAATTTTGTCCTTAAAAAACTGACGAGATTATACACCGATTTAGATGCAGGTTATAAGAATTTGTTATAAAAAACGACCGCACTTTGAAAACGAATCCAAAGTGCGGTCCATTTTTTAAGTATTTTATTTCAATAATTCACGGAGGGCTGAACCGATTTCAGCAAGACTTCTCACTGTCTTCACGCCAGCCGCTTCAAGTGCGGCAATTTTATCTGCAGCTGTTCCTTTTCCACCGCTGATAATCGCTCCTGCATGTCCCATACGCTTGCCTTTTGGCGCCGTTACACCTGCGATATAAGCCACCACAGGTTTTGTCACATGAGATTTAATGAACGCTGCCGCCTCTTCTTCTGCAGAGCCACCGATTTCACCAATCATCACGATGGCTTCAGTTTCAGAATCTTCTTGGAATCGTTTAAGAATATCAATGAAGTTAGATCCTGGAATAGGATCGCCGCCGATCCCTACGCAAGTGGATTGACCGAAACCTTCATCTGTTGTTTGTTTTACCGCTTCATAGGTCAAGGTGCCTGAACGAGAAACAATGCCTACTCTGCCTTTTTTATGGATATTGCCCGGCATAATACCAATCTTACATTCATCCGGTGTAATCACGCCTGGACAATTTGGGCCGATCATCACGACACCCGTTTCATTTAATTTTTGTTTTACCAACAACATATCCAATGTCGGAATGCCTTCTGTAATACAGACTACCAACTGAATACCTGCATCAATGGCTTCTAAAATGGCATCCTTACAAAATGGTGCGGGCACATAAATCATCGTTGCCGTAGCCCCTGTAGCTTGCACCGCTTCACGCACTGTATTAAATACCGGCAAACCTAAGTGAGTTGTTCCGCCTTTATTCGGTGAAACGCCACCCACTAACTTTGTGCCATAAGCCAATGCCTGTTCGCTGTGAAATGTCCCTTGCGCACCAGTGAAACCTTGGCAAATTACTTTTGTCTCTTTATTAATTAAAATCGCCATGATTATTCTCCTTTTGCCGCTTTCACTGCCGCTTGTGCTGCTGCTTGTAAACTATGTGCTGCAATTAAATTCACACCACTTTCGGCTAAAATTGCTCTACCTTGTGGGGCATTGGTTCCTTCTAATCGAACCACAACAGGCACTTTTACACCGACTTCTTGAATCGCCGCCACGACACCTTCAGCAATAAGATCACAGCGTACAATTCCACCAAAAATATTCACTAATACAGATTTCACATTTTTATCTGTAAGAATAATCTTAAAGGCTTCAGCCACACGTTCTTTCGTTGCACCGCCACCAACATCAAGGAAGTTTGCAGGGGTACCGCCATATAATTTCACAATATCCATTGTGCCCATAGCAAGTCCTGCGCCATTGACCATACAGCCAATATCACCTTCCAAAGCAACATAGTTAAGTTGATATTTTTCTGCTTCGGCTTCACGTGCATCACTTTGACTTAAATCGCGTAAGGCTAATAAATCAGGATGTCGATAAAGTGAGTTATCATCAATGCCTACTTTCGCATCTACGCAAATTAAATTGCCTTCTTTTGTCACCACAAGCGGATTCACTTCAACTAGAGAAAAATCTTTTTCGATAAAAAGTTGAGCGAGTTTTACAAAAATCTCGGCAAATTGTTTATTTTGTTCGCCGCTTAAACCAAGTTTAAAGGCTAATTCACGGCCTTGATATGGCATTCCCCCCACGAGAGGATCAATGGTCACTTTATGAATTAATTCAGGCGTTTCTCTTGCTACATCCTCTATGCTCATCCCCCCTGCTGAAGAAGCCATAAAAATCACTTTCTGCGAAGCACGATCAATCACTGCACCAAGGTAAAGTTCTTTCTCAATCTGGCAGGTTTCTTCAATATAAATGCTATTAACGGGTTGGCCTTTTTTATCAGTTTGGAAGGTGACTAAATGCTGGCCAAGCCATTTATCTGCAAAAGCACGCGCTTCTTCTGCATTATGCACGAGCTTCACACCACCAGCTTTTCCACGTCCACCTGCGTGAACTTGACATTTCGCTATCCAAACATCACCATTCAGCTGAAAGAGTGCCATTTCAGCTTCATCTGCCGTTTGGCACACGACACCTTCACTCACAGGCAGAGCATATTGCTTAAAAAGCTGCTTAGCTTGGTACTCATGTAAATTCATATTTCCTTCCTATTTTTGATGTTGTTTAGCGAAACAAACAAAAATTTGACCGCACTTTGTTTTATTTTAAATTCTGGGCTTGCCCTTTCTATATTGAGTTATATACTGGGACAGAATAACCACAATTCATGTTAAGGATAACAACATGCAAACGAAAAAATCAAGCAATCTTGCGATTGCGCTCATTTGGTTTACTGCTGCTATTTCAATGGCAGAAATTCTCACCGGTACTTGGTTTGCACCACTAGGATGGCAACAAGGTTTAATCGCCATCGTCGTTGGACACTTTATTGGTGGTTCGATGTTTTTCTGTGCTGGTTACATCGGCGCAAAAACCCAAAAAAGTGCTATGCAAACGGTACAAATTTCATTTGGTGAAAAAGGCTCTGCGCTTTTCTCTTTACTTAATGCCATGCAATTAATGGGATGGACTGCAGTCATGATTTATATGGGCGCTGACGTCATTTCCATCTTAAATCAAACACCTGATGCTTCACTCTTCCCATTTCTTACACTTGGTTTAGGCATACTCATCATACTTTGGCTACTACTCGGCTTTACTAAATTAGGTATCTTTAAAAGCATTTCACTTGTCACCATGTTTTTACTGATGTTGTGGCTTAGTATTCAAGTCGCCAATAAACCATTCATTACCATGGATGTAGCACAAAATATTAAATTTGGTACAGCTGTTGAAATTGCTGCTGTCATGCCGCTTTCTTGGTTACCGGTAGTATCTGACCACACGAAGAATAGCGAAACACCATTTAAAACGACCGCACTTTCAACGCTGACTTATACCGCGACTAGCTGCTGGATGTATGCTCTTGGCTTAGGTGCAGCATTAGTGACCGGTAAATCTGAAATCTCACAAATTCTTTCGCTTGCTGGTGTCAGTGTTATTGGCGTATTAATTGTCATCGCCTCTACCATGATTAACACGGCTCTTCCCGCCTATTCCACCGGCATGAGTTTAAATAATATTTTCCCTCAATTAAAAGTTACGCCAATCTCGGTTCTTACCGTGATTGTGGGCATCATATTAGCCTCAACCTTACCTGTAACAGAATACGAACATTTCTTGTTCTTTATTGGCTCTGTATTCGCGCCAATGATCGCCGTGCTTATCGCTGATTTCTTCGTGCTTAAACAACATGATGTAAGAAAATCAGTTGATAGTGTTGGACTCGGCGTTTGGTTTGTCGGCTTCGTGCTCTATCGTTTTCTGATGGCAAAAGGTTGGGAAAGCGATTTAGGTCTGACTTTCCCTGTTATCATCATTACCTTTATCTTAGCAATCTTAGTACGCAAAATAGCTAAATAAAGATTGGATTTTAACGATAGAAAGGCGGGCATTGTTCCCGCCCTTTTAATTACTTCGATATAAAAAAGGCTTTTTCCCTCAAAAGAGAAAAAGCCTATATACTTAAATTTCTAATAATAAACGAGTTGGATCTTCTAATAAGTCTCTAATCGCCACTAAGAAGCCAACAGATTCACGACCATCAATTAAACGGTGGTCATAAGATAGGGCTAAATACATCATAGGACGAATCACCACTTGACCATCTACCGCAACCGGACGTTCTTTGATGGCATGCATGCCTAAAATTGCACTTTGCGGTGGGTTAATAATTGGTGTAGACATTAAAGAACCAAATACGCCGCCATTAGTAATGGTGAAGTTACCCCCAGTTAAATCCTCAACCGTTAATTTACCATCACGGCCTTTTTCTGCGAGTGATTTAATTTGTTTCTCAATATCTGCCATGCTGAGTTTATCGCAGTTGCGTAATACTGGTGTCACTAAACCACGCGGCGTTGAAACGGCAATGCTAATATCAAAATAGTTGTGATACACAATGTCATCACCATCAATTGAAGCATTCACTTCTGGATAACGTTTTAATGCTTCAACCACTGCTTTAATGTAGAAAGACATAAAGCCTAAACGTACACCATGTTGTTTCTCAAATTTCTCGCCGTATGTTTTACGTAATTTCATAATCGGCTGCATATCCACTTCATTGAATGTCGTGAGCATTGCGGTGGTATTTTTTGCTTCCAATAAACGTTCTGCAATACGTTTACGTAAACGGGTCATTGGTACACGTTTTTCTGAACGAGAGCTATATGCCACAGTACTGATTGTATTCTGCTCTGTCGCCACATCTTGTTTCGCTTTTTGTGCATCACGTTTTGCTACTTCACGAGCAATATCTTCACGGGTAATACGACCACCTACACCAGAACCTTGAATTTTCTCTGCATCTAAATCATGTTCAGCTAATAAACGACGAATAGCAGGACCTTGATCCGCTGAATTATTGTGACTATTTTCAATCGCTGCTTTTTGACGATCTGCTGGTGTTGGCTCATTGCCTTTCACTGTCTCTGATGAAATATCACCCGCTTGTTGAGTAGAAAGTTTACCTAAAAGCTGTTTACTTACTACGGTTGCACCTTCTTCTTGAAGAATTTCAGCCACTACGCCATCACTTAAAGCTGGCACTTCAAGTACCACTTTATCTGTTTCGATTTCCACTAAGACTTCGTCACGTTTTACCGTCTCACCGACTTTTTTATGCCATGTTGCAACAGTTGCATCCGCAACGGATTCCGGTAAATCTGGAACAAGAATTTCGATTGTCATTTTATTTTCCTTTAAATTATTCTTTCTTTAAAAATTACTCAAATTTTGACCGCACTTTTACAGTGTCAGTGCATCTTCTACCAATTGTTTTTGCTGTTTGGTGTGTAAAGACATATAACCTACCGCTGGTGAAGCTGAGGCTGGACGACCTGCGTATTTTAACTTCACATGCTCAGGAATTGAGCTGTCAAAGTTATGCTTACTGCAATACCAAGCACCTTGGTTTAATGGCTCTTCTTGACACCACACAAAATCCGTCACATGGGCATAAGGCTCTAACGCTTTCTTCACATCTTCATGTGGATACGGATAAAGCTGTTCAATACGAATAATCGCCACATCTGTTTGGTTATTCGCACGGCGTTTTTCTAAGAGATCGTAATACACTTTACCAGAGCATAGAACCACACGTTTAACTTGTTTTGGATCGATATCATCAATTTCACCAATTACGGTTTGGAATGTGCCATTTACTAATTCATCCATACTTGAGACGGCAAGTGGATGACGTAATAAAGATTTTGGTGAAATACCAATTAATGGACGACGCATTTTACGGATCGCTTGGCGACGTAACATGTGATAAACCTGTGCTGGTGTAGATGGAATACACACTTGCATATTCTGTTCTGCACAAAGTTGTAAATAACGTTCTAAACGAGCGGATGAGTGCTCTGGACCTTGGCCTTCATAGCCATGTGGTAATAACATGACTAAACCACACATTCTGCCCCATTTTTGTTCGCCAGAACTAATAAATTGGTCAATCACGATTTGTGCGCCGTTTGCGAAGTCACCAAATTGTGCTTCCCAAATGGTTAATGTTTTTGGATCTGTTGTAGCATAACCATATTCAAAGGCTAGTACAGCTTCTTCAGATAATACAGAATCCCACACCTCAAAACGACCTTGGTTAGCATGTAAATGTGTTAATGGCACATAGCCTGTCCCGTCATTTTGGTTATGCACAACTGCATGGCGGTGGAAGAACGTACCACGTCCTGCATCTTCACCCGATAAACGAACATTAGCGCCTTCATCTAATAAGGTTGCGTATGCCATAGTTTCCGCCATACCCCAATCGAACAATTTCTCGCCTTTTGCCATTTCACGGCGATCAGCATAGATTTTTTCTACACGAGGATGTGCACGTAAGGTTTCTGGATATTCACTAACACGCTCCGCTAAAGTTTGGAAACGTTCTTGTGGGAATTTACTTTCGTAAGGGGATGTCCAGTCATAGTTGAGATATTGCAACCAGTCCATTTGGGCAGTATCCATTTCTCGCCATTCTTTCACTACGCGATCGCCATTATCTAAGGCATCACGATAGAGATTCATCATTTCAATGGTTTCTTCTTCGGTAATTACCCCTTCAGCAATTAAACGATCAGCATAGACTTTGCGTGGCGTTGGATGTTTTTTGATGATGCTATACATCATTGGTTGAGTGGCTAATGGCTCATCAGCCTCATTATGACCATGACGACGATAAGAAATCAGATCAATGAAAATATCGCGTTTGAATAGATTGCGATATTCCACCGCCATTCTCGCGGCAAAAGCGACCGCTTCAGGATCATCACCGTTTACATGAATAATCGGTGCCTGAATCATTTTCGCGATGTCCGTACAGTATTCTGTTGAACGGGTGTCATTTGGGTTAGAGGTAGTAAAACCAATTTGGTTATTGATCACAATACGGATTGTGCCACCAACGGTATAACCACGCGCATTCGACATATTCAAGGTTTCTTGTACAACACCTTGTCCTGCTACCGCTGAATCCCCATGAACCGTAACGGCTAATACTTGATTACGTTCTGTATCATTCTTTTTGGTTTGACGAGAACGTACCGCACCAATAACTACTGGACTAACAATTTCTAAATGGGATGGGTTGAATGCAAGGGTTAAATGCACGCGACGATCACCGACCGCAAAGTCGGAAGAGAAACCTTGGTGGTATTTCACGTCACCTGTACGCTCGCCTGAATGTTTACCCGCAAACTCGTCGAAAAGATCTTCAGGTTTCTTACCAAGCACGTTTACTAACATGTTTAAACGGCCACGGTGTGCCATACCAAACATCACATCTTGTACGCCTTGTTTGCTCGCATGACGAATAATTTCTTTCATCAATGGAATAAAGGCATCACTTCCCTCTAAAGAGAAACGTTTTGCCCCCGGGAATTTCGCACCAAGATAACGTTCTAAGCCATCTGCAGCGGTCAATTCACTTAATAAATTAATTTTTTCTTCTTTGCTAAAGAGCGGTTTATTTAATTGGCTTTCTAATTTGCTTTGTAGCCAACTTTTCTGCTCCATATCTTGAACATGCATAAACTCAAGACCAATTGAACCACAATAGGTCTCTTTCAACATTTTAGCTAAATCACCTAATTTGATGTTATCGCGATGATAAACGTAGTGATTAATATTGAAGGTTTCGTTGAGATCCTGCTCGGTAAAACCGTGATAACGGTAATCCAACTCAGGTACGCTGGAGACTTTCCAACGATAATAATTGATTGGGTCTAGTTTCGCTTCTAAATGACCACGGAAGCGATAAGCATTGATAAATTGGAGAACTTTGACTAATTTTGCGCTGGCTTCAGGATCGATAACCGTCACGGCTTCTGTTGTATTTTCTCTTGCTAAACGACGGAAATAATCACGCACTGGTGAATGTGGTTGCTCTGCTGCAGTTGTTTTTGGCAATGCATCAAATGTGGCTCGCCAGCTTTCATCGACTGACGATGGATCTTCTAAATAACTTTCGTATAACTCTTCAATATACGATTGATTTGCCCCACCTAAAGCAGTTGAAGCCAACCATTCATCAAAGGCATTATAATGCTGCATATCTACCCCTTGTATTACATGATGTTGTCCGCACATTATACATAGGATACAAAAAGAAATAATCCTCCAAATCACACTTTGTTACAATTTTGTGATCTACTTCAATAAAAAAACCGCACATAAAGTGCGGTCTGTTTTATCTCTGTTTTCTTAGAAACTTAAGAATGGTGTGATTTTCTCAATTGTGGCTTCACCGATACCATCAATATTTGAAAGTTCGGCAGCGTTTTTGATTTTGCCCACTTTGTTACGGTAATCAATGATCGCTTGTGCTTTTTTCTCACCGATACCAGAAAGTTTTTGTAATGTTTCTGCATCCGCTTTATTGATATTTACTTTAGCAGAAGAAGCCACTTTCTCTTTTGCTGATTCTTTTGTTGAAGTCGCGTTTTCTTTCACTTCTTTTACTTTATCTGCGGCTTTTGTTTTTGCTTCAGATGCTTTTTCTTTCGCATTATCTTTAACTGAATTTAATTTTTCAGTGGCTTTGTCTTTCATGGACGGTTGATTATTCTCAGTCGCTTTTTCTTTTAAAGCAGATGCTTTCTCTTTTACCACATC
>NZ_KV820360.1:109715-341526 GCF_001815355.1 Haemophilus sp. HMSC068C11
CAGAAGTCGCTTTATCTTTCATTGCATCTTTCGCAGACGTTGCTTTTTCTTTAGCTTCAGTTACTTTATCTAATGCATTTGATTTCGTTGAACTCGCACTATCAGTCATTGATTTAAGCTTATCATTTGCCGCATTTTTCACGTCAGCTTTTGTACTTTCAACCATTGATTTTGAATTAGTTACGACTGATTCTTTTGTTGGTAATACAGATGTATTCGTTGCCAATGCAGAACCAGATACGGCTAATGCAAGTGATGTTAATGTTAAAAGTGATTTTAAAGATTTCATAAAAACTCCTGTTTTGTTATTAATAGGCTCGACAAGCGAACCTGTATGCTAAGACTTATCTTAAAAAAATTAGTTCAAAACAAAAAACGCCCCTAATCAGGAGCGTCTTTAAATTTAATACTGACTAGTCATCGCTTGAGAAGATAGAAAGTAATCTCAATAAGCTAATGAATAAGTTGTAAATTGATACATAAATACTCACCGTTGCACGAATATAGTTTGTTTCGCCACCGTGAATAATATTGCTGGTTTCATAAAGGATTGTCATTGTTGAGAACACAACAAACAATGCACTGATCCCTACCGCTAGTGCTGGAATTTGGAAGAAGAAACTTGCCACAATTCCTAACAATAACACGATAAATAATGAGAAAATCGCGGTAGAAAGGAAAGACATATCTTTCTTCGTTGTTAGTACATAAGCTGAGCAAGCAAAGAAGACGATAGCGGTACCTGCGAAAGCAAGCATAATCAAATCTTCCATTCCTCTCGCCACATACATATTTAAAATTGGCCCAATGGTATAACCCATAAACCCTGTAAACGCGAATGCAGCCAAAATCCCCCACGCACTATTTGCTAAACGGTTTGTCACAAAAAGTAAACCGTAAAAGCCTACGAGCAATACGATAAGGTTTGGATAAGGCAAGTTCAAGCTCATAGAAATATAAGCAACAACTGCCGAAAATGCCATCGTTAATCCCAATAAGAAATAGGTATTACGTAGTACTTTATGTGTGCTAAGTAGTGATTCTTCCTGTGAATTAACCACAATGCGAGATTGCATAAAAGCTCCTTATTTTACAAAGAATAAATTTGATGAAACATCACTTCGTAAAGTAAGGGCTACAGGTAAAAAAGTCAATGGTAAATCAAGAATTTGTTTTAATTTTTAAATTTAAGAAGGTAAAAGTGATCTACCCCCAAAACCTGGACATCTAATTTGAGATGCAGATTATGTCCTACTCTTATCAATTTCGTTTGAAAATTATCAAACTCGTCACCGAACAGGATTATGGTATCCGTGAGGTGGCTAAACTTCATCAAATTTCCCATGCTCTCGTCATTTATTGGCTAAAAGCATTTCGGGAAAGAGGGCTTGATGGCATAAAATCGCCTTATACAAACCTTCAAACACCGAAAGTAGTGAAGCCAAAGATGAAAAAGAAAGGCATTGAAATTCCAGAAACCACAGACTTTTCACCTAAAGCGGCTTAAAAATAAGCCGCTTGTCATCGTTATTTTTCAGCAAACACTCGAATTTGCTCTGCGCCTAAATGCCCTGGCACAGTTTTCTTCACATTTAAATCAGAATCTAAAAATAGATTAAACGGATAACCTCGAACATGAACACGATCAATAATATCACCATTTTCATCTAGCAAGACTTTAATATTTTTATATTCTAGCCCTTTGTACCATTCAATAAAATCAGCAGGTGATTTTTCACCTTTATGACCTGGCGAAACAATGGTTATGACTTCAAATCCACGATTTTTTTCCGCACTTAAATCATCAATTTCAGCTAAGCCAGCCAAGCAAATTGGACACCAAGATGCCCACATTTTTACATACACAGGTTTGCCTTTATATTGGCTTAAAGTAACTGGCTGATTGTTTAAGTCTTTGAGTTGAACATCCGCCAAATTAGTTTGTGCAAAAGTGTTTAGGCTGAATGCCATTAAAAATATTGATAGTAGTTTTTTCATTGTTTTTTTCCTTTTATAGATTTCTTTTGTTGAGGTTATGTCTTACGAAAAATTATTCGTAATCAATAAAATGCCCATCACGATAATTAAAATTCCGCCACCGATTTTAAATTTGTCTAAGTGTTTATTTAACCCTTTGGCACGTTTTAGCAAGCTATCAGAGAAAAACGAAAACAGCACAAAAGGCGTTGCTAAACCAAGTACATAAACAAACATCATTGATGCACCGTAAAGTGCAGAGCCTTCATCGCCTGATAAAGCTAACACGGAAGCCAAAATCGGGCCAATACAAGGTGTCCAACCAAGACTAAACGTTAAACCAAGCACAAATGCCTCAAGTGCGGTCGATTTTCCTGATGTTTTGATTTCCACTAATTTCGTGCGTTCCAACAAACCAATTTTGAAAATGCCAAGTTGATGAATACCCAAAATAATCACGATAACGCCAGCGATAATGCGGGTAGTGTTACTAAATAAAATATTCCCTAAAAAACCAAAACTAAAGCCTAGACTTACAAATGTAAGGGAAAGCCCTAAAATAAATAAAAAAGTATTTAGGACTTTTTTACCGCCTTTACTCAAAATACCAAAATAAATTGGAATAATCGGGAAAATACAAGGCGAAAGAAAAGAAGCAAGCCCAGCTAAAAATACAGTTCCAATAAGGAGTTGTTGATCTAACATCCTGCATCTCCTTATTTTTTAATTGATTGAATCAAATATCCGTATCCTGCTTTTTCCATTTCAGCTAACGGAATAAATTTAATTGATGCGCTGTTAATGCAATAGCGCAAACCGCCTTTATCTTTCGGGCCGTCATCAAATACGTGACCTAAATGAGCATTGCCCGCACGGCTTAGCACTTCGGTACGTTGCATATTAAAACTATTATCTGTTTGATAATGCACTACCTCTTTTGCTATTGGTTTCGTAAAACTCGGCCAGCCACAACCCGATTCAAATTTATCATTTGAAGAGAAAACAGGCTCGCCCGTGGTGACATCAACATAAATACCCGGTTGGAAGTTATCCCAATATTCGTTACTAAAAGAGCGTTCAGTATGTTTATTTTGAGTAACGGAATATTGCAACGGTGTCAATTTCGCTTTAAGTTCTGCATCACTCGGTTTCGGATAATCTTTCTCGTCAATCATAGGTTCATCTGCTTTGGTAATATCAATATGGCAATAACCATTTGGATTTTTCTTTAAATAATCTTGATGATATTCTTCTGCTACGATGTAATTTTTAAGCGGCTGCACCTCAATTTGCACTGGTTTTTTATATTTGGTTTGAAGCTGGGCGAGTGCTTGTTCGATCACCGCTTTATCTGCCCCATCTTGATAATAAATCCCTGTGCGATATTGTCTGCCACGATCGTTACCTTGTTTGTTTACACTCGTTGGATCAATCACTTTAAAATAATATTGCAATAATTTATCGAGCGAAATTTGATTTGCATCGTAAGTGACTTTTACTGTTTCTGCGTGATCGGTTACGCCAATCATCTGATAACTGGTTTTTTCCGTATTACCATTGGCATAGCCAGAAATCGCATCTTTCACCCCGTGAATGCGCTCCATATATGCTTCCATACCCCAGAAACAGCCACCAGCAAGATAAATTTCTCGAATGTTTTGTGTATTTTCCATTGCCATTTTTTGTTCTCCAGATGATGATGTTGAATTTTGTATTGCTAAAGTTGGTGTAGCACAACAAAGTGCGGTAATAAATAGAAATGTTTTTGATAGTTTCATTGTTTTTCCTTATGATGTGAAAATTAACGTTACATAAGGTTAGACGGCGGATAATCCGATTTCTTACAGATTTTTGTAAAATTTTTAAAGAAATTGACTGAAATCCATTGTTATAACCAATAATAAAGAGCTAAAAAACACTGTTTCGCCCTCTTTTCTAAGGTAAAAAAATCTATATGCAATCATATTCCACTCCTTCGCTTTATCACAAAGCGGTGCAAAGTATGAGCCGCCGAGGAAATTGCTATGATAATGCGGTGATTGAAAGTTTTTTGCGATACTAAAATCAGAGTGTTTTTACTCTCGGACTTATCATTCAATTGCTGGATTACAGGCTAAAATTGAAGAATATTTAGTGTATTACAACCCAAAACGCATTAAACTTGCTTTCAAAGGATTGAGCCCAGTGCAATACCGATCTCAATATTTAAGTTAACTAACCTGTCCAACTTTTGGGGGGCAGATCAAAGAGCGATTAATTTCATCATTAAATTTGACCTCACTTTCTTTTAACAAGGACAATCAAGGAACAATCATGCAACTCCCTACCCTACAATCCGCAAAATTAATTCGCCGCTATAAGCGTTTTTTGACTGATATTGAATTACCAAATGGTGAAGTGATCACGATTCATTGTGCAAATACTGGTGCAATGACTGGCTGTGGTGAAAAAGGTGATACCGTTTGGTACTCTCATTCTGATAGCCAAACTCGCAAATATCCACATAGTTGGGAATTAACGCAATTAGCAAATGGCCAACTTGTTTGCATTAATACTCACAGATCCAATCAGTTAGTCTTTGAAGCCTTGCAAAATAAGCAAATCAAAGAACTCGCTATGTATGATGAAATTTATCCTGAAGTGAAATATGGTGAAGAAAATAGCCGTATCGACTTCTTACTTAAAGGTGAGGGCTTGCCAGATTGTTATGTTGAAGTGAAATCAATCACTTTTGTAAAAGGCACATTAGGGATGTTTCCCGATGCGGTGACTACTCGTGGACAAAAACATGTTCGCGAGCTTTTAGCTATGAAAAAACAAGGATATCGCGCTGTTGTTCTCTTTGCCGGATTACATGATGGCTTCGATCGTTTTAAAATCGCTGAGTTTGTAGATCCTGAATATGATCGTCTTTTAAAGGACGCCAAATCTCAGGGCGTTGAAGCTTATGCTTATACGGGAAAATTTGACATTTCAGATGGCATTCCGACCGCACTTTCTCTCACAGAAAGTGTACCTTACATCGATTAAAAAAATAATTGAGAATTATTTGCATTTTGTTATTGACAAGGTATTTGATAATAGTTATCATCTATCCATTCCAAAAACAAACAGATAATCACTCCAACTTCACGCCTATTTCCCCACAAATAGGCGTTTTTTTTCATCTCAATCTTTTCATTTTAGCCATATTCTCTATAATGTAGCCTTTAATATTAAAATAACATTAGGAAATAGAATGACTGATATTAATACCGTTCTCGCAGAACTAAAACGCGGTACTGATGAGATTCTTTCTGAAGCAGATTTAATCGAAAAACTAAAAGAAAATCGCCCACTTAAAATTAAACTTGGTGCAGATCCTACTGCTCCGGATATTCACTTAGGGCATACCGTGGTATTAAACAAACTCCGTCAATTCCAACAATTAGGCCACGAAGTCTATTTCTTAATCGGTGATTTCACTGGTATGGTCGGTGACCCATCTGGTAAAAACACCACTCGCCCACCGCTTAGCCGTGAAGATGTGCTTCGCAATGCGGAAACCTATAAAGAACAGATTTACAAAATTCTAGACCCACAAAAAACAAAAATCGTATTCAACTCTGAATGGTTGGGTAAATTGGGTACTGAAGGAATGATCCGTTTAGCAAGTAACTACACCGTAGCGCGTATGCTAGAACGTGATGACTTCAAAAAACGTTTTGGTAATAACCAACCTATCGCAATTCACGAATTTATTTATCCTTTACTACAAGGTCATGACTCTGTTGCTTTAGAAGCTGACGTGGAACTTGGTGGTACCGACCAAAAATTCAACTTACTTGTTGGTCGTGAATTACAAAAATCAGCTGGTCAAAAACCACAGGTAGCGATAACACTTCCATTACTTGTTGGTTTAGACGGTGAGAAAAAAATGTCTAAATCATTAGGTAACTACATCGGCGTGACTGATGCACCAAGTGATATGTTCGGTAAAATCATGTCGATCTCGGATGAATTAATGTGGGATTGGTACAACTTACTTTCTTTCCGTCCACTCACTGAAATTGCTGAATTAAAAGCAGAAGTAGCAAATGGCAAAAACCCACGTGATGTGAAAATTTTATTAGCCAAAGAAATCATCGCTCGCTTCCATGATGAAGCAGCTGCAGAGGCGGCTGAACAAGAATTTATTAACCGTTTCCAAAAAGGTGCAATGCCGGATGAAATGCCTGAATTCACCTTTGAAGGCGAAATTGGTTTAGCAACCTTATTAAAAGAAGCAGGACTGGTTCCTTCTACTTCTGAAGCAATTCGCTCAGCGAAACAAGGTGGTGTGAAAATCAATGGCGAAAAAGTCGAAGACATGAAAGACAATGCGCCAAAAGGCACGAATGTTTACCAAGTCGGTAAACGTAAGTTTGCACGCGTAACCATCGCATAAAACACCTATGAAAATGACCGCTCTTTTTAAGTGCGGTTATTTTTTAACTGATATCCACAATAGAAGGAAAATAATATGAGCCAAAAAATCTGGGTAACCGGCGATGCGGTTGTCGATCTTATTCCTGACGGTGAAAATCATTATTTACGTTGTGCCGGTGGGGCCCCTGCAAATGTGGCTGTTGGCGTGGCACGATTAGGCAGCCCGAGTGCCTTTATTGGTCGCGTAGGTAACGATCCGCTTGGTCAATTTATGCAAGACACCTTAAATGCGGAAAATGTGAATACACAACATATGATTTTAGATCCGCAACATCGTACCTCTACGGTTGTGGTCGGCTTAGATAATGGTGAACGCAGCTTTACCTTTATGGTAAACCCAAGTGCGGATCAGTTCTTACAAGCCAGCGATTTACCGCCTTTCCAACAAGGTGAATGGCTACATTGCTGCTCTATCGCGCTAATCAATAATCCATCTCGCGAAGCGACTTTTGAAGCGATTCGTCGTATTAAAGCTGCTGGCGGTTTCTTCTCTTTTGACCCTAATTTACGTGAATCACTTTGGCCTAGCTTAGAAGAAATGAAAACCGTGGTCATGGAAGCGGTTGCGTTGGCTGACGTATTAAAATTCTCTGAAGAAGAATTAACGCTTTTGACTAATACTGACAGCCTTGAAAAAGCTTTTGAAAAAGTGACCGCACTTTATCCTGAAAAATTAATTATTGTGACTTTGGGTAAAGATGGCGCACTCTATCACTTAGAAGGTAAGAAAGATGTAATTTCAGGCAAAGCCTTACAGCCGGTTGATACAACGGGTGCAGGCGATGCCTTCGTTGGTGGTCTGCTTGCTGGACTTTCACAGCATCCAAACTGGAAAGAAAACGATGTGCTAGTGCAAATCATTCGTCAGGCTAATGCCTGCGGCGCCCTTGCTACGACAGCGAAAGGCGCGATGTCAGCCTTACCAAATCAAACACAATTAGCAGCGTTCCTAGCCAATTAAGAATCAAAGGTGCAAATTATTGCACCTTTTACTTACCAATCACATTAACGAGGCACGATCACGATGATTATTTTCAATAATGGCAAATATAAAAGTATTCTAGCCGCAGAAAAAGGCGAGCTCGCAGAAATTGCTGAAACCGTGCAAAAAGACAAAGATTTTCGACCGCACTTTCATATTGCCCCACCAACTGGCTTAATGAACGATCCTAATGGTTTAATCTTTGATGGAGAGAAATACCATCTGTTCTATCAATGGTTTCCATTCGATGCGATCCACGGAATGAAACATTGGAAGCATTTAATCACAAAAGATTTCCAACATTATCAATCAGCAGATGATCTGATTCCTTGCGAGCTTTTTGAATCCCACGGATGCTATTCTGGTGGTGCTTTAAAAGTTGGTGATAAATTAGCCATGTTCTATACTGGCAATACCCGTCGTCCAAGCGATAATCAACGCGTGCCTTATCAAAATTTAGCGATTTTCGATCTTAATGGGAAATTACTCAGCAAACGTCCGTTAATTGAAAATGCGCCTGAAGGCTATACAGAGCATGTTCGCGATCCTAAACCGTATTTTACTGAAGAAGGTAAAATCCGTTTTATCTGCGGCGCACAGCGAGAAAATCTCACGGGAACTGCCATTATTTTTGAAATGGACAATCTTGAAGATACACCTCGTTTATTAGGCGAGCTTTCTTTGCCTGATTTTGACAATAAAAACGTATTTATGTGGGAATGCCCTGACCTATTAAAGCTCGGCGATAAAGATGTTTTTATTTGGTCGCCACAAGGTAAAGATCGAGAAGCACATCAATTCCAAAATAATTATCATGCGACTTATGCTGTGGGTAAATTAACGGATTTAACCTTTGAAGCAGAATATATTAGTGAGTTGGATCAAGGCTTTGATTTCTATGCACCACAAACGTTTGGTGGCTTATCTACTAAAACTCATGCGGTACTTTTCGGTTGGATTGGTTTGCCTGATTTAACTTACCCAACAGACAAATTTAAATGGCATTCGGCTTTAACCTTGCCAAGAGAATTGCGTTTAGAAGGCTCGAAGATTTATCAACGCCCGATTGCTAAAATATACGAAAATCTGACCGCACTTTCATCACTTCAACTTGATGAGAAAGCGGATATTGTCAATTTAGATCGTGCCTATGTCAAATTTGAGGTAAATAACCAAGCCTTTGACTTAACCTTTTTCCAAAATGAAAAAGGACAATCATTACGACTTTCTTATGAAAATGGCTTGGTTTGCTTAGATCGCAGTCAAAGCGAACAAACGGAATTAATGAAGAAATTCGATACCAAACGCTTCTGCGAAGTTGAAAATCTACAAACTGTCGAAATTTTCTTCGATCGTTCAATTATTGAAATTTTCTTTAATCAGGGTGAAAAAGCGATGACATCAAGATTTTTCATTGAGAACAGAGAAAATACAGTAGCCAGCAATCATCCGTTAGATTTAATGATCGGTTATTTACCAGCTATTCAATATGACAAATAATCAACTCAAGTGCGGTTAAAATTAACCGCACTTTTATTTTCAATCATGTTCTTTTATTAAGTAATGACTATGTTTGTTCAACAACAAAACTCAACACCATCTAATCTTGTAGCATTCAATTTTCTATTGATCGCCTTTTTAACGGGAATTGCATCTGCGTTTCAAACGCCGACCTTGAGTTTGTATCTCTCTCAAGAGATTCAAGTTTCACCTTTTTTTGTGGGCTTGTTCTATTCCGTCAATGCCATTATTGGCATTATCTTGAGCCAAATTCTGGCGAAATATTCTGATAAGCAAGATGATCGTCGTAAAGTAATGATTGTATGCTGTTTGATTGCTGTGCTTGGCTGTCTCATTTTTGCTTATAGCCGAAATTATTATGTGTTGATTATTATCGGTACAACGTTATTAGGCTTGGGTTCATCTGCCAATCCACAATCTTTTGCTCTAGCACGAGAATATGCTGAAAGTAGCCATCGTGAAGCAGTGATGTTCACCACAATTATGCGAACTCAAATATCTCTTGCTTGGATTGTAGGGCCACCGCTTTCCTTTTTCATTGCGCTAAACTGGGGATTTGATTATATGTATTTGGTGGCGGGTTCTGCCTTTTTACTGTGTGCAGGTGTCAGCAAATTATTGCCGAAAATTCCTCGTCAAAGTGCGGTCAAAAATCAAGAGATTTTAGACAACACGCCACCAAGAAAAAGTGTGATTTACTTGTTCATCGCTAACCTATTACTTTGGACCTGTAACAGCATGTATCTCATTAATATGCCATTATTTGTAATTAATGAATTACATTTAAACAAAGAACTGGCGGGAACATTAATGGGGACAGCTGCGGGATTGGAAATTCCTGTGATGATTTTTGCGGGCTATCTCACCAAATATTTCAGTAAAAAACGCTTGATGATGATTGCTTTAGTTTCAGGTCTCGCCTTCTATTCAAGTTTATTATTCGCTGAGCAAACTTGGCAGCTTATCGGATTACAGCTGCTTAATGCAATTTTTATCGGTATTACTGCTACGATTGGCATGGTGTATTTCCAAGACTTAATGCCGACTAAAATGGGCACAGCCACTACGCTATTTAGTAATGCAGCAAAAAGTAGCTGGATTATTGGTGGGCCTATTGCCGGTATTATTGCGGAAATTTGGCATTACAACTCTGTTTTTTATGTAGCTGTGGCATTAATTTTTATCAGCGTAGCCTGTATGTGGAAAGTCAAATCAGTTTGATTAAAATAAAAAAGAGCGGTCAATTTTGACCGCTCTTTTGTTTTCCATTATCTTAGCGCCATGCTTTGAATTGGTTAATCAATCCATTGGTTGAGCTATCATGGCTTGAAACTTTCTCTTTGTCTGCCAATTCAGGAAGAATTCGGTTCGCTAATTGTTTACCTAATTCCACGCCCCATTGGTCGAAACTAAAGATATTGAAAATCACACCTTGTGTAAAAATTTTGTGTTCATACATGGCAATTAATGCACCAAGAACAAATGGTGTAATTTTTTGCACTAAAATAGAGTTGGTCGGTTTGTTACCTGTAAAGACTTTGAATGGCACAATGTCTTTTACCTCATCTAAAGATTTACCCGCTTTCACAAACTCTGCTTCGACTTCTTCTTTAGTTTTACCAAATGCAAGCGCTTCAGTTTGCGCAAAAAAGTTGGATAACAATTTGCTGTGGTGATCACCTAATGGATTATGACTTTGTGCCGGCGCGATAAAGTCACAAGGGATTAACATCGTACCTTGGTGAATCAATTGATAGAATGCATGCTGGCCGTTTGTACCCGGTTCTCCCCAAATAATTGGGCCGGTTTGATAATCACGGATAACATTGCCATTACGATCGACATATTTACCGTTTGATTCCATATTACCTTGTTGGAAATAAGCGGCAAAACGGTGTAAATATTGGTCATAAGGTAAAATCGCCTCAGTTTGTGCACCAAGGAAGTTAGTATTCCATAAACCGACTAACGCTAATGTCGCTGGAATATTTTTTTCTAATGGCGCGGTACGGAAATGTTTATCCATTTCATGCGCACCACTTAATAACGCTTCAAAATTATCAAAGCCGATTGAAAGTGCGATAGAAAGACCGATTGCAGACCATAAAGAATAACGGCCACCAACCCAATCCCAGAACTCAAACATATTATTGGTATCAATACCAAATTCTGCTACCGCTTTACCATTGGTCGAAAGCGCTGCGAAGTGTTTTGCCACCGCGCTATTATCTTTCGCTGCCGCTAATAACCAATCACGTGCAGAATTCGCATTGGTCATGGTTTCTTGTGTGGTAAAGGTTTTAGACGCCACTAAGAAAAGTGTCGTTTCAGGATTTACTTTTTTCAACGTTTCAGCGATATGTGTACCATCTACGTTTGAAACAAAGTGCATGTTTAAGTGGTTTTTATAAGGACGAAGCGCTTCGGTCACCATATAAGGGCCTAAGTCCGAACCACCGATACCAATATTCACCACATCAGTAATCGCTTTTCCCGTATAACCTTTCCATTCACCTGAAATCACTCGATTACAAAATGCACTCATTTTCGCTAATACGGCATTCACTTCTGGCATCACATCTTTGCCATCAACATAGACAGGTGTATTTGAACGGTTACGAAGTGCGGTATGTAATACAGCTCGATTTTCTGTACGATTAATTTTTTCGCCTGCAAACATGGCATTAATCGCTTCATCTAATGCAGACTCTTTGGCTAATTGACGAAGTAATTTGAGGGTTTCTTGATTAATTTTATTTTTTGAAAAATCCACTAAGATTTGATTTTCAAAATTTAAAGAATAATCGTTAAAACGATTTTGTTCTTGTTTGAACAAATCAGCAATCGTGGTATTAGCCAGCTGAGATTGATGAGCTTCAAGTGCTTTCCAAGCTTGTGTATTGGTTGGGTTGATGTTTTTCATGAATATTTCCTTTTAAAAATTGAATTCTTTACATTTTTGCTTTCTTGCAAAAACAATTAATCGACATATTCTGTTATAACACGAGGGGTCAATTTTGTAATCAATTCATAGCTTAAAATACCACTGTATTTAGCTACCGTTTCAATTGGTAATTCCTTACCCCATAAGATCACTTCATCACCGACTTTATCTTGGCTATCTGCACCTAAATCCACCGTCAGCATATCCATTGAGACGCGACCGACAATAGGAACAATTCGACCATTTAGATAAACTGGCGTACCTTCTGGCACATCACGCGGATAGCCATCACCGTATCCAATAGCGACAACACCAATTTTGGTATCTTTAGGACTGGTCCAAATGCCACCATAGCCAACAGGTTCACCTTTTTTCTGTTCACGAACAGCAAGCAAAGATGACGTTAAATTCATCACAGGAGTTAAACCAAATTCAGCCCCAACAGTATCCGTTGGTGAAATACCATACATGATAATCCCTGGGCGAATACAATCTAAATGCGCTTCTGGCCAGAATAGAATCCCACCGGATGCAGCAATGGTTCGTTCTCCTGCTTTATCTTTTGTCGCTTGAAGGAAACGATCGAGCTGAACTTGAGTGTAATCAGAATCTAATTCATCTGCTCGACTAAAATGACTCACAAAACCTAAGTGCGGTTGAATTTGAGGAAGTTTTTTTAACTCTTGATAAAAATAATCCACTTCATCAAGTGATACACCTAAACGGTGCATACCGGTATCAATTTTTAACCAGACTTTAATTGGACTTGGTACTACGGCCCGTTTTAATGCTTCAAGCTGTTCGCGGTTATGTACCACCGTTTCAATGTTATTTACCGCAATAATAGGCAGATCTTTTTCATCAAAAAAGCCTTCTAGCAATAAGATCGGTTTAATAATACCATTGGAGCGTAAAGATAATGCTTCTTCTAAACGTGCCACAGCAAAGCAATCCACCATACTTTCTAAAGCGGATGAGACGAATACTACACCGTGACCATATGCGTTTGCTTTTACCACGGCAATAATTTTACTGTGGGGCGCTTTTTCTTTAATAACTTGTAAATTATGTTTTAAGGCAAGCGAACTGATTTTCGCTGTTGCCGGTTTTACGTTCATTTTTCTAATCCGTTATCTCTTGCCTAATAATCATCTCTGTATTCACGCTGTTCGGCAAGGTTATCAAAGCGTGAGAATTGACCGTTAAATGCTAAACGTACACGACCAATCGGACCGTTACGTTGTTTACCAATAATGATTTCAGCCACCCCTTTATCTTCGGAATTATCGTTATACACTTCGTCACGATAAATGAACATAATCAAGTCAGCATCCTGCTCAATAGAGCCTGATTCACGTAAGTCTGAGTTTACCGGACGTTTATCCGCACGTTGTTCCAAAGTACGGTTGAGCTGAGAAAGTGCAATGACCGGGACTTCTAATTCTTTTGCTAATGCTTTTAAAGAACGGGAAATCTCTGCGATTTCTAAAGTACGGTTATCTGAAAATGCAGGTGCACGCATTAACTGAAGGTAGTCCACCATAATCATGCTCAAGCCACCATTTTCGCGATAAACACGACGTGCTCGAGAACGTAACTCCGTTGGGGTTAAGCCAGAAGAATCATCAATATAAAGGTTGTTTTTTTGCTTAAACATCCCAAACACGCTGGCAATCTTGCTCCATTCCGTTTCATCCAAGTTTTGGCCAGTACGAATTTTGGTTTGATCCACGCGAGCAAGAGAGGCAATCATACGCATCATGATTTGTTCCGCAGGCATCTCTAAACTGAATACCAACACAGGCTTATCACTTGCCATGGCGGCATTTTCACAAAGGTTCATCGCAAACGTGGTTTTACCCATAGAAGGACGAGCTGCGACAATGATGAGATCGGAAGGCTGTAAACCTGCAGTTTTCTTATCTAAGTCGACAAAGCCCGTTGTGACCCCTGTCACACCGCTATGATTTTCAAGCTTGCTTAAGGTATCAATTCGAGCAATAGTACTTTCCAACACGCTGATCACATTTTGTGGCCCTTCAGTTGAAGAACTGCGTTTTTCAGCAATAGCAAACACTTCTCTTTCAGCCTCATCCAACACCATTTTGATGTCTTTGCCTTTCGGAGAATAGCTGTTTTCTGCGATACGATTTCCCACAGCAATAAGCTCACGCAAAATCGCTTTTTCACGTACGATTTCAGCATAAGCCAAAATATTAATGGCATTTGGCGTGTTATTAGAAAGATCCGCTAAATAAGCAAAACCGCCTACAGAATCGCTAATACCTTTCGCTTTAAGGGCTTGATCAAGGGTGATTAAATCAATCGGGCTTTGATTACGCATTAATTCTTCCATGGTTTGGAAGATTGCTTTATGCGCAAAAGTATAAAAATCCTCAGCAATCACTCTTTCTGCAACACCATCCCAATGTTGATTACTCAACATAATGCCGCCAAGTACGGCTTGTTCAGCTTCAGTGGAATGAGGCGGGATGCTAACTTGTTCAGTTTTCTGATCTGGAGATTGGATTTGTCTTTGTGAGGCCATAAGGATTTCAATTTAAACTAAAAACTGTGCTTATGATACCGCAAATACGAGGTGGTTTTAAGAAAAAAGTGCGGTCAATATTTTCAATATTTTAGATATAAAAAAACGGTGGAAAAATCCACCGCTCTTTTTTATTCATGAATGTTGATTATTCAACAGTTAAAGTACGACAAACGTTAGTTGTACCTTCTGACTCATCACCTTGTGTTAATAAAACAACATCACCAGAAACTAAATAACCTTTTTCTTTTAATAGGTTAATCGCTGCTTTTGCACCCGCAGAGCTACGAGATTCACCATCAAAATGAACTGGTGTCACACCGCGGTATAATGCGCAACGGTTTAATGTTTCTTGAACACGAGAAAGTGCAAAGATTGGTAAACCTGAGCTGATACGTGACATTAATAATGGTGTACGACCAGAGTGGCTTAAGGTAATGATTGCTGCAATACCGCTTAAGTGGTTTGCAGCGTACATTGCAGACATCGCTACAGATTCTTCAATATCTCTGAACTCACGATCTAAACGGTGTTTAGAAATATTGATGCTTGGCATTTTTTCTGCACCTAAACATACTCGAGCCATTGTCGCCACAGTCTCAGCTGGATATTGCCCTGCAGCAGTTTCTGCTGAAAGCATTACCGCGTCAGTACCATCCAATACCGCATTTGCCACATCCATCACTTCTGCACGAGTAGGCATTGGGTTGCTGATCATTGACTCCATCATTTGAGTTGCAGTAATAACCGCACGGTTTAATTGACGTGAACGACGAATTAATTTTTTCTGTACACCAACTAATTCTGGGTCACCAATCTCAACACCTAAGTCGCCACGTGCAACCATGATGACATCAGAAGCTAAGATGATATCATCCATTGCTGCTTCATCAACAACAGTTTCAGCACGTTCAACTTTAGCAACGATTTTCACGTCTAAACCTGCTTGTTTTGCTAATTCACGCGCATAGTTTAAATCTGCGCTTGAACGAGGGAACGATACAGCTAAGTAATCTACACCGATACGTGCAGCTGTGATGATATCTGCTTTATCTTTTTCAGTTAATGCATCTGCAGATAAACCACCACCTAATTTGTTGATCCCTTTATTGTTTGACAATGGACCACCAACTGTCACTTCAGTAAATACTTTTGCACCGTCAGTAGAAAGGACTTTTAATTGAACACGGCCATCATCTAATAAAAGAATATCGCCAGGAACAACGTCTTGTGGAAGAGTTTTATAGTCTAAACCAACAGCTTCTTGATTACCCTCACCTTTTGGTAATTCCGCATCAAGAATAAATTTATCGCCAACATTTAAGAAAATTTTGCCGTCTTTAAAAGTAGAAACACGAATTTTAGGGCCTTGTAAGTCACCTAAAATTGCCACGGTTTTACCTAATTTTTTCGCGATCGCACGAACACGCTCAGCACGCTCAATATGATCATCTGGTGTACCGTGAGAAAAGTTCATACGTACAACATTAGCGCCTGCTGCGATAATTTTTTCAAGATTGTTATCGCGGTCTGTTGCTGGACCCATTGTACATACAATCTTCGTTCTTCTTAATTTTCTAGACATTATCTAAACTCCACAAATAGTTACAATTCACTAAAGCTTTTTTAAATTTCGGCTCATCCGAGATAAAAAACGCTGGGCATTATACGCTTAAACCTGCATAAAATCAAAATAACTACTGAGACTTTTTAAATCAATTTTTGGTTATTTTTTTAGCAGCTAAATTTAACTTAAAACAAATTCTCTTGTTTTCATCCTCAAAACTGTTTATCATCTGCCACATCTTTTACGCGACTATAGCTCAGTTGGTTAGAGCACCACCTTGACATGGTGGGGGTCACTGGTTCGAGTCCAGCTAGTCGCACCATTTATCCTAAACAAAACCCCGCGAAACTACTCGCGGGGTTTTGTTTTTCCCAGTGTTTTCAAGGCTTTTCAGCCCTTTTACTTATCGCCACTAATCAGATTTAATTGTCTTTAACCGCATTTTTTAGTAACAAGTTTAGTAACAAGGTGATAAACTTCGAAAAATCTTGTTACTAAAACTAAGGAAAAATGATGCCTCGTGTTACTAAGCCGCTCACAAATACCGAAGTAGATAAAGCGAAAACAAAGGATAAAGAATACAATCTAAGTGATGGTAACGGTCTTTTTTTACGCATTAAGCCTACCGGTGCTAAGGCTTGGATTTTTAATTATTATCACCCAGTAACAAATAAACGCACATCTTTTACTATTGGAACTTATCCAGCTATAACACTTGCGCAAGCTCGCCAAAAACGCGAAGAATATCGCGCCCTACTCGCTCAAAGTATCGATCCGCAAGAATACATCAAAGAACAAGAACTAATTAAAAACGGTCAGAACGAAAATACTTTCTATAAAGTCGCTTTACTTTGGAAAGAAAAAAGAAGTAAAGAAATTGAGCCTATGACAATGGAAAAGAATTGGGCAAGATTAGAAAATTATCTATTCCCTACCCTTGGGAATTACCCTATCGATCAGATTACTTCCCCTTTATTGATTAAAACTGTTCGGACATTAAATGAAAAAGGTTTCAATGATACGCTGCACCGTTTATTAAACCTCGCTAATCAGATTTTAAATTATGCGGTAACAATAGGATTAATTTCGTTTAATTCTTGCTTGAAAGCATCAGATGCTTACCATAAAGAGCCTCAAAAACATCACCCAGCAATCAAACCGGAAGAACTACCGAAACTATTACAAGACTTCAAAAATTCAAACAGGGATTATCTGACAAAGGTTTTATTTCGCTGGCAATTACTTTCTATGGTTCGTCCAGCTGAGGCTGTTTCTGTTGAATGGTCTGAAATTGATTTCGATAAGAAAATATGGACAATCCCAGCAGAAAAAATGAAAAAAACAAGACAAGGGGCATTTCCGCATATTGTTCCGCTCTCGTCTTTAATGCTTAAGATTTTAGAAGAATTGAAACCTATAACAGGCGATGACAAATTCGTATTTTCTCACTATCACAAACCTAACCAATCAGCTAGTAAAGAGCTAATAGCTAACGCATTGAGAAAAATAGGTTACAAAGGGATTCAAGATGCTCACGGATTGAGATCGATAGCTAGAACGTTTTTAGAAGATCAGCAAATTGATTTCCGTATTGCTGAAAGTTGTCTTGCTCATAGCATTGGGAATAAAACAAGTCAGGCGTATAACCGTTACGATTATGTAGAACTCCGCCGCCCTGTGATGCAATTATGGAGTAATTTTGTGGAGCAATGCGAAAAAGAAAATGCGTAGAGAGAAAGATTAAAAGTTTTCTAAAGGGTGTTCACTCTGTTCACTTCTTCATTTTTATTTTAAAATCAATTATTTAACCAGTGAACAGAATTTCCAAACCGTTCACTTTTTTAGTGAACATATAAAAAGGGGCTTTCGCCCCTTAACTCATTTTATTACATTATTTATCACAGCCGAATTCTCTCTTAAATTCTTCCGCATTTTTGAAAATAACGTTTGTAATATATCCGCTATTAGTCTTTTTTCTGCGGTATTCGTTGACATTGTTATGCTGCGCTAATCCTTGCTTAACAGAATCCCGAAAAGAACTTAAGGATAATGGGTATTTAATTTTGCTAGCCTCTACAAAATCTAGATAAGCTTTATATAAATGCGTTCTCCAACTTCCAGTCATTGCATTACCAACATATAAGCCGCGGCATTCTTCTATTGTTTTGAAGTATCCGCAAAATTCAGTAATAGGATCTGACTTAGATTTAATCGCGATAGATTCTTCACTTTTCATTTGTCGAATCAGTGCTTTTTTTGCTAAATCAGGATTTTCAAACTTATGAATTAGCTTATATATAATCCCGCTAACTTCTGCTTTTAGCTTACTAAAGAATAATGGGTCTCGCTCATTTTGCGGCACAACTCTGTTGAAAGCAAAACTAACTCGACGTCTTTCTATGCCTCCAGCTCGATCTGTGAAACTTGTCGGGTCATTATTAACTATCAAGACAATAGCTTTAATTACTGCCGTGTAAGCATTGCTATATAAAGTTCTAACGCTTACTTTATCACCGCCGCTAATACTCTTTAATCCGCTACCATCGCCACCGTAACGAGATTGCTCTGGGCATATAATCAACGTTTTAAATACAAAACGACCGCGCCCCAGCTCATCATCTAACTTAGCTAGCTCCCCTGTTTCGGTGTTACCTTCACCCGCTAAAAGTTCAGCAAGTTTAGCAAATACCGATTTTCCACTTCCTCCTTCGCCGGTGATTTCAAAAAACATTTGCCAGTCATGACGATTGGTTAAAATCGCATAAAGAGCGGCTAAAATGCTATCGGCTTTATCTTTATCCCCATTACAGACAAAATCCAGCCAGTTATCAAAGCAAGGTGTGCTTTCCTGTTGATTTCTATAATCATGCGGAATAAGCGTAGTTAGCCAGTTTTCCTTAACGTGTGGCGTAAATTCCAAAGTAGTGCGATTTAATACTCCATTTTGAAAAGCCAGTAACTCATTTTTTTGCTCACCAAATCTTTGCGTTTGAGCCTTCATAGTTTCAATTAAAGAATTAAGAGAATTAGCACTATAAGAAATGTTGAACTCGTCAAACAACTTAGTCGCACTCTCAAATAAATCATCATCATCTAACGGCTCCCATACTGCACCATTATAATGACGGAATTTTTTGTCTTGTCGTCCAACCGTAAGATCTAAATTCAACCATTTGGCAAAGGCTCTAGCTTTCTTATTCGTTGCATCGCCATTTGATATTAAAGGCTCTGTTTTATCAATAAGTTCCCCATGATAGCTTTCACCTTGTCTAATGCGTTTAATATAGCGACTTACATCACTTATCAATCGACCGCTTTCATCGCAATAAATAACACTCTCCGCTACGGTATTTTGCGCAATATTTACGTAAACTTTCTCTAACAGTTCATAATTAATATCCTGTGCGTTATTGGCGCGAATTAAGCGAATGTATCTACTGTTCTTCGGAGCAATAAGAAAATTTTCTACCTTGCTTAAGTCTTCTACTACAACGCAAGGATATTTCCCATCCGCTTGAATAATTGAGTTTAAGATTTGCTCATCTCCGCTTAGCGTGCTTTCTTCGATATGTTTTGCTATATCCCACGCTTGAACACCTAAGCAGATGATTACTTCACTTTCCCCAGATTGATCTTGTTTTTTAAAATTTGGGGCTTTAATTAAGTTTGTCATCCTTTCCCCCTACATCTACATACTTATAACCATTCGGCATTGATTCAGCTAACCGGGCGTCTGCCGCATTTTGTAAAGTTAAGAGAATTTCAAACAGTCCGTCCATAGCAGCCAAAGATAATCCTTTACTTACAGCATCTTCATCACTCATAGCACTTACTGGCGGCTGATATACCGATGCTTTAGATATCATTTCATCAAGATAAATACGAAGGAATAAGAGTTCATTTCTTACCCGCATCAATGCCGCACACTGTTCTGGGGTGAAAGTTCTGAAAATATCAGCTAATTCAGCAACGCAAGCCATAGTGTAAGGAATAGTGCTTACTTCTTCCCCTTGTCGTTGTCTTACTCTAGAGGTAATTGCGGTGAATTCTGTTTCGTTTAAGCGATTAATATCGATTTTCATGTTATTTGCTCCCTTTTTGTAATTCAATTTTTTTCAATCTGTAACTGCTCAATCTGCTCTATCACTTCAACAAACTTATGGATTAAGTAGTTATTTGCTTGATTAAATCCCTTTAGCGCTCCGTACTTATCTTTAATTTCCACGCCTTGCGACTTAGCCATTTCATTAAGTAACTTTGAGCCAGCTTTTAACTTCCCTACTAAATCAGCTAGTTCATTACGGAATTTCACTTTGTGATGAAACTCGTCTGGATAAACTTCAAGGCATTTCCGGTTGCTGTCATGAATTAGCTTAAATTGGCGAGAAATCTGAGTATATTCAAACACTAACGGATTGAATGATAGTTTGCCTTGGTATTTGGCTTTAGGTGCGCTGTGCTCGTTTCCTTGCGTATTTTCTACAGAATGTAAATTTGCATTCTGGTTTTTCTCAAATTTGAGTTTAACCGCACTTTTAACCGGCTCAATATTGAGCTTGTTACCTTTAACCAATCCAATTTTGGATTGGTTCATTTCATTCACAAACTGATTTATTTTTGCTTGCTCATTGTTTTTCTTCCATTGTTCAAGCTGTGCCATTGGGTTAGTTGGTTTCATTTCTTGCCACCTTTCTAATTGTTGCTGCTTTCTTAATTTGTTCGATTGATGCTGCTAGTCCTTTATAGTGTCCTGTGTGTAGATAATCTTCAGCGAAAGCTAAGAATTGTTTAATACGTTTACAGGCTTTCTCTAGTTGCTCCGGTGTGTAAGGTGTTTTAAATGCCTTGACCGTTTTTGTTTTTCTCATTTCCTACCCCTTATTTTTTCTCAATAAACTCAATGCGTTCTTCCATATCAATCTTGATATAACTCAATAGGTTTTTGATGCCTTTGATTGTGTTTGCGATATCAAAAGAATCCATCTCATTGAATAAATCAGGGTTAATTGATAATGCTAAGAGCGTGCTTTCTACTTGTCCTAGTCCATCAATATGGAGCTTTAACATTTCAAGCTGACATTGTTCTACTTGGATAATGCGGTTAGTCATGAGCCACCTCCGCGAAAGAGATTGAAGGGAAAGTATTTGCTGATAAAGTGCAGTCTGATTGAAGATTGATTCTTCCAGCAAGCACTAAGACGAACTCACGGGCAAGCTTAGCGCGTGCGTTGCGTTCGCTATCAGCGGTGATACGGATTTTTTGAAGGTGATTTGATAAATCAGTACGGCGAATAGCCGCGAAGATGAATTGATACATTTGCGTAAGTTCCAATGTTATATTTTCAGGAACTACCGCTAGACTTTCCACGGCCGGGCGGTAGAACGTAACAAGGTGGAAAACTGCCAACATTGGAAGACAGCCCGTCATAGACGGCTTATTACGCTCTACCATTGAGAGAATGATTGGATTTATATGTAAAACAAAATCCGCATATTCTTTTGGTGTGCGAATGTCACGAACAAAAAAAGCACGGTTCTGTGGCGTGCTGTCGTTCGCCAATGTTGAATAGTTCAGCTTTCCACGGCTGGCAATCACTTTTTCTGATTGCGTGTTCATGATGCCAAAATTAACTGTGGTTTGTAAAGCTATTTCAATCAAAAACAACTTGAAAAATATTTCATATTGTTTACAATATATATGATTTAAATTCATGGTGATTATTTCCATATTTAGATCCTTGTTAATGGTTTTTAAACTTACCTTTTGAGAGATTCTTAAGGTTGAATACGCCGCTTGGGAGAGCCTTGCGGCGTTTGTCTTTTCTATTGCTTAAAATGCGCATCAATAACTTGATCTATTTGCGCTGGTGAAATGGGATATTCATCAAGAAGTTTCCCTTTAGCTTGTTTTGCTGCTAGTTTTTGGTTGTATAAACTGGCAACTCTTTCCACCTGTTCCGCATTGGCAAGACTATAACGGGTAAACAGTTTCCCAGTCTGGCTAACCTCTCGTTCTCGGTTCAATTCAATCCCTAAAATTCGCTCAATCTCATTGACCTCATTACGAGCATTGAGAAAATGAACGTTGAAATAACTTTCTTTCTCACTAATACCTGTTTTCGGTTTTAAAATAAGTTCTTTAGCGATTGTCATTAATCTTGTCGCCATATTTCCCCCATTAAGCGCGCGCGGCTTTTTGTTCTTCAATCCATTGATTCACTTCTTCTAAATCCCAGCGGACAAAGTTTTGTGAAAAGCGGATCGGTTGTGGGAAATTGCCTTCTTTCACTAGTTTGTTAAGTTTGGTGCGTTGAAAGCCTACGATACGGCAAACACTTTTGCCTGGAATGAGTTTTTGATTTACTTTTTGAGTTTGGTTCATGAGGAATCACCCTTGTTATGTTTAGACTTATGCAGTTTTAAGTAACCGCGTTGAGTTGCGACGTCACGGGGTGAATTATGTTTGTATGGCTTGTACTTTGGGGAAAAATGAACAAATGAACTAGTTCAATGAACAAATGAACTATTTTTTATGTGTTTTGATCATTTCAAGCAACAAAAAAGCCGGTAAATACCGGCTATTGATTAAGATATTTTTTTATGGTGTTTTTAGCGGGAATACTTCTTTTCCCTCGGTATGTGTGATCCAATTTTGAATATAGCTTGCTATAAGTTGGCAATTTACCATTTTCAAGTAATGTAGGATTTATGATAAGTTCTATAAATTCAGCTAGCTTATCCGCATTAGTTTTTTCAGGTAAATCACCTTCATACTCTAAATGCTGTTTTAGCCTTTCCTCTTTCAAAGGTTCTGACTCATTATCCTTGAAGAATCCAAAACATTTAGCTAAATCATCATGTAAGATAAAAATATCATCTAAAGAAATTTTTAAATCGGGGTAACCATACCTATAAATCATTTTCTCTTTCTTTGGCTCTAACTTAAAGGATAGCTTAGTTCCATTTTCCACTATACTTTCAAATAGTGACATAAAATCTTTAATTATAAATCCATCATCAATTATTTTTTCTCTATCCCCATAATATAAGCTATTTTCAATTTTAAAATATCCAAGAAAGCTAAACCCTTCAACATTATCCAATAATTCTCGTTCCGAATAGCTTTTAATTAGTGTTATCTTCTCATAAGGATACCGAGACATTGTTCGGTTAGACTTTACTATTTGCTGAAAATATACATTAAGAAGCTGACTATTGCCTACCTCGCACTCTTTCACTTCTTTATGATGAAGTGGGTTTTTAACCTCACTTATTTCTATTTCGTCATAAATCACTTCAACACTTTCGTTTTTTATGTAATAAACACTATCAAGCTGCTTGTTATTGAGTGTGAATAATTTAGCTCTACAGTTATTTTCACTCGTTTCAAAATCTCTACCACCTGTCAAAAATATAACAGTTCTCAATTTTCCTTCATAAGCAAAATCTAATAAATCTTTAATGGTCAATCCATGATTGCCACCTATTCTAGATAGATATTCTAAAGACTCTTTTAATGAATACACATTTTTGGATGGTATCTTGATTTCCATAAACGCCCCTTTCGCATTTACCCTCATGATAGGAACGCACCAACAAGATAAGGTTTCTTGCTTTCGGGGATCAGCCTAGGTGCGCTTTATTCGGTTACTTGTTTTTTATATCAATACTAATATCTATTAAAGTGGTTTCTTTGCCGGTGCTGCCGTCTATCCAGTTTATCGTGCCGGTAATAAGTGGCTTATTTTCTTTCTGCTTCTGTAAAGTCTTTTGAATAATCGGACGATTAATTTCATGTTCTACCCAACTATTCTTTCTTTTTTCTCGCTCGTCCACCAACCGTTTATTTTCTTTCCGGCGCTTATATTCATCGTAAATAAGCCAACCGATAGTAAATGAAAGCCCGCCGGCTAAACCAAAGGCCACAATAAACCACCAGTCTTGAAAGGTAACTATTGCTAATACGACAAAAAAAGCAGCAACCATACACTTTATTGCAACTAGTATCAGACCCATAGTTCCCCCTTATTTTTACTGGTTATTATAGCAAATAACATAGTAACAAAGGGGGGAAAATTCAATAGTATAAGGAAAATATTTTATTATTCATCACTTACCGGCATTGATTCTTTTTTGCTGTTTTAGCATGGCATCAAGTTGTTTCTTGGCAATAAAGTAAATCGTTTCTAACGCGTCCATATTCGGGCTATTTGGTCGGCTGTCTATTTCTCGCTTGGCCGCATTACATTTACATTTTAATGCGTGAATAACTTCACTTATTGGATAGGGTTCTTCATCATCGTAAAGGCTGACAAAGGTAAAAAGTGCGGTCGATTTTTTATAGTGATTCACCGCTGAAAGAAGTAAGTTTTGTTTTGCCTGTTTACATCTCATAAATCAATCCCATTAAATTGTTCCAATGCCTGTTTGTGTTCTTCTGATAACTCAAAAATCAGATCGCCATATTCAAGTTGATAGGTGCCGAATGACATCAAGAAAGCTACTGCCGGATCGATTTTGTTTGCGGCCTTCTTCTTGTTTGGCTTTATGTTGGCGTTGGCATCGGTTTCCATCACCACATTGGATAACGCCCAGGTAAGCACCGGATCGCCGTTGTGTTCTATCATCTGTCTGTTTATTAAAACTTCCGCACTTTTTGCCACTGGGCTAAATCGTTGGTATGTTTGCGGGAATGGCTCTACTTCAAGCCCCGCCGCTTGTAATTGTGTTCGTAAATGGGTTGCGTTCCATACATCAAAGCCTGTCATTTTGATATTGAAACGTTCAGCATCTTTCAGAATATCGTCTCTGATTTTGTCGTAGTCGATGCAATCCCCTTCCGTTGCTATTAGCCAACCACTGCGCACCCAGTTTCGATACATTGCGCGGTTTTTATTTGCCACGTTGTTAAGTTGGAATTCGGGAATGTAGTGCCGTGTAAGCAAGCGCACTTTGTTTCCGTGTGGGAATGTATAACAAAGGCTTGTTAAGTCGTTGGTACTTGATAAATCTAGCCCTAAATAGCAATCTTGATGAAGTAAATCGCTTTCAGTGTACTTCCGTTCACATTGCGCCCAGTTTCCATCACCTAGCCACGGCGTAGAGCCTTGACACCATACATTAAAGCGCTTAGTTAGCATTTCTACCCATTCGGACGGAATACCCCTAGCCTTCTTGATAGTGTTCTCAAAATCAAGGTAAGGAATGGATTTACCTATATTCGGATTTGCTTTTATCCAGTTCTCTTGATTGTCGATTTCGTTTTCTTCGTCTAACTCAAAAATCAACACAAATAGGCTTTCATTCTGATCATTTCCTTCAAGGATTTGAGCGCAATAATCATAATGCTGTTTACAGGCTGAAATAACGTTACTTCCGGCTGTTGTAATAGCAAAGAGTAAACCTTCAGGGCGTGCGCCTTGCCCTAGCTCTAACGCGCTATATACGCTGTTGTCTGCGTGTAGGTGATATTCATCTACAATAGCTAAACTAGGGTTAGTTCCCTCAATCGTTGAGGATTTAGCGGCAAGCGGTCGCATAATGCTATTGTTCTTCGGATTGATTAGCTTGTGTTGTTGAATGTTAAGGCGTTTTTTCAATGGAGCTGAAAGTAAGCACATTTGACGAGCATCATCAAAAACAATCCTTGCTTGATCTCGACTAACGGCTGCGGTGTATATATCCTGCTGTCCGCCTTCCATCACTAGAAACCAGTTAGCTAAAACGGCTGCTATCGTTGATTTAGCGTTCTTTCTTGCTACTTGAACGTAAGCGGAGCGATATTTTCTTAATCCTGTGTCTTTACGCTTAAAGCCTAGAATATTGGCAAAGAGAAAGACTTGCCAATCTGAAAGGATAATAGGCTGTCCGCGTAAGTGTCCTTTAACGTGTGGGCATAGTTTCGAGAAAGCTAAAAACTTATTAACTGCTCCATCATCAAAGAAATAATCGGGATTGTTTAAATCGTTAAAATAACGCTCTACGGCTTGTTTTATCTTCTTACAAGCCACTAACTCACCCGATTTGATTTTCTCTGCGTATGCTTGCCATATTTCCATATTTCGCCTACATAGTTAGGATTTCATCTATCGCATCTTCTTCATCTACTTCAATAGGATTTTTTCTGCGGCTGACAGGGTCGAAACCTAGCAAAGATGACATCTTAATCATCACTTTTTCGGCATCTGCTTTCGCTGATAAGGCTGGATTTCTTGATTGAGTGCCTTGACTATTCACAATAATGAAGCCATTTTTGGCTAAATCTGCTACGGAATGACGCCAAATTGCGTAGTTTTCGCAATAAATTTCAAGGTTCGTTAAATCTTCTGCTTTAATATCGCCACGCTCTGAAAGTTGTTTAATTCGGCTTTTCCATTTGGTTTTAGCGATACCATCTAAAAAATCAGGGGTTTTATAGTTTCTTCTCTTACTCATACATTTCCTTATTTTCAAAAAAATTGCCTTGCGTAAAAATTGAGTTGGGAGGGCGGTTCCGTAGGATTGAGCCTTTCTTTTTGAAATTGCCCCCACCCAGTCAAATTCTGTTTAACCATTTGATTCTAAAACAAAACGCAAAATTGCTTTCTGTATAAGGTTAAACGTAACGCATTGATTCTGTTAAATAGACGGATTTCCGTCTTTCCCTCGCATTGTCATCATGACAACACCTCATTTCTTCGCACCAAATCCGCGTTGGTCTATCACTCGTGTTTTATAGCTGTGACAATCACGGCATAAAGGCTGATGATTGCTTGCTACCCAAAACAACGGATCGGCTTGTCCGTTCTCTACCGGCTTGATATGGTCTATCACTGTTGCCGGAGTATATTTGCCTTGCTCTAAGCACATCACACAAAGGGGATGATGCTTTAAGTATTGTTCGCGGTATTTGCTCCACTTGTGGTCGTAACCGCGTGCGCTACTGTTTGGGCGGTTGTCCTTAGGTTTATGCTCCTCACATCTACCGGACTTTACTTTGTTTCTACATCCGGGATAGCTACAACGTCTTAACGGTTGGTATGGCATCGGTTACTAAATCCTTAGTAAGCGCACGGTTCTCTATACACTTCCCACAATGCGGAAATCGTCATAGGTGCCGGTTTAAGGTTGGCTAAGTCTGTGACGGCTTCTCGGTTCGTGTAGAGATAGGCGATATACATTAAGCAACCAATCTTAATAGCCGGGGTAAAAAGTATGGTCTTTTCCGTTTCTTCTTCCCCAAAGGTTTTGCCAATATGTTTTTGGCATACTTCTAATGTGGCCACCTTATAGGCTTCCAGTAACTCATCATCTAAATCGTGATCAAGATTTAAGTGCGCTTTGATTTCATCAATCGTTAAATTAATTTCCACCATTGCCGGTCAACTCCTTACAGATAAGCTGCAGTTCTTTGTGCGCTTCTTTACTATCAATAATGTTCATTATCTCTAGCGAACGGCTCCCATATTTCACGCGCATAGTGTTATCAACATTAGTTCCGTAACGTATGCGAATGCGCACCGTATTTTCATTTAATGGCACCGCACCGGAGAAGAACTCTCTACCTTGTAATGGTTCAACCGCCGCCCGGATATTGGCAACGGTTTTCCATTTACTCACAATACCGCCGTAGTCGTTCTGTTCGTTCACTTGCTTTTGTAGGCTAATCACCTTGTTATACTTTCCGGCCTTAATCATGATTGCCATCGCTTACCCCTGATTCTTGCTCATCACCGCGTTTTACTTCTACGGTTTGTTTCCATGCTTGGCTGAATTCATCACCTCCAGCATAAGGCGGTAAGCCTTCACGTCTGCGTACTTCGTTAGGTGACATTACGCCCGCTTTAATCGCTACATCATAGCTATTGAAACGTTCGTTTTGACTGGTGCGGAGTAAGTCGCTTGTGTCAAATTCGATTAAGTGCCGTTTCTTGCTACTGCTCGTTAAGTCAATCATTAAGGCATCTTTAAGCTGTTGTTCAAAGTTAGTTAGCCATGGGCGCAAGGTTTGTGATAAGAACGCTCTACTAGCCTCACTGAAGTTCGCATAACTACTATTGGAATAATCTTGTAGGAAAATCGGGCTTATGTTGTAGATTCGGGCTATATCGGAAATTGTGAAGGTTCGACTTTGTAACCATTCGGCATCTTGGTTTGTCATGCCTAATTGTTTGTATTCCATTGAGCCTTCAAGGATTGGTGTTTTCCCCGCGTTCTTCGCGCCTTTGTAACGCTCTAAGGCTTTCACTGCCTTCTGTGCTTTCGCATCGTCTAACCATTCAGCCGTTGAGATTAGTCCGCTTGCCATCAATCCGTTTTTCATGATTGCTGCGCCGTGTCGTTGTTGTGCTAAACCTAGTCCAATCGTTTCACGGCAAACTGTCACAGGTGAACGCCCCATAAATCCATCAAAGGAACTATGGCGTAGGTGTAACATTTCATCTTGAAGGTAGTTTCTAGTTACTCCGTTTAAGTCCGTTACTTGGTAAATATGCTCGCCTGTTACTTTACGGAAGATATTTACTTCGCTCGGCTGATAAGGTGTAAGGCTTACAGGTTCGCCCTTGTTATTCCACTCAATCACTGCGTAAGCATTACCAGTTAGCAAGCAATGGCGCATCATCGTATATTTGAACTGGTAAGGCGTTTGATTTCGGTTAGGCATTTCATTTAAAAGATATTCAACCGGATGACGGTAGATTCTTTCTCGCCCATCTTCTTTCAGTGCGTAAAGATAACAAGGCATAGATGCTACCGCCTCGGCAATCACTGTGACGGCGTTCATAACCGCTGGTAGAGCCTCTGCCGTTTGTGGGCTGACATATTCGCCCGCGCCTGTATTATTTACGCCCATGTAAGAGATGAATTCATCAATAGTGATTGGTTCGCTGCGTTGCTCTTTTCGTCTAAAAGGATTCCACATATTACGCCCCCATTACATCAACCCACTTGCTTAAAAGTGCGGTAGATTTATCTTGCGTTTTTTCTTTAACGGCCACCATCGAACGCTTAGCGATTTCAACACTGCTTTCCGGATAAGCTGGAATACTTGTTACGGTAACTTCAAATAGATCCGCTTTAATCACAGTTCTTTGATAAGGCTCTACATCAAAATTCCATTCTTCTTCCATCGCTCTGAATCCGAAAGACATCCCTGTAATATCACCGCGAGAAACACTAACTAATAAATCTTTTCCGATTGTTGTATCGGGCGGAGTTAGTTCAAAGCGTAAGCCGGTTGAATCTTCTTCTAGCTTTAATGTTCCCGCACTTGTTCGACCTAGTAACTTGGTGTAGTCATGTTCAAAGAGTGCGCGCACATCTTCGCCACTCGCTAGGCTGTCACTGAAAGCTTTAGGCGCAAAGGATTCCACAAAATCACAGTAAAGCACTTGTGAAGGGCTATTCCATTTCACCGCATAACCGACTAGCTTTTGATTTTCTTCATCGGCTGAAAGTGTTGCGGAGCGGATTTCAAATTCTTTATTCATATTTCACCTATTAAGCAAAAAAAGGGGCTTTCGCCCCTCTATGATTTATGCTGTTGTCTCAATCACTTTGATAGCGTTTGAATCTACTACGCCACCACCTAAATATTTATCGGTGTGTACTTTATAGAATCCCGGTTCGGTTAAGTTGTCCGGACGGGTTCGCACGCCTGTTTCGTGATCTACGATGAAATATCCGCGTTTGAAGTCACCGAAGGCAATTACTGCTTTGTTTGCTCCGCCTGTCGGCATTGTTTCTAAGAAGTGGACTGGACGACCTAATAATGTTGCTGGGGCATCGGCTGTTAAACCATCGCGCCAGATATAATCGCCGTTTTTGTTTTTAAGTTTTTGTAATGCTGCTGCAATCGTTGATGACATCACCCAAACCGCATTTTTACGGTATTTGCTATGAAGTGTATAGAACGCATCGATTAAAGTATCTGCATCAATCTTCGCTACACCTGCTACTTCAATTTTTTGAAGTTTGCCGAATTGTCGAGTTTTGTCATCTTCGGTTGTGCGTTGGTAGGTTAAGAAGCCTTTTGATTTCTTGTTACCATCACCGGAAGTTAAATCAGTTTCTTCTGTTTCTGTGAAGGTTTCAGAAATTTCATCAGTTAGCCAACCTAAAACATCAATGCTTGAGAAGTCTAAGATTTCTTGTGTAGTCTTAGGATAAGCATAGATTGAATTTAAAGCGATTGTTACTTCATGAAGTTTCGGGCTTGCTGTGCCGTTTCGTGCTGTGCCTTCTGTTCCGTGTTCTACTGCTGCGCCGCCAGCCGATACTAATTTTTTGTATTCTTTCGCTCCAACCGGTAAGCGTACTACGTTACAAAGTTGGCGCATTACGCTATCGTCTGTTAAGCGTTTCATTACATCTTTGTCTAACTGTGGGATAACTGAATATCCGCCATCTTCACCGTTAGCCGTAGTTAAATTGCGAAGTTCACCAGTTTTCACATAATGGCGTAACTCATCATTTGAAAGTTGTTTCATGTTGCGTTGTTCTACCTGTTTAGTTTGAGCATCTAGGCTACGTTCTTCATCTACTACGGTTTCATACTTGCTGATTTCATCAGTCATCTGTTTGACTAAATCTTTCAGCTTTTCAAAATCTACTGATTCAGTTTCATTCAATGAACGATTCTCTTTTTCTGCTTTTTCAAGCATTGAGCGCATTTCTGCGACTTTTTCCGCCTTTTGTTGGCGTAACTCAATTAGTTTTTTAAACATATTCATTTATTCCTTATGAAATTTCTTAGTCTAAATTTAGACGACTTTTATTAAGTCAAAATATAATATATAGCGTTTAGATTATTAATTAAACACATTATTTTTCAATAGTTTAGTTACGTTTAGATACGGTAAGTTAGAATTGTTTGATTGCTTAAATTTTGAACAGCTATAGACTAAATATTCTGTATTGAGATATCTTTTTTTTGATTGGTGAACAAAGGTGAACAATGGTGAACAGTTGGTGAACAATAGAAAAGAATATAACTATATAATAAATAAAGAGTTTTAAGGATTGGTGAACAAGGTGAACAGTTTTTCTATAAAATTTTTAACGCACGGCTTATTAGTGGTATTATGGCATCAGAAACTATCATAAATTTCTAGTAAATTTGATTTTTAGTAACAAGCTTAGTAACAAGATTTTTGCCTTTGAAAAATAAACATTTAAAATCAATACAATACAAGCTAATTCGGGTTCAGCTAGTGCACCATGTTGCAATCCCAAGCTTTTTAGCTTGGGATTTTTTCTTTTTATCCCCCTCTTAATTTGAAGAAAAGCTTTCTAAACAACTATTACTCAAATGAAAATAATTTTCATTGATCGACGAAAACGTTTTCGCTATACTTGCGCCTCTTTTATTATCTATCGGGTTATATATCGGAACACAATTATGAAATTTAAATTAAGTCTTATTTCAACTGCACTTTTGGCGAGTTTCTCCGCGTCTACTTTTGCGGAAACTGAACAAGCCGCAAATACAAACACCGAAGTACTTGAGCAAATCAATGTTCAAGATACGGGTATCAAACAAAATGGTTATCAAACAACCGGGACATCCGTTGTATCAAAAGCTGAAGTGCCTGTATTCGACACACCAAACACAGTAAATATTCTTTCAACTAAACTATTGGAAGATCGCAAGCCTGAATCACTCATTGATGCACTTTATAACGTTAGTGGTGTGAGCCAAGCCAACACCTTAGGTGGTATGTTTGACTCTATTCAGAAACGTGGTTTTGGTGGAAACCGTGACAACTCAATTATGCGTAACGGTTTACAAGCTGGCCCAGCTAAAAACTTTAGCGCGACAACTGAAACCGTTGAAGTTTTAAAAGGGCCTGCATCTGTGCTTTATGGTATTCAAGATCCAGGTGGCGTGGTTAATATCATTACTAAAAAACCACAACAAACACCACGCTATGTTATCGGTGGAACTTTAGGTAATCATAGCCTATGGGGAACCCAATTAGATTTCACTGGTGGTTTAGGAAATGGTTTTGCTTACCGCTTTATCTATGACAAACAAGAAAAAGACTACTGGCGTAATTTTGGCAAAGTGAAAAATACGACTTACGCGCCATCACTTTCTTGGGAAAATGATAAAACTAAAGTACTTCTTTCTTATGAACACAAAGATATTCTTGAGCCATTTGATCGTGGCACAAACCTTTTAACGGCGACGAATGCCTTACCGGACATTCCTGTATCGCGTCGTTTAGATGAACCAAATAATGAAACAACCGCAAAAACCGATAACATTGATTTCAAAATCGAACACAAATTGAGTGACGGTTGGAAATTAAATGCTGGTTATAGCTATGCTCGTTACAAATATTTCTACAATCAAGCTCGTATTACAAATATTAACGTGAAAACTCGTACAGCCCGCCGTGCGATTGAACAGCAACAAGGCGATCAACGTGTTCATAGCGGTACATTAAACATCGTTGGTGAATTTGGTATTGGTGATATTGCTAACCGTTTTGTAGCTGGTGTAGATGTCATGCGTAATATCCGCGATATTGGACCTATTTATAACCAAGGCATCATGAATTCTGATATCAATATTGATAATCCAAACTATACCAGCCCTGTTGCAGCACATAAAAATGGTAATGGCAACGCCTACCAATATAACTATCTCAAAACCGTTGGTGTTTATATTCAAGACACCGCCTACTTTACAGATAACTTTATCATGACGGGTGGTTTACGTTATGAGTACTTTGATCAATTTGCAGGACGTCACTGCTTAAATGCAGCAAACTGTAAAAAAGGTCAAAATCTAACCAAAACCGGAAATACCGATCAACACGATGGTAAATTATTGTATCAATTAGGCGCTGTATATAAATTTACGCCACATATTGCGACATTTGCTAACTACGCTGAGTCTTTCCGTCCACAAATGAGTGTGGCAACACCTGTTAGCGGCGATTTAAAACCAGAACAAGGTAAATCTTTTGAAATTGGTGCAAAATACGAAAACTCTGGCTTCAACGCGACACTTGCATTATTCAATATCACCAAACGTAATGTGGCAGAAGCAGTTGGTTCGGGTTCAAATGCACAATTAAATATCGTCGGCAAACAACGTTCTCGCGGTGTGGAATTCGATCTTAATGGTCAAATTACGGATAGTCTAAGCGTAGCGGCTAACTATACCTACACCAAAGTAAAATCACTTGAAAATGAGCTTTATCCTGATGCGGTAAATCAACAACTTTCAGGTGTACCAAAACATCAAGCTTCTCTATTCTTAGCTTATAACGTAGGTGAATTTGATTTTGGTAACATCCGTGTTGGTGGGGGTGCTCGTTATTTAGGCTCTTGGCATGCTTATAACAGTGATTACACAAAAGCATACAAATTACCTCATGCCGTGGTATATGATGCCTTTATTGCTTACGATACCAAAATCTCTGGCAAGAAAGTGTCTTTCCAAATTAACGGTAAAAACTTAACAGATAAAACTTACTATCCATCTACCTCTGGTAACGCAACAAACACGTTAATCCCTGTTGCATTAGGTTATGGACGTGAATTTATCTTCAACACGAAAGTTGAGTTTTAATTGAGCGCACAAGACGAGGGCGAATCATTTCGCCCTTTTTTCGTTTTTTACTTTATGGATAATCAATGAATTGGCAAACTGAACTTAACTCAAGTTTAAGCTGGATTTTGACCGCACTTTTCTGGGTAGTTTTATGCTTTAGCATGGTGATGATAGCACTAAAACAAACCACATTTGGTCAAAAGTTTTGGCATATTGCATCCCCTTCGATTAATCGCCGTAACAGCATCAAAATCATCGTTATGCTACTGGTGTTGTTTACCATGATTTTATTAGAAGTGCGCTTCAGCGTACTCAACTCTTTTTTCTATAATGGGCTTTATAGCTCAATGCAGGAATTAGATGCGAATAAGTTTTGGTTCTTTGCAAAACTGAATGCCCTCTTAGTATTGGTACAAGTTATCCACTCCATCGCCGATTATTTCTTGCAACAAGTATTTGAAATCCGTTGGTTGGAAAGCTTAAATAAAGTCCTTGTTAAACGATGGTTAGAAAATAAAAAATACTATCGTCTTAAATACGAAAAAGAGCTACCCGATAATATTGATCAACGTATTGAGCAAGATGCACGTGAATTTATCAGCAGCACTGTTACTATTGTACGTGGCATGATTAATTCTGTTCTGACCACCATTGAATTTACTATCATCCTTTGGTCTCTCTCAGGCGTATTAAGTCTTTTTGGCTTGAATATCGAAAAAGGCGTCGTTTTCTTTATTTATGCTTTTATTATCCTCGCAACACTGATGTCTGTTTGGATTGGTCATCCGTTGATCAAACTGAACTTCAATAAAGAAAAACTCAATGGTGACTACCGTTATTCTTTAATTCGAGTGCGAGATAATGCGGAAAGTATCGCGTTCTATCAAGGTGAACAGCAAGAACAGCATTTACTGAAAAACAAATTCGCCGAAATCATTCATAACCGTTGGGCAATTGTGTTGAGAATGTTGGGATTAGATGGCTTTAATGGAAGTGTCACGCGTGTTGCAAAACTTTTACCGTTAATGCTGCAAGCGCCTCGTTTTTTCACTGGACAAATCAAACTGGGTGATATGCACCAAACTGTGCAAGCATTTAACCGATTAATGACCGCACTTTCTTTCTTCCGTTTGTTCTATGAAGAATTTACGCTCTACCAAGCGCGCTTAAATCGTCTTTATGGTTTTATGACTAAATTGGATGAATTAGATCATTTAGAGGTTCATCAACCCATGAAATGTTCTAACCGTGTAGCGTTATCAAATTTTGGTATTAAAGATGACCAAGGCAGATTGTTGCTTAATAACTTAAATATTGAGTTAAAAAATGGTGATGCTTTATTAATTCAAGGTCCATCTGGCACAGGGAAAACATCGCTATTAAAAGCGATGGCGGGGATTTATCCTTTTGAGACTGTTGGTCTGGTGGAACATCCTTGTGTGACCAGTTTATTCTTACCGCAGCGGCCTTATATGCCACAAGGTACGCTACGTGAAGCGATTTGCTATCCGGATATCGACCCTTATCATCCTGAATTGGAAAAAACACTGGCAGATTGTTGTTTGGATAAATATCTTCATAGCTTAGATGTAGATAACGATTGGCAAGCGATTTTGTCACCGGGTGAATTACAGCGTGTGGCATTTATTCGGATTTTACTGACGAAGCCTGAAGTGGTCTTTTTAGATGAAACCACATCAGCACTTGATGAGCCAACAGAGTATCTCCTTTATAAAACGATTAAAGAGCGCTTACCAAATATGATCATTCTAAGTGTCGGCCATCGTGGTACATTACATCAATTCCATAACAAGCAATTAGATCTGGCAGTCTGCATCGTATAAATAACAAAAGGCTAAATTATATTTAGCCTTTTCTCTTTATAAGGCCTATACGGCTACCTAGAACTTGCACAATGCTTGCTACACACACCAATCCCCCCTATAATTCCCCCAATTTTTCTAATTTCATTTTCACAATGTCAAATAAAACCATTGCAAAAAATACGCTATTTCTTTACATCCGCATGCTCTTCAACATGGGAGCCATGCTGTATATCTCTCGTGTGGTATTACAGGTATTGGGTGTAGAAGATTTTGGTATCTACAACATTGTGATGGGGGTTGTGGTCTTATTTTCCTTTTTTAATGGCACAATGACCGCCACCACTCAGCGTTTTATTAACGTAGAAAAAGCCTCGAATGATATTCAACGCGTCAATAAAGTCTTTAATATTAGCATCTTAAATCACCTACTCATTATTTTTATCGTATTCGTGTTAGCCGAAACCGTCGGTTTATGGTTTTTAAATCACAAATTGGTGATCCCCGCTGAACGCTTGCAAGCCGCAAATATCGTTTACCAATTAGCATTAATTATTGCCCTTGTTGAAATCATCAAGGTGCCATTCAATGCCATGATTGTTGCACACGAGAAAATGGGATTCTATGCTTGGTTGGGATTAGGTGAAACTATCTTAAAACTGACTTCTGTCTTTATCTTAAGCCACATCACACATTACGATAAGTTGATTACTTATGGCTGCTTATTGCTTTCAGTCAGCTTAATTGTGCTCTCTCTTTATGTGTTATTCACTAAATATTATTTCAAAGAAGCTGCACGTTTCCGTTTATATAAAGATTTAAGCAAAACCAAAGAAATGGTGAGTTTTTCAGGTTGGATGCTTATGGGGCAAGTTGCCTATGTAGGTTCGACCCAAGGCTTAAATATGGTGTCTAACTTATTCTTTGGTGTAGCAGTCAACGCAGCTGTTGCCATTGCAACACAAGTAGAAGGTGCTGTTTATAGCTTTGTGAATAATTTCCAAATGGCGGCTAATCCGCAGTTGGTTCAGTCTTATGCAGCAAAAGATTACGATCGCAATCGCCAATTAATTCTTGGTATTTCAAAATATTCACTTTATTTAATGGCGATTCTCTCTGCCCCTGTATTGTATTTCACCCATACCTTACTGACATTTTGGCTAGGCGATCATCTTCCACAATATACTGAGCAACTCGTACAAGCTATTATTGCTTGCTTATTAATCAGTGCAATGGCTGGGGCATTTTGGATGAGTGCATTAGCCATTGGCACATCCACCGTAAAACAATACAATATCATCGTCGCGTTAATCGATCTTTGTACGGTGCCTTTGGCTTATTATTTGTTCACACTAGGTTATAATCCAGTATTTGCCTTTGTGGGTAAATTTAGTACGATGGTCATCTCACAAATCTATCGATTATATTTTATTAATAAAAAAATTAAATTTAACCAAAAAGAATTTGTCTCATATTTAATGAATGTTGGCGTGGTGTTTGGTCTGCTATTAGGTATCATCTATATATCCGATACTACCCGCAGTTATTCTTTATTGGAATTTGTTGGACAATCCATCATTTTAGAAATGGTATTAATCTGTGTCATTTTAATCTTCGGATTAAACACAGCTGAAAAAAATTTCTTGTTTAGCTATTTAAAGAAAAGAGTAAAAAAATGAATCAACTCCTTATTGATTTAAAAAACAAACTGAATCCTATTGTCGAACTGATCAAAGATAAAAACGACGTATTTTATTTCGACTACCCGCTTCATTTGAACGTGGGCGATTTGCTGATTTATCACGGAACCGAGCAATTTTTTAAAGATCACCATATTAATGTGACCTTAAAACGTTGCGAATATGATTTAGATCTTGAAGAAGTTAAAGCGAAAATTACACCAAACACCACCATCCTTTTACATGGTGGCGGTAATTTTGGCGATCTTTATCCGCAGCATCAAAAAATCCGTGAAGAAATGGTGACGCATTTCCCGAATAATCGCATTATTGTGCTGCCACAAACTGCTTATTTTAAACACGAAGAAAATCTGCAAAAATCAGCCGCACTTTTCCGTAGCCACAGTGATTGTCATTTACTGGCTCGTGACGAAAGAACCGCGAATCTATTTGCTCAATTTTCTGATCATGTTTATTTATCACCGGACATGGCTCATCAGCTTTATGGCACCATGGAAACGAAACAAGGCAAAACTGGTGAGCAACTTTACTTCCTACGTAAAGATATTGAAGCAAGTGATATCGAGAAAAATATCCTTGCTCAACTGCCTGCTAACAGCAATGTAAAAGACTGGGAAGATATTCTTTCAACAGAAGACGATGTTGTTTTAGCAGTAAGCTGGCGAATGAGTAAAATAGCCAATAAATTTGGTCTGGGTTGGCTGAAAGATCTTTGCCATCAGTTTTGGTATGCCTATACTCAACGCATTGTAAAACGTGTTGCACAAGTATTCTTAGCGAATGATAAAGTCACCACAACTCGCTTACATGGTCATATTTTCTCTTGCTTGTTAGAAATTCCAAATCGTGTTTGCGATAACTCTTATGGCAAAAATAGTAGCTATGCCAAATTATGGACCAAAGAATTAGATTTTGTTGAATTGGATAAATAATGTTTGAATTGAAAAAACTGATTACAACCATGATTCTTCCCCCATTTAATATTTTAATTTTATGGGGACTTTCACTTATTCTAGCTAAATTCAATTTCAAAAAATTAAGCCGAATTTCGACCGCACTTGGTTTCTCTCTACTCTATCTTTTAAGCATTCCTTACACTGCACAAGTACTTAAAGACAGTCTCATTACTGAAGATCATTTAACTCTGCAAGATTATCAACAAGCGCAAGCGATCGTTTTACTTGGCGGTGGTTTACGTGATAACAAAGAGCTTTATGCACCATTAGCTTCAACAGGTATTCAACTTGAACGCTTACGCTATGCCGCATTCTTGCAAAAAGAAACGCACTTGCCATTATTAATTACAGGGGCGAGTCCAACTGGCGCCATTGAAGCAAAAATCGCTGCGGAAGAACTCAAAAACTTCTTTAATGTGCCCACTAAATGGATTGAACCTAAAGCTCTTACTACCAAAGAAAATGCCCTTTTCACCAAACAAATGTTGGAAAAAGAAGGTATTCACAAAATTATTTTAGTCACCAATGAATGGCATATGCAACGTGCAAAATTATTGTTCCAACAACAAGGTTTTGATGTGTTACCTGCAAGTGTAGGTGAAGGCATTACGCCTGACAGTTATGGACTCAATATGATGCATTTTATTCCACAAGGTGGCGCGATTACGAAAAATATGCAATTACTCAAAGAGTGGATTGGATATTGGAAAGAGCGCTAAAGTGCGGTCGAAAGATCACAAATTAGATAATGTTAAGAGGAAGAAAACATGAGTCAAATTACACGCGAACAAATGCTTCAGGTATTCGAAAATCGCTGCTCCACACGTTATTACGATCCGAATAAAAAAATTAGCCAAGAAGATTTCGCGGCAATTTTAGAATTTGCTCGTTTATCACCAAGCTCTGTCGGCTCTGAGCCATGGAAGTTCTTAGTGATTCAAAATAAAGCATTACGCGATAAACTCAAACCTTTTAGCTGGGGTATGCAATATCAATTAGATGATTGTAGCCATTTAGTGATCATTCTTGCGAAGAAAAATGCACGCTATGACACGCCTTTCTTCCGTGATGTAGCGGTGCGTAGAGGTTTACAAGGTGAGCAGTTAGAAAAAGCCTTGGCAAAATATAAAGGCTTACAAGAAGTTGAAATGAAAACCGCAGAAAGCGAGCGTGCATTATTTGACTGGACAAGCAAACAAACCTACATTGCATTAGCCAATATGCTCACTGGTGCCGCCGCTATCGGTGTAGATTCTTGCCCTATTGAAGGCTTTAACTACGATAAAATGAATGAAACTTTAACCGCTGAAGGTCTCTTTGATCCAAATGAATGGGGCGTATCTGTGGCAGCAACATTTGGTTATCGTGCGAGAGACATTACTAAAAAATCACGTAGACCAATTGAAGAAATCGTTACTTGGGTTGAATAATCTATTTTCAAATAAATGGGCAGCAAACGCTGCCCTTTTCTTTACCCACCAAACAAGGCAGCGCCACCTGTTACAGCCTCCATCGTGCCATATAACAAGCTTAGTGCAAAAAAGATCATAATTGCGCCCGCAATACATTTGATCATTGCCTCGCCTTTTTGATTAGAACCAGTTAAACCGTACCAATGGCCTAATCGCGTTGCGACATTTCTCGCATAGCGCACTAACGCAGCAAAAAGTGAAAGCATTAATCCTGTGCCCAGAGACATGGCAAACGTAGCTACAATTCCCCACCAATAAAGATCCAGCATATAAGCGAGAAAGAGCACAAAAATAGCGCCACTACACGGTCGCATACCAATAGTCAAAATCACTAAGAGCTGAGATTTTAAATCACCTGATTGCTTAAGCTGTTGATTATTCGGTAGATGTTGATGCCCACAGCTACACTGTGTTTGGCTTACTTTTCCTTGCTCATATCGAAAAGGCGAAGCTGTTCCAATCTGTTTTGGTAATGATTGAATAGATGTGATACGAAAAGATTGTTTTTTCTTCAAGCTTTTTAAACCTTGAGCAATCCAATAAAGCCCTAACAACAATAATAAAATGAGTGCGCTACGTTCCAGCCACAACTGACTAAGTTTAAAATATTTTGAGGAAAGATTAAGTATCACCACCACAATGGAGGTTGCTGCAACTGCGACAAGACCTTGCATGAGAGAGGAAAGTAAACTTAAGCGTATGCTGGTTTTAAGTTGGCTTTCATGAGTAGAAAGATAACCAGCGATAATAAATTTCCCATGCCCAGGCCCTAATGCATGTAATACACCATAAGAAAAGGCGGCGAAAATCAACCATAATCCTGCTGTAGATGAATGTGCTTGAATCTGATGTAGATTTTCAGAAATCAGCTGATTAAAGGCTTTTTGCCAATCGGCTACTTGCACAAAAAGCCAAGGTAGCAAGGCGAAAATAATCGCTAATAAGCCGATAAAGAGTGCGGTCAATTTTAACTTCATTTTTTTATTCACATTTAATTTTTACTTTCTGCGCAAACAATACACCAAGAGAATCATCTTCATTTTTTTGCGATTTATCCAATGATGAAGCGTAGGATTTAATTTTTTCATCCACATTAGGTTCGAGCACTTCCCCTTTGCAGTTTGCAGGAAGTGCTGAAAAATCAACCGCTCTTTTACCTATTTCAGCATAACGCATTGCCACATAATAGGTGCTGTCATAAGTCATTAGCGTAAATTCATTATTTTGCAAAGTCTGTGGCTGAGCTAAAAGAAAATCAAAATAATACTCCACCTCATTTCCTTTAACACGCATGCCATAATTTTCAGGCTGTTTTTTATATTTAATTTTGTGATTTTCTTTATCAAAGACATAACTAAAGTAATGTTCATTCACAACGTTTGCCATTACTTCATCAACTAATTTCTGTTGGGCGGTCTTATCTCCTTTTGCCTGCTTCACATCATACAAGACAGCTGAAGAACTGGCTTCATCCAGTAACCACTGCGTCGAGAAACCAATTAATTGATTATCTTTTACTAATGGTTTGGTTTGCATATCAATAAAGGCATGAGGATGTGCGAGAACCGAAAAAGGAGAAATTAGCGATAATCCTAGGAGTAATTTTTTAAACATAAATAAGAATAAAGTGGGCTAAATAATTGAATAGACAGATTTTATCACAAGCAGTTCCTAATCAAAATCGAATAAAAATCGATCTAAACGTAAAAAATCCTGTGATTTTCTTGATTTGTATCAACAAATTATTCATTCACATTTCCCTTGTAACTGAAATTTATGTACTATTTGTCTCGTCAAGTGATTGCTTGATATTCATAAAGTTCCTAAATAAAATAATCATAAATATAGCTAAACTACTTTCCTACCACCCTATATGGGTGGTTTTTTTTGCCTTTCAAATAGCTTATTCCCTAAACATCAAGTAAAATAACCGCACTTTTATTCATAACATCGAGAAAATTATGTCAACGCAATTTGTATATACGATGCACCGTGTCGGCAAAGTGGTGCCACCGAAGCGTCATATTTTGAAAGATATTTCTTTAAGCTTCTTCCCTGGCGCAAAAATCGGGGTGCTCGGCTTAAATGGTGCGGGTAAATCAACCCTCTTACGCATTATGGCGGGCGTGGATAAAGAGTTCGAAGGTGAAGCTCGTCCACAACCAGGTATTAAGATTGGTTATCTTCCACAAGAACCAAAACTGGATCCGCAACAAACTGTACGTGAAGCGGTAGAAGAAGCGGTTTCTGAAGTAAAAAATGCACTGACTCGTTTAGATGAAGTCTATGCGCTTTATGCTGATCCTGATGCGGATTTCGATAAACTCGCGGCTGAACAAGCAAACCTTGAAGCCATTATTCAAGCACATGATGGGCATAATTTAGATAACCAATTAGAACGTGCAGCAGATGCATTACGTTTACCGGATTGGGATGCAAAAATCGAACATTTATCTGGTGGTGAACGTCGTCGTGTCGCACTTTGTCGCTTATTACTCGAAAAACCAGACATGCTCTTATTAGACGAGCCAACCAACCACTTAGATGCAGAATCGGTAGCATGGTTAGAGCGTTTCTTACATGACTACGAAGGTACCGTTGTGGCGATTACCCACGACCGTTACTTCTTAGATAATGTAGCAGGTTGGATCTTAGAGCTTGACCGTGGTGAAGGTATTCCTTGGGAAGGCAACTACTCTTCTTGGTTAGAGCAAAAAGAGAAACGTTTAGAACAAGAACAAGCAACTGAAAATGCGCGTCAAAAATCAATTGCGAAAGAGTTAGAATGGGTTCGTCAAAATCCGAAAGGCCGCCAAGCGAAAAGCAAAGCACGTATGGCTCGCTTTGATGAATTGAACTCTGGCGAATATCAAAAACGTAACGAGACTAACGAACTCTTTATTCCACCTGGTCCACGTTTAGGTGATAAAGTGATTGAGGTAGAACACCTCACTAAATCTTACGGCGATCGCACTTTAATTGATGATTTATCATTCAGCATTCCAAAAGGTGCTATCGTGGGTATTATCGGAGCGAATGGTGCGGGTAAATCTACCCTATTCCGTATGCTTTCAGGTCAAGAACAACCGGATAGCGGCTCAATTACGATGGGTGAAACTGTGGTTCTTGCCTCTGTCGATCAGTTCCGTGATTCAATGGATGATAAGAAAACCGTATGGGAAGAAGTGTCTAACGGACAAGATATTCTCACTATTGGTAACTTTGAAATTCCAAGCCGTGCCTATGTGGGACGCTTTAACTTCAAAGGCGTAGATCAACAAAAACGTGTGGGCGAATTATCTGGTGGTGAGCGTGGTCGTTTACACTTAGCTAAACTTTTACAACGTGGTGGTAACGTACTGTTATTGGATGAACCGACCAATGACTTAGACGTTGAAACCTTACGTGCGTTAGAAAATGCGATCTTAGAATTCCCTGGTTGTGCAATGGTGATTTCCCATGACCGTTGGTTCTTAGACCGTATTGCAACTCATATTTTAGATTACGGTGATGAAGGTAAAGTGACGTTCTACGAAGGTAACTTCTCAGACTACGAAGAGTGGAAAAAGAAAACCTTAGGTGAAGCCGCAACACAACCACATCGTATTAAATATAAGCGTATTGCAAAATAAGAAATTAAAGTGCGGTCACTTTTGACCGCACTTTCCTTTTACATCTGGAGTGATTATGTTAGTTTATTTGCACATTGTTTGTGCATTTTTAAGTTTAGGATTATTAATTATCCGTGGGGGAATGCAATTAAGTGGGAAAGATTGGCGAGCAATTAAACTGCTAAAAATTTTACCGCACTTAGTTGACACACTTTTAATTGCGAGTGGCTTAACGATTTTCTTCTTGGTCGGTTATCAGTTACAAAGCTGGCTCATCATGAAAATCATCATGCTTGTGCTTTATATTTTCTTCTCGGCTAAATATTTTAGTCGCAAAGCTACAAATCCAAATAATGTATTTCTGGTATTTGCTGTATTAAGTTTCTTGGGGGCCATTTTCTTTGCTTACCAACCAGACTTCATGGAAAGTTAATCATAAAAAAATCCATCTTCAATTGAAGATGGATTTTTTGTTTTATCTTAGCCACCGGCTAATTTTACTTTAAACCCTTTTTGTTCTAAAAGCTGTTTCAGTAAATCGCGTTTTTCGCCTTGAATCTCAATATTGCCATCTTTAACTGAACCACCACAACCACACCGCTTTTTAAGTTCAGCCGCTAACTTTTTCAATTCATCATCGGCTAAATCTAGCCCAGTAATCACTGAAACGCCTGCGCCTTTTCGACCACTGGTTTGTTTTTGGATGCGAACCACACCATCACCTTTAGGGCGTTGTACTGGCTGCTTTTGCTCTTTAATTCTACCTACTTCGGTAGAATAAACTAAAGTACTCTCTGTCATATTACAAAAGTGATGAATTAATTGAACGAAGCACTTCTGCTGGATTTTCAGCTTGAGTAATTGGGCGACCAATCACCAAATAATCAGAACCAGAACTAATAGCCGCAGCGGGAGTCATGACGCGACGTTGATCACCAAAATCACTTCCAATTGGACGAATCCCCGGTGTGACTAATTTAAAATCAGGGCCACAAGTACTACGTAAAATCTCCACTTCTTGTGGTGAACAAACGACTCCATCTAATCCCGCACGCAGGGTTAAATGCGCAAGACGTAATACATGTTCAAGTGGTGAAGAATTAATACCGATTTGTAATAAATCCAAATCTTCCATACTTGTCAATACGGTTACTGCAATTAATAAAGGCGCATCTTTTCCATAAGGCTCGAGAATTTTCTTCGCCTCTTCCATCATTTTCAGACCACCGCTAGCATGGACATCAACCATCCATACCCCTAAATCAGCCGCAGAACGCACTGCTCTTGCCACAGTATTAGGAATATCATGAAATTTAAGATCGAGGAAAACATCAAATTGACGCTCGTGTAATTGCTTAACGAAATTTGTTCCTAGTGTGGTAAACATTTCTTTACCCACTTTTAAACGGCATAAGCTTGGATCAATTTGATCCACGAGGGATAGCGCTTGTGCTTCCGTTTCGTAATCCAATGCAACGATTACTTTGCTATTCATAATTTTACCTCACTGTGTCAATTAATTATGTTCTGGTTTGATGGATTCCCACTGTTTACAAGAAGGACAATTCCACATTAATTTATGGGTTTGATAACCGCAATTTGAGCAACGATAACCAAAGCCTTGCTTAATTCTCTCACCGACCATTTTATGTAGCAAAATTAAGCTTTCTTTACCTCGCCCCTCCTCTGCATCATCAATTTGAAATTGAATAAAACGGTGGAAAATAGACGTACTCGGATGTTTTGTTAACTGCTGATAAAGTTTCGATTGTGCGGCACTCTTACCATCTTTCTCTTCAATCACGCTTGCTAACATTAAATCGACTTTCGTATTGTTAACCTGCTGGCTAGCTCGAATCAAGAATAACTCAAAGTTATCTCTCTCTCCTAATTCATCATAACAATATTTGAGCGTTTTCAGCACTTCACCAATATAAATTGGGTTTTGATCAAGAATATTCTCTAAAAAGTGAATGGCTTGACGATAGTTTTTATTAGCCATTTCTAAATCAGCAAGCAGCATTGATGCTCTCACACTGGTTGGAGATACATTCAGCGCTTTTTGTAAAATACTGCGTTTTTCGACCGCACTTTCAAGTTCACCGCTTAAGGCATATTCACAATAACATTGTGCTAATTCCACATTATTTTCTTTAGATGAGATCTTGGCAAGCTTCTCTGCGATATTAACGGCTTTTTTCCATTCTTTTGTTTTTTGATAAATCACCAAAAGCTGTTGCAGTGCATTTTCTGCAAATTCTGGTTCATCCACCATAATGATGTAAAGCGCTTCAGCACGGTCATAAAAACCGACTGCCATGAAATCTTTGGCAAGTTGCTGTTTAGCTAATAATTTTTGTTCGAAAGAATAATTGGGACTGCGATCAAGTGCTTGATGGATCCGCAAAGCACGGTCCACTTCGCCTCGAGAACGGAAAAGATTACCGAGCGTTAGCTCAGCTTCAAATTGTGAGTTGCTTTCAATTTCATTTTCTGTTTCTTGTTTTTGCAACATATCAAGAAACAAATCAACGGCTTTATCCGTTTGATTGGAAAGCAAAAAATTGACCCCCGTGACATAATCACGAGAGAGTTTATTACTAATATCTTCCTGATCTTTCTTAGCACTCCGATGCCCCATATACCAACCGTAAGCGGCGGCTATTGGCAGAAGCAGAAAGAGTAATTCAAGCATTATACTGCCTTATCACGAGTAGTCGTTAATTCGTTAATTTGTAATGTTTGACGTTTAACTTGACGCGCTAACGACATATTTTTGAATTTTAATTTTAAGTAGAAGAATCCAGTAATTAACCAACCTAAAATTAATCCAAAACCAAATAAAATCGCGACTAGCGTTGAAAGTTGGAATTGGCTTTCAGCAACAATGTAGTTAAAGGTGATTACTTGATCATTATTCGCCCCTATAGTTACCGCAACGATTACGATAGCTAGCACAATAATGAGTCCGAGAATATATTTAATCATCACAATCTCCTTGTTAAGAATAGATTCATTATGCCAAAATTTGTAATAAAAAACGACACCTAAGTGTCGTTTTATTGATATCGATTGAATGTTTAAGCAAAAACATTTACACGATCTTTTAATTCTTTACCCGCTTTAAAGTGAGGTACAGATTTAGCATCTAATTTTACAGAATCACCGGTTTTAGGATTACGGCCAACTCTCGGCTGACGATGGTGTAAAGAGAAGCTACCAAAACCACGTACTTCAATACGATTCCCCTCTTCTAAAGATTGTGCAATGAGTTCAAGAATATCCTTTACAATACCTTCTACTTCTTTTGCGGATAAAGTTGGGTGCTTTGTTGATAGATTTTCAATTAGTTCAGATTTAGTCATCGTCAACTCTCCTTTAAACTTATACTTAAACTTGTTATTAAGACTTACAGGTAATGCATTAGTTCATAATAAATTACCGCTAAATCCTTGTTAATTATAGCTGGTAGTAATAAGGCTGAGTCAATGACCCAGCCTTATTTATGTGAATTAATTATTCACCTTTAGCTGCTTTGAAAGCTTCAGCCATTGCGTTTGGAATAGCAACATCTTCTTGTTTGGTATTCACGTTTGCAACTGCAGCGGCTTCTTCAGCTTGATCTTTCGCTTTTACAGATAAGTGAACGATACGAGCTTTACGATCAACACCTGTGTATTTCGCTTCAACTACATCACCTGCTGCAACTTCGTTTGTTAAGTCTGCTGCACGGATATAACCTTCAACGCCACCTGCTAATTCAACTTTAGCACCTTTAGCGTCAGCTTCAACAACAGTTGCAGAAATTACTGCACCTTTTTTGTTGATTGCTACGAAGTTGTTGAATGGATCATCTTCAAGTTGTTTGATACCTAAAGAAATACGTTCTTTCACTGCATCTACTGCTAATACTACTGCAGAAACTTCGTCACCTTTTTTGTAGTTACGAACTGCTTCTTCACCTGCAACATTCCAAGAAATGTCAGATAAGTGAACTAAACCGTCGATACCACCTTCAAGACCGATGAAGATACCGAAATCAGTGATTGATTTGATTTTACCAGTAACTTTGTCGCCTTTGTTGTGAGTTTCAGCAAATTGAGTCCATGGGTTAGGTTTGCATTGTTTTAAACCTAAAGAAATACGACGACGTTCTTCGTCAACTTCTAACACCATTACTTCAACTGTATCGCCTAAGCTTACAACTTTAGATGGGTGGATGTTTTTGTTAGTCCAATCCATTTCAGAAACGTGAACTAAACCTTCAACACCATCTAAGATTTCAACGAAACAGCCGTAGTCAGTTAAGTTAGTTACTTTACCAGTTAATTTGCTGTTTACTGGGTGGTTTTCAGCGATAGCAACCCAAGGATCTTGACCTAATTGTTTTAAGCCTAAAGATACGCGAGTACGATCTTTGTCAAATTTTAATACTTTAACAGTCACTTCGTCGCCTACATTCACAATTTCGCTTGGGTGTTTAACACGTTTCCAAGCCATATCAGTGATGTGTAATAAACCGTCAACGCCACCTAAATCTACGAATGCACCGTAGTCAGTTAAGTTTTTAACGATACCTTTAACTTCTGAACCTTCAGCTAGGTTCTCAAGGATCTGTTCACGTTCTTGGCTGTTTTCAGATTCGATCACTGCACGACGAGAAACAACAACGTTGTTACGTTTTTGATCTAATTTGATTACTTTGAATTCTAATTCTTTACCAAGTAGGTGATCAGCTTCACGTGCAGGACGTGTATCAACTAATGAACCTGGTAAGAATGCACGAACACCGTTTAACTCAACTGTGAAACCGCCTTTCACTTTACCGTTGATTAAACCGATAACGGTCGCTTTATCTTCGTAAGCTTTTTCTAATTCAATCCAAGATTCATGACGAACAGCTTTCTCACGAGAAAGTTTAGTTTCGCCGTAACCATCTTCAACTGCATCTAAAGCTACGTTTACTGTGTCACCAACTTTAACTTCAAGTTCACCTTGAGCGTTTTGGAATTCAGCAACAGGAATTGCAGATTCAGATTTTAAGCCTGCATCAACAAGTACAAAGCCTTTTTGAATAGCAACAACAGTACCGCTAACGATTGAACCTTGACGGGTTTCAAGGCCTTTTAATGATTCTTCAAAGAGTTGAGCAAAAGATTCTGACATATAAATAATCTTCTTAATTTAAGTTAATAACATCCACATTAAGATCCATAAAATGCGGGGTTGAGGATAAATGTCTATTCTTCCTTGAATAAACAGTTAAATCGAAATTGACACTTTTTGTTGAATATAATCCAACGCTTGAGCAATGACCTCATCAATACTCAATGTTGTGCTATCTAACAATAAAGCATCGTCAGCCGGTTTCAATGGCGCAACCTCACGATTTCTATCGCGAAAATCGCGTTCTTGTATCTCGGCTAAAATCTGTGCAAAGTTACCATTAATTCCCTTATTTTGCAACTGTTTATAGCGTCTTTTTGCACGTTCTTCCGCACTTGCATCTAAAAACAGTTTAACTTGTGCATTTGGGAAAACCACGGTTCCCATATCTCGCCCATCCGCAATCAGGCCATCATTTTTGCCAAAATCCTGCTGAAGTTGCAGTAAAGCTGACCGCACTTTTGGGAAAACTGCCACTTTTGAGGCGGCTTCCGCCACTTCTTGCGTGCGGATCAAATGGCTCACATCCATTCCACCTAAAAGCACATTGACTTCTCCATTCTTTGGAATGAACTGAATATCTAAATGACGTGCTAACTCCGCTAATCCTTCTTCATCGGTTAAGTCTGCATGGCGTTTCAGTGCAGCCAATGCCGTCACGCGATAAATCGCACCACTATCTAATAAGGTAAAACCTAACTTTTCTGCCAATGCGTAACAAAGAGTTCCCTTTCCTGCCCCACTTGGGCCATCAACGGTGATAATCATACCCATACATTACCTCTTATAATCTTTCTATCATGCCCAATACTAATGCCGAGGATTGTTTTGCTGCAAGTGGGAGAAATTCTTCAAATGACATACTTGCTTCGCCATCGCCTGCATCTGAAATGGCTCGAACGACCACAAAAGGTACGTTAAAGGCATGACAAACTTGTGCAATTGCTGTAGCTTCCATTTCTACGGCTGTCACATTGGGAAAATCGGCTTTAATTTGAGCAATTTTTTCTTCGCTATTAATAAAACTATCACCAGAGCAAATTAAACCGCGTTTTACATTTTGTCCTTGTGATTGGGCAATTTCATCGGCTAAATCTGCTAATTGTTTATCTGAAAGAAAAGCAGCTGGATTTGCAGGTAATTGACCTTTTTCATAGCCAAAAGCTGTCACATCGGCATCGTGATATCGGGCTTCATCTGAAATAACGATATCCCCCACTTTTAAGCCTTTCGCAACACCACCCGCTGAGCCCGTATTTAAAACCACATCCGGTTTAGCCAATTGTAATAAAGCTGTGGTACCAATAGCTGCCGCGACTTTACCAATCCCAGATTGCAATAACGCGATCTCTTTGCCATTAATTTTGCCTTCAAAAATGACCGCACTTGCAACTTTTGTCTCTTTTTTATCTGTCATTAATTGGGATAAAATCTCCACTTCTTGTGCCATTGCACCAACAATCCCGATTTTCATTAATTTTTCCTTTCTTGTTCGAGTTTATTCACTAAGAAATCTAATACCGCAACGCCATAATCATCGTTATACAATGTACTCGCGGTGAGAACATATTTTCCGCCCACAACCACATAAGGGAACGTAAATACGCCATATTCTTCTGTTAAATTAATGGCATTATTCACATCTTCTTTTACTTCAGCAGAATGCACGATTTTATTAAATTCAGCTTTACTGATCCCTTGCGAGGCTATCCATTCTCGCATCTTATCTAATGACGATAATTCGGTATAACGTGCCTTTTCAGAGGTTTCAAATAACAGCGTATCTGACAACTCGCCTACTTTTAAACGCTGTAAGGTATAAAATATTGTCGCTGAAAATTTTGCTTCGTTCGTAGCAACCGGGTATTCATCTAATGCCACTTTATTTGGGCGAATTTGGCTATAAAGTTGCAAGATATCTTGAGCTGAAGAACAAACCCGACAGTCGTAATCAAAGAAAAATTGGATAGGAATTCTACTATCACTTCTTCTAATCTGCTCAATAGGTTCTTGATATGAAAAATAATCTCTACCGTCTTCAAACTGTGTCACATTTGCAGGCGGTAAGTGTGGTGAATTTTTGGCGGAAAAATCCTTCGCATTGACTTCACCGGATGCGACATTTGTCACGCTCAGCAACATCATTGCAAATGATCCTTTAAATGTATTCTGCCAAAATTTTTTCATAAACTAACTGGCTCAATATAATCGACTAATAATTGGACGTTTCGATTTCCTCGAAACTCATTAATTTCTAATTTATAAGCAAATTTTGCCTGTTTAATAGACAAATCGGGATAATACCGAGTATCAATATTAAACGCAATGGCATCTAATAATGGACCGCCATTTCTAGGCTCAACAAGCATTTTTAAATGATTTTGATTTTGCCCAATAGTACGTTGCTCAAAAATTTTAAATTCACCATCAAAAACAGGCTCAGGAAAAGCTTGACCCCAAGGTCCACCAGATTTTATCACTTCTGCCGTTTCAATACTAAATTCATTTGCTTGAAGTTCGCCATCCGTCCAAATCACTCCTTGTAATTGATCTTCATTTAACCAATCTTGTACCGTTTGATTAAAAATCTTTTGAAAATCAGGGAAAAAGCTTTCTTTAATGCTTAATCCTGCTGCCATAGCATGACCACCAAATTTTAAAATCATATCCGGATGTTGAGAATGGATGCGTTCTAATACATCGCGCATATGCAAGCCTTCAATTGAACGTGCAGAACCTTTTATAATACCTTCTTGATCTTGTGCAAAAGCAATGACTGGTCGATGGTATTGCTCTTTAATACGAGAAGCTACAATGCCTAATACACCTTGATGCCAATCTTTCTGAAATAAGGTTATTCCCACCGGTAATTCATCGGAAAGTGCGGTGAGATTGCGGCAAATTTCTAAAGCCTCGAGCTTCATGCCTTGTTCAATTTCTTTTCTAGCCTGATTTAAGCTGTCCAAATCCAAAGCTTGTTCTCTTGCCTCTTGCATGCTTTCTGCAAGTAATAACTCCACACCAACAGACATATTATCTAATCGCCCTGCAGCATTTAAACGGGGTGCTATCGCAAAGCCCAAATCAGCCGAACTAAGTTTTTCGACTTCTCGATTAGCCACTTCAGCGAGAGCAATAATTCCTGGTCGACAACGCTTTGCACGAATTCGCATCAACCCTTGATGGGCTAAAATACGGTTATTTTGATCAAGGGGAACAACATCCGCAATTGTGCCGAGCGCGACTAAATCCAGTAATTCAGTAAAATTAGGCTGTGTTTCAGCCGTAAAGATACCTAACTCGCGAAATTTGGCTCGTAAAGCGAGCATTAAATAAAACGCCACGCCCACACCGGCTAAACATTTTGAGGGGAAATCACATTGTTGCAAATTTGGATTAACAATAGCATCAGCATTCGGCAGTATTTCTGGTGGCAAGTGGTGATCGGTAATCAGCACCTTCACGCCCTGCTCTTTTAAATATGCTACGCCCTCAAAGGATGATACCCCGTTATCTACTGTCATCAATAACTGCACGCCTTTTTCCATTGCCATTTCAGCAACAGGCATACTCAAACCATAGCCTTGCTCAAAACGATTCGGCACAAGATATTCCACATCAGTAAAGCCAAGCATACGCAAAGCTAATACTGAAAGTGCCGTACTCGTTGCCCCATCAGCATCAAAATCACCTACTATAACAATCTTTTGTTGCTGTTGATAAGCATCAACCAATAAATCCACGGCTTGTTGAATACCATATAATTGATTGGGATTCAGCATTGATTGCAAAGTTCGGTCTAATTCTTGGCTGTTTTTAATATGGCGAGAACGATAGAGACGATCGAGTAATGCATTATCTGAAACAGGATTTCCGGCTGGAATTTCACGACGTTTGATGAGTTTTTTCACGGTATTTCGTTATTTTAAATGACCACTAAAGGAACATTCGATATGCGCTTTCATGATATGAATATTTTAAGGGCGTATATCATACGCCCTCACTACTAACAATTATTGTGCTGATTCTTGTAATACAGCTAATAAATCTTGAGGTTTTAAATATCCACCAAGCATTTCACCTGTTGATGTCACAATACTTGGCGTACCTTTCACACCAAGTTGTACACCTAAATCATAATGTTTTTTCATAATGTTAGGTGTTTTCAATTCTTTCGGTAAGTTACCTTTTTCTGCTTCGTTCAATGCAAATACAGGATCTTTTGCCGTCCAAATTGCTTCCATTTGGCGAGCAGTTTCATTCATTCCTGCTCGAGGAAATGCCAAATAACGAATAGTAATACCTAAATCATTATACTCTTTTATTTGTTGATGGAGTAAATGACAATAATGGCAAGTGATATCCATGAATACTGTCACAACATGTTTTTCATTTTTTGCCGGATAAACAATCATTTCATTTTTTAATGCGTTCACTTTATCCGCTAGAAATTTACTCGCTACATCAACAGGACCTTTATTCGTTAATTCATACATTTTACCTTGCAAAACATATTGACCATTTTCACTCACATATAAAATACCTTGATCTGTCACAGCAGTTTTAAGGCCTTTTACAGGCGAATCTTTTACTTCTATATTTTTCGCACCTAATGCCTGCAATTTTGATTTAATCGTAGCATTATCTGCCATTGCGTTAACCGAAACCATAACTAAAAGTGCGGTCAGTAATTTATTCATACTCGTTGTTCCTAATTTATTATGAAAATGAGCCTGAATTATAAAGTAATTGATGATTTATGCAAAACTGTTATTTTTTCTAAATAGCATACCAAAAAGATCAACTAAATACTTGATCAAATAACTATACTTTATTACAATACCAAATGTACCCATTCTGGTACAATTTTTAATTCTACTCAAAGAGGATATCTCAATGAAAAACTTATTGAAAATCACAGCTATTGCAGCATTAACCTTCAGCTCTATTAATGCATTTGCTGCATCTCAACAAGCTGAAGAAGTGAAAAAATTTAAAGCGTGGGAAGAAACAGCTGGCCAAAAACTTGAAGCAAGTTTTGATGCAATTGCTACAGCCTCTTCAAGTAGCAATGTGGCCGCAACTGAAACTGCTGTTGCAGAATTTGATAAAAAAGCAGCAGAACATGTAGCCGAATTAGAAGCATTAGGCATTAAAAGTGAAGAAGTTTCACCACTTGTTTCTATGTATAAAGAATATGTAGATGCTGAAAAAGAAGTGGCTCAACTAATTTTATCTCAAGTCAAATCACCATCTGCTGACAATGCAGGTAAAGTTCCTGAAGCTGTCGCAAAAGCAAACGCAAAAGACGATGCTATTGACAAATTAGCAGATCAATTAGAAGAAAAATTCCCTGCAGAGGAATAATTTCATCCTTTTTAATTATATTAAGAACCTTATTTATTCTAAAAATAAATAAGGTTTTTTATTGCTCAATAATCTACCCAATCCTCTGTAGTTCCTTTATAATTTCATTTTTAATTTAACTTAAAAGCTCAATTAGTCATTATGTTTGAAATTAATCCAATCAAAAACAAAATTGCCGACCTTTCCGAGCGCACCTCCGTGCTTCGGGGGTATCTTTGACTTCGATGCCAAAGTTGAGCGTTTAGAAGAAGTCAATGCCGAATTAGAACAACCTGATGTATGGAACGAACCTGAAAAAGCCCAAGCGCTTGGTAAAGAACGCGTTTCACTTGAACAAGTAGTTGATACCATCAAAAACTTAGAACAAGGTTTAGAGGATGTTGAAGGTCTTCTTGAATTAGCCGTTGAGGCGGAAGATGAAGAAACCTTCAGTGAAGCCGTTGCTGAATTAGACGAACTTGAACAACAACTTGCCAAATTAGAATTCCGACGCATGTTTAGTGGTGAACATGATGCATGCGATTGTTATGTCGATTTACAAGCGGGATCAGGCGGTACAGAAGCACAAGACTGGACGGAAATGTTACTTCGTATGTACCTTCGCTGGGCTGAAAGCAAAGGCTTTAAAACAGAATTAATGGAAGTCTCTGATGGCGATGTGGCGGGTTTAAAATCAGCGACAATTCGTGTCAGTGGAGAATATGCTTTCGGTTGGTTACGCACAGAAACCGGTATTCATCGTTTAGTGCGCAAAAGTCCATTCGACTCCAATAACCGTCGTCATACATCATTTGCAGCAGCTTTTGTTTATCCTGAAATTGATGACGATATTGATATTGAAATCAATCCGGCTGATTTACGTATTGACGTTTATCGAGCATCAGGTGCGGGTGGTCAGCACGTCAATAAAACTGAAAGTGCGGTGCGTATTACTCACATGCCAAGTGGAATTGTTGTGCAATGTCAAAACGATCGTTCTCAACACAAAAATAAAGATCAAGCCATGAAGCAGTTAAAAGCAAAATTGTATGAGCTTGAGTTACAAAAGAAAAATGCGGACAAACAAGCGATGGAGGATAATAAATCTGATATCGGCTGGGGTAGCCAAATTCGTTCTTATGTGTTAGATGATGCACGTATTAAGGATCTCCGCACAGGCGTTGAAAATCGTAATACACAAGCTGTACTGGATGGCGATCTTGATCGATTTATTGAAGCAAGCTTGAAGGCAGGACTTTAATCATATCTTGATACAAAAAAGTGCGGTCAATTTTAACCGCACTTTTTTATTACACCTCTTCTTTTTCTTTCAGTTTATTCTTGCCTAGCACTGTATCCTTCATCACTGTCAGCAATTCTTTTTGAATATGAGAAAGCTTTGGTTTTTCTGCTTTATCAAACGCCAGTGGGCGACAAAACTCCATAGCTTTAATGCCCAATCTAGCCGTCAACAATCCCACGCCAATCCCCTGCGCTGCTCGTGCAGAAAGTTTCGCGGTAATATCTTGCGAAAGCCAATCCATCCCTAAATCTTGCACGATTTCAGTTGCACCCGCAAAAGCAAGATTCACCAATACCATTCTGAGCAAACGAAGACGGGTAAAATACCCAAGCTCAATCCCATAAATCGCTACAATTTTATTGATTAAACGAATATTGCGCCACGCAATAAAAAACATATCAATCACAGCTAAAGGACTAATTGCCACAATCACCGCGGATTCTGCCGACATTTTCGTAATCAGTTTTTTCGCTTTTTTATCAAAAGACTGTAACACAGTTTTACTAAACAAATGGGTGACTTCACGAGCAGAATAACTTTCATTCAGCTGTTTTTCCCATTGAACAATAGAGGGATGTTGAGAATCCAATTTTAAGGTATCAGCAATCGATAAACACAAGGCTTTTCCTTTCTCGCTATCCTGTTCAGAAAAAACTTGATGATTTTTAACCGCACTTTCACCAATTAATCGCTGACTTTGTTCTTGTAAATTCAAACGCTTTTTGAGTTTCACCAAACGTCGCCATTCTGCGATGATTTCAGATAAACCAAACAGCACTACCACAAAACTTACCAAGGCAAAAGCAAGGTAAATCCATTGTTGGTTTTGATAACTGTCCCAAATCCATTGAACAGATTGCGCAACCGTCGCACCTAAAAATAAAAGTGCGGTCAATTTCAACGCTGTTTTCCAACCACTGGATTTAGGCTTCACAATTTGCTCAAATTGCTCGTCCAACAACTCCCCTTCTAAAGGTTCATTATCGATAGTTGTTTCAACATTATAAAATTCCTGCTTAGGCAGAATTTCTTCCTCTTCGGGTTGTTGAGATTGTGTGAAAATTTGTTTTGTCATTATTCTTTCCAATAAAAATAGAAACGGTATTTTACTTCAAATTTCTTTAGCAAATCTTAAATGGCTGAAATAAAAAAGCAATATTGACTAGAAAATAAAATGAGCTACTATAGTCATGTCCACAATTAGTTTATCTAATGTGTTAAGTTTTAACTGTTAACTAAGAAGGATCTTTTCATGAAGAAATTTATCGCCACTGCGGTGCTCTCCGCATGTTCTATGGCTTATGCCAATACCGACATTCCAAACTACAATACCGATTCTCATCTGTATGAATTCACTCAAACTTATGATTTAGTTGCGCCAAAAGGTTCGCAAGGACAAGCGAATCTGTGGGTGCCTTTACCGTTTAATGGCGAGTATCAACAGGTAAAATCTATCCATTTTGAAGGTAACTATTTGGATGCCTATGTGACAGAAAACAACAAATATGGTGCGAAAACGCTCTTTGCGACTTGGGATAAAGATGCACAAAAACGCGATTTAAAAATCACAATGGTGATCGAAACCAAAGATCGTGAGCCAATGGTTAAAGGTGCATTAACGAATTACAAGCCACCAAAAGATGTTCAGTATTCTGTTGATGTACAAGAATATTTAAAACCGACTCAACATATTAAAACTGATGGTATAGTGAAACAGTTCGCTGATAAAATTGTGGGTACTGAAACTAATCCATTGAAAAAAGCTGAGTTGATTCACCAATGGATTGTCAATAATATGGAACGTGACAATTCTGTTTTAGGCTGTGGCGATGGTAATGTAGAAAAAATTCTAACCACGGGTGTGTTAAAAGGTAAATGTACTGATATTAACTCCGTTTTCGTTGCACTTGCTCGTGCCAGCGGTATTCCTGCTCGTGAAATTTTCGGTATTCGTTTAGGTGCGGCAGATAAAATGGGCAAATATTCCAAAGGTGCATTCGGTAGTGCGGACGAACATGGCGTAGCAAACGTAAGCGGTGGTCAGCATTGTCGTGCTGAATTCTATCTTGCTGGATTCGGCTGGGTGCCTGTTGATTCTGCCGACGTGGCAAAAATGCGTTTAGCGGAGAAAAAATCTGTTGATGATCAGGATACACAAGCTGTTGCCAAATACTTATTCGGTAACTGGGAAGCAAACTGGGTTGGCTTTAACCATGCGCGTGACTTCGATTTATATCCGCAACCAGAACTTGCTCCACTCAATAACTTTGGCTATCCGTATGCCGAAGTCGGTGGTGACCCGTTAAATTCCTTTGACCCGAAAGAATTTAAATATGACTACATCTCTAAAAAGCTCTAATAAATCTTTTTGGGTTGCGATTGCCACCGCGCTAAGTGCTGCGGTGGCTTCAACATTGTGTTGTATTGCGCCTTTAATCTATTTAGTATTTGGCGTGTCATCCACATGGTTGATTGGCTTGGGTCAATATGATTATTTACGCATTCCGATGCTTATCGTTTCATTATGCGCCTTTGCCTACGGTTTTTGGTTGTTAATGTTTTCCAAAAAAATCATTTGCAGCAAATACATTTCCCGTAAAAAGCTCATTGTTTTGTATTGGATTGTATTTATCGTCATGCTCTTTTTCTTAACTTATCCAACCATTTTACCGTGGATTTTAGAACTGGCTAACTAGGAACAAAAAATGAAGAAATTAACGACCGCACTTTTACTTTCATTATTCACCTTCTCTATCGCTCAGGCGGAAGAAACAAAGCAAGTTGTGCTAAAAGTGAATGAAATGAACTGCCAGCTTTGTGCTTATTTAGTAAATAAAGAGTTACGCAATATTGATGGCGTGATTTCCACTAAAGCCTCCATTAAAGATAGAACTGTGAGTGTTGTGGAAGATCCAAAAGTTTCTGATGAGCAATTGATTAATGCGATTCATAAATTGGAATATACGGCGGAAGTGATTAAGTAACGTGATAAAAAATAAAAATGCGGTCAATTTTGACCGCACTTTTTTATCTTTCGATAATCGACTTATTTAATCACGCCACATGCCATACGTGGGCCGCCACCGCCAAGTGGAGCTGGATGATCTGAGTGGTTATCGCCACCTGCGTGAATCATAATAGAATGGCCACGAACTTCATCTAATTTTTTAAGACGTGGCGCTAAAACAGGGTTAGTTGCTGTACCATCATGTAATACAGTTAAAGCCGGTAAGTCACCTAAGTGAGCATCATCTTGCCATGGGTAACCATGTTGTTTTGCGCCTTTAGGATCCCAGTGACCGCCAGCTGCTAAACCTGCTGTTAATTTACCGTCTTTTTCTTTTGGATCACAGCTTGGATTTTCATGAATGTGGAAACCATGTAAACCTTCAGCTAAACCTTGTAGATTTGGTGTAAACACTAAACCATAATTTGATTCAGTAATAGTTACAGTCCCTACATCTTTGTTACCATTTGCAGGATCTAATTGTTGTACTTTTACTTCGATAGAAGGACCTGCTGGTTTTGCCATATGGTCATGTGCATTTGCCACGCCAGCAGCACAAATTCCGCTGATTGCTAATGCTAAGAGAGTTTTCATTTTCATCATAAGCTCCTTTACTTTAGAAAGACTCAAATTGATTCTACCTAAATACCAATAAAAAAATAGTGGTTTATATTAAGTATTTGACAATTAAATTGATTTGATTTTTCTATCAATCAAACCTATCCGCCAATAAAAACTGTAAGACGGCATCCATTCTTAAATGCGGGATACTTTCACCTTGTTGTAAAACTTGAGGTTCAAAGGAATCAAAATCAAAAGATTGTTTTGACCAGAACTCTGCATTAGGTAGTTTACTTGGTACAGACCCTGGATAAAGCGTAATAAGTTGCTTATCTAAAGAACGCACACCTTGAATAGCTTTGATTTGTTTACCGTTTTGATTAACTAAAACCTGTTTAGTCGCACGAATAGCAGCAATTGCCGTGTATTCTGTATCAATCCCTTCAAATTCCACATGACGACCACCCTCTTGCACCAATTGACGCATCAGGCTGATTAAGTTTTGAATTTGATCTGTCGTAATATGATCGGCTTTTGTTGCCACAAACATGAGCTTATCAATATTCGGGGAAAACAAGCGATTAAGCAAATTACGTTTGCCATAATGGAAATTTTTGAAAAGCTGATTAAGCCCTATTTGCATATCAATAAAAGCTTGTTGACTATGATTCAGTGGCGTTAAGCAATCGGCTAAAATCACTTGACGATCAAAAGTCGAAAAATAATTTTCATAAAAACCTTTCACCACTTTATTGCGATAATAATCATATCGCTTATTTAGTACCGCAAAATAGCTATTGGATTTTGTTTCTCTTTTCAGTTTTTGCCATTGCTCTTCCGACAAATGCAATAACGGGAAAAATTGCAATACAGGCGCACCTTCTAATTCGCCTGGTAAGACAAATCGGCCTGGTTGGATAAACTGCATTCCTTCAGATTTGCAGGAAAGCAAATAATCAGTATAAGATTTTGCAATCTGCGCTAAAACATCTTCATTGATGACCGCACTTAGGTCGAGTTTTTTTAGTTTCTCCAACCAATCTTGCGCAAACTGTTGACGAATACCCGATGTAATTTTGGCTTGTTCAAGTGACCATTGTTGAAAGTCTAAATTCAGCAAAGGTAAATCCAATAGCCATTCACCGGGATAATCAAAAATATCTAAATATAATGTGCCACGCTCTTTAAAATGACGAAGTAAACCTGATTGGCGTTCAAAACGGATAGCAAGGCGTGTTTCACTTACCCCTCGAGTAGATTGGCACCATTGTGGAGGATTATTCATTAAATCATTGAGATTCGCTTCATAATCAAAACGTGGAATACTTAAATCCTGCTGAGGTACACGTTTCACGGCCAAAATAGATTGATTTCGGGCAGCCTCAAATAAAGGGAGATGAACATTTTCCTCTTGATTAATATGTAACAATTGATTAATCAAACTTGTAATAAAGGCTGTTTTACCGCTTCGACTTAGCCCTGTCACAGCCAAACGCAAAGTGCGGTCAAATCCACGATTAATTATTTGATTAATTTCCCGATTAATTGATTTAAACATATCCTAAAATCCAATAACTAGCCATTTTTGCCAAGATATTTTACAATTCACTCAATTTATCACAAAACGGTCTTTAATAATAAAGCTATGTTACGTCGAAATGTCACTTTTTGTTTTTTATTGTGTGGGTTGAGCCAAATTAATCTGGCACAAGCCGCGCCAAGCATACCCAAAATGCTGACAGAAAATGGCTTAACATACTGCACGAATGCATCAGGCTTTTCCTTTAATCCGCAAACTGCCGATGCGGGCACCAGTATGAATGTGGTGACGGAGCAAATTTATAACAAATTGTTTGATATTAAAGACCACAGTGCAGCACTTGTTCCTGTGTTAGCGCAATCCTATTCTATTTCATCTGATGGAAAACAAATTCTTATTAATCTTCGTAAAGGGGTGAAATTCCATCATACCTCTTGGTTTACACCAACACGAGACTTTAATGCAGAAGATGTCGTCTTTTCGATTAATCGTGTTTTAGGGCATGATACTTATCTGCCTACACTTTCAGATGATGTGGTCACCTACAAAAATCCGCAATATAAAATTTTCCACGAGCAAGCCAAAAAGGTTCACTTTCCGTATTTCGAAAGTATTAAGCTCAATCAAAAAATTAAAAGCATCACGGCAACGAATCCTTATCAGGTCAAAATTGACCTGTTTGAACCCGATGCCTCAATTCTGTCGCATCTTGCCAGTCAATACTCTATTATTTTCTCGCAAGAATATGCGTATCAATTAAGTGCCGATGATAATCTCACCCAATTGGACACCCACCCTGTTGGCACAGGCCCTTATCAAGTGAAAGATTACGTTTATAACCAATATGTTCGCTTGGTACGCAATGAGGATTATTGGAAAAAAGAAGCCAAAATTAAAAATATTATTGTAGATCTTTCGGCGGATCGTACGGGACGTTTAATTAAATTCTTTAATAATGAATGTCAAATCGCGTCTTATCCTGAAGTTAGCCAACTCGGTTTGTTAAGCGAAAAGGACGACCGTTATTATCTGCAATCTACGGATGGAATGAACTTGGCCTATTTGGCTTTCAATTTCCAAAAGCCATTAATGCAGGATAAAACCATTCGCCAAGCCATTTCACAAAGCTTAAACCGTTTTAGAATTGTGCGAAATATTTACCACAACACGGCAACGGTGGCGAATAACATTATTCCTGAAATTTCTTGGGCTTCGGCAATTAATACGCCCGATTTTCCTTATGATTATCAGCCTGCAGAAGCAGAGAAAACATTACGCGATAAAAAACTCACGTTAAATATGTGGGTGATGAATGAAGAGCAAGTGTATAACCCAGCCCCAATTAAAATGGCGGAGCTCATTAAATGGGATTTAGCCAAAGCCGGCGTGGATGTTAAAGTGCGGTCAGTCACACGTACATATTTAATCGAACAATTACGCAAAGGCACAGAAGATTACGATTTAATCTTAACGGGTTGGCTTGCTGGAAACCTTGATCCTGACGGTTTTATGCGTCCGATTTTAAGTTGTGATACGCAAAATGAAATCACGAATTTATCAAATTGGTGTAATCCTGAATTTGATAAGATGATGAATCGTGCGCTGGCGACCAATCATTTATATGAGCGCTCTAAAGCATATAACAATGCACAAGACCTCATCTTGAACGAATTGCCTATTGTGCCAATTGCAAACGTCAAACGACTTTTGGTCGCTCGCGGCAATGTTAAAGGAATCGAGATGACCCCATTTGGTAGCATCAATTTTTCTACCTTGTATTTCATGAAAAATAAGGAGAATAAATAATGCTCGTTTCAGCGATCCGTCATGTGATTTGGGTAAGCATTTTATTATTGATTTTATCCGTATTAAGTTTTGTGATTTTAATGCGAGATCCGCTCAACACCGATCTTGTCACAAATAACATTTATAGTGCTTATTATCATTACCTTACATCATTGTTACAGGGCGATTTAGGGATTACCTATAACGGCGGAGAATCCTTAAAAGATTTAATTTTTACGGTATTGCCACCCACATTAGAACTCTGTTTTACTGCGCTCTTATTAGCTTGTATCTTAGGTATTCCTCTCGGTGTATTAAGTGCGGTCTATAATCAACGTGTTTTTTCACGTACATTGCAGAGTATATCCAATGTTGGTTTGTCTATTCCGATTTTCTGGTTTGCCCCAATTTTGCTTTATGTAGCAGCGATTCAAAGCTGGGAGATCGCAGCCATTGGGCAATATAATTTACTCTATGAAATCAAACCTATCACGGGTTTCCCTATTATTGATGTGTGTTTTGTAGATGTGCCTTACCGAACTAAAATCGTACAAAATGTTTTACAACATCTAGCCTTGCCTACATTAGTGCTTTGTATTCTGCCGAGCATGGAATTTATCCGCATCATTCAGCAACGGGCAGATTATTTACTTCAACAAGAATATGCTAAAGCGGCAGCAACACGTGGCTGGTCAAAATGGACGATTTTAAGACGTTATGTTTTCCGCAATACTTTTCCATTATTGATTCCACAACTTACGCGTGTATTTACCTTAGTGTTAACGCAATGTATGTTGGTTGAGACGGTATTAGGCTGGCCAGGAATTGGACGTTGGCTCATTGATGCCGTAACCCAACAAGATTACAACAGTATTTCTGCCGGTGTCGTGGTAATTGGTATTTGTATCATTATTATTGATACCTTCGCCAAGTTGCTCATGTTTGTATTAGATCCATTGAATAAGAAGGGCTGGTATGCAAGATAGAGAACCTGATGAATTTCGCGAAAGCACCTCCTTCTTTCAGATTTGGTTGCTTTTCCGTCAGAATCGCGTGGCATTATTCTGTTTCTATTTATTTTGTCTTCTGATTTTGACCGCACTTTTTCCTAAACTCATTATGCCTTATAGCGAAAGCATGGAGTTTGTAGGAGAAGAACTCATGCCGCCATCTTGGGTAGAAAAAGGTCGTATTGCTTTTTTCTTTGGTACCGATGATCTTGGGCGTGATGTACTCAGTCGATTAATTATGGGCACACAATATACTCTCGGTTCCTCTCTTTTAGTGGTCATTGCTGTGGCAATTATTGGTGGCGCATTAGGTATTCTTGCCGGTATGTCAGAAGGGATTAAATCTCGTTTCTTAGGCCATATTTTTGATGCGTTTTTGTCTATCCCCATTTTGTTGATTGCTATTATTATTTCTACGTTAATGGAACCGAGCTTAATAAATGCCATGTTTGCCACTATGTTGGCTATTTTGCCGTATTTTGTCCATGCGATTTATCAAGCGATTCAACAAGAACTAAAGAAAGACTATGTACTCTTACTGAAATTAGATGGTATTTCAAACTGGGAATTATTAAAAACTACAATCTTGCCAAATATTAGTGTCGTCTATACGCAAGAAATTTCTCGAGCATTTGTGGTCGCTATTTTAGATATTACAGCTCTCAGCTTTATTTCTCTAGGTGCACAACGTCCAATGCCAGAATGGGGCGCAATGATTAAAGATTCATTAGAATTAATTTATCTTGCACCATGGACAGTTTTATTACCGGGCTTTGCTATTATTTTCACCATTTTATTAAGCATTATTTTTACTAACGGATTGTGTAAAGCAATCAATAAATACTACGAGTAACCCATGGCGCTGTTAGATATTCGCAATCTTAATATTGAAATTCAAACACCAAACGGTCGCATGAAAATTGTGGACGGCGTCAATCTTTCGCTTAATGAAGGGGAAATTCTAGGGCTCGTCGGTGAATCAGGTTCAGGTAAAAGTTTAATCGCTAAAGTAATCAGTAATTCCATTAAAGATAACTGGATTGTCACCGCTGACCGTTTTCGTTTTAATGATGTTGAATTGCTTAAACTGACGCCGAATCAACGTCGAAAAATCGTTGGAAAAGAAATTTCAATGATCTTCCAAAACCCATTAAGTTGCCTTGATCCAAGCCGAAAAATTGGTAAACAGCTTATCCAAAGTATTCCAAACTGGACCTTTAAAGGCCGTTGGTGGCAGTGGTTTGGTTGGAAAAAACGTCGTGCGATTGAGTTACTGCACCGTGTAGGGATTAAAGATCACCAAGATATTATGGCGAGTTATCCAAATGAACTCACTGAAGGTGAAGGCCAAAAAGTGATGATTGCCGTAGCAGTGGCGAATCAACCTCGATTATTAATTGCGGATGAACCCACTAATTCTTTAGAGTCCATTACGGCATTGCAAATTTTCCGTTTGCTTTCAAGTATGAACCAAAACCAAGGTACAACAATTTTATTAGCCAGTAACGATCTTAAAAGTATCAGTGAATGGTGTGATAGCATTTCCGTTCTTTATTGTGGGCAAAATACAGAGTCTGGGCCGACCGACCAAATATTAGAAATGCCTCATCATCCTTATACACAAGCATTACTTTACTCTGTTCCCGATTTTAGTCGCCCTTTAGGTTTTAAAAGCAAATTAGGGACATTAGAAGGAACTGTGCCGATTTTGGAACAAATGCCGATTGGCTGTCGTTTAGGACCTCGCTGCCCTTTTGCTCAGCGTGAATGTATTCAAAAGCCAAGCCGATATCGCATTAAACAGCATGAGTTTTCCTGCCATCATCCGATTAATCTTCGAGAACGGCAGTTTAAAGATAAAATTGCAACTTCACCGCTTACGCTAAATACCGAATCAAAAGGAAACGAATAATGCCATTATTACAAGTGGAAAATCTCAGTAAAACCTTTGATGAACCCGCAAAACTTTTTGGTTTCGAGCAATTTTATGCGGTAAAAGACGTCAGCTTTACGCTTAACCGTAAAGAAACGCTTGCGATTATCGGTAAAAATGGTTCGGGTAAATCGACCTTAGTAAAAATGATCGCAGGGATAACTCCCCCTGCTTCAGGAAAAATCTTATTTAATGATTTACCATTACAATTCGAAGATTTTCACTATCGCGCACAGCATATTCGAATGGTTTTCCAAGATGCGAATTCAGCGTTTAACCCGCGTTTAAATATTGGACAAGCCTTAGATGCACCACTACGATTAATTACCGATTGGGATGAAGAGACTCGCAATGAAAAGATCTTTGAAACGCTCTCATTGGTAGGGCTTTATCCTGATTATACGAATCTGAAAATTAAACACCTTTCGGTCAGTCAAAAACAGCGTATCGCCTTAGCTCGTGCGCTGATTCTTCAACCTGAGATCATTATTATTGATGATGCATTGAGTACATTAGATGCCTCTGTGCGTATTCAATTGCTTAATCTGATTTTAGATTTACAAGAACATTTAGGCATTTCCTATATTTATGTTGGACAAAATTTAGGCATTATCAAACATATAGCAGATCAAGTTTTAGTAATGGATGAAGGTGAGATTATCGAGTCTGGCACTCCGAGAGAGATCTTTACCAATCCTCAAAATAATATTACTCGCCTACTTGTAGAAAGTCATTTTGGTCAATTGCTTGATGAAAATGCTTGGCAAACAACTACTTCCTAATTCTCTGTCAAACAAGTTAGGCATAGACATCTCAAAAAAACGTCTTTAAAATTGACCGCTCTTTTCATTCTTTTTAACAAAATAGGAAAGCAACTATGCAAGCGTTATTAAAACTCACTAACTTTGTGAGCAAAACTTTCGCATTATGGGCGATTGTTTTTGCTCTTCTCGCCTTTCTCTTCCCTGAGCAATTCAAAATTTTTGCACCCTACATTCCTTACCTTTTAGGTTTGGTGATGTTTGGCATGGGGATTACCTTAACTTTCGCTGATTTCAGTGAAGTGGCTAAACATCCTAAATCAGTATTCATTGGTGTAGCGGGTCAATTTATCATTATGCCGGCTATTGCCTTTGGATTAGCAAAAGCCTTTGATTTGCCAGCTGATTTAGCGGTTGGTGTCATTCTTGTGGGTTCTTGCCCTGGTGGTACTTCATCAAACGTAATGACTTATTTAGCGAAAGGTAACACTGCGCTTTCTGTTGCTTGTACCACAATCTCAACCTTGCTTTCACCAGTATTAACCCCTGCTATTTTCTATGTATTAGCAAGTCAATGGTTAGATATTGATGCCGGTGCAATGTTTATGTCTGTATTAAAAATGGTATTGTTCCCAATTTTCTTAGGGTTAGTCGTTCGTGCGCTCTTCAAAAAACAGGTGGAGCAAGCAAGCCAAACTATGCCATTAGTGTCTGTTATTTCTATCGTCTTAATCTTGGCAGCCGTTGTAGCAGTAAGTAAAGATAAGATCGTAGAATCTGGCCTATTAATTTTCAGTGTAGTGGTTTTACATAACTGCTTAGGCTATTTAATTGGTTACTTTGCAGCGAAATTATTTAAACTTAATACTGCAGATAGCAAAGCGGTGGCAATTGAAGTGGGTATGCAAAACTCAGGTTTAGGTGCTGCACTGGCAGCTGCTCATTTCAACCCAATTGCCGCGGTACCAAGTGCTTTATTTAGTTTCTGGCACAATGTATCAGGTCCAATTTTGGCAAATATTTTCTCCAATATCAAAAATGAAAAATAAACTAATTGGATAAAAAATAAGGGCGGAAATTACATTCCGCCCTTTTTTATACTTTATGAATTACTTCACTGAACCACAATTTAAACAATATAAATACTGCCCTTTTGGATCATTAAATTGGCTTAACACATTCAGTTGTTTTTTCACTTGGTGCACTTCCTGTGGCAGTCCCAACCAATTTGTCAGTAACGCTTGACCTTTTTGTTTAAGCTTGCGATCTAATTTAGCAAAGAAACTATTATCTTCATCCACCAACCATTGCACACTAAAATTATCCATGTATTTATCGGGATGTTGATTGACTAGTGCGACCACTTTATCAATGGCTACATCAATATCACCTAATTCATCCACTAAGCCATTTTTCTGTGCATCTTGCCCTAACCACACTTGGCCCTGAGCAATTTTATCCACTTTATCTTTTGATAATTGACGACCACGGCTTACCATATCTAAGAAACGCTCATAACCATTTTCGATGCTAAGTTGATAAATATCCTGTGTATTTTTACCTAATGGACTTAAAGCTGACGTTTCCGCGAGATCCGTTGTCGCTACGCTATCAGTACTCATTCCCATTTTTTTGATTGTATTTTCAAAGGTTGGGAATAATGCAAAAATCCCGATTGACCCCGTAATCGTATTTTTATCTGCCACGATATAGTCGGCAGTTGAAGAAATCCAATAACCACCAGAGGCTGCCATGCCCCCCATGGATACCACAACAGGTTTGCCTGCTTTTTGAAGATTTTCAGTTTCCTGGCGAATAATTTCTGATGCAAATGCACTGCCGCCTGGTGAGTTAACACGGAGAACAACCGCCTTCACTTTCTCGTTATCGTGGGCTTGTCTCAATAACTTCGCAATGGTATCGCCGCCAGCTGATTCTTCATCGCTTTCACCATCAATAATTGTCCCTTCGACATTCACTACCGCAACGATATTTTTTTCATTTGGATCAACAGAGAAACGATCGCCTAAATCAGATAAATAATCTTCAAAATCCACTAATTTGGCTTTGCCTTCTTCACCTTGACCAAAAAGTGCGGTCAATTTTTTATCTAAATCCAATCTTGTCGCAAACTGTGTCACTAACTGACGTTTTTTCACATAAGCCGTTTCATCACCTTTTAATGCTTTTAAATCACTAATATATTTTTGTGCATTCGGTAATACATCATTGGCGGTAATATGACGATTAACCATTAGTGTTTGCATATAGTTTTGCCACATGCCACCAAGCCATTTTTGCATATTCGCTTTTGCTTCTGACGACATATCATCACGTAAGAAAGGTTCTACCGCTGACTTATATGTCCCTACACGGAAAATATGTGGTGTAATTTCAAGTTTTTCGAGCATGGATTTAAAGTAAAGGTTTTCCTGACGCAAACCTTGAATACCGACTTGCCCAATTGGATTGAGATAAATGTCATCCGCAAAACTCGCGAGAAAATACTGTGCCTGCGTGTAATTATCAGCATAAGCAATAACCGGCTTTTCTGACTCTTTGAAGCTTTGAATCGCTTTTCCTACATATTCTAATGAGGGAAGATCGCCCCCTTCAAAGTCATTTAAATTCAGCACTAAACCACGAATTCGTTCATCATCTTTCGCAGATAAAATACTTTGCACCACATCAAACGTAGAATATTTATACGAGACCTTTTCATTATTTAAACGTTGAAACTCCTCTTGCCAACTCAACATATCCTCTGTGTTATCTGCAAGATAGCCTGTTAAATTTAAATATAATGCACCTTGATCGCCTGATAAAACTTGGTTTTTCTTACCATCACTAAAAAGGCTGACAAGCACAATCAACGCTAAAACAAACAGTAAGAACACAAAATTCATCACAAGATTTCGGATAAAATTGAGCGCTTTACAACAAAATTTCAATACGCTTAAGATGACATTCATGCGAAATTAAACCTTTAAAACAGAAATAAAAATTGTGCGTAGCCTATCATAAAGTCCCGTGAAAAACTATGCTATAATCAACCGCACTTAACTAGAATAAGGAAAATACTATGGATGCATTAACCCTTTTAACACAACGTAAATCGAATAAAAAATTAACCGCACCAGTCCCTAGCCAAGTGCAATTAGAACAAATGTTTCAAGCCGCTTTACATACACCTGATCATGGTAAACTTGAGCCTTATCATTTCGTGGTAATCCAAGGCACAGGTTTAAGTAAATTGGAAAGCTTGCTCAAAGCGGCGGTGACTGAATTTGATTTAGGTGAAGAACGATTAAAAAAAGCAGAGAATTTTGCACGCCGTGCGCCGATGGTCATTGCGGTGATTGCTAAAATTAATCATGAAGTGAAAAAAGTACCAGGTTGGGAACAAATGCTTACTGCAGGTGCAGCAACTTATGCGATTCAACTTGCGGGCAATGCATTGGGTTTTGAAAGTTTTTGGGCAACTGGTCCTCTCGTTGAGGGACGTGAATTACGTGAAGCATTTGGTTGTGACAAAAATGATAAGATCGTTGCCTTATTACAAATTGGTACCGCAGCTGAAAAATTAGAAAGAGACTGTAAACCAAAAGATTTATCACGTTTTGTGAGCCATCTATAAAGATCAAAAAAGGCGGAGATTTCCGCCTTTTCTATTCATGTTATTCAAACTCGCCTTCTAATCCACTTCGGATTTTATTTTCAAACGCTGTATAGTCCACTAAAAACGCATCGTGACCATAATCCGATGGGAATTCGTAGAATCTTAAATCCACGCCTGCTTGCTCTAAAAGCTGTTTACTTTTATGCAAATCAATGGATTTAAATAGTTGATCTGTTGTCACTGAAACCAATGTATAGCAGGCTTTAATTCGAGATAAGGCTTCTTTGACATCCGTATACCCTACGCTAGGATCATACAGATCAAGAGCACGCAATAAATGCAAATAGGTGTTAGCATCAAAACGCTCTAAGAATTTTTTACCTTGATAACTCAAATAGGATTCCACTTGAAAGTGATCACCCCAAAATTGTCCTTCAGATTTAGTCGCTCGTCCAAATGCCTTGGCTAACTGTACATCTGTCCGATAAGTTAACATTCCCAACATACGAGCAATAGAAAGACCTTGATTAGGCGGTGTCCCTTCATAATAATCACCATTATTAAAATTCGGATCATTAATGACAGCCTGACGCATCACATGATTAAACCCAATAGCTTCTGCACTGAAGAAAATCGAAGAGCAAAGATTCACAATATTATCCATAAAATCCGGATAATCAATTGCCCATTGTGTAGCTTGCATACCGCCAAAAGAGCCGCCCACTATCGCTTTTAGATGTGTTATACCGAGATAGTCAAGTAACGCTTTTTGTACTTTGATAATATCTTGAACAATAATATTGGGGAACTGACTACCATAAGGTTTTCCCGTAGTGGGATTAATTGAGCTTGGTCCCGTTGTTCCTTTACAACCGCCTAATACATTTGAACAAATGAAAAAATATTTAGATGTGTCAAATGCGAGGCCATCCCCCATAAAATTTTGCCACCAACCATCTTTATTCGGTTCATCAAAATAAGGTTCTGCATCTCCCGTTAAGGCATGACAAATCAATACAGCATTGCTTTTATCTGCATTTAAAGTCCCGTAAGTTTGATACGCGACATTGATAGGCGAAAGCTGCCCACCCAATGTTAATTGGAGGGGATTGTCTTGAAAAAGCACGACATTTTGCACAGCCATTAAAATGATAACCTTTTACGTTGATGATTTAACAATTATCAACAGCTCATGTTTTTTGTCAAGAAATTTTAGACGTTTAGACGTCTAAATATTTCCTTATCAATTTGGTAGACAAATTACACTTGAAATTATTTTGATTTTTCAGTATGTTAGCCATATGCAACTATCCAAAATGCGGTTAAAAATGACCGCACTTTCATGGCTCTCTCGCCTTCCGCTGAAAAAACTCCTCGGCTACGCTTTGGGGTTAGGTTTACTCGTCTTGATTGGTTGCTTCACCATTGATCGTGCTATTAGTTTCTATGTACAAGATCGCGTTTATGAAGACGTTGAAACGCTCCCACATCGCCACTATGCATTAGTATTGGGCACATCCAAATATGTCGCCAAAGGTAAAACCAACAAATATTACGACTACCGTTTGGAAGCATCAAAATACTTAATCGATCAAAATAAAGTTGATTATTTACTGCTAAGTGGTGATAACCGCACGCTTCAATATAACGAGCCGCGTACCATGTTTTTGGATCTACGTAAAATGGGCGTGTCTGAAAGCGTCATGTTTAAAGATTTTGCAGGCTTCCGCACCTTAGACTCTGTTGTGCGAGCAAATAAAGTTTTCCAAGTGCCCTCTTTTACTATTATCAGTCAAAAATTCCATTGTGAACGTGCTCTGCTTATTGCGAAACATTACGATATTGACGCAATTTGTTTCACCGCAAAACAGCCAGAAGTTTATTTTGGAACACGTGTCCGCGAAATGTTTGCTCGCGTGAAAGCCGTATTAGACTTAATTATCGGGGTAAAACCTTATTTTCTTGGCACGCCAGAGCCACTGCCAATGCCTGCTGAATAGTTAATGATTCTTTAATTTTTCCCCTGTTTAATCAAAAAAGATCTAAATAAAAAGATTTTTATACGATTTTTTATCATATTTATTTGACAATTTTTACTTAAATCGCTATTTCTAATAGCCATCATAAAACACAACATCTTACTTTTTCATTTTAGAGGATTATCTTATGTCTCATTTATCGGTAGCAAAATTTGGTGGTACATCCGTCGCGAACTATTCCGCTATGCAAGCTTGTGCCAAAATCGTCATTGCAGATCCTAATACTCGCGTTGTCGTGCTTTCTGCATCAGCTGGTGTAACAAACTTATTAGTTGCCTTAGCCAATGGTGTCGAAGCTGAAGAGCGCGCAAAATTAATTGGTGAAGTCCGCCAAATTCAAGAAAACATTTTAAATGAATTAAAAGATGACAGTCGCATTCGTCCTATCATTGAAAAATACTTAGAAAATATTACCGCACTTTCTGAAGCGGCTAGCCTTGCGACATCACTTGCTTTAACTGATGAACTCATTAGTCATGGTGAAATGATGTCAACGCAAATTTTCATTGAAGTATTAAGAGAATTACAAACTTCTGCCACTTGGGTTGATGTACGTACTTTAGTGGCAACTAATGATAACTTTGGTAAAGCCGCACCAGATGATGCACAAACTCAAGCGAACTGTGATAATTTATTAAAACCATTAATTGACCGTGGTGAATTAGTCATCACTCAAGGCTTTATCGGTCGTGAACCAGGCGGTAAAACCACAACGTTAGGGCGTGGTGGTAGCGACTACTCTGCTGCACTTTTAGCAGAAGTATTAAACGCAAAAGACGTCTTAATTTGGACTGATGTGGCCGGTATTTATACGACTGACCCACGTATCGTACCAAATGCACAACGCATTAATACCATGAGCTTTGCTGAAGCGGCTGAAATGGCAACCTTTGGGGCGAAAGTATTACACCCTGCGACATTACTTCCTGCTGTGCGCAGTAATATCCCTGTTTATGTGGGTTCAAGTAAAGCACCAGAGGCTGGTGGTACTTGGGTAACTCGTGATCCTCAACCTCGTCCAACATTCCGTGCAATTGCATTACGTCGCGATCAAACCCTATTAACACTTTCAAGTCTCAGTATGCTACATGCACAAGGCTTCCTAGCGAATGTATTCACTATCTTAGCGAAACATAAAATTTCAGTGGATACGATCACAACCTCTGAAGTAAGCATTGCATTAACCTTAGATAAAACTGGCTCAGCTTCATCTGGTGTAGAATTACTTTCACCAGAATTATTAGAAGAATTAAGCCAATACTGCACCGTGAAAGTTGATACAGGACTATCACTTGTTGCATTAATTGGAAATGACTTACACCTCGCTTCTGGTGTAGCAAAACGTATTTTCGACACACTCGAAGGCTATAACATTCGCATGATTAGCTATGGCGCAAGCACGAATAACATTTGTATGCTAGCGCATAGTGACAAAGCGGATGACGTAGTACGTTCATTACATAAATCGTTGTTTGAATAATAAATTTAGAGAAAGTGCGGTTAAAAATAACCGCACTTTTTTACGTTTTGAATTTGAGATTAAGGCAAAAAAAGAGTAAAGTAATCGTTTGTCTGATTTATAAACTTACGCAAAACTTAAGGCGGAAATTATGGGAAAAAGTGTTGTTGTTCTTGGCGCTCAATGGGGCGATGAAGGGAAAGGCAAGATCGTTGATTTATTAACGGATCGAGTCAAATATGTGGTGCGTTACCAAGGTGGTCACAACGCAGGTCACACGTTAATTATTAATGGTGAAAAAACTGTATTACGCTTAATTCCATCTGGTATTTTACGTGATAACGTGACCTGTTTAATCGGTAACGGTGTGGTACTTTCTCCTGCTGCATTAATGCAAGAAATGGGCGAATTAGAAAACCGTGGCGTAAAAGTACGTGAACGTTTATTAATTTCAGAAGCTTGTCCATTAATCCTACCTTATCACGTTGCAATGGATCACGCGCGTGAAGCCGCGTTAGGCAAAAAAGCCATCGGTACAACCGGTCGTGGTATCGGCCCCGCTTATGAAGATAAAGTGGCTCGTCGTGGTTTACGTGTGGGCGATTTATTCAATCGTGAAGCCTTTGCTGAAAAATTAAAAAATATCCTTGAATACTATAATTTCCAATTGGTGAACTACTACAAAGTAGAACCTGTTGATTATCAAAAAACATTAGACGATGTGTTCGCGGTAGCTGATATTATTACTGGTATGGTGGCAGATATCACAACTATCTTAGATACTGCTCGCAAAAATGGAGACAACATTTTATTCGAAGGTGCACAAGGTACCATGCTTGATATCGACCACGGCACCTATCCGTATGTAACCAGTTCTAACACTACAGCAGGCGGTGTAGCGACTGGTTCTGGGTTTGGCCCTCGTAACCTTGATTATGTGTTAGGTATCATCAAAGCATACTGTACACGTGTTGGTGGCGGTCCATTCACCACAGAATTATTAGATGAAACTGGTGCTGAAATTGCTCGTAAAGGTAATGAATTTGGTGCGGTAACTGGTCGTCCTCGTCGTTGTGGTTGGTTTGATGCCGTGGCCATTCGTCGTGCAATTCAACTGAACTCGATTTCTGGCTTCTGTATGACCAAATTAGACGTATTAGATGGTTTCGATGAAGTGAAAATCTGTACGGCTTACAAAATGCCAAATGGCGAAATCGTTGAATATGCTCCATTAGCAGCGAAAGATTGGGAAGGCGTAGAGCCAATTTACGAAACCTTACCAGGCTGGAAAGAAAACACCTTCGGTGTAACTGATGTAAATAAATTACCGCAAACTTGCCGTGATTACATCAAACGTATCGAAGAAGTCACTGGTGTACCGGTAGCTATCCTTTCAACGGGTCCAGATCGTGTTCAAACAATGATTTTACGCGATCCATTTGCAGCATAAAATGGCATAAAAATAAACCGCACTTTGGCACAGCCAAGTGCGGTTATTTTTTAAGGAGTTTTTGATGACTGAACAAGATATTGCTGACTACCTAAAAAATCACCCTGATTTTTTTACCCATCGTCCAGAACTACTTCAACAGCTTAGTATTCCGCATAGCCATGAAGAAGGGACGATTTCGTTAGTCGAAGCGCAGCTTGCTCAGCAACGAGAACAGATCAAAACGCTTACTCAACTCCTCGAAAAATTTCATCAACTTGCTCATCAAGAAGCAGATATCTTCTTTGCTCTTTTGCCTTTGCAGAAAAGGCTATTTCAAACAGAAGACTTTATCGTCATCAATGAAAAGTTAGATGACTGGGCAAAAGGTTATGAGCTAGAAGGTGCCAAAATCTTACTTTTCACTGACAGCTGGCAAAAAAAGGACACTATTTCTGAACAACATTGGTTAGACCGAAAAGCCTTTGAACTCATTCGCCTAGAGCGCATGGGTTTACGCCAATTCTATTTAGGCGATCTATCCAATAAAGAAAAAGCCCTCATGTTCCTTCCAGAAGAGCTCCCTATCGGTTCTGTGGCGATTTGCCGTTTAGGTGGAACACCTCAAAAACCAACCGCACTTTTACTCTTCAAATCTCGAGACACAGACCGTTTCCACAACGACCAAGACACAACATTTCTTCGACATTTAGTCGATATTGTGGAATTGCATTTGGGAAGATGGCTTTAAACGTTATTAAGTGATCTCTATCACAAATCTGAAAATTATTTAAATTTAGACTTTTATATTCAAATATTTAAGCGTATTTTGTAGGTTAGATGTTTTGGTATAAATGTCGATCGTAGTTTGATCTCATTTACTGATTTTATCCCTATCTCAGTGAGGTTTCATTATGAATAAAAAAATGTCTTTAACATTGATTGCCATTGGACTAGGTATGTCACTTAGTAATATGGCTGCGGCACAAGAAAAATTAATTGTGTACACATCAATGAAAGAATCATTAATTGGTGCATTAAAAGCAAAATTTACTGAAAAACATCCAGATGTTGAAATGGATTATCAGTCTGCCGGCGCCGGAAAATTGATGGCTAAAATTGCAACGGAAAAAGAATCCGGGAAAATTATGGCCGATGTGATTTGGACAAGTGAAGTACCTGACTTCTTCCAAATGAAAAAAAACGGCATGCTTGAAGCTTATGTTTCTCCTGAAACTGCCAATATTGTTAATCCTATCCCTAACTTTGATGGTTCTTTTACTCCAATCCGCCTCGGTACACTAGCAATCGCCTACAATACCCGCTTCGTTAAAGATAACCCACCTGCTGAATGGGCTGATATCTTAAAACCTGAATATAAAGGTGCGTTTGGTATTGCAAACCCTGCATTATCGGGTACGTCATATATGAGTGTATCTTTATTAAAAGATAAATTTGGTTGGGAATTCTTTGAAAAATTAAAAGCAAATAAAGCTAAAGTGGGTAAAGGTGCAGGACAAGTTATCGATGATACCGCATCTGGTGATTTATTAGCCTCTCTCGCTGTTGACTATATTACCAACGATAAAATCAAAAAAGGCGCGCAATTAAAATTGGTTTATCCAAAAGAAACGCTCGTCATCCCGAGCCCTGCAGCGATCTTAAAAGGCACTGAACACCTTGCTGCTTCACAAAAATTTATTGACTTCTTACTTTCTGAAGATGGGCAAAAAATCATTGCAAATGAAGGAACATTACCAGTTAGAAAAGGTATTGAACTTGATGCTAAATTTGGTATGCCATCTCTAGAAGATGCCGTATCAAGAGCGATTCCTATTGACTATGAAAAATTAATGTCAGAAAAAGAAGAAACAATTAAACATTTCACTCAAATTCTTCAAGGTCGTTAATCAGTAAGGAGTAGTGATTATGGCAACAATTACATTTGAAAATGTATCCAAAAAATTCGGTTCAAATGAAGTGTTAAAAAATCTGTCCTTAGTTGTACAAGATGGAGAATGTTTTACGCTTCTTGGCCCATCCGGCTGTGGGAAAACTGTCTTATTACGCCTGCTTGCAGGATTTGATGTGCCTGATAGTGGCCGTATTTTAATTGATGATGTGGTTGTTGCCGATCCCGCTACAAACACGGATATTCCGCCAGATCAACGCGGTCTAGGTGTGGTCTTCCAAGATTATGCTGTTTGGCCGCATATGACTGTCTTTGACAATATCGCCTACCCTCTTAAATTAAAGAATATTGAAAAACAAGCTCTCCATAAACAAGTGATGGAAGTTGTCGAATTAGTCAATTTAACTGGCTTAGAAGAACGTTTACCTTCTCAATTATCAGGAGGACAACAACAGCGTGTTGCTCTCGCAAGGGCATTAGTTGCTAAACCATCTTTAATGCTCTTAGACGAACCTCTCAATAATCTAGATGCCAATCTTCGAGAGGAAATGCGTTTCGAAATTAAAGAGTTACAGAAAAAGCTCGGTATTACTATTCTGTACGTAACACATGACCAAGAAATTGCCCTCGCAATATCAGACCGTTTGGCCATTATGAATGAGCATGGCGATATCCAACAAATTGGCACACCATGGGACATTTACGAACGTTCAGAAAATGAGATGGTGTTTAAATTTATGGGGCTCGCAAATTTCATTCCAGTGAGATTCCAAAATAATCATCATTATATTGGAGAAGGTAATCAAATTTTAAACTGGAAAAACTTGCCACCTAATTCAGGGAAATTAGGATGTCGACCTTCCGATATCATACTAAGCAAAAATAATGAAGGTTTACTAGGAAAAGTATCAAGAGCCAGCTTTCTTGGTGCGGTAATGGATTATATGGTAGAGATTGATGGTGTAACACTACGAACAGAAATCCCAACTAATAAAGCATTACGTAATAATTTAATGTTCAATGAAGGTGAAAATTGCTTTATCAGTTTTCATGATTTGCTTTGGTTTGATTCTGCTAAAGAAATCTAGAGGGGTTTATTATGGCTACAACTATTCAAAATAATCATCCATTCAATATTGCTAACGTTATTCTAGCCTTATCTATCGGTATCTTAGTGATCGTTGTTGCGGTTCCTGTTTTACTTATTTTCCTCAATTCTTTTTGGGTTGATGGACAATTTAATATCACCGATGTGGTGAATATTCTTAAGCAAGAAGAAACCTATGAAGCATTACTCAATTCACTTTTCATCGCATCTGGTGTAACTGTGATGAGTACGATTATTGGTACATTTTTTGCTTGGTTAGTGACTCGAACAGATCTACCTTATAAAGGTTTTATGAAAGTGATGTTCCTTGTGCCTTTTATGCTTCCTTCTTTCATTGGAGCCTTAGCTTGGAAAATGTTACTTTCACCACGTTCTGGTTATATTAACCAATTCTTCATGGATTTAGGATTTGATGGACCTATTTTTAATATCTATAGCTACGCCGGTATTATGGCTGTAGAAACGATGTATCTTTTCCCATTCGTCTTTATCCAAGTCTGTGGTGCATTAGAGCGCATGGACCCTACATTAGAAGAATCAGCGAGAATCTCAGGCGCAAGCCTCTTTACCATTACACGTAAAATTACCATTCCACTCGTCATGCCAAGTATTCTTTCTGGGGCATTACTCATTATGCTCTATTCTATGGCTCACTTTGGTACTGTTGCCGTACTAGGCGTAGAAAATGGTATTTTTAACATTCCAACCCTCATTTATGAACGTATTCACCAAAGTGCGGGTAGTTTTGAAGCCATTCGCACCGGTACTGTACTTGCAACTGTTTTAGTATTCACTGCGGCACTGATTATTTGGTTACAAAATAAAATCTTAAATAAAGGTCGATTCCAAATTATTGCAGGTAAAAGCTTTAGACCTATCGAAGTAAAACTTCGAGGTTTAAGAAAACCGTTGCTTGTTATTTGCTTACTCTACATCGCCTTTACAATCGTATTGCCTACAGTCACGATTTTCCTTGTTGGTGGATTAAAAACCTATGGATTACCAATTACATGGGAAAATCTCACATTAGATAACTATAAATTCATCTTATTTGAATGGCAGTTAACAAAAGATGCAATTCGCAATAGCGTGACTCTCGGTCTCGCTGCAGCATTGATTACCATGTTTGCAGGGGTAATGATTTCTTATGTTATCGTTAAAATGCGTGTTCGTGGAAAAGGCATTCTTGAGTTCTTAGGGATGTTGCCATTCTCCGTACCTGGCTCTGTAATTGCTCTTGGGGTGATCCTTGCCTGGAGTGGTAAATTTGGCATCAATCTCTACAACACTGTTTGGATTATTTTAATTGCTTACATTGCACGTTATATGGCTTTCTCACTCAAAGCTAACTCTGCAGCACTTGAGCAAGTTCATGATTCATTAGTTGAAGCTTCTCGAGCATGTGGAGCAAGTATGTGGCAATCCTTAAAAGATATTGTTATCCCACTCGTAAGACCAGGGATGATTGCTGCTTTCTTCCTGATTTTCCTTCCAGCCCTACGTGAATTGACCGTTTCTGTTATGTTATATGGTCCTTCTACACGAACCATCGGGGTAGCGATTTATACCCTAAATGAAGACGGTGAAACCGTTTATTCTGCGGCATTAGCAGGTATCGCCCTAATAATCATTGTATTAGGTCAAACTGTTATTAAACGTTATGCTGAAAAGAAAACTCAAAAATAGAAGGTTAGGAGTAAAAGATGAGCTATATTCAATTAAATCATGTCATGAAAAAATTTGGTGATGTTATTGCCATTGAAGATCTTAACCTTTCTATCGAAAAAGGTGAATGTTTCTCTATGCTAGGGCCATCAGGTTGTGGAAAAACAACAACCTTACGAATGATCGCAGGCTTTGAAGACTTAGACGGAGGAGAAATTAAAGTCGGTGATAAATTACTATCATCGAAGAAAAACAATTTCTATCTCCCGCCTGAGAAACGCAATTTCGGTATGGTATTTCAGGCCTTTGCGGTATGGCCACATATGACGGTATATGACAACGTTGCCTTTCCGTTAAAACTCAAAAATATTTCAGCCCAAGAAATTGAAAAACGAACAACTGATGCGTTAAGACACACTAATTTACTTAGTGTTGCCAAGAAAAGCCCTGATGATTTATCTGGTGGTGGAAAACAACGTGTGGCTCTTGCTAGAGCATTAGCAATCAACCCAGATGTCATGTTACTAGACGAACCATTATCAAGCTTAGACCCACATCTTCGCGAAGAAATGCGGTTTGAAATTAAGGCATTACAGAAAAAATTTGGGTTCTCAATTATTTATGTGACTCATGACCAATCTGAAGCGATGGCACTTTCAGATCGTATTATGGTTATGAAGAAAGGGGCGGTACAACAAATTGATACCCCATTAAATATTTATAACAACCCAGCTAACAAGTTTGTCTTCAATTTTATCGGGTTATCAAATCAATTAAATGTAAACCTGTCATCACAAGGTATTCATATTGATAAAATTGATGGTATTTTTAATCTTCCAGAAATGCCGAATAATGACTTACTTTCACAAGGGAAAGCAATATTGGCAAGCCGTCCATCTGACATTGAATTTGTTCAACAAGGTGGAATTCCTGGTGTCGTAAAACGTCGTTCCTATCTTGGTGAAGTGACGGATTATAATATCCAAGTTGGAGATCAAGATATTCGTGTTCAAATTGGACGACGAGATTCTGGCCCGAAAGAAGGGGAAACATGTCAGATAGCCTTTGAACATTTGCATTGGTACCCTGCTGAATAACATATCTTAAGTGCGGTTAAATTTAACCGCACTTTTATTTTTTATGATAATTAAACAAGCTTTTCTCATTATCAACTAATCTTTGATCCCGCTCACAATTTCAAAAAAATAAACTTTCTTTATTTTTCAACTCTTTCTACAATACCCTTGTTTTTATTATTAAAAACACACAATTCAATTTAACTTCAGATATCACAAGGGTCTAATTATGAAAATTTTAACTTGGCCTGTGGTTGCAGGTGCTGCACTTGGTATCGTTGCGCCACTTCTCACTTACAATGGCAATCCTGGTAATATGGGATTTTGTGCGGCTTGTTTCTTACGCGATACAGCCGGCTCGCTTGGATTACACCACGCCGCCCCATTGCAATACCTTCGCCCAGAACTCATTGGATTAGTTTTAGGAGCACTCGCCAGTGCATTCTTATCTAAGGAATTTAAACCTCGTGGTGGCTCTGCCCCACTCGCTCGTATTAGCTTAGGCTTTTTTGCGATGCTTGGTGCACTCATTTTCTTAGGTTGTCCATGGCGTGCTTATTTACGATTAGGTGGCGGTGATCTCACTGCAATTGCAGGTATCGTAGGATTGTTTGCCGGTGTATTAGGCGGCATTTTCTTCGCTAATCGAGGATTCTCATTAGGTAAATCTAAGGAACAAAGCCAATCTTCAGGTTTAATTGGTCCAATCTTTGCCGTAATTTTGCTTGTTTTAGCCTTAACCCAATTTAAATTTGGTGAAAATCTAGCAATTTACACCTCTGAAAAAGGCCCTGGTGCACAACATGCGGCTATTTGGATGTCACTTGCTGGCGGATTACTTCTCGGTGTGCTGATGCAAAAATCACGTTTTTGCACAATTGGGGCATTCCGAAACTTTGTCCTCTTCCGTGATGCACATTTATTAAATGGTGTGATTGCACTGATAGTCTTTGCAGCAATAACTAATGCCTTATTAGGTCAATTCCATTTAGGCTTTGAAAAACAACCTATCGCGCATAATGACTATCTCTACAATTTCCTTTCTATGGCGCTTTGCGGACTTTGCTTTGCATTAGGCGGTGGTTGCCCAGGCAAACAATTAGTCAATATTGGTGAAGGAAATAATGACTCAGCATTATTTGTGCTCGGTATGCTACTGGGTGCAGCAGCGGCACATAACTTTGGTTTCGCAGCCGCTCCTACTGGCGTTCCAACCTTTACGCCTTATGTTTTACTTGCCGGTTTTGTAGTTTGTTTATATATCGCATTAACCAATAAATCGGAAGCTTAACATTCATTCAGAATAAACAAAAAGGAAGTCAATTATGACTTCCTTTTTTCGTTTTCAAAAGTGCGGTCATTTTTAACCGCACTTTCCACATCATTAGAGAATATTTTTCTCACCACGGGAAAGGCTAATTAAGCCTGAACGAACAATCTCAAGTAATGTACTTTCTTCCTTCACAGCCTCAACAAAAGCATCTAATTTGTCTTTTGTACCCGTTAATTGAATCGTGTAGGATTTTGTTGTTACATCCACAATCTGACCACGGAATATATCGGCTAAACGTTTTAACTCATCACGTGATGAACCCGTTGCACGTACTTTCACTAACAACACTTCACGCTCAACGTGCTCATGTTCACTCAAGTTAATAACTTTAAACACATCCACTAATTTGTGAAGTTGTTTTTCGATTTGTTCGAGCACTTGCTCATCACCCACCGCTTCAATCGTCATACGAGAAAGCGTTGGATCATCGGTTGGTGCCACAGTTAAGCTTTCAATGTTAAATGCACGTTGGGAAAATAAGCCGACCACACGAGATAATGCACCGGATTCATTTTCTAATAAAACAGATAAAATTCTACGCATTATTCTTTCTCCTCTTGTGGTTTGCTTAAAATCATCTCATTCATTGCCCCGCCGCGAACTTGCATTGGGTAAACGTGTTCGGTTTCATCAACGTTAATATCAACAAAGACCAATTTATTTTTAATACTGAAGGCTTCTTTTAATTTGCTTTCTAATTCATCTGGTGTCGAAATTTGAATTCCCACATGACCATAAGATTCGGCTAACTTCACGAAATCCGGTAAAGAATTCATATAAGTTTGAGAATGGCGGCCAGAGTAAATCAAATCCTGCCATTGTTTTACCATTCCTAAGAAGTGGTTGTTCAAACAAATTACCACAACAGGAATACCATATTGCGTTGCTGTTGAAAGCTCTTGAATATTCATTTGAATACTGCCATCGCCCGTTACACAAACCACGGTTGCTTCAGGATGCGCAAGTTTTACCCCTAATGCAGCTGGTAAACCAAAGCCCATGGTACCTGCACCACCTGAATTGATCCAACGACGTGGTAAATCAAACGGATAATGTAATGCGGCAAACATTTGGTGTTGCCCTACATCCGATGCCACATAAGCTTGGCCTTTTGTGATGCGATATACGGCTTCCATCACTTGCTGTGGTTTGATGACGCCTGAAGTGCGGTCGAAATCCAAGCATTTTTTCGCTTTCCATTCATCAATTTGTTTCCACCAATCTTCTAATTGGTTTTGAGGACGCGAACCAATTTCTTCACCTAATAAGCTTAAGAACTCATCCAATACATTTTTAGCGTTACCTACAATTGGAATCGCAACAGGGACGTTTTTAGAAATAGAGGTTGGATCAATATCAATCTGAATCACTTTTGCATTCGGGCAATATTTATCTAAGTTGTTAGTGGTTCGGTCATCAAAACGAACACCAACACCTAGAATTAAATCACTTTCATGCATGGCTGTATTGGCTTCATAAGTCCCGTGCATCCCAAGCATGCCTAAGAATTGTTTGTCCGTACTTGGATACACACCTAAACCCATTAATGATGAGGTAACCGGTAAATTTAAACGTTGTGCAAATTGCGTTAATTCTTCATGACAGCCTGCTGCAATAGCACCACCACCGACGAATAAAACCGGTTTTTTAGCCACTAATAATGCTTTTAACGCTTTCTTAATTTGACCTTTGTGACCATTTACCGTTGGATTATAAGAACGAAGCTCAACAGATTTTGGATATTCGTAAGGATATTTTAAAGTTGGATTTACGGTATCTTTTGGAATGTCTACGACAACAGGACCTGGACGGCCTGTTGATGCGATATAAAAGGCTTTTTTCAAGATACCTGGAATGTCTTCTGCTTTTTTAACAATAAAGCTGTGCTTAACCACTGGACGAGAAATCCCCACCATATCACATTCTTGGAACGCATCACGGCCGATTAAGCTACTCATTACCTGACCTGAAATGATCACCATTGGTACTGAATCAGTATAAGCGGTCAAAATACCCGTAATCGCATTGGTCGCACCAGGTCCTGATGTTACTAACACACAACCTACTTTACCTGTCGCACGCGCATAACCATCTGCCATATGTACCGCAGCTTGCTCATGACGAACTAAAATATGCTCAATCCCACCAAGGGTATGGATTGCATCATAAATATCCAATACGGCACCGCCCGGATAACCAAATAAATACTCAACGCCTTCGTCACGCAAAGACTGAACCACCATTTCCGCACCGGATAATTTCTTCATATTTTACTCCTAAAACTGACCGCACTTTTATTTGTTACGATTCTTGTCAAAACGATGGAAACATCATACCGAAAGAAAATAACTTGTCTAGCATTGTAAAAGTCTAAAAAAACAAATTTAAAAGCATTAAAATCTATATAAATTAAAGAATAAAGTTTTAAATAAAGATTAAAATCAAAAAACATGGATAATTGAATTTTTATATAGAATTTTATAAAAATAAAAAAATTATATTCTTTTGTTCAAAAATTTGAACTAGATCACATTTTAAATGTTGTTTTCTCTTATGAGCGGGAGGAAAAGAATTGATGATAAGAAAAAACCGCACTTGGAAGATCCAAAGTGCGGTTAGAATTTAAGAGGTTTTTAATTAGCCTTTATAGCGTTTGAACACTAAAGTCGCATTTGTACCACCGAAACCAAAGCTGTTTGACATTACAGTTTGTAAGCCTGCATTTTCTTTTGTTTCAGTCACGATATTGCAGCCTTCTGCCGCTTCGTCTAATTTTTCAATATTAATGCTTGGTGCAATGAAGTCATTGTGTAGCATTAATAAGGTATAGATTGCTTCGTGTGCACCAGCAGCACCTAAAGAGTGACCGGTCATTGATTTGGTTGAAGAAATCGCGGGGATTTTATCACCAAATACATTTTTGATTGCACCTAATTCTTTCACGTCACCAACTGGTGTTGATGTACCGTGTACGTTGATGTAATCAATTGGGGTATCTACCGTTGCCATTGCTTGTTTCATACAACGCTCTGCACCTTCACCACTTGGCGCTACCATGTCGTAACCATCAGAGGTTGCACCGTAACCCACGATTTCTGCGTAGATTTTTGCTCCACGTGCTAATGCGTGTTCTAATTCTTCAACCACCACAACTGCACCACCACCTGCGATAACGAAACCATCACGGTCTGCATCATAAGCACGAGACGCTTTTTCTGGGGTATCATTGTATTTAGTTGAAACCGCACCCATTGCATCGAATTCAGTTGCACATTCCCAAGATAATTCTTCCGCACCACCAGCGAAAACCACATCTTGTTTACCTAATTGGATTAATTCAACTGCGTGACCGATACAGTGTGCAGACGTTGCACAAGCAGAGCTGATTGAGTAGTTCACACCGCGGATTTTGTAAGGGGTTGCTAAACAAGCTGACACACTTGAAGCCATGGTTTTAGTTACTGCATAAGGACCAATTGCTTTCACACCGCGTGGACCACGCACTGCATCACAAGCCACTAATTGGTTGTGAGCTGAACCAGTACCTGCACCGATTACAAGACCTGTACGGTCATTTGAAACTTGATCTTCTGTTAAACCTGAATCTTCAATCGCTTCACGCATAGAAAGGTATGCATAAGCTGCCGCATCACCCATAAAACGATACACTTTACGATCGATGTGCTCGCTTGGATCAAGTTTGATTGTGCCGGCAACATGGCTACGCATTTTCATTTCAATAAACTCAGGCACGACTTCAATACCAGATTTACCTGCTTTTAATGAAGCCAAAACTTCTTCTTTGTTGTTACCGATACTTGAAATAATACCAAAACCAGTAATTACAGCTCTTTTCATTCTTTATTCCTTATGAGTTAGGGGAAATTTAATTCAACTTACAGTTGTTAGCTGAACGCAATTTACTATGAAATGAAAATATTGCAAGCAATAATTCATTTGTTCGACCAGTTAAGTTTTAACCGACTCAAAATTTCCGTGCTATTATAAAAGAATTTGATAAGGCAAAAAAGGGCTAACACATGTTCACCATTCAGCACGCAAAAATCCATTTTAACCAAGAGAATACGCCTGTTTCGGATACATTTGATGATGTGTATTTTTCTAATCAAGATGGTTTAGCGGAAACCCATTATGTATTTTTAGAAGGTAATCTGTTGTGGGAACGTTGGGTTAATTATCAAGAAGCTCATTTTGTTATTGCTGAAACGGGGTTTGGAACAGGATTAAATTTCTTTGCAGTGACCACACTATTCCGTGAATTTCGTCAAAAATACCCAGATTCGCCTTTAAAACGCCTTTATTTTATCTCTTTTGAAAAATACCCTTTACCACTTGATGCATTACAACAAGCCCATTTAGCCTATCCGCAATTTGCTCACCTAGCTGAACATCTACAACAGCATTGGCTTAATCCTATTCAAGGTTGCTATCGTTTTCATTTTGATGAAACTACGTTAGATCTTTGGTTTGGTGATGTGGCTGAAAATCTGCCACAGCTTGGCGATTATATGAATGATAAAATTGATGCGTGGTTTTTAGATGGTTTTGCGCCAAGTAAAAATCCAGACATGTGGAACGAGCAGCTTTATCAGCAAATGTTTCGTTTTACCAAGCCACAAGGCACCTTTGCGACCTTTACTGCAGCAAGTGCGGTCAGAAAAGGCTTAGAAAATTCAGGCTTTGATATTACGAAGCGCAAAGGATTTGGTAAAAAACGGGAATGTCTTTCTGGTCAAAAAACGTATGAAAAAATGACCGCACTTTCGGCACCTTGGTTTCATAGTCAGCCAGCCAATCTAAACGAGCAAGATATTGCCATTATTGGTGGCGGGATAGCCTCGCTTTGCACCGCCATTTCATTGGTTAAACGTGGAGCTAAAATCACAATTTATTGCGAAGATGAGCAAGCTGCCCTAAATGCCTCTGGCAACAAACAAGGCGCATTTTATCCGCAACTGAGCGATGATAACGAGCGTAATATTCGTTTTTATATTCATGCTTTTGCCTATGGCCATCAATTCCTACAATGGGCAATTCAACAAAAAATCGAATTTGAACATGAGTTCTGTGGTGTCGCGCTTTGTGCTTACAGCAACAAAACAGAAAATAAATTAAATAAAATCGCTGAGCTGAATTTGCCTTCTGATTTATATCAGTCACTAAGCCAAACTGAATTAAGCAAAAAAGTGGGCTTACCGTTACCTTTTGGGGGCGGTTTTATTCCTCAAGGCGCTTGGCTTGCACCACGTCAGTTAGTTCAAGATGCTTTTGCCTTTTTGGAGAAACAAAGCATCCAAATTAAAACATCACAAAAAGTAACCGCACTTTCTCAAACAGAACACGGCTGGCAAATCAAAACTGCTGAAAATGAAACTTTCAACCATGAAGTAATTGTTTTGGCAAACGGGCATAAACTCACTGAGTTTGAACAAACACGAAAACTCCCACTCTACCCTGTTCGCGGGCAAGTGAGCCAAATTCCAACATCCGCAAATTTGCTTAAACTCAAAACTGTGTTGTGCTATGACGGCTACCTGACCCCAGTCGATCAAGCGAAAACCAGTCATTGTATTGGCGCAAGTCATGTTCGTGATAATGCAACTCGTGAATTTAGCCTAACTGAACAACAAGAAAACCAACAGAAAATTCAGCAAAATATACCTGAAGAGTGGACAAAAGAAGTGGATACATCGGGTAATCTTGCTCGAGTCGGTGTACGTTGTTCGATACGTGATCTCACGCCAATGATGGGCGCTGTTCCTCATTTTTCTACTCAGCAAACACAATATCAGAATTTGTTTAATTTACGCCGCCGTAAACAGCCAATAGAACAAGCTGAAAACTACCCTAATCTCTATTTAATCGGCGCATTAGGCTCACGAGGATTAACCTCTGCACCGTTTTTAGGAGAAACACTGGCTTCCTTAATTTATGGTGAACCCTTACCGATGAGTGAAGATCTGATTCATAACTTAATGCCAAACCGCAGTTGGGTCAGACGCTGGTTGAAAGGTGCAGAGGTGAAATAAAAAAAGTGCCGGTTAAAATCAACCGCACTTTTTCTTAATACAAGCTTAAACGTTGTAATCGCTGTCTGGCGATTTCTTTGATTTCATCCTTTTTCGCCGTATTCATAATTTCCAAATAAAGCAATTTGGCCAAACCAATATTGACTTGAGTCCCAATCCCTTCTTCATACAAACGAGCTAAGCGGAATCGTCCCTCATTGCTGCCCGCATTCGCGGCTTTTTGAAACCATTCAAAGGCTTTGGTAAATTCCTTCTGATTGGTATAAATTTCCCCTAATGTAAGCATGGCATCAGGATCTTTTGTTGCACTGGCTTCAAATAATTTAATCGCTTGAGCGGTATTTTGTTTCACATAGTTGTTGCCGTTGAAATACATCACTGCCAAATTATTAATAGCTTTAATACTGCCTCGCTCAGCAGCTTCGCTAAACCACCAATAAGCCAACTCTTTATTTTCATCCACTCCACGGCCTAAATTATAAAGCATCCCTAAATTGCTTTGCGCTTGTAAATTACCTTCCAACGCAAGAGGATACATAATTTCAAAAACGGCTTTCCAATCTTGTTTCTCAGCCAGTTTTTGCGCTAGATCCATTTTTTGCTGATCCGTCATTTGCGCTTTATCAACCAAATCAATGGTTTTCATCGCAAATGCTGAACTATTTAAGGTAAGTGTGGCGAGGAGTAAAAGTTTGGCTAATGTCTTCATCTTATAATGTCGCTATTAATAAAATAATCAAAAAAATGGCGGATGTTCCGAATTCTATTAGACCGACTTGTTTCACTGAAAGTTTCTTGGTGGGTAAATAAATGGCACGAATTAACGCCGGCACGAAAGCAAGTGATAAGACATATTGTTGGGTAAACAAGCAACCGAGTACACAAAGCACGTGGAAAATAATGGAGGCTTTGAGATAAAGCGGATTTTTGCGTTCACGCATCATTGATTTGACGTAAAGCGTCGTGCCAATAAAAAATAAGCTTGGATACAATGCTACCCACCAGATTTTTTCGTCAAAAGTGCGGTTAGAAAAATAATAGGATCCCATACCTGCAAGGGCAAAAATTGCAATACCCGCTAAATCATTGAGAAGATTGCGTTCATCTTTTTTCTTGGTGTAATAGATACTCACCAATACAAAAGGAAACATGGCGGCAATAAAGAAAAGAATTTGCCAGTTATAAAAAATGGTAGGAAGCGCAAACAAAAAAGCCGCAACCCCATAGATGATGGTCCACTTTTTATATTCCGCCATATTTTTGCCTTTAAAGAGACTAAGCATTGGGTAACTCAGCAAATACATGGTGAACCAAGCTAACAGCAAAAAGAAATGCGCCCAAACAGGTGAGGCTAATAACATACCGTAAACAAAAGGCAATAATGCCATGACAATGGCGCCATATTGATTCGAGATCAGGAGTTTCATAGTTTTCTTTAGTTGATAAAAATTCTCAGTTATTTTATCCCACAATTTCTTGATTTACAAAGTCTAAAACCGCCTTTAGAATGGAATTATCTTCATCAAAAAGGAGCCATTATGTCGATTCAACGTATTCAACCAAGCAAACGCTTTTCTGAAGTGGTCATTCATAACAATACTGCCTATTTTGCTGGCCAAGTACCAGAAAAAACCGTTAAGCAAAATGCTTACGAGCAAACCAAAGAAGTCCTTTCTCTGATCGATAAATTATTGGCTGAAATTGGTTCTGAAAAAAGTAAAATTCTTACCACGCAAATCTTCCTTGCTGATATGGCAGATTATGCTCAACTCAACCAAGCATGGGATGAATGGGTCGATAGCCAAAATCCACCAAGCCGAGCAACGGTAGAAGCGAAACTTGCGGATCCTGATTGGAAAGTTGAGATCGTTATTATTGCGGCTGTATAAACAAGATTTTTCAAAATGTGATCAACCGCAAAGAACGTTTTTCGGTTTTCCTTTACACTAAACACTGAATTCAAAAGAAGGAGTAATGTATGCAATCATGGATACCAGAAATATGGCAAGCCGCTGTGATTGGGCTTGTAGTTGGCGTAATCTTAGGCTATTTGCTGTTACGTTTAACAAAAGGTTCTGTTAAAAAACAAGTTCAAACCGAAGCTGAACTAAAAGAAGTCAAAACACAATTAAGCGATAAACAAGCACAACTTGAAAAACATTTCGCAGAAAGTGCCGAATTATTTAAAACCTTAATTGGTGATTATCAAAAACTCTATCGTCACTATGCCGCTTCATCTGAAGTCTTGCTTGGTAGTAAACCCGCAGAAAAAGGTTTATTTACCCAGCAATTAGTGACAGCCTCATCAGAAAGCAAATCTGAAGAGCCTCCTCGTGATTATTCTGAAGGCTCATCTGGCTTATTAAAAACAGATAAAGAAAACCAATAATAATTAACGGTTGAACAATAAAAAAATCAGGGATTAAATGCTTAATCCCTGATTTTTTATTAGTGATTACTCAATACTTGAGCTGGCTGTAATTTTGCCGCTCGACTAGCTGGATAAAGACTGGCGAGTAAACTCAATACCAATGCCGCCACGAGAACTAATACAACATCGAACCAATGTAATTCGCTTGGTAAGAAATCAACGAAATAGATGCCATCTGATAACAGTTTTTTACCGAGTAATGTCTCGATGCCTTGAATAATCGGTGTGAGATTAAGAGCAAGTACGACGCCTAACACGATACCAATCAAACACCCTTTCATTCCTGCAAGCAAGCCATACCAAATAAAGATCTGTTTAATAAAACCATTATTCGCACCGAGGGTCCGCATAATCGCGATATCACCTTGCTTGTCTTTTACCGCCATAATTAAGGTAGAAACAATATTAAAACACGCTACCCCAATTACAAGCACCATCGCAATATACATCACAGTACGGATAAGCTGAATATCACGATACATATAGCCAAATTTTGCCACCCAGTTTTGAATATAAAGCAGTTGCGGATAATCATTCAGCATCGAATAATCCATGTCTTGTACTTTAAATGGATCATCCACTTTCAATTCAACACCGGTAATTTGATCTTCGCGATACCCCATTAATTCTTGCGCTTGAGGTAATGCCAGTAAGGCATAACTGTGGTCTAACTGACCATCTAAACGTAAAATAGCGGTCACTTGAACACGTTCACGGTTAGGTTGAGCCATTTGATCTTCGCCATTCGGTTGAGAAATCAATAACGACACCCAATCGCCAGCTTTAACATCTAAGTCTTTGGCAATACCAGAGCCTAACACCAATCCGCCTTCTTCTGCAAATTTTTGCCAGCCATCACCTTCCACAAACTTACCAAGAGAACTCACTTGATCTTCAGCTTGTTTATCGACCCCTTTTACTTGAACAACTTTGAGTTTATTGCCATTTTCGACTAAGGCAGTGAAACTCACAAAAGGTGAAAGTGCGGTAATTTTTTTGTTTGTTTTTAGGCGTTCGGCTAACTTCTGCCAATGATTTAATGTGGCTTCATTACCTTGTGGATTTACCGTGATTTCAGCATGTGGCACGACAGCCAAAATGCGCGAGTTTAATTCACGCTCAAAGCCATTCATGGCACTTAACCCTACAATCAACACTGCTACGCCAAGGGCGATACCGATAGCAGAGAATTTTGAAATTAACGCGACCAACGGATTCTTTTGTTTACCTCGTTGATAACGCCAACTAATGAAAAAAGGCGTATTCATTATGCACCTTCCTTCAAAATGCCGTCTTGCATAGTTAAGCAACGAGACAGTTTTTGCGCCAATGACATATCATGTGTCACCAATAAAAACGCAATATTTTGTTCCACATTCAAGGTTTGAATCAACTCAAAAATACTTTCTGTGGTTTTATGATCCAAGTTACCGGTTGGTTCATCGGCCAAGACAAGAGCGGGATTATTCACTAATGCACGAGCAATTGCCACACGTTGACGTTCACCACCCGAAAGTGCAGATGGACGATGGGTAATGCGATGACTTAAGCCTACTGAGCCTAATATTTTTTCAGCACGATCTTTTGCTTCTGTTTTATTTTGACGACCAATTAACATCGGCATCATCACATTTTCTAACGCAGTAAAATCTGCCATTAAATGGTGAAATTGATACACAAAACCTAGATTTTGGTTACGTAATTTAGCCAATTCACTTTCAGACGCCTTTTGCAAAGATTGCCCTTTAATAAACACTTCCCCACTACTTGGCTGATCTAAACCACCCAAAGTGTGCAATAAAGTACTTTTTCCTGAACCAGAACTCCCCACAATCGCCACTAATTCTTGTGGTTTCATGGCAAAGCTTACGCCTTTTAATACTTGGGTTTGGTTCTCGCCTTCTTGGTAAAATTTATTAATATTTTGGCATTCTAATAAGTAGTTATTCATATTTTACTCATAACGTAATGCTTCCGCCGGCTCAGTTTTTGCCGCACGATAAGCTGGATAAATGGTTGATAATAAAGATAACAATAAAGAAAAGGCTATCACAATAATGACTTGCACAGGCTCAATGGATGTTGGCAAGAAAACACCGTTAGGATTGACCGCACTTAAAATTGCCCCAAGGTTTAAGGTAATTAATACGCCCAGTACGGCACCAATCAACGTGCCCACTAGTCCCACCAATAAACCTTGATAAATAAAGATCGAACGCACTTGTGATTTAGTCACACCTTGCGTTTGCAAAATGGCGATTTCCCCTTGTTTATCCACCACCATTAAACTTAATGAGGTCACAATATTGGAAATCGCAACAACAATAATTAAACTAATCAACAAGCCCATCATATTTTTTTCCATACGAACGGCTTGGAAAAACTCCCCTTTTTGGACACGCCAATCGCTGATATGACTCTCTTTAAAATAACTCGGCAATTCTGTGATTTGGAAAGGATCATCCAGGAATAAACGATAGCCTTGAGCCTCACCTGGTTGAATACGCATTAGGCGACCAATATCCGCTAAATTAGCAAAAACTTCATAACCTGACGCTTCACCATAATCATAGTAAATCTCACTCACGGTAAATAAACGCTGCATCGGCACACGACCAAATGGGGTGTATTGGCTGTTTTCCGTAATCATTAAGCGAACTTTATCGCCCACCGCTAAACCTAATTTTTGAGCCAGATTATCGCCAATAATTAGCTTGAACTCACCTTGCGGTAAAAGTTGATTAAATTGGCTAGGATCGAAACCTTCCAGTAAAGGATCATCTAAAAAAGACTGAATACCAATTACTTGTCCGGCACTCACGCCTTTTGCTGTTTGAAACACAACATTTGTCGTATTAATTGGCACGGCTTTTTGCACAAAGTGCGGTGTATTTTCAAGCGGTTTTGCTGCCGAAATAGGCGCTTCTTGGCTAACAATCGCGTGAGGAATGCTCGAAAGCACCTGTTGTTTTTGATAGCCTTCTAAGCCATTCATGACAGAAAGCACAATAATCAATGCCATCACACCCAGTACGATGCCAAAGCTTGCCAAATTAGCAACAAGTCGCCCAAAACGATCGGCGCTTTTTGCACGCCAGTATCTCAGGGCGATGTATAAAGAAATAGGTAAATTCATTATTTTTGATTTAATTGTTGAACGAAATCTTCGATATTTTGCATCACTTTTTTCGTTAGCGTAGTTACCGCACTATCACTCGCCCAAGCAATATGAGGTGTGATAATTAAATTCGGCATCGTTTTCGCTAATTCAATCAGTGGATTGTTTTTCTCAGGTGGTTCTTTCACTAACACATCTAATGCGGCACCACCTAATTGTCCTGATTTTAATGCGTCACAAACCGCTTGCTCGTCAATCAATGGACCACGACCAGTATTGATTAAATACGCACCTTTCTTACAAAGTGACAAGGTTTCTTGATTGATTAAATTTTTAGTTGTTTCAGTCAATGCACAATGCAATGTCAGAATATCGGCCTGTTTTAGCACCTCTTCAAAAGGCGTGTAACCTTCACGACAAGTTGTCGCATTTCGATGTTCAGCATACAGGACTTTCATGCCTAAAAGCTCTGCTAAACGCCCTACTTCTGTACCTAAACAGCCTTTTCCAAACACGCCTAATGTTGAACCTTTAACATCTGTAATGGGATAATCAAAGTAGCAGAACTGTTTACTCTCAGTCCATTTTCCAGTGATTTGATCACGCTGCCAACCAGCCAAGCTGTGTTTTAACGCAAAAATCATCCCCAATACGTGCTCAGGTACAGTCGTGACAGAATAACCCGTCACATTTTTAACCGTCACACCCAATTCTTTTGCTGCGTCTAAATCCACGTTATTGGTGCCTGTTGCGGTGAGAGCAATCAATTTTAATTTAGGTAGTTGTTGCAACACCTCGCGGCTTAAAATCACTTTACTGGTGATAATAATATCCGCGTCTTTTGCTCGCTCAATAGTTTGCTTCGCAGAAGTATATTCATACTCTACCCAGTTATGCGGAAAGCTTGGGCGAGGAATAGGAATATGTTTCGGAATTGCGGTGCTATCTAAAAATACGATATTCATTGTTATCTCCTTTTACAGAACAAAAGTGCGGTCAAAAACAACGCTGTTTTCAACCGCACTTCTCAATTAGATAGACGTATCTAATTCAGGGAAAGATTTCACTAAATCATCAATGGCTTTCATCTGTGAGACAAAACCTTCTAATGCCGAAAGTGGCAATGCAGAAGGGCCATCACATTTTGCTTGATTTGGATTTGGATGCGCTTCTAAGAATAAGCCTGCAATGCCTATTGCTAAGCCAGAACGGGCTAATTCGGTCACTTGTTCACGACGACCACCTGAAGCGGCACCAAACGGATCACGGCATTGTAATGAATGGGTCACGTCAAAAATAACTGGGCTACCTTTCGACACTTTTTTCATTACGCCGAAACCTAACATATCCACCACTAAATTATCGTAGCCAAAGTTCGAACCACGATCACAAAGGATGATTTTATCGTTACCACATTCTTCAAATTTATTCACGATATTACCCATTTGACCTGGACTTAAGAATTGTGGTTTTTTCACGTTAATCACCGCACCGGTTTTTGCCATGGCTTCGACTAAATCAGTTTGACGAGCCAAGAATGCCGGTAACTGAATCACGTCCACCACATCAGCAACAGGCTGACATTGATAGATTTCGTGGACATCGGTAATCACTTTCACGCCAAAGGTTTCTTTTATCTCTTGGAAAATTTTTAAACCTTCTTCCATGCCTGGACCACGGTAAGAATGAATTGAAGAACGGTTAGCTTTATCGAAAGATGCCTTAAAAACATAAGGCACACCCACCTTTTCAGTCACTTTCACGTAAGCTTCACAAACTTGCATCGCCATATCGCGACTTTCAAGCACGTTCATCCCGCCGAAAAGCACAAAGGGTTTGTCATTTGCGACATCAATATTGCCAATTTTTACAATTTTATTTTGCATAATATTTCCTTTTTAATGGATGGCATTGGCATCTTTCAATGCTTCGCCTTTCAGTTCTAAAAGTTGAGTTTTTAACAGAGAAGAAGTGGGATCATTTGGACATTGATCCACAAAATATTCCAAATCCTCAATGGCTGAAGGATAAGCGCCCATTTGCGCCAACACTAAGCCACGATCGCGAATATCGTAAGGATCTTTTCTTCCCGCTAACAAGAATTGGATATAATTAAAAGCCAAATCATTTTGTTCTTCACGAATTAAGGCATTCTTGGCGAGCTGACGGAAACGTACGGTAAGCATCGGAATATCTGCTCGAGCTAAATCCTCAGGTTGAATTTGAGCCCCAAAACCAAAGGCGCCTTCATAGAGTTTTTTCAATTCATCCACTGAAATATATTTTCCGCTCCAAGGATCTATAAACGCTACTTCACCCTCTACTTCTGCACGTAAAATCAGTTGCGTCGGGAAATTCACGGGATAAATCGGCAATTTTAAACTTGCTGCCAAATAAAGGATTAAGGCGCCAAGGCTCACTGGCATACCTTCACGTTCTTCTAAAATATACGGAAGGTATAAATTGCGAGCATAGAAATAATTATCCGCATCGCAATGAAAGCCCCAATCGCCATAAAATAGCTGCAAGAGTTGATGAATTTTAGCTTTATCATCCCATTCTTCTGGAATAGCTTGGCGAGCTTTGCGCACCAAGCTTCCAACAAGCCCTCTTATACGAGGCTCATCAAGTTGCTCTTTCTCACAAATGCTCAGATAAAAATGAGTCAGTTCAGCATATAAGGCTTTTTGATCGTATTTCATTACCGATTCCAATATCCCAACGTTACGCGCTCATTGTCGCCATAATCCCGTATGGTTGCAACCCCTTGCCAATGATTTTGCCAGAAAATTGACCGCACTTCTTCGCCCTGTTTCCAGCCGTGCTCTAACAATAAATAACCGTTATCTTTTAAATGTACTGGAGCTCGCTCAATAAGATGACGTAAATCAGCTAAACCGCTTTCACCCGCTACCAACGCCGAACGAGGTTCGAAACGCACATCACCTTGGAAAAGATGCTCATCGGTTTCATCAATATAAGGCGGATTACTGATGATAATATCAAACTGCCCTTCAACATTTTCAAACCAACTACTCTGCAAAAATTGCACCTTGAGCTGATTTTTTTCTGCATTGGATTGCGCTAATTTGACGACTTCAGGCATTAAATCAATACCAATAACATCCAATTGAATATGCTTTTTTTGACAAATAGGAGAAAGCTCAGAAGCCAACGCCAACGCAATGGCGCCAGTGCCGGTTCCGAGATCGAGAATACGAAAGTGCGGTGGATTTTCTTCCAGTTTTTCTAACGCAATGTGTAATGCTTTTTCTACAAGAATTTCAGTATCGGGGCGAGGAATTAATGTTCCTTCCGACACATTTAAAGGTAAGGACCAGAATTCTTTTTCACCGAGGATATAAGCGATAGGCTCGCCTTTTAAACGACGATCTAAAAGTGCGGTCAATTTTAACCGCACTTTTTCATCAATTTCCGTTTCATCGAAAGCTAAAATTTGCGTTCTTGATTTGCCCGTTGCGTGTTGCAATAGCACTAACGCATCAACTTTGCTATTCTCTGTCGGATTTATCTGATTTAAGGCTTGCACAGCATCGGCAAGCCATTGTTGATAGGTCATTAATTACTCTCAGATAACGCCGCTAATTGATCTGCCTGATATTCAGTAATAATCGGTTGAATAAGCTCGTCAATTTTGCCGTTCATCACTTCATCTAAGCGATAGAGCGTTAAGTTGATACGGTGATCTGTTACACGACCTTGTGGGTAGTTATAAGTACGAATTTTATCAGAACGGTCGCCTGAACCTAATAAGTTACGGCGGGTATCTGCTTGCTCTGCGGCTTGACGTTCTTGCTCCGCTTGAACAATACGTGAAGCCAATACAGACATCGCTTTAGCTTTATTTTTATGTTGTGAACGCTCATCCTGACATTCCACCACAATACCTGTTGGAATGTGGGTAATACGTACTGCAGAGTCTGTTGTATTAACGTGCTGACCACCTGCACCAGATGAACGGTAGGTATCAATACGTAAATCTGCTGGATTGATTTCCGGCATTTCAGATTCTGGCAATTCAGGCATAACCGCAACAGTACAAGCGGAGGTATGAATACGGCCTTGACTTTCTGTTTTTGGTACACGTTGTACACGGTGGCCGCCTGATTCAAATTTTAACTGTCCATACACGCCATCACCGCTTACTTTGACGATGACTTCTTTATAACCGCCCTGCTCGCTTTCATTTGCGCTGAGCATTTCAACACGCCAGCGTTTACTTTCTGCATAACGGCTGTACATACGGAATAAATCGCCGGCAAATATACCCGCTTCATCCCCACCAGTACCCGCACGAATTTCTAAATAGCAGTTATATTCATCATTTGGATCTTTGGGTAATAAAAGAATTTGAAGTTGTTGTTCCACGTCTTCAATTTCGGCTTTGGATTCTTCAATTTCCATTTCTGCCATTTCTTTCATTTCAGGATCATCTAACATCAATTCTGCTTCAGCAATGTTAGAATTAAGCTGATTCCAACGATTAAAACATTTCACCACATCTTCAAGTTGTGAATATTCTTTAGAATACGCACGGAATTTATCCTGATCCGAAATAACCGACGCATCGCCTAGCAATGCCTCTAATTCTTCATAACGTTCTTTTAAACTTTCAAGTTTTGCAATAATAGAATCTTTCATATCTTTCTAAAGTTAAATCCAAAAATAAAATCGGCCTATTTTAGCCGATTTTAAGGAAAATTGACAGACGCAAAATCTGCCTAAAAATGACCGCACTTTAGATGCGAGTCACATCAAATTTCGCTAAATCAATTCGATCTTCTGTACCATAAAATTGAGCCAACGCATGACGCAAGGTTTCTGCGCGTTTTGGTAAGCCTTTTTCTGCATAGGTTTTCACTTGCTCATACACCGCTTGCTTAAATGGTTGGGTATCCCCTGGATTGCCATTCAAATTATCCGCACTGGCAAAATAACGAAAACCCACCGCTGTGGCTAAAATCCATTCCAATGCTTGAGGTTTCACTTCGACCTTTTCAAAATCACGTTGACGTGCTTCAGAACGACCATCCGGCTCATACCAATAGCCAAAATCTTCTAATTTACGGCGCTCTTTCCCCGCCACTAACCAATGGGCAATTTCATGTAATGCACTGCTATAAAAGCCTCTCGCAAAGTAAATGGCGTTATAAGGCTCCTCATCATTTGCAGGAATGTAAATCGGCTCATCCCCACCTTTAACCAATCGCGTATTATATTCTTCTTCAAAACATTGATTAAAAATCGCAATGATATCCTCAAGTTTGTGTTCCATGCTTTCTCCAAATATTTTTATAAATAACGCCTCTTAAAAGATCTGAGAATTATCTCATTTTTAATGTTTTTCACAAAATCTTGGGTAAATATTGGCATTTTCTCTACTATGCAGTGATGCAATAAGCCTAGCTTTAGGAGTTAAGCGGAAAGGGAAAAATAAAGCGGTCCATTGACCGCTTATATCATATATTACCGTCTACAAACATTTTCACAGGGTACTCCATCACCATCTCGATCTAAACGACCTTCACCACATTCGTTTAAATGATATTTAGCTTCTGCACATGAACTCATTTCCTTACAATATTTTCTTTCAGCACAACTAAACTGTTCAGTATTAGCTTTTTTACTTTTTGCTAATACAGGGGATGAAATAATAAAAAATGAAGAAAGGATCAAAATAAATAATTTCATTTTTTAATTCTCCGATACATACCGATCAAATGGAAACTGTGCTTTTTGTTGCTCATCATTTAGTTTACTTATGTTATTGCAATACTGCTTAACATCCGTTTCAAAATTAAAACTATGCGTATAATGCTTATTAGCTATCATTACACGCTTTAGATCTAATTTTTTTGCAAACTTTTTATCTAAATACATTTGATAGCAAATATTAGTGATAACACTTTCAAGCATGATTTTTCCGATTTTATCACGATTAAATGTTACAGAAAGAAAATCGCCTTGTAATTCTGCTCCAACGATATCAAGATCGCTCAATGCTTGTTTATATGCTACGGGAAGATTATTAGCATAAGAAAAAGATGATACTGATAAGAAAGTAGTTAAAATTAACAGTGATTTTTTCATTTGGGTTTCCTTAGATTTAGTTTTATTAAAATCAAAAATTACTGAAAAATATTATAAATATTGGAAAAATATTTAAATTCAACATTTGCCTGAAAAAGGCTTGAGTATTATCTCACTTTTAATTATCTTTCACAAAACCTTGAGTAAATAAAAAACCGTCTGAATGATCGTTTCAAACGGTTTTTTAAATAATAAAGTGCGGTCAAATTTTTAGGTGTTTTTAAACCTATCTTTAAGCCTCATCTATTTAATATCCCCCTTGGGCGCATGCCCGAAATACCGTTTGTATTCACGGCTGAATTGGCTAGGTGACTCGTAGCCGACTTGGTAAGCGGTTTCGGTAATGCCTCGCTCTTCTTGTGCGATCAGTCGTCTGGCTTCCATCAGACGTAAGGATTTTTGATATTGCAGTGGTGAAAGGCTGGTTATCTTCTTAAAATGACTATGAAAGCCAGACAGCGACATACCACATAGATTTGCCAAGGTTTCCACGGTGATGGTTTCACTAAAATGTTGTTGCAGATAGTAGGTGGCTTGGGCGATTTTTTTGGTATGCGATCCATTGCTTACCATGGCTTTAAATTTGCCACCTTGTTCGCCTGTAAGGAGTCGATAATATATTTCTTGTTGGATAAGGGGTGCAAGAAACTCAATATCTTTTAGATTTTCGTGCAAGAGTAATAAGCGTTCAACGGCATTTTTGAGAGATTCATCCAAATGCCATTGTGCAAAACCTTCGTCGCCCTGTTGAACATCATCTGCAAGGTTTGGATTTGCTAATAAAATCTTGCTAACGCTTTCAATATCAATTTTCATCGACATCACTAAAAACGGCTTTTGCGGCTCTGCATATTTAATCTCGCCACGCATCGGTATGTTTACTGGGCAAAACATAAAATGTTGATTATCAAATCGGTAGCATTGTTCGCCTAGCTGCACTTCACGTTCCCCACTTAACACGATGCAAATGCTCGGTTCTTGAATAATACCCTCATAGCAAAACGGCTGATCGGCATGGCGAATCACCAAGCCTTTAATTGGAGATGAATAGGTTTCGTTATGTGGAATAACTTTTAATAAGCGTTCTATCGTTTCAGTTGAGAACATAGTTTTGTAGGAATAGGCAAGTAATTTGGATAAATCATATAACACTTCATATTGCCGTTCAATATAATGAACTCACTTTCAACGGCAGTACGCCAAAACATTTAACCAATATTGAATTGAGGACAATATCATGAAAATTTTCTACAAAACATCAGCAACAGCAACCGGCGGACGTGATGGTCGTACCCAAGTGGACGATGGTTCAATCAGCTTTGATTTGGTTTCATTTCAAAATGACGGCACCGGAGCTGATGAAAAACACCAACGCACCGAGTATGGCAAGCACCGCCGCACCGACGAAAAACGGCCGCATGGGGTGGGTGAAAAACTTATTCATGGTTTGGCTTAATTCTGCATGAAGATGCTTTCGGATATGGATTTATTGGGCGGACAGGGTTGTATCTTGTATTGAAGAAGCAAGCCGAAGGTTTGTCAGATACTCAAATGCCCGTATCATTCATATTATTGATATTATTGTTTGAATTGTATTATTTTCAATAATAATAAATAACCCTAAACCAATATAAATAACAGCCATTATCCAACGACTAAACTTCTCTACAATTTCACCAACACCTGAAATATTAGCCAATCTTTGTGCTGTATATACTAAAACAAAAATCAATATTAAAAATACAAGAAGAGTAACTAATAAGTCGACAAGATCTAAAGTCACAAAGTAAGGAACAAAAAGTCCAATATTATCTGCACCACAACTAGCAACTGTAACCAAAGCAACAATACCGACTAATTTTGACAACCCTTTTTCATCCAATTCTTTTTTAGCTCTTTTTTCGCCCTCACAATCGTCGTAAATAGCAACTTTAATACCTAAGTAAATCGGTATTAAACCTAATAAACCCAACACCCATTTTTCCGGAACATAATTCAAAACAAAAGCTAGAAATAAACTAACTAATATTAAAATTACAGAACCTAAATATTGTCCGATATAAATATCTCGATATTCTTTTCTAGTATTTGCTCTAGCAAAAAATATTAATAGTATTACCAACAAATCTACTGCTGTAGCAATATATAAAACAGCAGCAGTAATCACAGTCGAAAACATAAAGCACCTCATAATGAATCCCCTGCCCCCTTGGCACCACGGCTTTTTCAAAAACCGAATCGCGTTCGGATAACAGATTCGTATCTTTCGCTAAAGAGGCAAGCCTGCGGCTTGCTTACCCTCTCCCTAGCCCTCTCCCACGGGGAGAGGGAATTGGGCTGTCGAGCCTGAACATTTTCAGGTTTACCTGACATCTGATTCCCAATTCTACGGCTCTCTGATCACCAAGCCTTTAATTGGAGATGAATAGGCTTCGTTATGTGGAATAACTTTTAATAAGCGTTCTATCGTTTCAGTTGAGAACATAGTTTTGTAGGAATAGGCAAGTAATTTGGATAAATCATATAACACTTCATATTGCCGTTCAATATAATGAACTCACTTTCAACGGCAGTACGCCAAAACATTTAACCAATATTGAATTGAGGACAATATCATGAAAATTTTCTACAAAACATCAGCAACAGCAACCGGCGGACGTGATGGTCGTACTCAAGTGGACGATGGTTCAATCGGCTTTGATTTGGTTTCATTTCAAAATGAAAGCGGCAAACACGGTACAACCCCTGAGCAGCTTTTTGCCATGGGCTATGCGGCCTGCTTTGATAGCGCAATGAACCATGTAGCACCGACACTCGGCTTGAAACCCACAACATCTTCTACCACTGTCGGCGTGGGCATCGGTCAAAAACCTGATGGTGCATTCGGTTTGGATTTGGATATTACGATTACCGTAGCAGGTTTGACTGAAGATGAGGCGCGCAAATTGATTACTCGTGCTCATGAAGTTTGCCCTTACTCTAACGCTACTCGTGGCAATGTCGATGTACGCTTACATGTGAATGTTATTCAATCGTTTGATTTGTAAAACAACGGCTGTTTTAATACATCAACCCATTATTTTGAAAAGGAAAATATTATGACTGCTTACGTTATCTTTATTCGTGATGAAATGAAAGACCAATCCGCTTATGACCACTATTTACAACTTGGCGTGCCAACTCTTACGCCTTTTGGTGGAGAGATTTTAGTAGCAAATGGTGAACATGAAGCTTTTGAAGGTGCAGATTTTGATGGCTCCGTAGTATTGCGTTTCCCAGATATGCCATCCGCACGAGCATGGTACAACAGCCCAGAGTATGAACAATTCAAATCCATCCGTTTAGGCGCAACAACAGGCCGCGCAATTTTAGTGGAAGGGATTAATTAACATTATTTCTTAGAAAAAGGCCGTCTGAAAATTCAGACGGCTTTTTTATAACAAAGTGCGGTCAAATTTTTAGGTGTTTTTTGTAAATTATTCTAAGAACTCAACCGCTTGTTTTTAAAACTTCACTGTTTCACCATCTTCTGGAATTGCTACATTTTCAAGCTTGTTTGCTTGGACAAATTGGCGTAAATCCTTACGGTAAACAGACATATGGTTTACTGCATCCATGTGCACTGTGATGAGTTTTGTATTTGGTAGCATTTGGCGAGCATGGGCAACATCTTGTAACCCCATAATAATACCGTCATTCGGAAAAGCTAAAGTACGTGCATCACCGGTGTTCATAATCATTACATCAGGTTTATAACGATTAATGGCTTTGTTTACTTCGGCAGTCCAAACTGTGTCACCAACCAAGTACACCGTTGGATGACCTTTCGCTTGGAATGTTACTCCCATCGCCTCATCTAAAATCTCAGCTAATTGTGGTACAGCGTACATTTCCGTTGTGCCGTGAGAACCGCCGGTTTTATTTAAAATAATACCTTCGAACTCCACCGGTTTTTCTAGCGATAAACTGGTTATGTTAGTAAAACCTTGCGCTTTGAGTAAGTCGCCATCCCGTTCATGTTGCACAAAAATTTTGATGGATTTAGGTAAAATTTTTTGTGCAACCTCATCCCAATGATCTTCATGTGTATGAGTCAAAATAATGGCATCAACATCTTTGAAAGTATCTTCTGCTTTCATCGGTAATTCCACAAGTGGATTACGCAAATGGCTATTTAATGTCCCTTCAAAGCCTGCATAACGTCCTTTTTCAGCAAGCATCGGGTCAATTAAAAAAGTTTTCCCTGCATAGTTTAGGCGACCAGTAGCATTGCGGATATGTTGGTAGCTATCAGTGTTTTTAGAGGCAAGATCTACAACGAAAGTATTTGCACTAATAGCCAATGCTGTAGTGCTAATTAAGGTTTTTAAGTTCATTGTTTTTCCTTTTCTAATACGTTATTGAATGAATAAACATATTATAGTGAGAACAAAATTGCGCAAAAATAGACGAAAAATCAATAAACGTAATAATCAGGTCATTTTTGTGCTATGCTCATATCAAAGTAGGAGAAATAAAATGAATAAACCCACAGTTGCTTTGATTGTGTATGAACAAATGATGCCCATTCATTTTGCGATGGCATATTCCGTTTTTTCTATGTCGGATTTAAACGGCAAGCCGTTATTTGAGTGTAAAATCGTTAGCGATTCGGACAACCTGACAAACTCGCTATTTCACATACATTTAGATGGAGGTTTAGAGTGGTTGGAGAATGCCGATATTGTTGTGATGACTGGATGGCATGATACTCAAGTAATGCCGAGTGAGGCTTTATTAACAGCATTACGGCAAGCGTATCAACGTGGTGCGACAGTAGTGGGGTTATGTTATGGCGCCTATGTGTTAGCGTGCAGTGGCCTACTTAACGGCAAAAAAGCAACCACACATTGGTTGGGAGATAGTGATTTTACTCGTCGCTTTCCGCAGGTGAAATGGGATTTAAATCCTATTTATTTGGAACAAGATCGACTGATTACCTCCGCAGGAACGGCAGCTTCCATGGATTGTTGTCTTTCTATTGTCCGTAAATTATATGGTGTGAAAATTGCCAATCATATTGCCCGAATACTGGTTATCCCCCCTCATCGTGAAGGCGGACAAGCACAATTTATCGAACGCCCTATTTCTCGTTCCACACCTAATCATAATATCAATGCGTTGCTTGCTTATTTAAATGAAAATCTGACCGCACTTCATTCGACTGATAGCCTTGCCGAACGTTTGTCAATGAGCCGTAGCACTTTCACCCGACATTTTCGCAAAGCAACCGGAATGTCATTAAATCAATGGTTAATTGAAGCAAGGCTACAACGAGCAAGAGAGCTTTTGGAAAGCACAGATTTATCTATTACTGATATTGCAGAACAAAGTGGATTTCATAGCGATACCGCCTTGCGTCAGCACTTCTTAAAAAAACATAAGATTTCACCGAATCGCTGGCGTAAGCAGTTTCAAATTGAGGATGTTTAGATCTTTTTATTTTAAAGTGCGGTCAGATTTTTAGGTGTTTTTGCAAATTCAATTCAAAATTAGACCGCTTGTGTGATCTAAACTCAGTCTATTCATCTTCCCTCTCTCCGTTAGGAAGTTTGATTAGAGAAAAATAAAAAAGGTGAGCCAAAATGCTCACCTTCTAAACGAATATTTCTCAATTATCAATTAACCGAATACTTTTTCCAAATGTGCTTGGTAATCAGTTAAGTATTGTTCTACTTGTGGATTTTTAATTACATCGTTACATAAGAATGTCGGCAGACGAGTCAAGCCGATAAATTCGTTGAGTTTGTGGAAGTGCATGTATAACGCATCCACACCTTTGCCTTCGAAGAAGTCGCCTTCACGAGTGAACGCTTCAATCGGCGCATTCCAAGTAAGCGAAAGCATGTGTTTTTTGCCTTGCAATAAACCACCTGTGCCATAGCCTTCAGTTGGATTTACACGATGGCGGCCATCACTGTGGTAAAGCTTGCCGTGTCCCGCGGTTAATACTTCGTCTATGTATTTTTTCACTGTCCAAGGTTCGTGCATCCACCAACCTGGCATCTGCCAAATCACGGCATCCATCCACAAGAATTTTTCGATTTCTGCTTCAACATCATAGCCAACATCAATTACAGTTTCTTTTACATTGTGTCCAAGTGCGGTCAAAACTTCTTTCGCTTTTTTGTGAAGTGTGTGGTTTAACTCACCATGTGAATGTCCGAAATCTTTACCACCGTCTAATAATAAAATATTCATCTTTGCTCCTTTAGCTGATAATTTACCGATTACTAAGCACTTTAGTAATACAACAATTTAACCAATCAATAAGCGCCAACTATTAAACGTACTACTCAAATTCGAGAGTTTGATAGAAGTTAAAAGCGCAATAAAAAAGCCTTGAAGTCATTATTTTCAAGGCTTTAAAGTCTTTCATAAGACTTGATAGGTTTATTTTGTGGTGGAGCTGGCGGGAGTTGAACCCGCGTCCGAAATTACTCTACCTTCAGTACTACACGTTTAGTCTCGTCTTTAATTTCACTTAAGCATGCGGACAGACACGCTAAACTTAAGCTAGTTTGATTCAATTTAGTGCTTCGATCCTCAAACAGCGGCTTCCACACGATCTCGTTTTAGTTTGACTCCGCTTTATCCCCGTCTTACGAGCGGAAGCTGGGGAGCGAAGGCTATGAGCAGGTTATTAAGCTGCTAAAGCGTATTGTTCGTCGTTTGCGACTATTTTTTTGCGGTTTATTTACGAGGCCTACCGCACCTCGACGTGCACCTTGGGCTTCGCTAATCCCGTCGAATCCAGAATCAGCCCCAAAATCGTTCGGCAGTTTATCAAAAAATCCAAGAAAGGAAAAGAAGCTATTTATTAACCTGATAAGTTAGGGTAAAATTTTGCCACTTTTTTATAAGGAATCGAATAATGAAAACATTAAAATCTCTGACCGCACTTTCATTAGGTGCATTATGTTTAGCATTTAACACACAAGTTATTGCAAAAGAAGCAACACCCGCAAAAGCAACACAAACCCAACAACAAGCGGTAAAAGCGAGTGATAACATCGACAAATACCTTGCCATCAATATTGGTAATCGTGAAATGGTGGTTGATGAAAATGGCCAAGCATTAAGTGCATTCAAACATGAAATCATTAATATTGGTCAAAAACCAATCAAAAACATTCAATGGGTGGGTGTGTATGTGAATAACCGCAAAGTTATTTACAGCCAAGATATGCAAATCAATTTAGAAACCCCATTACAACCGGGTAAATCCATCAATATTAATTTACAAATTCCATTTGTTCAATTGGCTGAAGATGCACGCAAAGTCTTTATGAACCAACAAGAAAAAATTGATGTTTATCCTATTGAACGCGTTATCCAGCTTGGTGATAAAACCGTTCTCTCAGATCGTTAATTCTCTTCTCTAGCCCACGTAATGTGGGCTCTTTAATAACTGTATACTTGAACAGCTATTTTCTTTTCGATATACTAAAAACACGCCTAATTTTGACCGCACTTACAGCATGAACTCCACCCGAAAAATCATTCACATTGATATGGATTGCTTTTATGCCTCTGTTGAAATCCGTGAAAATCCAACGCTACAGGGAAAACCTGTTGCGGTGGGTGGAAGTTCTCGACAACGTGGCGTACTTACCACCTGTAATTATGAAGCTCGAAAATTTGGACTACACAGTGCGATGCCTACTGCACAAGCCATCAAAAAATGCCCTAACCTGATTTTAGTGCCAGTCAATATGCCGCTTTATAAACAGGTATCCGCACAAATTCATCAAATCTTTCAACGCTATACGTCTATTATTGAGCCACTTTCCTTAGATGAAGCCTATTTAGATGTCACGGATTGTACACAATGTTCAGGATCTGCCACGTGGATCGCTCAAGAAATTCGCCAAGCGATTTTTGATGAGTTAAAACTGACCGCCTCTGCCGGTGTGGCGCCCCTTAAATTTCTTGCCAAAATTGCCTCCGATATGAATAAACCGAATGGGCAATTTGTGATTCAGCCTCATGAAGTTGAACAGTTTGTAAAAACACTGCCATTGAAGAAAATCCCTGGCGTGGGCAAAGTCACCTCTGAACGTTTATTGAAAATGGGGCTAGAAACTTGTGAAGATGTGCAAAAACTCGATCAATCTATTTTGTTAAATATCTTCGGTAAAATGGGCAAGCGAATTTGGGATTTTAGCCATGGCATTGATGATCGTGAAATTCAAGCTCATCGAGAACGAAAATCTATCGGCGTAGAACGCACTTTATCTGAAAATATTCATCATCTCGAACAAGGTATAGCGTTGCTAGATAATCTCTATGCCGAGCTTATTCGCCGTATTGAACGAAGCGCGCCGAATGTTCCCTTAACGGCTTTTCGCAAAATTGGGGTGAAATTAAAATTTGAAGATTTTCAAGTGACAACCTTAGAAAAAACTGGCTTAACTTTATCGTTAGAAAGCTTTCAGCAATTACTGGAACAAATTTGGCAGCGTAGCCATGGGAAGTCTATTCGTCTTGTAGGATTACACGTGACTTTGCCGGAAGAAAGCCATTTAGAACAAATGAGCTTGTGGTAAAACACAAAAGAAAATGACCGCACTTTTATTCATTCCATCCCGAGTAGGATAACGAAAAAACAAAAGTGCGGTCATTTTTTATGAATTTGTTGAGTTGGTCGATAAGCCGAGTTCTGTCGTGGACAATCATTCCTCTAGGCGACAAATTACTCTGCCGCTCAAGCAACCTACCCGAACTCTGGACGGGCCACCCATTGAGTTCCTATTTGGTCTTGCTACGAGTGGAGTTTACCTTGCTGCACGTTGTTACCAACGGCACGGTGTGCTCTTACCACACCCTTTCACCCTTACCGTTTTCACGGCGGTCTGCTCTCTGTTGCACTGGTCGTCGGCTCACGCCGCCCGGACGTTATCCGGCACTCTGCCCTTTGTAGCTCGGACTTTCCTCTCGTTTACTTGTCCCACTAGGTCGTGCGAACACGGTTAAGGGCTTCAATAAACCAGCGATTGTCTAACCAACTCGCGGCGTAGTATAGGGGGAATTCAAAGGGCGGTCAAATTTTCATTCTTATTTTTAATAACTTCCGTTAGAATAGCCCCATAAAACACGGTTATTTTCAACCGCACTTCTATCATAAGGATCTCCTATGAATTATTTACAAATCGCACGAGAAACCCTTTCTGTTGAAAGCCAAGCGCTCGCACAACTAAGCCAACGCTTGGATGATGAGTTTTCTCAAGTTGTGGATCTTATTCTTGCTTGCGAAGGTCGTTTAGTCATTGGTGGTATTGGTAAATCAGGGCTAATTGGCAAAAAAATGGTGGCGACTTTTGCCTCAACGGGAACCCCAAGTTTCTTCCTGCACCCGACTGAAGCCTTTCATGGCGATTTAGGTATGTTAAAACCGATCGATATTGTGATGCTGATTTCTTATAGTGGTGAAACCGATGATGTAAATAAACTGATTCCAAGTTTGAAAAACTTTGGTAATAAAATTATTGCCTTAACCAGCAATAAAAACTCGACACTTGCTCGTCATGCGGATTATGTTTTAGATATCACTGTCGAACGCGAAGTCTGTCCAAACAATCTCGCACCAACCACTTCAGCTTTAGTGACTTTAGCCTTAGGCGATGCTCTTGCGGTTTCATTAATTACGGCACGTCATTTCCAACCTGCTGATTTTGCGAAATTCCATCCGGGTGGAAGTCTTGGTCGTCGTTTGTTATGCAAAGTAAAAGATCAAATGCAAACTCGCCTACCAATTACGACACCAGAAACCAGCTTCACTGATTGTTTAAGCATTATGAATGAAGGTCGCATGGGTGTGGCATTAGTGATGGAAAATCAACAACTTAAAGGCATTATTACCGATGGTGATGTGCGCCGAGCATTAACCGCTAATGGTGCGGACACGCTTAATAAAACCGCGAAAGAATTAATGACCTCTTCACCGAAAACCATTCATGAAAATGAATTCTTAGCGAAAGCGGAAGACTTGATGAAAGAGAAGAAAATCCACTCTCTTGTTGTGGTCAATGATGAAAATAATGTTGTGGGTTTAGTGGAGTTCTCAAGCTAATGATTAACGAAAAATTAAAGAAAATTAAATTGGTCATCACCGATGTTGATGGCGTATTAACTGATGGCCTACTCCATTATGATGCAAATGGCGAAGCCATTAAAAGCTTCCATGTGCGTGATGGACTTGGTGTCAAAATGTTGATGGATGCAAGTATTCAAGTCGCCGTATTATCGGGCAGAGATTCTGCGATTCTGCGTAAGCGAATTAGTGATCTCGGAATTAAATTGTTCTTTTTAGGTAAGCTTGAAAAAGAAAGTGCTTGTTTAGATCTCATGAAACAAGCAGGTGTTACCGCAGAACAAACTGCCTATATTGGTGATGACAGCGTCGATCTCCCTGCTTTTGCAACCTGTGGCCTTTCTTTTGCTGTGGCAGACTCTGCGCCTTATGTGCAAAATGCTGTGGATTATATACTTTCACTTGGCGGCGGGAAGGGTGCATTCCGTGAAATGTCCGATATGATTTTACATGCTCAGGGAAAAGATGAAGTCTATACTTCAGCCAAAGGCTTTTTAAAATCAGTCAAAAATATGGGACAATAACACCTATAACACTATTCAAAATACCTAAAAAAATAACCGCACTTTGATGATTCAAAAGTGCGGTTATTTCTTTATATATTTTATTGATTTGCCGGTAAAGCACCCGAATTCCAAGTTGGTGCTTCAGCTGGTTTCTTCACTTGCAACATAAAGCGCTGATTTGCCGTTGCTTGCGGTTGAACGATCGTACCCGACGGAGTCGAGAACGAAATGCCCCCTTTCAACAATTGCTGTACACTACCGGTATTAAATTCAGCCCCTTTCCAACCAAGGTTGAAATCATAGCCTGATGAAACCCAGAACTCTGAATTTTTACGTACTAAATGTTGATATTTCGGTGTAATCGCAATATGTACCAACACACGATCGCCTAAAGAATTCAATTCAAACTTACGAACGGTTCCCACTTCAACACCTCGATAAAGCACAGGTGATCCTTCCGTTAAATTCATCGCATCACTGGTTTCCAAAATAAATGGCACGCCATTACTGTATTTATTTCGAGGTTGTGCGGTTTGCGCTAAATTAAACTGTGTTTTTGATGGACCTTTACCTAATTCAATATCAATGTAAGGCTGTAAAAGGCTATCTAAATTTTCAATTCCACCCGCTGAGATTTGTGGGGAAATCACTTTAAATACCGTACCTTCTTTTGCAATCATCCCCATATAACTTGGGTTAATTAATGCTTTTGCTGTGATACGATTTGTTTTTTGATCAAGGGCAATCTGCTCAACTTCACCAACATTCATACCAAGATAACGCAAACTCATTCCTTTACTTAAAGCCGTTGCATCATCTGTTATTAACGTAATCACTTGCCCCGCTGATTTAGCTCTCAATTCACTTGGATAAAGTGTTTTATTTTTGCCTGAACCCGTATTATCAAAACTAATTGCGCCTTTTAATGATCGCGCAACCGGTGAAGCCTGGATACTAATGCCTTTCGGCGTAATATCAATCTGTGCCGCACTTTCAACCCAGAATACGCTTTTATCTGTCAGAAGATCTTGATAAGCCGGATAAATATACACATCAATATCAAAATTATTGGCTTTCGGTCTTACATTAATAATTTTACCCACTTCAAACTGACGATAAAGCACGACAGAACCTTTGCTAATACTTGGCAAATTAGTGGAATGTAGCACAATACTTGGATTCACTAAGTTGCCTGTAACGCCTGTTTCTGCACTGCTAATATCCTTATAAAGTGGATAAGTGGAATGTGGTGCACCACTTCCTTTCTTCGCTAATACACGAACGCCACCTTGCAGCCATTTTGATGGTGTCGCAGATTCAAAACGTAAGCCATCAATCCCCAAACTCACATCAAAATTAGAGGCAGCCACAAATTGTGTATTTTCATGAATAAGATTGCGATACTCTGACGCAATCGCCACTTCAAATTTTACCCCATCAACATTTAAGTGCTGCTTCACAATTTGACCAATGGCAATATTGTTATAAAACACGGATTGCCCTTCTGCAATCCCATAAGTCTCTGGCGCTGTTAAAGTTAAAACCAACGTATTTGGTGCCTTGAGCAATAACTCATTTTCTCGAATGACTTCGAATTGCGTTTTGCTTTCTCCACTTCCTGGAATAATTTCGAAATAATCACCACGGAAGAATTTCTGAGGATTAGCAATATCGCCTAAATCTAACTTACGATTTTTTAACACAATACGAGTATTCGTTTTTAAGAGGTTAGCTTGGTTTGGATCGATTAATAATGTGCCTTTTAAAATTTCTTCATTATTTTCGTCCGCACTTAAAGATGAAAGAAGGCCCACTTGCTCATCACCATAATAAACAGTGGTTTGCCCTGCATCTAAACCTGCAGTCACAGGAATAGTCACCTCAACTTCAATCCCGCGTTTAGCTGCTTGCAAGTTAGAATAAAGTGTATAGTGGCTATTGGTCACAGCTTGTGGGCTATTTGGCGGTGAATCAAATGATACCGCACCTTGGACCACTGAATTTAAACTATCAACCTCTACATTCACACCTGATGCATTAATATTGGCGTTGATACCACTGATATTCCAAAAACGTGAATCTTTCTTCACAAAACGAGCAAAGGCTTTATCAATCACTACATCAATTTCAACTTTATTCTCTTTATTGAAGCGATAATCATAAATTTTCCCGACTGGCATTTTTTTGAAATACACAGAAGCACCAATCGAAATTGATCCTAAATCATCTGAAATTAAATGAATTAATAAATCCCCAGGATTGACTTGTGCAATAGGGCCTTGCTCTTCTGCAATAAATTCATCTTCTGAATCACCATCACCTGGTTGTAGGGTAATATAATTTCCTGAAACCAAAGAATCTAAGCCTGAAATACCTGCAAGAGACACACTTGGCTGAACAAGCCAGAACTTGGTATTCTCTTTTAACACTTCTGTTGCTTCAGAATAAATATTTGCCTCAACTTTCACTTTTTGCATATTGTCGGTAAAGTTAACCTTCTTCACGACACCAATTTGCAAACCTTGATAGCGAATAGGGGTTTTATCTGCAACCAACCCTGCCCCATTAGAGAACGTGATCGTAATAGTCTTTCCTCGTTCTTGTACAATTTGGAAAAATAAAATGGCACCAATACATAATGCGATAAAAGGTAACAACCAAAACGGTGAGATGCGTTTATTCTTACGTAATAACGCTTCTACATTGTTAGATTGCTCATCAATAGATTGAGATTCTGGTTTATTGTTTTCTGTCATAAATTTTCCAAATTAATCGACTATCAAACTGAGAAGTTGAAATCATAGTTAAAAACACTGCTGCACCGAAATAAAATGCCGCAGGGCCTACGGTAAAATTAATAATCTGTCCACGTGTCACTAAAGACATCATCAAGGCTAACACAAAAAGATCCAGCATTGACCAACGTCCTACAAAGTGAATGATATGTAATAGCCGCATTTGCCATTTAATTGAATGTCTCCATTTAAAATGCACGCTTGCCAGTAAATACAACATAATCAGGATTTTGCTTACGGGCACAAAAATACTGGCGAAGAATACCACGAAAGCAACAAAATAGCTGCCCATGCTTATAAATGACATTACACCCGACATCAAGGTATCTTGTGACAAACTTCCTGTCAAATAAACGCCAGATATTGGGAGCAAGTTTGCAGGGAAAAGCATGATAATCCCCGCCACTAATGTTGCCCAAACACGTTGTAATTTTACACTCTCTGGTATTTCAATAAGCGATGCACAACGTGGGCAAATGGCTCGATGACGGTGATCGTATTGTTGATCTTCTTTTAAAAAAGTGTAATCGCAAGCGGTACAAAGCTCTAACGGTTTATCACTTTTGGTAACCGGTTTCTGATCGGGATAAAAATCATGCCATAAATCATCTAAATTAATTTTAATGAATAATAACGTGGTTAAAAGTGCAGTAAAAACAAAAGCAATTAAATACACATCTACTTCTAATGTGGCATATTCACGCACTTTAAACATGGTAACACCCAGTGCAACTAAATAGACGTCAAACATGACCCAAGGCTTAATATATCCTACAAATAATAAAACATTACGAGGCTTAATTTTGAGTAATTTAGAAAGCTGCAACATAATGACTAAAATCGCAAAAGATACAGGCATTAAAACAGCACAGATAAAAATCATAAATGCAGTATAGGAATATCCCTCTACTGCCATTTTCCAAATCCCTTTCCAAACAGAAGCATCAATTTTAGTACCTAGTAAATCTAAGCTTAATAAAGGATAGCCTAAAGCAAATGGCATTAAAATTAAGATAGAAAGGGCGATTAATGAACAACGTTTAAGTGACCAACGACTTCCTGATTGCAATTTATGATGGCAACGCGGACATTGCGCGTGTTCCCCTTCTTGCGGACGACGAACAGACACTGTTGCATCGCATCCTATGCAACGCACTAGTCTATAAGTGGCATGAGTAAAATCAGGTGTTTTTGTCATTATGTTTTCAGAAATTATAAAAGTGGATTATTTTAGCCTGAATTAAGGGGATTTGTGAAGTTATTCATTAGAATTAGAAACGGAATTATTCTGTCCAACCATTGTCAATCCTTATAAAAGTGCGGTAAACTGTGCAAGTTTTTATTTTTTTATCCTAGGAAAACTCAGAAATGACAGATTCTCAAGTTGAAGCCCAAGTTGAAAATAATGCTGAAGGCGTTCAAAAATTAACTGATACAAAAGCGATCATTGCATATCTTGTGGAAAAATTCCCACTTTGCTTTATTGCAGAAGGTGAAGCTAAACCATTAAAAATTGGTCTTTTCCAAGATCTTGCTGAAGCATTAAAAGATGATGAACGTGTCAGCAAAACTCAATTACGTCAGGCTTTACGTCAATACACCTCCAACTGGCGCTATTTACATGGCTGTCGCGAAGGTGCTGAGCGTGTGGATTTATACGGCAACCCTGCTGGTGTATTAGACGCAGAACATGTTTCTCATGCGACTCAACAATTAGCAGATGCAAAAGCTAAATTTGCAGAAAAACGCAAAGCAGAATTAGCAGCCAAAAAAGCACAACAAAAACGACCTGCTCGTAAACCAAATTCAAATCAAGCAACTCGCAAACCAAAAGCCCCGCAAGTAAAACTAAGTGCGGTTGATTTCACAACACTTTCTGCAGGTAGCAAAGTGAAAGTGAAAGTAGCAGAACAAGCGAAAAATGCGACCGTATTAAATGTGGAAAAAGATGGCGCACGCGTAGAACTTGAAAATGGTTTAGTGATGACAGTCACCGCAGATCGTTTATTTGCCTAATAATTTATTTCTTATCGGGAAAGGTTAAATGAAATTACATACAACCAAAAGTCTTATTGCGACAGCAATTTTAGGTGCGTTATTTCTTCATTCGTCTGACACATTTGCCGTGCAGCCGAAATTAAAGCAAAGCGATATTACGACTCCTTCGGCAACTGATGCAAATCAGTTAGCAACAAAGCGTGCAACAACACGTTTAACCCAATCACATTATCGTAAATTTCAGCTTGATGACGCCTTTTCCGAAAAGATTTTTGATCGTTATATTAAAAGTTTAGATTACAGCCATAACACCTTTTTAAAATCAGATATTGATGATTTACGTGCTAAATATGGTTCTAAATTAGATGATCAACTTAATGAAGGCGATCTTTCTGCGGCATTTGCTATTTACGATCTGATGATGAAACGCCGTTATGAGCGTTATGCTTATGCATTATCTTTATTAGATCAAGAACCTGATTTAAAAGGTAATGATCAAATTGAGATCGATCGTGAAAAAGCTGCGTTCCCAGCAACGGAAGAAGAAGCGAATAAGCTTTGGGAAGAACGCGTCAAAAATGATGTAATCAGCCTGAAATTAAAAGATAAAAAATGGCCTGAAATTAAAGAAAAACTCACTAAACGTTACAATTTAGCGATTCGTCGATTAACTCAAACTAAAGCAGATGATATTGTTCAGATTTATATTAATGCCTTTGCTCGAGAAATAGACCCACATACAAGCTACCTTGCGCCACGTACTGCAAAAAGCTTTAATGAAAGCATGAACCTTTCTTTAGAAGGGATTGGTGCAACATTACAATCTGAAGATGACGAAACCAGTATTAAGTCTTTAGTACCAGGTGCACCGGCTGAACGCAGTAAGAAATTGCAAGCGGGCGATAAAATCATTGGTGTGGGCCAAGAAAAAGGCGAAATCGAAGATATTATCGGTTGGCGTTTAGAAGATATCGTTGACAAAATCAAAGGTAAAAAAGGAACAAAAGTTCGTCTTGAAATTGAACCTGCAAAAGGTGGGAAAAGCCGTATTGTCACTTTAGTTCGCGATAAAGTCCGTATTGAAGACCAAGCAGCAAAACTTACAGTTTCTAAAGTAGATGGTGAAACTGTTGGTGTCATTAAAATTCCAAGTTTCTATATTGGCTTAACTGATGATGTGAAAAAATTATTAGTAGATGCTGAGAAGAAAAAAATTGGCGCTTTAATTGTGGATCTTCGTGAGAATGGCGGCGGTGCATTAACAGAAGCCGTGGCATTAAGCGGTTTATTCATCACTGATGGTCCTGTGGTACAAGTACGAGATGCGTATCAACGTATTCGTGTACACGAAGATGATGACAATGCTCAACAATATAAAGGACCATTGTTGGTAATGATTAATCGTTTCAGTGCATCAGCCTCTGAAATTTTTGCTGCGGCAATGCAAGATTACAATCGTGGTATCATTATTGGGCAAAATACCTTTGGTAAAGGTACCGTACAACAAAGTCGTTCATTAAACTTTGTTTATGATTTAGACCAAACACCACTTGGTGTATTGCAATATACTATCCAAAAATTCTATCGAATTAATGGTGGTTCAACCCAATTAAAAGGTGTCGCTGCAGATATTAATTTCCCTGAAATTATTGATGCCAAAGAAATTGGTGAAGAAAAAGAAGACAACGCATTACCTTGGGATAAAATTCCACCGGCGACTTATTCTGAAACCAATAAAGCACGTAAAGATGTTGAAGCATTAAATGAAAAACATCTAGAGCGTATTGCAAAAGATCCTGAATTTATTGCTTTAAATGAAGATCTTAAAATCCGTGATGAACGTCGCGAGCGCAAATTCTTATCATTGAATTTCCAAGAGCGCAAAGCGGAAAATGATAAAGATGATGCTAGACGTTTAAAAGATCTCAATGATCGTTTTAAACGTGAAGGTAAAAAAGCATTAAAAGATATTGATGATTTGCCAAAAGACTATGAAGCACCTGATTTCTTCTTAAAAGAAGCGGAAAAAATGGCAGCTGATTTAGTTAAACTTAATGCGAATCAACAAAAAGTGGATGCTGAAATAAAACAAGAAGCGGCAAAAGCAACAAAATAACGATTATTTTGACCGCACTTTGGCAGATGAAAAAAACTGAAGTGCGGTTATTTTTTATGAATATTTTTAAAGGTACAGCAATGTTAAAAGGAACAATGAAATTAAGCGCATTAGTCTTATCATTATCAATGATGACGTCAGGTTGTGCATTAGCTGAATGGGCCAAAACAGTTGGACAGCCTCAACAAGCCGAAAATAAAGGCGTTGATATGTCTAAATTAAATCCAGAAGAGCGAGCAAAACTTGAAGCTGAAATCAAAGAAGATCAAGCTCGTCTTGCCGCTGAAAAGCAAGCGATGCTAGAGATGTCATTAACGCATGAAATTGGTGAACAAAATCTACAGTTCAAACCAATTTTGGCTAAATTATATGCCGATAATAAATATGACCTAATGTGGAAAGACAAGGCGGCTGAGAAACAATTCCTACGTGAATATGCAGCCATGGTGGCATCAGGTATTTCTAAACGTTCAGCTCAATCGTTAGTCAATTTACATAACGCTGAAAAAACGGGCGGGCTCACCTATGATGCATTGTTAAGTGATGCTTTCCTTGATTACTTGTATTATAGCAAGAACGTAAATCAGCAAGCACAACGTTGGTTATACGCAACGAATGCTTATAAACCAGAATTACCAAATCAAGAAATTATTGACCAATGGCAAAGTGCGGTTAAAAACAATGAAGTTTCTGGTTTTGTAAACGGATTATCTAACCATAATCGTTTATACCGTGAAACCGTACAAGCACTTCCATCGATGATTTCAGCTTCAGGTATTTCTGCAATGGGTAAAAAACTTGCTCTTAATGCACAACGTTTACGCGTTATTCCGGATTTTGAAAATGGAATCTTTGTTAATATTCCAAGCTATCAATTGAAATATTATCGTGATGGCAAAGCAATTTTAGAATCACGCGTTATTGTAGGGAAAAATGAACGTCGTACACCGGTGATGTACAGCCGTTTGAGCAATGTAGTTGTTAATCCACCTTGGAATGCTCCTACACGTTTAATCAATGAAGATATTTTACCGAAATTAAAACGTGACCCAGGCTATGCGGCAGCACACAACTACTCTATTTTGGATAGTAAAGGCAACACTATCGATCCTTACTCAATTAATTGGAGTAGCATTGGTGATAAATTCCCGTACCGAATTCGTCAAGCAGCTGGCGACAGTGCATTAGGTAACTATAAATTTAATATGCCAAGCTCTGATGCGATTTATCTTCACGATACACCAAATCATAGCTTATTCAGCAAAAAAGACCGTGCATTAAGCTCAGGTTGTGTACGTGTAGAAAAATCCGATCAACTTGCATCTATTCTGTTACAAGAAGCTGGTTGGTCAGAAGATAAAAAACGTAACGTTTTAGAAAGTAAGAAAACAACGTCTGCAAACATTCGTACAAATGATCCTGTATTCTTATATTATGTGACTGCATGGGTTGAAAACGGCCAAACACAAGTTTTACCGGATATTTATAAATACGACGATGCCGCGACTTTTAATGGTATTGACTGGGCAGTTGTAAAAAAATATCTTTAAACAATGTTCGCGCTAGAACTTTTTAAAGAAAAAGTTGTCTAGGGTGAGAGATGGGTAATAAAAGAGACTAAAAAAATGGGTAACATTGACAAAAATCGTCGTAAATGGCTTTCATTAGGCGGCATCGTTTTGGGCGCCAGCATGATGCCGAGTACGGTGTTAGCGATGGTCTCTACTCCTAAACCTCGCATTCTTAGCTTCTATAATGTCAACACCAATGAACGATTAAGCGGTGAGTTCTCAGCAACAACTGGATTTAATCGTTCATTACTTGGTAAACTTGATTACTTCATGAGAGATCGCCGTACTGACCAAGTACGCCGAATGGATCCGAATCTCTTCATGAAGTTTTATCATTTACAAAGTGATTTAGGTTTACGTACTACACAAATTGATGTGATTTGTGGCTATCGTAGTGCCGCGACAAATGCCATGCGTCGTAGACAAAGTCGTGATGTAGCAAGCAACAGCTATCATATTAAAGGCCAAGCGATTGACTTTAAAATTCCTGGTGTGCCTTTAGCTAGATTACGCCAAGCGGCTGAAAATCTAGATAGTGGTGGTGTAGGATATTACCCGTATAGCAATTTTATTCACGTGGATACTGGCCCTGTAAGAACATGGCGTGGTGCATAAAAAACAGTTTAATTTTAGACCGCACTTTAGTGCGGTTTTTTGTTATCAACGATAAGGAAAAAAGATGAATATTGAAATTATTCCAGTTACAGCCTTTCAGCAAAATTGCTCACTTATTTGGGATGATGAAAAAAATGCGGCAATTATCGATCCTGGTGGTAATGCGGAAAAGCTTATTCAACTCATTGAGGAATTAGAATTAAACCTAAAAGCAGTCTTATTAACGCATGGCCATCTTGATCATGTAGGGGCTGCTGAAGCGATTCGCGATCATTTTAACATTGAAATCTGGGGCTCACAGGAAGAAGATCGCTTTCTGTTTGAAAGTCTACCACAACAAGCTCAGCAGTTTGGTTTACCTTATATTTCTGCGTTTACACCTGATCGCTGGTTTAATCAAGAAGGCGAAAAAATTCAAATTGGCACATTTACCTTTGAAATTCTGCATCTTCCTGGTCATACACCTGGCCACATTGGTTTTATTGAACATGAAAAAAATATTGCTTTTACTGGCGATGTCCTTTTCCAAAACAGTATTGGTCGTACGGACTTCCCTCGTGGGGATTTCGACACCTTGATCTCATCAATCAAAAATAAATTATTTACATTGAACGATGATATGGTTGTTATTGCAGGACATGGCCCTTACACAACTATTGGACAAGAAAAACGAAGCAATCCGTTTTTGAAGTAAAGATCTGAATTTAAGGCAAAAAAAAGCTCCTAATTTCTTAGGAGCACCAAAAAGGAATTTATGAATAAAATCTCTAAAGTTTAGCTTTATCAAAGGAATCTCGATAAAACGCTAACGATTATATTGACATATTCTGACAAATGCAAGTTTTTTCTTTACACTAATTTACAAATCTTTACAGTTTGCTATTTTTATAACCACTTCGACAGCTTTTTCCATCCCTTCAAGGGTCACTAACTCATGTTTGCTATGGAAATTATAGCCACCAGTAAAGATATTTGGGCAAGCTAATCCTTTTTCCGCTAAAAATGCCCCATCCGTTCCGCCCCGTATTGGTTTGTGATTTGGTGTAATACCACAAGCTTTCATTGCTGCATCAGCAAGCCTAATCGACTGTGGAACATTTTTGACTGTGTCATACATATTTTTGTAACTGTCTTCAATCACACATTCCACAGGTTCCTTCAAACTTTTCTCTCTATTAAATTTTTCTACAAGTTGATAAATAAACGCTTTACGTTGCTCAAAATTAGCTTGGTCAAAATCTCGAATGAGATAATGTAACTCAACTTTCTCAATATCTCCTTTAAAATCATCTAAATGGAAAAACCCCTCTTTTCCCGATGTTTTTTCGGGCACATCATCTTTTGGAAAACCTTGTTGAAACTCACAAGCTAACGTAAGCGCATTCACTAATTTGTTTTTCGCATAACCAGGATGAATTCCCCGTCCTTTAAAGGTGATTTTTGCCGTTGCCGCATTAAAATTCTCATACTCGAGCTCACCCACTTCCCCACCATCAATGGTATATGCCCAATCACAAGGGAAATCGTCTAATGGGAAATAATGCATTCCTAAGCCAATTTCTTCATCAGGCGTAAATGCCACTCGAATATTGCAATGTGGGATATTTTCCTGTTGTAAGACAGAAAGTGCGGTCATAATTTCTGCGATTCCGGCCTTATTATCCGCACCTAGTAAAGTGGTTCCATCTGTCACAATCAAGGTTTTACCAATAAGCTGATGTAAAAATGGATAATACACGGGACTAATAAACTCTTCCCCTAAACCTAATGCAATATCTCCTCCCCGATAGTTTTCGATCACTTCGGGTTGAACATTTTTACCGCTGCATTGTGGTGAGGTATCTAAATGAGAAATAAAACCTATGGTTTGTGTTAAACCGGGATGATTTGAGGGTAAATAAGCCGTGACGACGGCATGCTTAGTCACATTGACATCTTGTAAACCAAGTTCAATTAATTCTTGCTGCAAATGCAAAGCTAATTTCATTTGTCCTGGCGAACTGGGTGAATGTTTTGCAGACGATTTAGATTGCGTATCAAACGCGACATAAGTTAAAAATCGCTGTAATAATTCATTGTTATTATGTTCTTCCATTTTAAAATTCTCCTTTATATCGGCACTAGTCTAATCCCAAAATTCGTTACAGTTCTTGATATATAACAATAAAGTAGAGAGTTATAAGATTTTCTGAAAAAAGTGCGGTCAAATTTTCGATAATTTTTTCCTAAAAACACGATTAAATCCTTTTCATCATTAACAATTCGCTATATCATATCTGTTCAATTTTATGTCGCCCCTGCATCATTTTTTGCAGGTTTATTTCTACTCAGTACCAATCAAATTGGTGAAATTAGGGAGAAAACCAAAGCTAGTGGAAAATCTGGTTCAAAACAAGCCTATTATTGAGCTTCGTTCTATCAAAAAATCCTATGGTTCCAACACAATCATTAATGATTTCAATCTAACCATTAATAACGGTGAATTCGTCACAATTCTTGGCCCTTCTGGCTGTGGTAAAACTACAGTTTTGCGTTTATTAGCGGGTTTAGAAGAATTAGATGAAGGTCATATTATTTTGGACGGTGAGGACATTACTAATGTTCCGGCGGAAAAACGCCACATTAACACCGTATTCCAAAGTTATGCATTATTCCCGCATATGACTATTTTTGATAACGTGGCTTTTGGTTTGCGTATGCAAAAAGTGGCAGAAAGCGAGATTAAACCTCGTGTTCTGGATGCATTGCGTATGGTGCAATTAGAGGAAATGGCCGACCGTAAACCAGCTCAACTTTCTGGTGGTCAGCAACAACGTATCGCGATTGCTCGTGCTGTTGTGAATAAGCCAAAAGTGTTGCTACTGGATGAATCTTTATCTGCGCTGGATTATAAGTTACGTAAACAAATGCAAAACGAACTTAAACAATTACAGCGTCAACTTGGCATTACCTTTATTTTCGTTACCCACGATCAAGAAGAAGCGATCACCATGTCTGACCGTATCGTCTTGTTGCGTAAGGGTAAAATTGCACAAGATGGTTCACCACGTGAAATCTATGAAGATCCAGCTAACTTATTCGTTGCTCGTTTCATCGGTGAAATTAACGTATTTGATGCCACTGTGATTGAACGTAAATCTGACGATGAGCTACTTGCTAACGTAGAAGGTCGTGTATGTGATATTCACACCAGTATCTCTGCTGAAAAAGGTCAAAAACTACAAGTGTTATTACGCCCAGAAGATATTGTGATTGAAGAGCTTGACGAAAATGAGCACTCAAATGCAATTATCGGTCGCATTGTGGATCGTACCTATAAAGGGATGACACTTGAGTCTACAGTAGAATTTGATCATAACGGCAAACGCGTATTAGTAAGCGAATTCTTTAACGAAGACGACCCACATATGGATCACAGTGTTGGTCAACGTGTAGGTATTACATGGCACGAAGGTTGGGAGGTTGTACTCAACGATGAAGATAATCAATAATAAATTCCAGAAAATTACTGTTGCAATTATCTTCAGTTGGTTAATCTTCTTTGTGCTAATTCCAAACTTATTGGTTTTAACCGTAAGTTTTTTAACCCGAGATGGTAGTGACTTTTATGCTTTGCCATTTACTTTAGATAACTACACTAACCTGTTTAATCCGCTTTATGCACAGGTTGTGTGGAATTCATTGTATATGTCTGGCATTGCGACGATTATTTGTTTACTTATTGGCTATCCATTTGCCTTTATGGTCAGCAAAATTAATCCAAAATATCGTCCATTTTTGTTATTCCTTGTGGTATTGCCATTCTGGACAAACTCACTTATTCGTATCTATGGGATGAAAGTATTTCTTGGTGTGAAAGGTGTGTTAAATACCATGTTAATGGATATGGGCATTTTGAGTGAGCCTATTCGTATTTTAAATACCGAAGTAGCTGTAATCATTGGTTTAGTGTATCTCCTTTTACCATTTATGATTCTACCACTCTACTCTGCTATTGAAAAATTAGATGGCCGTTTATTAGAAGCGGCAAGAGATTTAGGCGCAAATGCGGTTCAACGTTTCTTCCGTGTTATTTTGCCTCTAACCATGCCAGGTATCGTAGCAGGCTGTTTATTAGTATTACTACCTGCAATGGGTATGTTCTACGTAGCTGACTTACTTGGTGGTGCGAAAGTATTATTAGTCGGTAACGTGATTAAGAGTGAGTTCTTAATTTCTCGTAACTGGCCATTTGGTTCAGCGATCAGTATCGGTTTAACCATCTTAATGGCATTGTTGATTTTCGTTTACTATCGTGCAAATAAATTATTGAATAAGAAAGTGGAGTTAGAATAATGAGTCGTTTACTACGTAATATTTTTATGTTTGTGGTATACGCTTATTTGTATATCCCAATTATTATCTTGGTGACTAACTCCTTTAACGAAGACCGTTATGGTTTAAGTTGGAAAGGCTTTAGCTGGAACTGGTATGAACGTTTATTTAATAACGATACCTTAATCCAAGCTGCATTCCACTCTGTCACGATTGCTTTCTTTGCTGCAACCTTAGCAACTATTGTGGGTGGTTTAACCGCGATTGCACTTTATCGCTATCGTTTCCGTGGTAAACAAGCGGTAAGTGGTATGTTATTTATCGTCATGATGTCACCAGATATCGTAATGGCGGTTTCTCTACTTGCCTTATTCATGGTTGTAGGGATTTCGTTAGGTTTCTGGTCATTATTATTGGCGCACGTAACGTTCTGTTTACCTTATGTTACCGTAACGATTTTCTCTCGCTTAAATGGCTTTGATGCAAGAATGCTTGAAGCGGCGAAAGATTTAGGTGCTAGCGAAGTCACTATTTTGCGTAAAATTATCCTACCACTTGCCTTACCTGCAGTGGTATCAGGTTGGTTATTAAGCTTTACTATTTCATTAGATGATGTTGTCGTATCGTCTTTCGTAAGTGGTGTAAGCTATGAAATTCTACCGTTACGTATCTTCTCACTTGTAAAAACAGGGGTAACACCAGAAGTAAACGCGTTAGCAACGATTATGATCGTGCTTTCATTAGGATTAGTCATTTTAAGCCAATTAGTTACACGCAAAAATAATCATTAAACATTGATATAAAAAGGTTTCACAAATCTTTTAAGATCAAATAGAATACGCCTTGACGCACAATCAAGGCGTTTTTTTATACCTGCATTAATGCAGGTGGTTTTTTACCCCTCTTTTACGGAGAACAAAGAAAAATGAAAAAATTTGCAGGTTTGCTTACTGCCGGTTTAGTTGCCGCTACATTAACTGCTTGTAACGACAAAGAAGCCAAGTCTGATGCAACAAAAGCACAGGCTCCAGCAAATGATACTGTGTACTTATATACTTGGACTGAATACGTACCAGATGGTCTTTTAGATGACTTTACAAAAGAAACTGGTATCAAAGTTATCGTAGCAAGTCTTGAATCAAACGAAACCATGTATGCCAAAATGAAAACCCAAGGCGATGCTGGTGGTTATGATGTTATTGCACCATCTAACTACTTCGTATCTAAAATGGCACGCGAAGGCATGCTACAAGAATTAGATCACAGTAAATTACCTGTTATCAAAGAATTAGACCCTGATTGGCTCAACAAACCTTATGACAAAGGCAATAAATACTCACTTCCTCAGTTGTTAGGTGCACCAGGTATTGCATTTAATACCAATACCTATAAAGGTTCTGACTTCACTTCTTGGGGTGATTTCTGGAAACCTGAATATGCAAACAAAATCCAATTATTGGATGATGCGCGTGAAGTATTCAACATTGCGTTATTAAAAATTGGTCAAGATCCAAACACCAAAGATCCAGCAATTATCAAGCAAGCTTATGAAGAGTTATTGAAATTACGTCCAAACGTACTTTCTTTCAATTCTGATAACCCTGCAAACTCTTTCATCTCTGGTGAAGTAGAATTAGGTCAGTTATGGAATGGTTCTGTACGTATCGCGAAAAAAGAACAAGCGCCATTAAATATGGTGTTCCCAAAAGAAGGTCCTGTTCTTTGGGTTGATACTTTAGCGATTCCTAAAACCTCTAAAAACCCAGATGGTGCACACAAGTTAATTAACTACTTATTAGGTGCAAAAGCAGCAGAAAAATTGACTTTAGCGATCGGTTACCCAACAGCTAACCTAGAAGCGAAAAAAGTGCTTCCAAAAGAAATCACTGAAGATCCATCAATCTATCCACCAGCAGAAATTCTTCAAAAAAGCTACTGGCAAGATGATGTAGGTGATGCGATTCAATATTATGAACAGTATTACCAAGAGTTAAAAGCAGCAAAATAATGCGCTTTTAAGTGATAACAAAAAGTGCGGTCAAATTGACCGCACTTTTTTATATTTACCATTTTAGAAAAAACTATTTATAGCGTTTTTTTGACGCGTTTTTATCTTGCTCTTGTAAACGCTCAAGCTTTTCTTTAATTTGAATTTCCATACCACGGTTAGTTGGGAAATAATACTGCGTATCTTTCAGTTCCGGAGGGAAGTAATTTTCCCCTGCAGCATAAGCATTTGGCTCATCATGTGCATAACGATATTCAGCACCATAGCCTAATTCTTTCATTAAAGCCGTTGGCGCATTACGTAAATGAGGCGGCACATCAAAATCAGGAAACTCTTTTGCATGTTGTTTTGCCATATTAAATGCGTTGTAAACCGCATTACTCTTCGGCGCTACGGCCAAATAAATAATGGCTTGCGCAATAGCTCGCTCTCCTTCATAGGCACCCACTCTCGTAAAACAATCCCAAGCGGCGAGAGCTACTTGCATTGCTCTTGGATCAGCATTACCCACATCTTCTGAAGCGATAGCTAATAAACGTCGTGCAACATAAAGAGGATCGCCTCCTGCAGTGATAATTCGTGCATACCAATAAAGTGCCGCATCCGCTGCTGAGCCACGAATGGATTTATGTAAAGCAGAAATCAAATCATAGAAGCGATCACCTTGCTTATCAAAACGCGCTTGTCGTTCACCTAATACTTCTTTCAACAAAGTGCGGTCTAATTTTTTACCGTTTTCTGTTTCAGGAGCCATGTCCACCATCAATTCAAGGCAGTTTAAAGCCAGGCGCGCATCACCATTCACATATTCGGCTAATACCTGTAGCAAATTCTCTTCTAAAACTAACCGCTCTTTACCTAATCCTCGCTCAGGATCAGAAATCGCCTGTTGTAAAACTTGTTCGATTTCAGCCACTGTCAATGACTTAAGTAAATAAACTCTCGCACGAGAAAGTAAGGCATTATTTAATTCAAAGGAAGGATTTTCTGTTGTCGCACCAATAAAAATAATCGTACCATCTTCAATATGTGGCAAAAACGCATCTTGTTGGCTTTTATTAAAGCGATGCACTTCATCCACAAATAAAATCGTTTGGCGATCTGCAAGTCGATTTTGTTTAGCTCTTTCAATTGATTCTCGAATTTCTTTCACGCCGCTTGTTACCGCTGAAATTCGTTCAACTTCTGCATTGATGCGATGAGCAATAATTTCCGCCAGTGTTGTTTTACCTGTACCCGGCGGTCCCCACAGAATCATAGAATGAACATGCCCAGCTTGAATTGCTTTACGAAGCGGCTTTCCTTCCCCAATTAAGTGCGTCTGCCCATAATATTGCTCCAAATTAGTTGGACGCATACGGGCAGCTAAAGGACGAAAGTCATTTTCAGCAAAATCAAAATTAAGATTAGACATATTCTTTCCTTAATAAGCAAAAGGTGTGAAGATTATCATTCACACCTTATGGATTATTTTTTACCTTTACGTTGGTCATCCAATTCAACACCTTTCGGTACGCTAAATTGGAATAAGCTATCAGCTAAGGTTTGGTTTGTAATGTTGCGCAACACATAAAGATTGGTTTGACCATCTTTCTCGGTGGTACTGAAATTCTTTAATACACCATTCGCATCTACACGAATATCAAACTGTTTAATATTGCTATTTTTTGCCTTTGGTTTTAGCACAAAGGTATCTGCATTCTGCGTCACTGAATACTGATTCCAGTGGCTTTTATCGTTACTGGTTAAAAGTACGAAAGGGGTATTATTTACCGCGTCTTTCACCCATTGAGCTGTCACTTGTTGTACGAATGGATCGTAATACCAAAGGGTTTTACCATCTGCAATAATTTGTGTTTCTTGTGGTGATTTGGTATCCATACGGAAAAGATTTGGACGTTTAATTTGAAGTTTTCCACTTCCTTGTTGAACATTTTTACCACCAACAGAAGTCACGGTTTGAGAGAAATCAGCACTCAATACTGTCACTTGATTTAAGCGATTTTGCAGCTCATCTGCCGCATCGGCAAAAGCAAAACTACTTGCGCTTAAAAGTGCTGTAAGTGCGGTCATTTTTAATAATGTTTTTTTCATTCTACTTTCCTTTTTGTAAAGTGAAACTTAAGAGAATTAATATTCGGAACGTCGAGCCAAAATTTCTCGTTTTCCATTTTTCATTGGGCCTAAAATACCTTGTTCTTCCAGCTGATCCATAATTCGAGCTGCTCGGTTAAACCCAACACTAAATTTACGTTGAACATAAGAAGTTGATGTATTGCCTGTGCTTAAGACAAACTCAACAACGTCATCAAATAATGCATCAAGATCGCCACTACTTGTCGTTGATTTCTCACCTGAGTCTTCATCGTCCGCACCATCTAAAATGCCATCAATATAATTCGGTTTACCACGTGCACGCCAATCGTCTGCCACACGCGCCACCTCATCATCACTCATAAAGGCACCATGTACACGAACGAGATCCGAAGAACCTTGACCTGAATATAACATGTCACCACGACCCAATAAGGCCTCTGCACCGCCCTGATCCAGAATCGTTCTAGAGTCAATTTTACTTGCTACAGTAAAGGCGATGCGACTTGGAATATTAGCCTTAATCAAACCTGTGATCACATCTACTGACGGGCGTTGTGTTGCTAAAATCAAGTGAATACCAATTGCACGAGCTTTTTGTGCTAAGCGCGCAATTAACTCTTCAATTTGTTTACCTGCAACCATCATTAAGTCCGCAAACTCATCAACAATCACGACAATATAACTCAATTTTTCTAATGGAGGCGGCATCTTATCCATTGTATCGCCAGGCTTCCAAATTGGGTTTGGAATTGGCATATTGAGTTTTTCATATTCTTCAATTTTTTCGTTATACCCTTCAATGTTACGCACACGTAAGGCTGACAATAATTGATAGCGGCGTTCCATTTCTTCTACGCACCAACGCAGTGCATTTGCCGCTTTTTTCATATCCGTCACTACTGGGGTAAGCAAGTGCGGGATATCGTTATAAATAGAAAGCTCAACCACTTTCGGGTCAATCATAATAAATTTCACTTCGTCCGGTGTCACACGGAAAAGTAAACTTAAAATCATGGTATTCACACCAACAGATTTACCAGAGCCTGTTGAACCCGCAACAAGTAAGTGAGGCATTTTAGCCAAATCAACTACAACAGGTTTTCCGCTGATATCTTTCCCCAAAGCCATTGAAAGCAATGATGTTGAGGAACGGAATTCATTACTATCCAGCACATCACGCAATGGCACTATTTGACGGTGTGCATTTGGCGTTTCAATACCAATATAAGGTTTGCCTGGAATCACTTCCGCCACACGGATCGCACGGAACATCAACGCACGTGCTAAATCGGTATCAATACTGGTTACTTTTGATGCTTTTACACCCGGTTGTAATTCAAGCTCATAACGAGTCACCACTGGGCCAACTAACACATCTTGTACCGTTGCTTTGACATTAAAATTCTTTAATTGTTGTTCTATGCGTGCGGATGTGTCTAAAATTTCTTCACGCGTAATGTCTTGAGCCTGCGTTGGACGATGCTCAAGTAAATCTAAACTTGGCAATGGCGTCGTTGGTTTTTCACGTTTATTCGTTGGTTGTTGGAATGCTGGGTGAATAAGCGTATCAGAATACGGCTTATAAGTGGTTTCAGTTGCATTCTCAATATGAATTTCACGTTCTTTAGGTGCTGAAACCGCCGGTTCATTCAAGATCACTTTCAATGCATCTTCTGCATTTGAGGCTTTTGCACGTACTTCCATTTCTTGTAAACGTGCTTGCTCTTGTGCAGCAAACTGACGCGCTAATTCATTTTCTAAACCATCATTTTCTGATTCTAAAGACTCATCATAAGTTGGATAAAGTGCGGTTGTATTTTCAGGTGTTTTAAGTGACACTTTTGGCATCACATTTTCTTCAAAAATGTCATCTGACTCATCCGAACTTTGATGATTCACTTGCGGATTTTTCCATGTAGCTGAAAAATCTTCTTTTGTTGGTAATTCAACGGAAGAAGTAGCTGAAATAGATACATTCGGTAAATTTTCAGATTCAACGGTGAAGCCTTTAAACTTATCTTCTAATTTTTCAACATCTGCAGGCTCTGAAGCACTCGGTGAGGATAACCCACTGATATTAATTAGCTGTTCAGGCTTAACAAAGGTATTCTCAGTCGCCTCCTCTTTCTCATTTTCTGTAGATTCAGTTTCCAATTGAGAATCTGAAAAAGCGAGTTGTTGAGGTGCTTCAATCACAATTTGTTCAAGATCATCCACAGAAGTATGCTCTGCCTGCTCTTCTTCTGCCGGTTGATTTTTCATCGTTAACCAATGATAGAATTTCACAATTAAACTAATTAATGATGCACCAGAACAGAAAATAAAGCCTACAACTGCGCAGATAAAGCCCACTAAAATACAGCCAAACTTACCGAGTGTAGGATATAAATTCACCACTAAGCTGCCACCAAACACGCCGCCAGCTAAATAGTAGTTCGTATTTGAAAGCAGTAACGTTGCCATCATGGTTAAGCCAACGATGAGAGCAATAAAGCCAAAGGAACGTAATGCAATACGGGTTGCCGAGAGAGAATGAACCGCTTTGGTTTTCAGTAAATAAATCGGTACGATAAAAATGACAAATGGAATGAGATGACCGACATAGCCGAGAAAAACAAAAAACGCATCGATTAACCAAGCACCAAAAGCACCGGCTTTATTGATGGTTTCAGTTTGAAAACTTGCTGTAGACCAAGAGTTATCTAATGGCGTATAGCTTGACCATGCCACGATTAAATATAAACCTAAAAGTGCGGTCAATCCGAGTAATAATTCTGCTAAATATTGTTTAGGTGTAAATCGTTTTGTAATTCGTTTAATCATTTTTATTTTAGTACGAGATAATTAGTTTGTTTCACTTCTTCCATTACAACATAAGTTCGGGTGTCATTCACACCTGGTAAGCGCAATAATGTGGTCCCCAATAATTTTCGATATGCCGCCATATCTGCTACACGTGTTTTGAGTAAATAATCAAAATCACCTGATACTAAATGACATTCGAGAATTTCATCAAGCGCTTGAATCGCAGCATTAAACTCTTCGAAAACATCAGGTTTACCACGCACAAGCGTAATTTCAACAATAACCAATAAAGGCGCATCCAGTAATTCAGGATTTAAAAGTGCCCGATAACCCATAATCACACCTTGTTTTTCTAAGCGTTTTACCCTTTCTAAACAAGGTGTTGGCGATAACCCCACTTTCTTTGATAAATCGATATTAGAGATTTTACCGTTGCGTTGTAATTCATTTAAGATTTTGATATCAATGCTATCCAACGCTTTATTTAATTTCTTTTCCATAACCTTTCCTTATGTACGGCGCATATTCTATCTAATTTATCAAAAACTTTCAGTAATCAGACAACAATAGGACAACGTTTTTTTAGAAATTATCCAAAATGGCGAGCGCATCAGCGAGTTTTTTCACCGTAAAAACTTCCATATTTTCGACCGCACTTTTCGGCTTATTGGCAAAAGGGACGATCGCGCGTTTAAAGCCATGTTTTGCCGCTTCACTAATACGTTCTTGACCACTGGTTACCGGGCGAATTTCACCCGCTAACCCTACTTCACCAAAGACAACTAAATCTTGTGGTAATGGGCGATTACGGAAACTCGAAACTAACGCAAGCAATAACGCAAGATCAGCTCCAGTTTCCCCGACTTTTACCCCACCAACGACATTCACAAAAACATCTTGATCCGACATTTGTAATCCACCATGACGATGTAATACCGCAAGCAATAAGGCTAAACGATTTTGCTCTAGTCCTACTGCCACACGACGCGGGTTAGCGAGCATGGAATGATCCACTAACGCTTGAATTTCAACTAAAAGCGGACGCGTTCCTTCCCACAGCACCATCACTGAGCTACCTGGTGTTTGTTCATCTCCTCGACTTAAGAAAATCGCTGATGGGTTTTTCACCTCTCGCAAGCCTTGCTCGGTCATACCAAATACGCCCAGCTCATTCACCGCACCAAAACGGTTTTTATGGCTACGTAACGTACGGAAACGGGAATCAGTCTCCCCTTCCAGCAATAACGAACAGTCAATGGCATGCTCCAATACTTTCGGACCCGCAAGGGTGCCGTCTTTAGTGACATGCCCAACCATAATGATGGCGACTTGTCGAGTTTTCGCATAACGAGTCAGGAAAGAGGCACATTCACGCACTTGTGCCACACTTCCTGGAGAGGATTGAATATCCGAAAGATGCATAACCTGAATCGAGTCCACTACAATAATTTGAGGTTTTAACTGATCCGCTAGATTACAAATTTGCTCAACCGATGTTTCAGATAACATATTTAATTTATCTGTCGGCAAATTTAAGCGATTAGCACGCATCGCCACTTGTTGAAGTGACTCTTCCCCCGTCACATAAAGTGCGGTCATATTTTTTGCTAATCCGCACATGACTTGAAGTAACAAGGTACTTTTCCCCGCACCAGGATGTCCACCAATTAAAATGGCACTTCCCGGTACGATCCCGCCACCTAACACGCGATCTAATTCTTTAAATCCACTGGTGAAACGCGGTGTCTCTTGCAAACTAATTTCAGAAAGCGTTTGGATTTTTGCGCGAGTTTCTCCTGCATACCCGCTAAAACGATCATTTTTTGTGGAATTTGAGGCTGAAATTAACCGCACTTCACTAATCGTATTCCACGCTTTACAGGCTGAACATTGCCCTTGCCAACGCGAAAATTCAGCACCACAATCATTACATACATAAGCGGTTTTAGGAGCTTTTGCCATTTTTATTATCCTTTAGAGAACCCGTTTTACGCCATCAACATCATTAAGCCAAGCATTCTTTCAAAATACGCACGACTCTTTAATAACGCTTTTAACTTCTCAATGGTTTGAATATTATCCTTTGTTTCACTATGAAAGGTAATCAAACCTTTTATTTCATTTAGGAAAAATTGATTACTAGCTAATAACTCAGCTGATCGATTTTCTTCTAGCTTTTCAAACAGGGCTTTGTTGTCATCATAATAATGATAAAGATTGAAAAATGCGCCCACACGCTCAACAGTTTTCATAAAATCAAACGCAAACACATCCGTTGAAAATGAAAGGGTTTCTTCAATCAATTGCTGTTCCATTTTCATGACAGCACTTAATTGTTCGCGAGAATCAACCGCACTTCCCTCACGTTCCTCTTTTAAGAAATCACGCCATTTGTTTAACCAATCAATCAGAAGTGGTTTACTGCCTAGTTGATAGCCGCGTTTTGCTTTGCTTGCTGAACTAAAATAAATATCCTGTTCAAAAGGTAAAAGTGAGACAAAATGGAAAAGATCTGAAACGAGCCCTTCTTTTAATTCAAATTCAATTTCACAAATAGGCTGTGTTTTTTCTCCCGATAAAATTTTCCCTTGATCAAAAGCCACTTCAATTTTTGATGCACCAAACGCAATTAACCAAAAAGTGCGGTTAAAATCTGTTGAGAAAATCGGTTGTAATGTAGCGGAAGGTAAGTTTTCAAATGGATACAATGAGGTTAATTGTGCTGTTGTAGGTACGGAATTATCAGGTATAGATAAATTGTATTCTGGACGGCTATGCAATCCACCAACCACTTTTCCGTCTGTTTTTAAAGTGAGTGTGAAATCATTATTTTCCTGACGGACACGCAATCCCATTTTTTGTTTAGCCAAAAAATGATCGGGATAATCGAAATAGGTATTTCCCAGAAAGACTGTATTTTGTTCTAAGATATTGAATTGATTGAGATGTGTTTTTAGGGTATCGAAAGCATCAGAGGTAACTGCAAGCTTTAATTCAACTTCATTACTCATTTTATTTTTCCTTATCACTTTTAACTGTTTAAATATACATATAATTTTATACAAATCAAGATCTTTTTCGTGTATTTCCTTATAAAATCAGGTAATATGCAACCGAAATTTTAACCCTTGTTATGGAGTAAAACACCTATGGCAATGAATAATATTCTCGGATTATTTGCCCATTCTCCTTTAAAACCACTGCAGAAACATTCTGACAAAGTGACTGAATGTTGTGATTTATTAATTCCATTCTTCCAACATACCTTTGTAAAACAATGGGATGATGCGGAAAAAACACGTCTAGACATTTCTCAATGTGAACGTGAAGCAGATAGTTTAAAACGCGAAATCCGTTTGAAATTGCCTCGCGGTTTATTTTTACCCATTGATCGTACCGATTTACTTGAGTTAGTCACCCAACAAGACAAATTAGCTAACTATGCTAAAGATATTGCGGGTCGTATGATTGGTCGCCAATTTGGTATTCCTGAAGAAATGCAGGAAGAATTTTTGCACTATGTGAAACGTAGTTTAGATTCTATTCATCAAGCGCATTTAGTGATTGAAGAAATGGATAAACTACTTGAAACCGGCTTTAAAGGCCGTGAATTAAAGTTAGTGAACCATATGATTCAAGAGCTAGACAGCATTGAAGACGATACGGATCAAATGCAAATTAAATTGCGTAAAATGCTCTACACGATTGAAAGTCGTTATAACCCTATTGATGTGATGTTCTTATATAAAATCATCGAATGGGTGGGCGTACTAGCCGATCAAGCTCAACGTGTTGGATCTCGCATTGAATTAATGCTAGCCCGTTCCTAATTTTGACGACATTAACTACAACATAGGAAATCACTATGGAAATTATTAATGCATACGGTTCGTGGTTAGTCTTAATTACCGCGGTATTCGGTTTTTTTATGGCATTTGGTATTGGTGCCAACGACGTATCAAACTCAATGGGCACCTCGGTTGGTTCGGGTACCATTACAGCCAAACAAGCGATTATTATTGCCCTCATTTTTGAATCTGCTGGGGCTTATTTAGCCGGCGGTGAAGTAACAGAAACCATCAAAAGTGGTGTGATCGATCCCACTCAATTTGTCGAGATGCCTGATGTATTGGCATTAGGGATGCTTTCTGCTCTCTTTGCATCGGGTGCTTGGTTGTTTATCGCGACAAAAATGGGTTGGCCTGTTTCTGGTACCCATACCATTATCGGGGCTTTAATTGGTTTTGCTTGTATTACAATTGGTCCAAGTTCTGTTGACTGGTCTACCATCGGTGGGATCGTTGGAAGTTGGTTTATCACTCCTGTGATTGCTGGGCTCTTAGCTTATACCATCTTTGCAAGTATCCAGAAGCTCATATTCGATACCGAAGAACCGCTGAAAAACGCACAAAAATATGGCCCTTACTACATGGCGATTACTGTATTCGTACTTTGTATCGTGACCATGGCGAAAGGGTTAAAACACGTTGGTCTAAATCTCTCCAACAATGAAACGCTTGTTATTTCATTGCTTATCAGTGTTGTTGGTATGATTTTCTGCCATTTTTACTTCCGCAGTAACACCTTTACAGCAAAAGCAAGAAAAGGATCGTTTGGATCAGTAGAAAAGATTTTTAGTATCTTAATGCTTTTAACCGCTTGTGCAATGGCGTTCGCACATGGTTCTAATGACGTAGCCAATGCAATTGGTCCGCTTTCTTCTGTGGTATCAATCGTGCAAAATGGCGGGAAAATCCTGAGTGGTGGTGATTTAGCCTGGTGGATTTTACCTTTAGGTGCATTAGGTATCGCTGTTGGTCTTATCGCAATGGGACAAAAAGTAATGGCAACCGTAGGATCGGGTATTACCGATTTAACTCCAAGTCGTGGTTTTGCTGCACAATTTGCAACTGCGATGACTGTTGTTGTGGCATCGGGTACAGGTTTACCAATCTCCACTACACAAACTTTAGTGGGCGCAATCTTAGGTATCGGTTTCGCACGTGGTATTGCAGCGCTTAACTTAACGGTTATCCGTAACATCATTAGTTCATGGGTTGTAACGTTACCTGCTGGTGCATTCTTTGCGATTGTGATTTTCTATATCCTTCGCGCAATTTTCCACTAGTATAATTATTAAAAGTGCGGTTATTTTTCATTTCATTTTCCGACCGCACTTTCTTCATGAATCTAGGAAGTATTATGTCAAAAGTGAGCAAACTTTTATTTTCTTGTGTTCTATTGGGATCAACCATTGGAACGGTACAAGCTGAAACGCAATATGTGACAGAAAATCTGAACACCTATTTACGTCGTGGTGCAGGTGATCAATTTAAGATCGCGGGCGCAATCCAATCTGGCGAAGCGGTAACAGTTTTAGAACAACAAGGAAAATACACCCTAATTCGTGATAATAAAAATCGTGAAGCTTGGATTTTAACCTCTGAACTGAGTTCTACACCAAGTAGCCGTGAAGAAAATCCAAAATTAAAAGCACAGGTACAAGAATTAACGTTAAAGCTGAATCGTGTCGATTCAGATTGGCAACAACGCACAAACGAAATTCAACGCCGTAGCAAACAAGCTGAACAACAAAGCAGTGAATTGCTTGAACAAAATTCACAACTTAAACGTGAATTAGAAATGACGAAAAATAAAAATCGTGATTTAGAAGCCATGCTTGATGCCAATAAACGCGAAATTGCGATTCAATGGTTTATTTATGGCGGTTCTGTGTTAGGCGTAGGTTTGTTAATCGGTCTTGTATTACCTCACATTTTACCTAGACGTAAACGCCGTGATAGCTGGTAATGATTCATCATTGAGGTAGGCATTTGCCTACCTTTTCTTTATATTTTGACGGGAGAGCAAAATGGAAATTTATCTTGTCGGCGGTGCTGTACGTGATCAACTTTTAGGTTTACCGATTAAAGATCGTGACTGGGTTGTCGTGGGTGCTACACCAGAAATGTTGTTAGCCCAAGGTTATCAACAAGTCGGCAAAGACTTCCCTGTTTTTCTTAATCCTGAAAACTATGAAGAATATGCACTTGCTCGCACAGAACGAAAATCAGGTAAAGGTTACACCGGATTTATTTGTGATTTCTCAGATGATATTACGCTTGAACAAGATTTAATTCGCCGAGATCTCAGTATTAATGCCATTGCGCAAGACAAAGATGGCAAGCTACACGATCCTTATCATGGCGTAGAAGATATTCATCAACGTATTTTACGTCATATTTCACCTGCATTTGCTGAAGATCCACTTCGTGTATTGCGTGTCGCACGCTTTGCGGCTCGCTTCCATCATTTAGGTTTCTCTATTGCAGAAGAAACCCTTAAATTAATGGCTGAGCTTACTGAACAAGGTGAGCTCGCCCAGCTCACGGCTGAGCGCGTTTGGATGGAAACAGAAAAAGCATTAAACGAACCGCATCCCGAAATTTATTTTAAAACACTACATCAAGTCGGCGCGCTCAAAGTGCTCTTCCCTGAAGTTGCCGCCTTAGATGGCGTACCGAACCCAGCCAAATATCATCCTGAAATTGATAGTTTTATTCATACCATGCTCGTATTGCAACAAGCGGTTAAACTCACAGAAAATACCGATTTGAATAAAAGTGCGGTCCGTTTTGCCGCAATTTGTCATGATCTTGGCAAAGCTCTTACACCAAAAGAAATGTGGCCAAGTCATCATGGCCACGAAAAAGTAGGGATTAAACCGACTCGTTCATTATGCAAACGTCTTAGAGTACCTAATTATCTTCAAGAACTAGCCGAATTAGCTTGTGAATATCACACGCATGTGCATAAAGCCTTAGAGCTTCGTCCTGAAACAGTGGTGAAACTCTTTAATACGTTTGATGTTTGGCGTAAACCTCAGCGCTTCGAAGAATTTCTATTAGTATGTTTATCTGATACTCGCGGTCGAACGGGCTTTGAAAATAAAGAATACCTGCAAATTGATTATCTCAAAGCGCTCTACCAAGCTGCCCTCGCTGTTGATGTACAGCAAGTCATTGCAGATGGGTTTGAAAAACAAGGTATTCGAGATGAATTAACGCGTCGAAGAATTGCCGCAGTGAAAGCGGAGAAAACTCGCTTAAATGCTTAATCCAGCTTTACTAAAAGTAAACTACCCCTTACAATATGTGCAATTTTTTAGTAAATATTTTGTTATGAAATTATTAAAATCTCTTCTAGCACCTGTATTTGCAAGTGCGATCTTGTCTGCTTGTACACTTGATGCAGAGCGCCCAACAGATGTTCAACATATCGATAAGAACGATATTACGTGGCAACAGCACCTCAAAAAAATCAAACAAATTCAATCTTATAGCACCAAAGGACAAATTGGTTACATCAGTCCACAAGAGCGTTTTTCGAGCCGCTTTGAGTGGCAATATCAAAACCCAAAAGCCTATAAGTTAAAACTTTATTCTCTCATTAGCAAAACAACGCTAACCATGGAGATGCATCCAAATGGCATGACGATTTCGGATAATAAAGGCAACCAACAATCTGACAAAAATGCCAAATTATTGTTACGCGAAATCATCGGAATGGATGTGCCATTAGAGCATTTATCTTATTGGTTAAAGGGTCAGCCAGCAGATAACGCCGATTACCAAGTTGGAACGAATCACCTTTTATCCGAATTTAGCTACCCGCTTGATGGCTCGATGTGGACAGCCGATTACTTAAGTTATCATGCAGATAATTCGATGCCTGAAAATATTCTCTTAAAGAATAAAAGTACATCACAAACCCTAAAAATTCGTGTGGATGAATGGGCGTTCTAATGAAAACACATCACTTTTCGACCGCACTTTCAACTTCTCTTGGAAAGCCTAACCGCTTTCCAAGCCCCGCAAAACTCAATTTATTTCTCTATATAAACGGTAAACTGTCAAACGGCTACCACGAATTACAAACGCTTTTCCAATTTCTTGATTTCGGCGATTGGCTCACCATTGATATTCGCCAAGATAAACAAATTCGCATCACTCCTGAAATTCCAGGCTTACCTCTAGAACAAAATTTAATCTATCGTGCAGCGACACTCCTACAAGAAAAAACAGGCTGTACGCTCGGTGCCACAATTCATTTAGATAAAATTCTGCCAATGGGCGGTGGTATTGGCGGCGGTTCATCTAATGCAGCAACTACCCTCCTTGCTTTAAACTATTTATGGCAAACCCATTTATCCATTGATGAACTTGCAGAGCTCGGATTAAAACTCGGGGCAGATGTCCCCATCTTTGTTCATGGCCAAGCCGCTTTTGCAGAAGGCGTAGGTGAAAAAATCCAATACTGTGAACCACAAGAAAAATATTATGTGGTACTAAAACCTGAAACTGCGATTTCTACTGCAGTGGTCTTTAGCGATCCCGATTTGCCACGCAATACAGAAAAAAGATCCCTTGCCGAACTTTTGAATCAACCGTTTGCAAACGATTGCGAAAAAGTCGTGCGAACTCAATATCCTGAAGTTGAAAAAGCCCTACTATGGTTGCTACAATATGCACCAGCCAGATTAACCGGAACCGGGGCTTGTGTTTTTGCTGAATTTGATGATGAAAAATCAGCACAAGCTGTTTTCCAACAAAAACCGAAAGAATTTTTCGGCTTTGTTGCTAAAGGATTAAATGTTTCACCATTACATGCGATGTTGAAACAACTCTCGACCAACCAATCTATCTACACTCAACCTGAGGTTATATAAAATGCCAGACATTAAACTCTTTGCTGGAAATGCTACGCCTGAGCTAGCGAAAAAGATTTCTGAACGTCTTTACATTTCATTAGGCGATGCCACTGTTGGACGCTTTAGCGATGGTGAAATCCAAGTGCAAATTAATGAAAATGTGCGTGGTGCAGACGTGTTTATTATTCAATCTACTTGTGCACCAACGAATGACAACCTGATGGAATTGATTGTAATGGTTGATGCTTTACGTCGTGCATCTGCCGGCCGTATTACTGCCGTTGTTCCTTATTTTGGTTATGCTCGTCAAGATCGTCGTGTACGTTCTGCTCGTGTGCCAATCACTGCAAAAGTGGTAGCTGATTTACTTTCAACTGTAGGGATTGACCGTGTATTAACTTGTGACTTACACGCAGAGCAAATCCAAGGTTTCTTTGATGTACCAGTTGATAACGTATTCGGTTCACCAGTTTTACTTGATGATATCTTGAAGAAAACCGATCTTGTCAATCCTATCGTTGTTTCTCCAGATATCGGTGGTGTGGTTCGTGCTCGTGCGGTCGCGAAATTATTAAACGATACCGAAATGGCAATTATCGATAAACGTCGTCCACGCGCAAACGTATCACAAGTTATGCATATTATTGGGGATGTCGCAGATCGTGATTGTATCCTTGTGGATGACATGATTGATACAGGTGGTACATTATGTAAAGCGGCTGAAGCATTAAAAGAACGTGGTGCAAAACGCGTATTTGCTTATGCAACTCACGCCGTATTCTCTGGTGCAGCTGCACAACATTTAGCGAGCGATGCCATTGATGAAATCGTGGTAACTGACACTGTTCCACTTTCACCTGAAATGAAAGCACTTGGTAAAGTACGCGTGCTGACTCTTTCAACTATGCTTGCTGAAGCAATTCGTCGTATCAGCAATGAAGAATCTATTTCAGCAATGTTTGAATAATTCTTTCGCTTAGCATTCATTTTAAACGTGCGGTCAGAAAATCCAGTGTTTTTTGACCGCACTTTTTTATGCTGCAACTAAAAATAGGGCAAAAAAAGTGCCCCACTGGGGCACTACTCGGAAAGCAAAATAGATGTCGGCTATTTAAAAATAGCACTTGTTTTTAGTGATTTAAGAATACGGCAAAGCCCTTTATATTGCAAATAGCAATGTTCAAATTTGTGAGCTAAATCACGCTTTTTCTTCACTTTTTTATGTTTGATCGTTTTCGTATAAAAAAAGAGGAGCATACAGCTCCTCTTCTCTAGAAATAGAATTAAATTAACCGTTAATAAATTTTTCGCCTAATTCAATATCCGCACGCAATGTTGGTAACATTGCTTCTAACGCATCTTGTTCAAATTTACTTAAAATACCGATTGGTAAAATTTCTTCCACACCTTCTTTACCTAAACGTACCGGTTGAGCGAAGAAACGTGCGTATTTGCCATCACCTTCTACATAAGTACATTCAACCACAGTTTCGCCACTTAAGCCTTTTACTAATGAACGTGCAAAACGTGCCGCAGCTTGAGCCATAGAAAGTGTCGCAGAACCGCCACCTGCTTTTGCTTCAACCACTTCAGTACCTGCGTTTTGGATACGTTTTGTTAATGGTGCAATTTCCTCTTCTTTCCATTCAGCATATTGAACTTGTGAAAGTAATGGAAGAATCGTTACACCTGAGTGTCCACCAATAACTGGTACACTTGTACGAGAAACATTTAAGCCTTTTAATTCCGATACGAATGTTTCAGAACGTAATACGTCTAAAGTGGTGACACCAAATAATTTACGTTTGTCGTAAACGCCCGCTTTTTTCAATACTTCTGCAGCAATCGCAACAGTCGTGTTCACAGGGTTGGTGATAATACCTACACAAGCTTTTGGACAAGTTTTTGCAACATGTTCAATTAAGTTACGCACGATACCCGCATTGATGTTGAAAAGATCTGAACGATCCATACCCGGTTTACGTGCTACCCCTGCAGAAATTAAAACGACATCAGCATCTTTAAGTGCAGGTGTTGGATCTTCTCCCGCAAAACCTTCTACTTTCACCGCTGTTGGAATATGACTCACATCTTTAGCCACACCTGGTGTCACTGGTGCGATATCATACAGTGCTAATTCACTTTCAGCGGGTAATTGTAATTTAAGTAATAAGGCTAATGCTTGACCAATACCGCCTGCTGCGCCTAATACTGCAACTTTCATAAAATACTCCTCATGTATTAATTAATCCTAACTAGGTAGAATTTTAAAGTCTTAGCCATTAAATTACAAACAGAGAAATTCAATAATGCGATCTAGCTCAAACTTTTCAAACGGCAAATTTATTTTAATTGCCTAAAATGAATTTTTATGCAATTCTTATGCAAATTCCCCTATACGAGAATCACTATGTCAGATCAATTAACAAAAGCCTTTAAAGAACTGCTCCATCAAGAACGATTTGCTTCTCAAAGTGAAATTGTTGAAGCCTTAAAAAACCAAGGATTTCAAAGCATTAACCAGTCTAAAGTTTCACGGATGCTAAGTAAATTTGGTGCGGTTCGTGCGAGAAACACGAAAATGGAAATGGTGTATTGCTTACCAAGTGAATTAAGTGTCCCCGCCACCAGCAGTCCATTGAAAAATCTGGTTTTGGATATTGACCACAATGATTTCGTTATCGTCATTAAAACCTCTCCAGGTGCGGCACAGTTGATTGCTCGCTTATTAGATTCCATTGGTAAACCAGAAGGTATTTTGGGCACGATTGCGGGAGATGACACTATTTTTGTGACACCAACAAAAGAGACAACAATCAAATCGCTTTTAGGACAAATTCAAACGCTCTTTGAAAGCAATCTATAATGAATATCTTAGTAACCGGTGGAACGGGATTTGTTGGCAAACCCTTAGTTGAATCGCTACTTTCACGTGGCGATAGCGTTACCGTATTAACACGCTCTATTGAAAAAGCCCAATCTGTTTTCCCTGAAAAAACACCGCAATTTTTGACCGCACTTTCAACACTCAAAGACTTAAATGAATTTAATGCGGTCATTAATCTTGCCGGTGAGCCCATCTTCGATAAAAGATGGACAGTTCAACAAAAAGAGAAACTGCGTCATAGCCGTATTGATTTAACACAGCAGATTGTTCAACTTATTAATCAAAGTGAACATCCCCCAGTCTTGATTTCAGGTTCTGCAACGGGAATTTATGGAAACTGTGGCGAAGAGCAGATCACCGAAGACACAAATCCAAGTACTCAATTTACCGCTCAGCTTTGTATTGATTGGGAAAATGCAGCAAAACAAGCTAACACAAGAGTCTGTTTAGTCAGAACGGGATTAGTGCTTTCTCCAAAAGGCGGGGCTTTAGCAAAAATCCTTTCGCTCTATCGCTTCGGATTAGGCGGCAAATTAGGGAATGGCGAGCAATATTGGAGCTGGATCGCATTAGAGGATATGGTAAAAGGACTGCTCTTTTTACTTGATCATAACGCTTGCGAAGGAGCATTTAATTTTACTGCGCCATATCCTGTTAAAAACAAGACCTTTAACCAACTATTAGGTGAAGCATTACATCGGCCTTGTTTTGCTCAAGTGCCTCAATTTTTACTCAACTCTCTTCTCGGTGAACGAGCTTGCATTCTATTAGACAGTCAGAATGCCTATCCAAAACATTTGTTAGATTGTGGATTTACATTCCAATACTTAGAATTAAGTGATTATTTCCATAATACACTTTAAAAACAAAAGGCTGGTCAAAACCAGCCTTTATTATTTTTCATATCCATTAAGCCAAATATTCTAAAAATTCCCCTACAGTGTGGAAAGATCCAAATACAAGCACAATGTCATTTTTATCTGCATTTTTAACCGCACTTTGAACCCCTTTAATGACGGAGTCTTCAGAAACACTTTTTGCTGATGGGTAAACTGATGTTAATTTTGCATTTAAGTCATCACCTGATTGGCCACGGTAACCACCTAATGTCACACAATGCCATTGGTCAATAACGGAAGTCAGTTGGGAAAACACCGACTCCGCATCTTTATCTTTTAACATACCGCAAACGGCAATGATTCGACCTGAAATTTGTGCTTTAAGTGCGGCCAATTTCTCGGCTAAATATTTTGCTGCATGAGGATTATGCCCAACATCGATGATCACTTTTGGCAACTGTGAATAAGGCATATTCAAGCGTTCTGCCAATTTTTCTAATTGATTACCTTTTAATTGTTGGAAACGGCCTACCAATTCCACTTCAATTAGTGAACGTTTAATGGTATCGACAGAAATATCAAAAGGCATCTGTTCAACAGCAGCCAAAGCTGTTGCCGCATTAGCTAATGGAATGTGGCAAAACGGCAGATTTTCTAACCGCACTTTATTGCTCTGCCACATCCAAGTTTGCTCATTGGCTTTAAACGACCAAGTAACATCTCGGCGTGAAACGTGGCAATGTAATTTCTCCGCTTGTTCTAACATAGGCTGCGGAACATTAGGTTCGCCAATCACAACCGGTTTATTCGCGCGGAAAATCCCCGCTTTTTCAAAACCAATTTCTTCGCGAGTTGAACCTAGAAAATCTGTATGATCAATATCAATACTGGTGATAACTGCCAGATCATTATCGACAATATTGGTTGCATCTAAGCGTCCACCAAGCCCTACTTCTAAAATGACGACATCAAGCTTCGCTTGTTTGAATAAATGCAAAGCTGATAAGGTGCTAAATTCAAAATAAGTGAGGGACTGCGTTTTATGCTTTTCGATGAAATCAAAAGAAGCGGTATGCATTTCATCTGGCAAGTCTTGATTTTGAATACGAACACGTTCGTTATAACGCAATAAATGAGGTGAGGAATACACACCTACACGCAAACCGTGATTTAACAAAATAGTTTCAAGCAAACGGCAAGTTGTTCCTTTACCATTTGTGCCCCCCACCGTGATCACATAAGGTGCGGGATTCAAAAGTTCCAATTCTTCAGCCACTGATTTAATACGCTCTAGCCCTAAATCAATAGCTTTAAAGTGACTGTTTTCCAAATAAGAAAGCCACTCTGCGAGTGGCGAAGTGGCTTTTAAATTCATTGTATTACTCATCATGTTCAACAACTTCTACTTCAACAAAAGGTGAAGGTTGATTGGTGAGTTTGCTTAAAAGGTTTCCAAGGGTTGAACGCATTTCTGAACGTTTCACGATCATATCAATCGCCCCTTTCTCGAGTAAGAATTCACTACGTTGGAAGCCTTCTGGTAATTTTTCACGTACGGTTTGTTCGATAACACGTGGGCCCGCAAAACCGATTAATGCTTTTGGCTCAGCAATGTTTACATCACCTAACATCGCAAAACTTGCAGATACCCCACCTAATGTTGGGTCAGTTAATACAGAAATAAACGGCACACCTTTTTCACGCATTTTTGCTAATACCGCACTGGTTTTTGCCATTTGCATTAATGAGAAAAGTGCTTCTTGCATACGTGCACCACCACTTGCAGAGAAACATACAAATGGACAGTTTAATTCAATTGCTTTTTCTGCCGCTTTTACAAATTTTGAACCCACAACAGAGCCCATTGAACCGCCCATGAAACTAAAGTTAGATGCGGCAACAACTACAGGCATGTTGTAAAGTGTACCCGTCATTGTGATTAACGCATCTTTTTCACCGGTTTCTTTTTGTGCAGCAGTAATACGATCTTTATATTTTTTTAAATCTTTAAATTTAAGAATATCTTTTGGTTCTAAATCAGCCGACAATTCTTGGCTTGAACCTTCATCTAATAAGGCTAAAAGGCGCTCACGAGCATCAATGCGCATATGATGGCCGCATTTTGGGCAAACATGTAAATTACGTTTTACTTCTTCGCCGTAAAGGACTTGTTCGCAAGAGGTACATTTTGTCCAAACCCCTTCTGGCACGTTTGCTTTACGTGATGTAGCGGAAGAGGTTCCTTTGCTAAAAATTTTATCAATCCAGCTCATTTTTTACCTTTTTTATTAACTAGAAAAGTTTGCGTATTTAATCATAATTTAGCGAAATTTGCTAGTCAGATGAGATTATCTTCTAAAAACAACGGCCCTAAATTTTTCTGTGGAATCGCAAATTTTTCAGGATAAATCACATTGACTAAATACAGGCCTTCGGGTTTCGCTGTTGGCGCGGCCAATTTACGATCTTTTTGCTCTAACAACCATTTCATCCACTCAACAGGTTGATTGCCTGCACCGACTTCAATCAAGCTTCCTACAATGTTGCGCACCATATGATGCACAAAGGCATTAGCTTGAATATCCACAATAATATACTGCCCTTTTCGCACCACATTTAAATGATGCACATTTCGCCAAGGGGTATTTGATTGACATTGTGCCGCGCGGAAAGAGGAAAAATCATTTTCACCCAATAAGAACTGCCCCGCTTGGTGCATTTTCTTTTCGTCTAAATCTAAATGGCAGTGAGTAATCCCTTCCGGCAAAATGGCTGAACGTAATTTATTGCAATACAAGATATAACGATAACGACGCGCAGTTGCCGAAAAACGAGCGTGAAATTCATCATCAACCACTTTTGCCCAACTCACTGAAATATCATCAGGTAAATTCGCATTAGTACCAAATGCCCAGGCTTTTTCAGGACGAACCGCTGTGGTTTCAAAATGCACGACTTGCCCCGTGCCATGCACACCAGAGTCTGTTCTGCCCGCACAAAACACTTCAATTTTTTCATTTGCCACGAAAGATAACGCTTTTTCTAATTCTTCTTGTACGCTACGCACTTTCTCTTGTCGCTGCCAGCCACAATACTGTTTTCCGTTATATTCAATGCCTAAGGCTATCTTCATTGGAAAATACTCCTAAAACGATGTCAAATTTGACCGCACTTTGCCCGAAAAGAAAAAACACCAATAACTCATCATTATTGGTGTTCTTATCACAAGCTAAAAATTAAGCACGTTTGAAGTCAATGTGAACCAATTTTGGTTTGAATGGGTGACGTTGCATTGCTTGAACTTTCACTGCAACTTCTTTACCTTCAACCACTAAAGTGATTACATCGCTATAGAAAGAATCGTGAGCTTGTGCGTTGTTTAATTCATCGTGATTTAAGATGATTGAAACAGGTGCTTCGCTGCCACCATAAATGATTGCAGGGATTTGACCGTTGTGACGCAGGCGGCGGCTCGCACCCTTACCTTGCGCTTGACGAACTTCAGCGTTAAATTTAAATGCCATTTTAATGTTCTCTTGATTAAAAGTTTAAAATAAAAAATTGCAGGCGACCCAGCAATTTTCCTAAATTTGCTCAAAGACAAACTTTGAGAGCGACGGATTATAAAATATTCAGCCCCACAATGCAAATTTATACAGCAAATTTTTTCTGGGCTTTTCAAGGCAAAGCGATTAAAATAAGCCCCAATTTTTAATTAATTTTAACTAACTGATTGTAAGTGGGTTTCAAATGGAATTTCTTATCAGCTTTTTTACCGATTACGGTTATTGGGCGGTGCTATTTGTTCTTATTATTTGTGGCTTTGGTGTACCCATTCCAGAAGATATCACGCTCGTATCCGGTGGCGTAATTGCTGGTCTTTATCCTGAAAGTGTCAATTCCCATTTAATGTTGTTAGTCAGTATGATTGGTGTGCTTGCTGGTGACTCTTGTATGTATTGGCTTGGTCGTATTTACGGCACTCGAATTCTTCGTTTCCGTCCGATGCGCAAAGTGCTCACCTTACAACGCTTAAAAATGGTGCGTGAAAAATTTGCCCAATACGGCAACCGTGTTTTATTTGTGGCTCGTTTCCTTCCTGGATTACGCGCGCCAATTTATATGGTTTCAGGTATTACCCGCCGCGTCAGTTACACACGCTTTGTATTAATTGATTTCTGCGCTGCCATTATTTCCGTACCAATTTGGGTTTATCTTGGCGAATTAGGTGCTAAAAACTTAGATTGGTTACACGAACAAATTCAAAAAGGTCAGCTTGTAATTTACATCCTTGTTGGTGCATTAGCGGTTTTCTTATTCTGGAAATGGAAAAAAGCGAAGAAATCTAAAGTTAACTAATCTGGTACAATCCAATAAAAAGTGCGGTAAAAAACAACATTGTTTTCTACCGCACTTTTTCATTCCAACTAAGCTTTAGCTGCTAAATATCGTTCCACTGTATCCACAATCGCTTGTGTTTGTGGATCGATTTCGATATTCACTAGATCGCCAATTTGGCGTTTGCCAATCAGAGTTCTATGTAAGGTTTCTGGAATTAAATTCACGCAGAATTCATCACCTTTCACTTCACCGATGGTAAGGCTTATGCCGTCAATCGCAATAAATCCTTTAGTGAGAATATATTTCATCACGTCTTTAGTAGGTAATTTAAACCAAACCTGACGATTATTTTCGCTTTCGATAATCTGTGAAACGCTTGCGGTACAATAAACGTGGCCGGATAAAATATGTCCACCAATTTCGTCGCCCATTTGCATCGCGCGTTCGATATTGACAAAATCCCCTGCTTTTAAGCTGCCGAGATTGGTGATGCGCAAGGTTTCCTGCATTAAGTCAAAGCTCACAAGATCATCATGAATTTCAGTTACTGTTAAGCACACACCGTTATTCGCCACTGATGCACCGATTTCCAAGCCCTTTCGCATTTCAGCTGGTAATTTTACGATCTGTGTTCTAAAATTATCGCTATCTTTAATTGCATGAATTTGGGCGATGCCCTGTACAATACCTGTAAACATTATTATTCCTTCATTAAAAATTTTTCCAATATTATAGCAAAATTTATGAATTCTCGTCTTTTTTCTCAATACCGTATTGATATTCAAAAACTTATCCGAATTGCGACACCTATCGGTCTTGCCCAATTAGCTCAAACTGGCATGGGCACCGTGGATGTGATTATGGCGGGGCGTGTGAGCTCGGCTGATGTAGGCGGTGTCGGTATTGGTGCCTCTATTTGGCTACCTTTAGTACTTTTCGGACAAGGCTTATTACTCGCCTTGCCACCAACAATTTCCTATTTAAATGGATCTGGACAACGCCATCGCATTGCTCACCAAGTGAGACAAGGCCTTTGGATTTCATTTTTAGTGATGATTCCCCTTGCACTCATCATCTATCATAATGATTTCATATTGCAGTTTATGAATATGGATGCCCACATGGCAGATGTGACGATGAATTATTTGCGTGCGATGGTGTGGGGCTTACCTGCCTATTTATTGCTGATTAATTTTCGCTGTTTGAATGATGGCATTGCTAAGACCAAACCGGCCATGGTGATTACCTTCATAGGGTTAATGCTGAACATTCCGCTGAATTATATGTTTATTTACGGCAAATTTGGTGCACCTGCGTTGGGCGGTGTCGGTTGTGGTGTGGCAACGGCTATTGTCAACTGGGCGATGGCAATCTTGATGATTACCTATTCTGCCAAAAACTATAACGAACGTAGTTTGAAAGTCTTTGAAAAGATTATTGAGAAACCAGATATCAAAACACTGAAAAAACTGACCGCACTTGGTTTGCCTATTGCCATTGCGCTGTGCAGTGAAGTCTCACTCTTTGCCTTAAGTAGTTTATTACTTTCACCATTAGGTGCGGATGTGGTCGCCAGCCACCAAATTGCCTTAAATACCAGTGCCGTAGCCTTTATGTTCCCCATGTCTATTGCGATGGCTGCTACCATTTTAGTGGCACAAGAGCTTGGTAATCACGCACCACAAAAAGCCAAAATCATGGCTCACGCCGCTATTATTCTTGGTTTGATTGCGGCAAGTGTATTGGCATTGGTGATTTGGGTATTTAGTGCAGAAATCGCCGCATTAATTGTGGGTGATAATGCCACCGTTATCGCCCTTTCAGGCAGCTTATTAGCGATGGCGGCGATTTATCAATTTTCAGATTCAGTGCAAGTAATAGTTAGCGGTATTTTACGTGGCTATAAAGACACAAAGATTATCCTTTATATCACGTTACTTGCTTATTGGGGCGTGGGTATCCCCGTTGGGTATATTCTTTCAAGAACGGATTGGATTGTTCCAAGCATCGGCGCAAAAGGTTTCTGGGTCGCGTTTATTATTGCCTTAACCATTGCCGCCACTTTACTCTTTATACGTATGCGAAAAATCCAATCACAATCTGATGAAGCCATTATTCAACAGTTAGAAAGATTGAAGTAATTAAAGTAAAAAATAACTTGTACAGAGTACTTTCACACACAAATATAAAGTGCTCCACCATGCTATTTTGTTTTTCTTTTAGTCGTTAGAAATATAATAGGAAGAATGAGGATATGAAGTTTCAAACTTGCTACTATTGCCTCTTTTGCTAGAAGAACATAATTTATGTTATTAACTCCTGCATCAAATTGCACATAAAAAATAGCTACAAAATAAAGCAAAGAAAAAGCCAGAATACTCGCAAAATATCCAAAAACATATTTCATTATTCTATTACCTTTGATCCACTCATATTCTATCTAAGTTTAAGGATAAAAAGTGCGGTCGAATTTGACCGCACTTTTATCTTTTACATCACCACCACATCAAACTGTTCTTGGTTGTAATACTGCTCTGTTTTAACTTGAACCTGTTTGCCGATGAATATTTCGATCTCTGGCAATAAACCGTGCGATTCTTCTTTGATTAAATAATCCGCCACGGCTGGAGAGGCATAAACCACAAATTGTTCACTCGAAAACAAGTAGTTAACGCGAATAATCTCACGCATAATTTCATAGCATACCGTTTCGACCGTTTTCACGCGTCCACGACCTTGGCAGGTTGGACATTCATCACACAATACGTGTTCTAAACTTTCTCGTGTGCGCTTACGGGTCATTTCCACTAAACCAAGTTGAGTGAAACCATTTACATTGGTTTTTACGCGATCTTTCGATAGGGCCTCTTCCAAGGATTCAATCACGCGATTGCGATGTTCATCGGTTTGCATATCAATAAAATCAATAATGATAATACCGCCTAAATTACGCAGTTGTAACTGCTGTGCAATGGCTTTAGTGGCTTCAATATTGGTGTTAAAAATTGTTTCATCTAAATTTCGATGACCAACGAATGCACCGGTATTGATATCAATGGTCGTCATGGCTTCGGTTTGCTCAATAATGAGATAGCCGCCTGATTTTAAATTCACGCGTTTTTCAAGTGCATTTTGAATACCACGTTCTACACCATAAATATCAAAAATCGGCTGACTGCCTGTATAAAGCATCAATTTTTCACTTAATTCCGGCATAAATTCATCGGTAAACTCTTTTACTTCGTTAAAACAAAGTTTGGAATCGATATGAATTTTCTCTAAATTAGCACCGATAAAATCACGCAAAATACGTTGCGGCAATGCGGGTTCGCCATAAATTTTAGAACGGGTTGGATATTTTCCTTTACGCTCAAGTACTTTACGCCATAAACGTTTTAAGAATTCCGCATCTTGGCGCAATTCTTCTTCCGTTGCCCCTTCGGTGGCCGTTCTAATAATAAAGCCGCCTAACTCATCACAAAAAGGCTCAACAAGCGCTTTTAATCTTGCGCGCTCTTCTTCACTTTCAATACGTTGTGATACACCAACATGGCTATTTTCCGGCATAAAGACGAGATAACGAGAAGGCAACGTAATATCGGTAGTTAATCTTGCGCCTTTTGTGCCCAAAGGATCTTTTACCACTTGTACTACGATATCCTGCCCTTCGCGTACGAGTTCAGAAATGCTTTTTGCTCGAAATTGCTTTTGTTCGTTCACATCCACACACTCGGTATGTGAAACAATATCGGAAGCATGTAAAAATGCGGCTTTTTCTAAACCGATATCTACAAACGCGGACTGCATCCCCGGTAAAACACGGGTTACTCGCCCTTTATAAATATTCCCCACGATGCCACGTTTGGCTTGACGTTCAATGTGAACTTCTTTTAAAACGCCCGTTTCCACCAGCGCAACGCGGGTTTCATTAGGCGTAACATTCATTAATAATTCAACAGAATTCATTTTTTCGACCTTAGTTTTAATGGTATAAGTCTATCGAAAAGGAAAATAGAATAATAGACCCAAATAAGGTAAAATATGACCTTTCTCAAATTTTCATGACTTTTTTTGAGGTATTTAATGTTTGGTTTAGACCCAACACTTATTACTTTTAGTATTTATATTTTCGGCATGATTTTAATCGGTGTCCTTGCCTATTATTATACAAACAACTTATCCGATTATATTTTAGGCGGCCGTAAACTCGGAAGTTTTGTGACAGCCATGTCTGCTGGCGCATCTGATATGTCCGGCTGGTTATTAATGGGCTTGCCGGGTGCGGTGTATGTGTCTGGCCTGGTTGAAGGTTGGATCGCCATTGGTTTAATCCTCGGGGCTTATTTTAACTGGTTACTCGTAGCTGGTCGTTTACGGATCTATACCGAATTTAACAACAATGCTCTCACACTACCGGAATATTTCCACCATCGCTTTGGCACATCACATAATCTCTTAAAAATTGTGTCAGCAACAATCATCCTGGTATTCTTCACTATTTATTGTGGTTCTGGTGTGGTTGCTGGGGCGAAATTATTCCAAAACCTATTCTCAGTCGACTATTCCACAGCAATTTGGTACGGCGCATTAGCGACCATCGTCTATACCTTTATCGGTGGATTTTTAGCCGTAAGTTGGACGGATACCATTCAAGCCACATTGATGATTTTTGCACTGATTTTAACGCCTCTCTTTATCTTTTTAAGTTTGGGTGATGCATCACAATTTACTGAAGTGCTACATCAAGCAGAAATCGCAGCAAATAAAGACTTTACCGATTTATTCAGTTCTACTACACCATTAGGTTTATTAAGTTTAGCGGCTTGGGGCTTAGGTTATTTTGGTCAACCGCATATCCTTGCTCGTTTTATGGCTGCTTACTCGGTGAAATCTCTTATTAAAGCACGCCGTATCAGTATGACATGGATGGTGATTTGCCTTGCCGGTGCGATTGGTATTGGTTTCTTCGGAATTCCTTATTTCTTTGCTAACCCAAATGTGGCTAGTGTGGTAAATAATGAACCAGAACAAGTCTTTATTGAACTGGCTAAATTGCTCTTTAATCCATGGATTGCCGGTATTCTACTCTCTGCGATCTTGGCGGCAGTAATGAGTACACTTTCCGCTCAATTATTAATTTCTTCAAGCTCTATTACTGAAGATTTTTATAAAGGTTTTATTCGTCCAAAAGCTTCTGAAAAAGAATTAGTTTGGTTAGGTCGTGCAATGGTTTTAGTTATCGCGGGCATTGCGATTTGGATTGCACAGGATGAAAACAGCAAAGTATTAAAACTCGTTGAATTTGCCTGGGCTGGATTTGGTTCAGCATTTGGTCCTGTTGTACTTTTCTCCTTATTCTGGAAACGCATGACTTCATCAGCGGCTATGGCAGGAATGGTTGTCGGTGCAGTGGTTGTCTTTGCTTGGAAATCGGTGATTCCAGAAACCAGTGAATGGTTTAATGTCTATGAAATGATCCCAGGATTCATCCTTGCTAGCTTGGCGATTATTGTGGTTTCTCTCCTTTCCGCAGAACCTGAAAATGAAGTTAAAGAAACCTTTGAGAAAGCAGAAAAAGCCTATAAGGAAGCAAAATAATGATTGATTTTCGTCCTTTTTATCAACAAATTGCCACCACAAATTTATCTGCTTGGCTAGAAACATTGCCTTTGCAGTTAAAAGAATGGGAAAAACAAACCCATGGTGATTATGCAAAATGGTCAAAAATCGTGGACTTTCTCCCTGATTTACAGGCAGATACCATCGATTTAAAAAATGCGGTGAAATCTGACCGCACTTCCCCACTTTCAGAGGGCGAAAAACAACGCATTATCCATCATTTGAAGCAATTGATGCCGTGGCGAAAAGGACCTTATCATTTATTTGATATTCACGTGGATTGCGAATGGCGTTCTGATTTCAAATGGGATCGTGTTTTGCCTCATCTTGCACCATTAAAAGATCGTACCATTTTAGATGTGGGCTGCGGTAGCGGCTACCATATGTGGCGAATGGTTGGTGAAGGCGCAAAAATGGTCGTTGGTATTGATCCAACCGAGCTTTTCCTTTGCCAATTTGAAGCAGTTCGAAAATTACTAAATAACGATCGTCGAGCTAACTTGATCCCATTAGGTATTGAAGAAATGCAACCACTTGCGGCATTTGATACGGTATTCTCAATGGGTGTGCTTTATCACCGTAAATCGCCGCTCGATCATCTCACACAGCTAAAAAACCAATTAGTAAAAGGTGGCGAATTGGTGTTAGAAACCTTAGTGGTTGATGGTGATGCCAATACGGTCTTAGTGCCTTCAGATCGCTATGCAAAAATGAAGAACGTGTATTTTATTCCTTCCGTTGCTGCGCTCATTAATTGGTTGGAAAAGGTCGGTTTTACTAATGTGCGTTGTGTGGATGTCGCCACCACAACATTAAAAGAACAGCGTAAAACGGATTGGTTAGAAAATGAAAGTTTGATTGATTTCTTAGATCCAAACGATCACAGTAAAACCATCGAAGGCTATCAAGCCCCTACTCGCGCAGTGATTTTAGCCAATAAATAATAATTTAAATAAAAAGTGCGGTCAAAAAATCCCATGTTTTTTGACCGCACTTTGCTTTTCTATTTTAAGGCAATATGCACCGTAATCTCTTCACGATCGTGATACAAATGCTTCGCCTGAATATCAAATTCCAGTTCTTTTTCTGCTAACATTACCGCAAGATTTTCTAAACACAACATCACTTCTTGATAGCGTTTTTTCATTGGTAATTTCAAATTGAAAATAGTTTCTCGGCACCAGCCGTTAATTAACCATTTTCCAATTAAATTCGCAATTCGACTTGGTTGCTCCACCATATCACACACAAGCCAATCAATATGCTTACGTTTTGGTGGTTGGAATTTAAATCCATCTTCTGGGCAATGTTCTATTCTGCCAGTATCATGTAAGCTCGCCGCCATTTTGCCGTGATCAACCGCATACACAAATAAACCACGTTTCACTAATTGATAAGTCCAGCCGCCAGGACAAGCACCGAGATCGACCCCAACCATATTTTCATTCAAGCGTTTACTTTCTTCATTTCGAGGAATAAAGGTTAAAATCGCTTCTTCCAATTTTAAAGTTGAACGGCTTGGTGCATCCGCTGGGAATTTTAAACGTGGGATTCCCATAAAGTGGGTGGAATTATTACCAAGATAGGAATACCCCACATAGCAACAATTCGGCTGCGTGAAAAAACAATGCAAAATTTGACCGCACTTTGCATTCGGTTTGCCTTGTAACCAACCTTTCTTTTTCAATGCTTGGCGCAACGGTACGGTAAATTTTCGGCAAAATGTCGAAAGCTCTTTGGCTTCATTCGTATCTGCTGTTTCAACAAATAGCTCTACCGCTTGCTTAAGATTAATGTCTTCTGCAATGCGTTCATATTGAGCCAGAATTGGCGAAATACGATCTTGAGGATCCAGGTTTTCTAAGAGATCTGACACGACGATCATTTGGCGCGCAAAAATCAAACGATTAAAAGGGATTTCTCGCGCTAAACGATCTGCATCACCTGGTTGATAGCATTCAAAAATGACATAACCGCTGTTTTCTAGCACGCGAGCAAAACCAAATACGCCACGCTCAGAAGCGCGGTCAGTAATTTCTGCGGCCACTTCTTTTTCAAAGCCAATTCGACAATATAAGGCTAATTTATTCATATTTTCCCTAATTTTATTGAATCTTTAATCCATGTTCTAAAGGCTTGAATCTGTTCATCATCTAAACGATCTAAATGATTGACTACATAGAATGATTTCGGATCCCGTAATTCGGTTGGTAACACAATTTGCAGATGACCATTTTCAATTTCTTGCTGAGCCAAAATACGATTAGCTAGCACGATACCCTGACCATGAACGGCAGCTTGTAATGCCATAAAGGTATGGCTAAATAATGGACCTTGCTGAATATTCAAATCATCTAATTTGAGATAATCAGCCATCGCTTGCCAGTTATCTCGAGTATGTGTGTGAATCAGCGTGTGCTTTTTCAAATCATCTGGACGGCGAACGGGAATTTTCTCAAGCAATGAAGGTGCCGCCAAAATCACTAAGTTTTCTTCACCTAATCGATCGACTTGTAAATTTTCCCAATCACCTTTGCCATAATAAATGGCAATATCAATTTCTTTATTTAATAAACCTTCATCTTGATCAACGCCCTTCAAGCGCACTTCAATTTCAGGGTGTTGCTTATTAAAATCACTCAAATGTGGCACAAGCCATTGAATACCAAAGGTTTGTGGCACACTAATTGCCAAATGTGGCTCTGCTTTAAGTGTTAATAAACGTTCAGTCGCTTCATTTAATTTTCGCAAGACTTTGTTAATATCAACAAAATAGGCTTTCCCAAATTCCGTCAATTCGAGTGAACGATTTTTGCGTATAAAAAGCTCGACACCTAAAAAATCTTCTAATAATTTTATTTGATGGCTCACTGCGGCTTGTGTCACAAAAAGTTCATCAGCAGCCTTTGTAAAACTTAAATGTCGAGCAGCTGATTCGAAAGACTTCAATGAATTCAGGGGAGGCAAACGTTTATACATAATTCTTCCCAACGGCTAAATTTTAGTTTATAATGAAAAAGATTCAATTCGGATTAGTTTTTTTTATGCATCAAATAAAAAAACATCATTTGTCCTTCCATTACCTTCTACCTACAATACACACATACTTAATGATTGGTAATTCCTTACAAGTTAATGAGTTTCAGACTTAAGTATGATGTTGTGTTTGCATATAGTTCGGTTCTCCGAACTGGAGTAACAATTAAGTTACTCATTTACTTCCTGTATATATTAAACCATTCTGGTTAAGCGCTGCTCGTTTCGAGCGGCGTTTTTTTATTTCAGCCATTCTAACATAAGCAAAATTTTATTTCCTGACCTACTTCAAAAATTTGAGAATCCAATAAAAATTTTGAGAAATCACAATATTTTTGTGTTTAAAGGTTTTCATAGTAGCCGTTATGGTGTAGATTAACTGCATTTCCATTCATAAAATTATTTATACAAATTAAGGAAGCAAAATGAAAGACTTAGACTGGAACAATCTTGGATTTAGTTATATCAAAACAGATTATCGTTTCATCGCACATTGGAAAGATGGTAAATGGGATGAAGGGAAACTTACCACTGATAATATGCTACATATCCACGAAGGTTCAACGGCAATTCACTACGGTCAACAATGCTTTGAAGGCTTAAAAGCCTATCGTTGTAAAGATGGTTCAATCAACTTATTCCGTCCTGATCAAAATGCAAAACGTATGCAACATACCGCAGATCGTTTATTGATGCCTCAAGTGCCAACAGAATTATTTATCCGTGCTTGTAAAGAAGTGGTGAAAGCAAACCAAGAATGGTTAGGTCCTTACGGTTCTGGCGCGACATTATATTTACGTCCATTCCTCTTTGGTACGGGGGCGAATATCGGCGTGAAAACCGCACCTGAATTTATTTTCTCTGTATTCTGCTGCCCAGTAGGCGCATATTTCAAAGGTGGTTTAGCACCATCTAACTTCATTACGACTGATTACGACCGTGCTGCTCCGATGGGAACCGGTGGCGTAAAAGTGGGGGGGAACTATGCGGCAAGCTTGCTTCCACATGAACTAGCCGCAGAACAAGGTACACCAGAACGTAAATTTGCAGACGCGATTTACCTTGATCCTAAAACTCACACTAAAATTGAAGAAGTGGGTGCGGCAAACTTCTTTGGTATCACCAAAGATAACAAATTTATCACGCCTGCATCTGAATCTATTTTACCAAGTATCACGAAATACTCATTACTTCACATTGCAAAAGAACGTTTAGGTATGGAAGCCATTGAAGGTGATGTGTATATCGATCAACTTGATCAATTTGCCGAAGCGGGGGCTTGTGGTACTGCTGCAGTGATTACGCCAGTAGGTGGTATTCAACATAAAGGTAAATTCCACGTGTTCTATTCAGAAACGGAAGTTGGCCCTATTACACGCAAACTTTACAACGAATTAACCGGTATCCAATTCGGTGATGTGGAAGCACCTGAAGGCTGGATTGTAAAAGTAGAATAATTTTCCTTTCTATCAACAAATCGAGATTCATTTAATTCAAGGACTAAGTTCTGTCACTATAGAACTTAGTCCTTTTAGTTTTTTACACGCTTTGTATAAAGTATGTTTCAGTAGAAATACCTCATTAATAATATTTAACTCACGCCAAAATACTTCAAAATCAACCGCACATTTCCCCTTTTATTGTGTGCCTATATTTCAAATTATGATCTTCATCACAGTTTTATTTAAACAGATCGATTAGAATAAAATTGTCCATTTTTTCAAGCAAATAAGGAAGAAAAATGATGACTCCCTCTGCACTTATAGGCGAAGGAATTAACCTGATGTTTTCAGGGATGGGTTTTGTATTGGTCTTTTTGCTCATTTTAATTTGGGCAATTGGAGTGATGTCTAAACTTATCAACCGATTTTTTCCAGAACCTCAACCCGAACCCAAAACTTCCCAAAATTCAACCGCACTTTCTGCGGCACCTACTGACGATTTTGAGCGGTTACGTCCTGTGATTGCAGCGGCTATCGCACACCATCGACGTACCCAACAGTTCAAATAAAATAAGGATTTTACCATGGCTAAAAAAATTAAAATGACAGAACTGGTGCTTCGTGATGCCCACCAATCACTTTTCGCAACGCGCTTGCGTCTTGATGATATGTTACCAATTGCTCATGAATTAGATGATATTGGCTATTGGTCGTTGGAAGCTTGGGGCGGTGCAACATTTGATAGCTGTATTCGCTTTTTAGGTGAAGATCCTTGGGTTCGTTTGCGTGAATTGAAAAAAGCTTGTCCAAAAACTCCATTACAGATGTTATTACGTGGCCAAAATCTATTAGGCTATCGCCACTATGCTGATGATGTAGTAGAACGTTTTGTAGAACGTTGTGTAGCGAATGGTATGGATGTTTTCCGTGTATTTGATGCACTCAATGATCCACGTAATATGAAAGCGGCATTACAAGCAGTACGTAAATTTGGTGGTCATGCTCAAGGGACTTTAAGTTATACCACCAGCCCAGTTCATACCATGCAAACCTGGCTTGATACGACTGAGCAATTACTTGAAATCGGTATCGACAGCTTGGTCATCAAAGACATGTCCGGTATTTTAAATCCAATGGCGGCTGCAGACTTAGTGCGCGAAATCAAAAAACGTTTCGACGTAGAATTGCATTTACACTGTCACTCCACCACTGGTATGGCAGAAATGGCGCTATTAAAAGCGGTTGAAGCAGGTGTAGATGGTATTGATACGGCAATTTCTTCTATGTCTGGAACTTATGGTCACCCTGCAACTGAATCCCTAGTCGCCACCTTACAAGGCACTGAATATGACACCGGTTTGGATATTCCTCGCTTGGAAAAAATTGCTGCCTATTTCCGTAATGTGCGTAAAAAATATGCCAAATTTGAAGGCCAATTACGCGGTGTAGATAGCCGTATTTTAGTAGCACAAGTACCAGGCGGTATGCTCACCAACTTGGAAAACCAATTAAAACAACAAAATGCGTCCGATAAATTAGATTTAGTATTAGAAGAAATCCCGCGCGTGCGCAAAGACTTGGGCTACATTCCACTCGTTACACCAACCTCTCAAATTGTTGGTACACAGTCGGTTATTAACGTTCTCACTGGCGAACGCTACAAAACTATCGCCAAAGAAACTGCCGGTATTTTAAAAGGTGAATACGGTAAAACACCTGCACCGGTAGATAGTGTGTTGCAAGCTCGAGTATTAGAAGGTGCGGCACCAGTAACAGACCGCCCTGCCGATCACATTGCGCCTGAAATGGCGAAAATTGAAGCTGAAGTTGCAGAACAAGCTAAAGCGAAAGGCGTGAAATTGGCAGACAATGCCGTAGATGATGCTTTAATCGTAGCGCTCTTCCCTCAAATTGCGTGGAAATTCTTAGAAAACCGCAACAATCCTGCCGCCTTTGAACCCACTCCAACCGGCAATGAAAGTGCGGTGGAAAATAAACTGGTTTCTAAAGCTGCACCAGCAGCCTCTGGCTCCGCTATTTATACCGTGGAATTGGAAGGTAAAGCTTTTGTAGTGAAAGTAAGCGAAGGCGGTGATATTTCTCATGTCGCAACTACTGCTCCTCAAGCTGTACCACAAGCGACTCCTGCTCCAGCAACCGGTGGTACACCAGTAACGGCGCCGATGGCAGGTAATATTTGGAAAGTTGTTGCAACAGAAGGCCAAACCGTAGCAGCTGGCGATGTATTATTCATTCTCGAAGCCATGAAAATGGAAACCGAAGTAAAAGCTGCACAAGCTGGTACCGTGCGTGGCATTTGCGTCAAAGCCGGTGATGCTGTCGCCGTAGGTGACACCGTGATGACCTTAGCATAAGGAATGGTCTATGGAGAGTATTATTGCGTTAATTAAAGGGATGGGCATATTCCATCTGCAATGGGGGCAAGCAGTGATGATCGCTGTGAGCCTACTGTTGCTGTGGCTTGCCATCTCACGCAAATTTGAACCTTTGCTGTTGCTACCAATTGGTTTCGGCGGATTATTGTCAAATATCCCTGAGGCAGGACTAGCCATGACAGCATTAGAGAATTTGCTTCATCTCGGCTCACCAGAGCAAATTGCGGTAATTGCTTCGCAATTAGGTATACCACCCGATCCTGCCTTGATAAAAACAGCGCTAAATTCTGCGCCAATATCCATGATAAATCAATTAGAAGCTTTATCTGTGGATATGGGGTATAGTGCCGGTATTCTAGCATTGTTCTATAAAGTTGCGATAGGATATGGCATTGCACCATTGGTTATTTTTATGGGCGTGGGTGCTATGACAGACTTTGGTCCGTTATTAGCCAATCCAAAAACATTGCTACTTGGCGCTGCAGCACAATTCGGTATTTTCGCTACCGTACTCGGTGCGCTAGCGTTAAATTATTTCGGTATTATCGAATTTACGCTGCCTCAAGCCGCGTCTATCGGTATTATCGGTGGTGCGGATGGTCCGACAGCGATTTATCTCACCAGTAAACTGGCACCTGAATTGCTTGGCGCGATTGCCGTAGCGGCCTATTCTTACATGGCATTAGTGCCGTTGATTCAACCACCGATTATGAAAGCGTTAACCACAGAAGAAGAACGCAAAATCCGCATGACGCAAATGCGCCATGTGAGTAATCGTGAAAAAGTCTTGTTCCCGGTTATTTTGCTGTTGCTCGTTGGTTTACTCTTACCTGATGCTGCCCCATTGCTTGGGATGTTCTGTTTCGGTAATCTCATGCGCGTGAGTGGCGTCGTTGAACGTTTAAGCGATACCACACAAAACGCCTTGATTAACATTGTAACCATTGTGCTTGGCTTGTCTGTAGGCTCTAAACTTATCGCCGATAAATTCCTACAACCGCAAACATTAGGCATTTTAATTCTTGGTGTCATTGCTTTCGGAATCAGTACAGGTAGCGGTGTATTAATGGCAAAATTGATGAATAAATTCAGCAAAAACAAAATTAACCCGCTCATTGGTTCTGCTGGTGTATCTGCCGTTCCTATGGCCGCTCGCGTTTCCAATAAAATCGGATTGGAAGCAGATAACCAAAACTTCCTACTCATGCACGCAATGGGACCAAACGTCGCTGGGGTAATTGGCTCAGCGATTGCCGCTGGGGTCATGTTAAAATATGTCGGTACGTTGATGTAAGGTTACGGAAGCTGAAAAACACCTAAATGAGGTTCATTAAATAACAAAAAGAGCGGTCAATTTGACCGCTCTTTTATTTATGACAATTTTCTTTACTTAACCAAGCTCATCGCCAGATTCTTCGCGCCTTTGAAATCCACTTTACCACTTCCTAACATTGGAATTTCATCCACTAAGAAAACTTGGCTTGGCAGCATAATCGGCGGTACATTTAATCCTTTAATACGTCCATTAATCTCATCTAAAGAAAGCACTGATTTGATTAAAAGCACAATGCTCTCGCCTTTTTTATCATCGCTTACAGCCACCGCAACGAATTGATTTTCTTCATCAAATACTTGTGAAAGTTTCTCTTCCACGCTGCCGAGACTAATCATTTCGCCGCCGACTTTAGCAAATCGAGAATAACGATCCACAATGGTAATAAAGCCGTTATGATCAATGTGGCCTTTATCGCCGGTTTTGTAATAACGTACACCATCAATTTCAACAATCACTTCTGCTGTTTTTTCTGGTGCATTCAAATAACCTTTCATGACTTGTCCACCACCAATCAAGATCAAGCCGTCTTCGCCGACTGGTAATTCCTGCAAGCTTTCTGGATCCACAATTTTAATAATGGTGCCCGGTAATGGCATACCGACTGTACCAGCTTGATTGAAGGTAAATTCCTGTAAGGTTTCTGGATCAAGTAAATTAGGCATATTAACACTGGCTACCGGTGCTGTTTCAGTTGCGCCATAACCTTCGTAAATTTCTAAGCCAAATTTAAGTTTAAAGGCTTCTTTTACATCTGCTTTCAATTTTTCAGCGCCCGCAATAACCATACGTACGTTTTGTAGCATTAACGGATGGAATTTCTTATTGCGTACATACAATCTAAAGAAAGTTGAAGTACCAAATAAAATACTCACTCGATGTCGAGCACACATTTTTCCTACTGTCGCCCCATCAGTCGGATCCGCCACACTCACCATTTTAATGCCTTCACACAATGGCAATAAAGTTGTCACGGTTAAGCCAAATGAGTGGAAAATTGGTAAGGAATTCAAAATCACATCATCTTTATGGAAGTTTAATAATTCACCGATCTGTTTAATGTTAGTCAGTAAATTTTTATGGCTTAATTCAATGCCTTTCGGATCACCTTCACTACCACTACTGAATAAGATGGTTGCATTATCGTCCAAGCTTACGTCTGCAAAGTAACGTAATTTAATCCACCATTGTGGCGCTAAAAACGCCGTTAAAAATGACCGCACTTTATTCGCTTTAGTGATCGATTTCCCTAAATTTTCCATAAAGAGGGCTTTATCAGCCACCACTTGGCTAAAGTCAAAACCTTTTGCGTTCAATTTATCCAAGAATTTTTCAGAGGTAATGACTTGCGAAATATTAGCTTTTTTCAAGGCTTTTTCCATCACTTCAGGGCTTAGCGTGTAGTTTAAATTTACCGGTACTTTGCCCATCACCATTAAGGTCATATTGATAATTGCTCCAATTGATGAACTTGGTAATAACACACCAACATTTTTTTCATTCCCTAAAGCAGCTTTTAAGGTTTTCACAAACATTAGCACTGCAGCAATAAATTTCAGGTTATTCAGTTTAGTGCCTTGCGCATCCACCGCGGCTTCTTTGAATAAATTCGATTTTGCCGAATTCAACCAATGGTGCATAAGTGGTTTACGTTTACTCATGACTTTTTCCCATACGGAGAAAGAAAGTTCGAGTACTTTTTGCTTCATCGCTGTCGCATCAATAAAGCCATGAATTGGTTTACCAAATGCCACTAAAATTTCACGTTTACCTTGGCGTTTAGTTAAATTCTTATAGAAAGAATCCGCACGGGAGAAGCTGCTACCCCATAATCCACGTAAATAGAAAGGTACAGTCGTCACATTCTCTAAATCTTTTAATACGTGCTCAAAGCCTTTTTGGAACTCATTGATTTGACCGTTATAACTGATATGACCTTCTGGGAATAAAGCCACCACTTCACCACGCGCTAAATATTCACGAATGGTTTCAATAGATTCACGACTTGAACCACCACCAATTGGAATCACTTTGAAAATACGGAAGAACCAAGTGAGATACCATTTGTTGTAAATCGGACGATACATGACAAATTTAATCGCACGCGGACTAGCCGCTTGTAACACCAACCAGTCAATCCAGCTAATATGGTTACCTAATAACAACACGCCACCACTTTGTGGAAGATTTTTTAACCCCTCCACATGAAAACGGTAATTCGCTTTTAATGCAAAGAGCAAGAATAAACGCGTAAATAAATGGGGTACTTTCGACATGGTATATAAACTCGCAGCAAAACATGCAGCCGAAGTCACTAAGAATAAACCTTGAGTCGAAACATTCAGTTGTACAAAAACAATGCTTAATAGCAAAAACACTACCATGAACACGTTTTGCACAAAGTTGTTACCCGCCATGATTTTGCCGCTGATTTTCTCAGGTGCGAAATACTGAATGGTTGCATTCAATGGCACGATCAATAAACCGCCAGAGAAACCAAAGACAAAAGAACAAAGTGCTAATACCACCCCACTTTGAGCTAGAGTTAAGAAGAATAACGACACACAAATACCCAACGCACCAAGCGGCACAATACCTAACTCAATATGCAAACGAGAAGCACGTCCTGCAAGATATGAACCAAGCACAAGCCCTATTCCACTCACCGCAAGAATTGCTTGAATGACAACTGCATTATCTTCATTGAACATCGCTTTATAATGCGCAGGGAATGCCGCCACAATAATTTGTGACACGCCCCAAAATAGACTTAGCCCAATGACACTCAACCAAATATTTTGATCTGCTTTTAATGTGCGAACGTTATCTTTTAAATACCCTAAAGAAAGGTATTTTCTCATATCAAACTGACCATCTGTATTCTCAGCTTCTTGCTTAAAGAATGGGATTTTAAAAGCAAAATAGGCTTCTAATGCACTCAGCAATACTAATGCTACACCAATCACCCAAACACTTTGTAATACTTCATTCGGGTCATCTGATGCCACATAATGTGCTTCAAAGAAGAAAGAAAAGGCAAAAGAACTAAACAGAATAGCCACAATGGTGAGTGCTTGAATCACACCATTTGCCATACCGATATTTTCAGTGCCCACAATTGATTTAATAATGCTATATTTGGCTGGAGAATAGACCGCACTTTGCGCCGCCAAAATCAATGTCAGTACAAAGGAAATAGCAAACATGCCCGTCATATAACTCAATAAAATCCCCGCGCTAATCGCCACTGCCGCTAAACTGCTATAACGAATCACATTGGTGCGAGAAAATTTATCGTTAATAAATGCCGAAGGGGAAAATAAGAAAATAAACGGTAATAAAATCATCGCATTAATTAATGCCGTTAAAACCACCAAACTCTCGCCTGAAAAACTTTTCAGCAACACATTTTGAATGGTAATTTTATGTGCTAAATCCACACTGGCATTAATAAAGGCAATGGCTAAATAAGGCACAAAGCCAGCATATTTTAAGAGTTTCATTTCGCACTCTCCGCTTGATAAAGATTAAAGGTTTTCATATTCAAGAGATAAGGTTTTAACACCAACAATAAATCAAATAAATGTTTTAATTTTTCATCTTTTTGTTCACTATTGGCTAATGCCGCTAAAGTCACATTCACCTCTTTTTCCGCTAACATTTTTGCTGCAGTCAAATAAGCTTTCACTACATCCATTTCGGCTTCATCACAACGAGCCAAGATCGCCAAAATATCACGTTCTTTTGCTGTAAAAATGCCTTCACGAGGATTCAATAAGCCTTCCGCTACCATATCTTCGATTTGTTTAGCGGAAAGATGAAATTCTTCACATAATTGCTCAATAGTGAATACCTCATTTTCTGCCCCCATGATGATATCCAATAATCCAATAAGGCTTTCATAAGGATTATTCCAATCAAAATGAGGATGAGCAAAAAGTGCTTTAATTTGTGAAATCGTTGCATTGAAATTGCTTTGTAGATATTTAATAAAACTAAGCAACTTCACACAATGTTCATCATAGAGATGAAAATTCGGTTTATCTTTCACCGGCTCTGGCAACAAACCTTCTTTCACATAGTACAGCACCGTGGATTTTGGTGTCTGACTAAGCTTAACCAAATCATTCATTTTTAACATCAGGATTTCCCTCTAGGTTGATTTGTTGTGTATTGTAGCGTATAAAAACAAAAAGTAAATAGTGTTGCTTTACACTTTTAATTAGGTTTAATAAAAAAGTTGCTCATCACATTATGAACAACTTTCTTAATCAGCTTTAGTTTTCAACTTTTCGCCATAGATCCTTACTGTAAATGACGCCCACTGAATTTTTCTTCGCCCCCATAATAGTTGGAGAAATATAAACCGGTGTGGTGTACTGGAAAAGCGGTAAAGCAAGGTTTTCCTGTTGGATCTTCTCACTTAATTTTAAGTAAATTTCTGACCGCTCTTTTTCATTTAAGCTTTTCAGTGCTTGCTCAAAAAGTTGATCGTATTCTGCATTGGCATAGCCATTTTTATTATCGGGGCTTTTAGAATAGAACAAACCCAAAAATGCCATCGGATGATTAAAGTCTGCACACCAGCCAGAACGAATGACTTGGAAATCACCCTTTTGGCGTTTCATTTGTAATATTTGCCAATTGACGGGTTGGGCATCCACACGCAACATATCGGACTGCGTTAATTGCCCTACTACACGTTGCGCGATATTCACATGCAAGGGCGCATCATCATAAAGCACATTTAAATGTAGCGGATGTCTTTCATCAATTTTATTTTGAGCCAATAACTGCTCGGCAACAACGGGCTCCCATCTTGAATCTTGTCCATTTAGCATAGCTTTCGGTAAAAAATAAGAACTTGGAATTGCCGCTGGAATCTCATTATTCACAATATTCGTGACAGAAACCAACGAAGCGATCGCCTTACGCACATCTGCCTTAGCAAGTTTAGGATCGTTTAAATTAAATTCATAAAAATACTCACAAAGCTTCGGAAAATGCTGAAGATCTGAATGAACTTCAGGTACATCAACCACCACATCAAATTCAGCCAATTTAGGCGCAACAAAAGGTAGATAAGCTACGCGTTCAAAAGCGACATTATTTTTCTGCCAATAATAGGGGTTTTTCGCTAAGTGTATGCTTCTCACACTTTCACTTTCGATCATATAAGCCCCGTTTGTCACTGGAGAATCAGGATCGCTATATTGTGGCACAAGGCTAATATGCGCTAACATTTCCGGCAAATGCGGTGTTGGTTTATCAAGCTCAATGCGTAAAGTGCGGTCATTTTCCGCATAAATTCCTAAGCTCTTAAAAGGTTTATTTTTCTCTAAAACGCCTTTCGCATTTTTTAGATTAAGATAAGCCAAATAAGATCTTAATGGACTATTGGATTGAGACAACGCTTGCCAAGAAAGCATCACATCTTGAGCGACTAAAGGTTCACCGTTTGACCAACGAAGCCCTTCACGTAAGGTAAAGATCCAGGTTTTGTTGTCTTTTGTTTGCCAACTTTCTGCGATACCCGGCACGATTCGTCCTTCCTGATCATAAGCGGTTAAGCCTTCATATAAATCGCGCAATAAGTTTTCTTGTTCAGGATAACGCACAAACCAAGGCTCAAAAGAAGGAGAATGAGTAAACGCCCGAGTCAGTAAAGTTCTACTCGGTTTTGAAGTATTTTCTTGTTCAATAGACTGGCTTTGTGTTGGTTTCTCTTCTGTTGCCGTGTTTGTAGATTTCGGGCTATTTAATTTGTCACAACCGCTTAATCCAAAAACGACACCTAAAATGACCGCACTTTTAAGCCTAGTAAGGAAAGCATTATCCATTTTCAACGTCTTCTGTTTTAATCCAAAAGAAAAAGAACCAATATTTTACCGCAATTAAAATGGCAATGATCGTTCGCCCCACTACACTTGGAGTAAAGTAAAAGCCAATTAAAAGCATCATAGTTGAAAAGGTTAGAATAGAAATTTTTGCTTTTTTTGTTAATGCACGACGTTCATTAAAAGATTTCAGATACTTTTGATAAAGCTTTGTCTCTAAAAACCAACGTTCTAAGCGAGATGAACCTTGCGCAAAAGAATAAAGTGTTAGCAACAAAAAAGGTGTTGTCGGAAGAATGGGTAGAAAAATACCAATCACGCCTAAAACCAAAGAAATACAACCAAGTACAATATAAATAGCTTTAATTAAAGGATTTTTGGGGAAGAATTTAAGTGCAACAAAACCGACTATAACCGAAAACGTGATTAAGCCAGAAAACAATAACGCGTCGTTCATCATCATTCCTAAATAAAAGTGATACGCAATTATTACTGATTTTTTAGATTTTTCAACCTTGATATTATAGAATTTGTCGCAATTTACTAAAGAAACAGTTAGCAAAAGGAATATTTATGTCTAATCCATTACTTCATATTGAAGGCTTACCTCCGTTTTCTCAAATCAAACCAGAACATATTCAACCGGCAATCCAAAAACTCATCGAAGAAAATCGTCAAGCCATTGAACAAGTTTTAAAACAACCGCACTTTACTTGGGAAAACTTTATTGAACCACTTTCTGAAGCAGGAGAACACTTAAGTCGTGCTTGGTCACCGATCTCCCATTTAAATTCAGTTAAAAACAGCCCTGAATTACGTGATGCGTACCAAGCCTGCTTGCCACTACTCTCTGAATACAGCACCTGGGTAGGTCAACACAAAGGCTTATACAACGCTTATTTAGCCTTAAAAAATAGTCCTGAATTTGCCACTTATTCAGTAGCACAAAAGAAAGCCATTGAAAATGCACTGCGTGATTTTGAGCTTTCAGGTATCGGTTTATCCGAAGAAAAACAAAAACGTTATGGTGAGATTGTTGCTCGCTTATCAGAATTAAGCGCACAATTTAGCAATAATGTACTCGATGCCACCATGGGTTGGGAAAAAGTCATTGAAGATGAAAGCCAATTAGCGGGTCTTCCTGAATCTGCATTACTTGCAGCAAAACAATCTGCTGAAAGTAAAGGCCTAAAAGGCTATCGTTTTACGTTAGAAATTCCAAGTTATTTGCCAATTATGACCTATTGTGAAAATGCAGCACTACGCGAAGAAATGTATCGAGCTTACGCGACTCGTGCTTCAGATCAAGGTCCAAACGCAGGTAAATGGGATAACACAGCGATCATTGAAGAAATCATGACGTTACGCGTGGAACTAGCGAAATTGTTAGGTTTCAATACGTACACTGAACGTTCACTTGCCACCAAAATGGCTGAAAACCCACAACAAGTGTTAGATTTCTTAAATAACCTTGCAGATCGTTCAAAAGCACAAGGTGAGAAAGAATTAGCTGACCTCAAAGCTTATTGTGAAAAAGAATTTGGCGTTACTGAACTTGCCCCTTGGGATATCAGTTTCTATTCTGAAAAACAAAAACAACATTTATATGCGATCAATGATGAAGAACTTCGTCCTTATTTCCCTGAAGATCGGGTTATTTCGGGTTTATTTGAATTAATTAAACGTATTTTTAATATTCGTGCAGTTGAACGTTTTGGCGTAGATACTTGGCATAAAGATGTGCGTTTCTTTGATTTAATTGATGAAACGGATGAGGTACGTGGCAGTTTCTATCTCGATCTTTATGCGCGCGAAAATAAACGTGGCGGTGCCTGGATGGATGATTGCATTGGCAGAAAACGTAATGCTGACGGTTCAATTCAAAAACCTGTTGCCTATTTAACGTGTAACTTTAACGCCCCTATTGGTGATAAACCTGCTCTATTCACCCATGATGAAGTTACCACTCTCTTCCATGAGTTCGGTCATGGCATTCACCATATGCTCACCAAAGTTGATGTGCCGGATGTTGCGGGTATCAATGGTGTACCTTGGGATGCAGTAGAACTTCCAAGTCAATTTATGGAAAACTGGTGTTGGGAAAAAGAAGCGCTTGATTTTATTTCGGGTCACTTTGAAACGCACGAACCATTGCCAGAAGAAAAATTAAATCAACTTCTTAAAGCAAAAAACTATCAAGCGGCGATGTTTGTGTTACGTCAGCTTGAATTTGGCTTGTTTGATTTTACTCTTCACCATACTTTTGAAGCAGGTAAAGCCAACCAAGTGCTTGATACCTTAAAAGCAGTGAAAGATAAAGTGGCCGTGATTAAAGGTGTAGAATGGGCAAGAACACCACATAGCTTTAGCCATATCTTTGCTGGCGGTTATGCGGCAGGTTATTACAGCTATCTATGGGCTGAGGTACTATCTGCAGATGCCTTCTCTCGCTTTGAAGAGGAAGGAATTTTCAATCCAGTTACCGGTAAATCTTTCTTGGATGAAATTCTCACTCGTGGTGGCTCTGAAGAACCAATGGTCTTATTCAAACGCTTCCGTGGACGTGAACCTCAATTAGACGCATTGCTTCATCATAAAGGCATTGCGAACTAATAACTAAAAAAGAGCGGTCAAATTTTTGACCGTTTTTTTATCTTCCAATATGCAGAAAATAAAAAAGCCCTCGGTAATTCGAAGGCTTTTATTTTTACTATCGTAATAAAAATTAGCGACGTAAACCTAAACGAGCGATAGTGCTTTGGTATAAAGCAAGATCAGTACGTTTTAAGTAGTCTAAAAGTTTACGACGACGAGAAACCATACGTAATAAACCACGACGACCATGGTGGTCTTTTTTGTGCTCAGCGAAGTGAGCTTGTAAGTGGTTGATTTGTGCAGTTAATAATGCGATTTGAACTTCAGAAGAACCAGTATCTTTCGCATCGCGACCAAATTCAGCAACGATTGCTGCTTTTTTTTCAGTACTTAGAGACATTTTTTACTCCTAAAAGGTAGTGTTATTAATACATCATTCGCCGATCTCTAACTCAGCGATGACAAGGAGCCTGAATTTTAACGATTGAAGCCAATAAAAGCAAGGAATTATTGTAAAGAAGCACTTTAAATTCTATGCCTTAGTAATTACCACCTTAATATCTTCTGGTGCCGCATAATAAGGTGCAGAGGTAATAAATAAATTAATGCCTAACTTGGCATAATCTGCCACATTATTTTTATTCACCCCACCTGCAACAGAAAGCGTAATATTTCTACCTTGTGCTTTGATGAGATCTAAAGCCGCTTTCACGTCTTCAACCGACCATTTATCTAGCTGAATAATATCTGGAGAAGCGATAATCATTTGTTCAAATTGTGCAAAATTGTCTGCTTCAAGGGTAACCTTATTTTCTGGCGCTTCACCCTTCAAGGTTTCCACGATATGTGTCCAGTTATTCGGTTCAGCCAATAAATTACGATGGTTAGTGAAAACCAATAAGGTTTCACTCACGCCTTGACGATGAATATGTCCGCCAGCAGCCAACACTGCATTAGTTGCCAGTTTGCGGGTATTCGGGATACTTTTACGGGTACAAGCCACCACCGCATGCGGGTTAATGGCTTTGGCATTAGCAATCATCTCCGCCGTGTATTGCGCCACGCCACAAGACCATTCCAATACAAGCTGCACCACTTTCCATGCCTGCTGTAATTTATCCGCAGAATCGACCGCACTTAGCAATAAAGCACCGGCTTCAACTGCTTCCCCTTCATTCACATAAACCTGAGGCGTAATGCCTAATTTTTTCAGTAACCGTTCTGCCAACGAAATCCCCGCTACCATTCCGGCATTTTTACGTTTGAATTCAATTTTTGCTGGGACTTTTTCTAGCCCTAATGCGTGCGTGGTTAAGTCACCGCGGTAAATATCTTCCAATAAAAAATCATCGAGTTCTTTGTCTGAGAAATAAATCATAGTTTGTCCTTAAATTAATTGCCCTAAATGTAAATGAATTTGTCTATCCGCTAGAAAATCTGCTTCTTTAGGTTCGTGGGTCACTAATAATGTGGTGAGATTGAAGGCTTTGAGCAAGCTTTTTACGTTTTGCCAAATCTGTTGACGGGTTTGCCAATCCAATGATGAAAATGGCTCATCTAATAGCATCACATCCGGTGGATTGATTAGCGCCCGAGCCAGTGCTGCACGCTGTTGCTCCCCACCCGATAATTGGTGCGGATAACGATCGATCAACGTATCAATGTTCAACAGTGCCAATAAATCAAGTTGCTCCTGTCTAGTGCTCTCTGGTTTCGCTAAACTTAAGTTTCCCCCTACAGTTTTATGAGGGAAAAGATATAAACGTTGATTTAAATAACGACAATGTCTTTCCCAAGAGGCGAGGTTATCCCAAGCACATTGGTTAAAGGTAATAGTGCCTTGATAATCCAAATAACCGGCAATGGCATTGAGAAGCGTAGTTTTTCCGCTGCCAGACTGCCCAACAATCGCCACCGATTCACCGTTTGCAACCGTTAGGCTAATATCCTTTAAAATACCAACCTGTAAATGTTGAATCTGTAACATCCTAAAGTTCCCGATTAAGCACGCGTAATAAAAAAAGTAAACAGGCTGAAATCATTAAAAGCCATAAGGCTGCCCCAATCGCAATTTCAAAATCACCGCTGGAAATATTGAGATATACAGCCACTGGCAAAGTTTCTGTTTTAAAACGGGTAGCACCAGCCAGCATTAAAGTCGCGCCAAATTCACCAATGGCGCGCGCCCAAGCCAAAATTGCGCCACACAGCAAAGGCTTCCAACACATAGGTAGCTCAACTTTAAGCAGGCTTTGCCAAGGTGTTAAACCTAGGTTATAGGCGGCAAGCCGATAACCATCATCAAAATAACTGAAAACTCCACGTGCATTACGCAACATAATTGAGGTGGCAATATAACTTTGCGCCACCACAATTCCAATAGAGCTAAAAATCCAACGACTAATCTCTGGAATCAGCGAACTCAGCCAACCTTGTGAACCGAACAACAAAAGTAGACTTAAACCCGTAACTAAGGGTGGCAAAACCATCGGTAAGTCCAGCACAGTATCAATTAGCTTTTGTAGCGGCAGGCGAATTTGGCTCATCACCCAAGCGGCAGGTAATGCAATTAATAATGCAACAACTAGCGAAAAAAGCGAAGTCCCTAAAGAAAGCATTAAGGCAAAGTGCAGTTCATGATCAAACAACACCTGTTTGAAAAAATGCCAATTTAATTGCCCAATTAAAGCAAGCACCGTTCCCAGTACCGTTAAAAATAACAACATTAAGGGGAGCAGTGCTAACTTTAAACTGATGCTTTTATTTAACCGGTAAGAAGCCTTCATCGGTAAAATATTTCACGCCTTCTGTATGGAAAAAATCAAATAGCTGTTTAGCTTCCGTTGGATGTGCCGAAGATGAAAGTAACGCTAAGGTGACTTTCTCTTGCTGTGTGCCTTGTGGGTTTGGCAAGATTTCTACTTTATCGCGCACTTTCCACGCACCGGAACGACCGACAACCGCGGCATCCACATCTCCATTCAATAGATACATCATCAATTGTTTCACGGTAGCCGCTTTGACAACCACTTTTTCATTCAACGCCTGTTGATAACCAGACAGCTCAAAAATTTTCTCGGCCCCTTTACCTAACGCCATTGCCTTGGCATCGCCGATTCCCAAACGTAAGTTACTTTCGGCAAGATCTTTAAAAGAATGAATATTCACACTTTTATCTTTGCGTACCGCCATTACTGGAATGTGTAAAACCAATGGCTCAACGGCTTTAACTTGATTGTCTTGAGCCAATTTCTCGACATAATCTGCCGAACCGGATAAAAATAAGTCGCCAGTTTTTACTTGGTTATAACGTGCCAAAATTTGACCTGAACCGCCATATTCCACAGTGACCTTATTGCCCGTATTTTGCTCAAATTGTTTTACAATTTTCTCTACCGGCTCTTTTAAACCCGCGCCAGCATAAAGATAAAGATCAGCAGCTTGGCTTGAGAATGTGATCGCCATTAAGGCGGCTAAAGTAGCTAATTTTTTCATTTAAACTCCTTATTTAAATTAAATGGAATATAGCACAATCTTTATATAAATTAAATTATAACGGATTTATACAAACCAATTTATCCTTTTATAAATTGAGATGTTTTTTCAATTCCTGAACTGAAGTGCGGTAAATTCTGGCGAGGTTTTCAAAGGTCATCAGTTCACTTTTTTCGCCTTGCTGGAAACCAAATTCTTGATCGAGCATTGCAATATTTTTGGCTAAATAGACCGCTTGTTGTGGGTTGTGAGTGGTAATCAACAAGGCGATATTTTGATGTTGTAATTGCTTAATTTTTTCCAACACTCGAATTTGGTTACCAAAATCAAGACTGGCTGTTGGTTCGTCCATAATCAACAATTTCGCTTGTTGTGCCATGGCTCGAGCGATAAGCACAAGTTGTTTTTCGCCCCCACTGAGTTCATGGTAATAACGTTTAGCAAGATGGGTTATTTGTAATTCCGCTAAAGCCGAAAAGGCAAGATCTTTATCTTCGGCTCTTGGGGTTTGATACCATTTTAGATATGCAGAACGCCCCATTAACACCATATCTTGCACCAGAAAAGGAAAAAGCTGCGCATGAGCTTGTGGTACATAAGCAATTTCGCGCGCTAATTCGGCGGCAGAATATGTGGCAAGAGGTCGATTTTGAAAGAGAATTTGCCCATTGAGTGCAGGTTGCAACCCAAGCAAAGTTTTTAAGAAAGTGCTTTTCCCAGCCCCATTGGCGCCAAGCAAACAGCAAATTTGCTGAGGTTTTAATGCAAAATTGATCTTGTCTAACAGAGGTTTATTGCCATAACCAATCGTCAGTTGTTGAGTTTCAATTAAATTCATTTTCGCCCTCTCAACAATAAATAGAGGAAAAACGGTGCACCACAAGCAGAGGTTAAAATCCCTATTGGGAGTTCAATGCTCGCAACAGTACGGGCGAGTGTGTCTGTGAGAAGTAAAAAACTCGCACCAAGTAACAACGATGTTGGCAGCAATAAAATGAAATTGGCGCCCACTAATAATCGTGCAATATGGGGCACAAGCAAACCGATCCAGCCAATAATCCCCGTAATGGAGACCGCACTTGCCGTACAAAGCGTAGTGAAAATAATCAAAATATAGCGCGTACGTTGGATAGGAATACCGAGGCTTTTAGCCTCATCTTCTTCTAAAGCGAGCAGATTTAAGCGCCAACGCAATAAGAAAAGTGGCAGAATACCAAGTATTAAAATAGGGGTAAGTTGAGTTAATTCTTTCATACCAACGGCCGTGAAACTGCCTAATAGCCAAAAGGTAATCGAAGGTAATTGGGTGAAAGGATCAGCTAAAATTTTTAACAGTGAAATGCCCGCGCCAAGTAATGAACCGATCGCAATCCCCGAAAGCACTAAGACCAAAATGGGATCTTGATTACGGCTTCTTGATGCGACCATAGAGACACATAGCACCGCCAAGATACCGCCACTAAAGGCAAAAAGCTGCACGTAAAACATCGGTAAGTTGTAGAAAATCGCCAATGACGCACCAAGTCCAGCACCGCTTGAAACACCTAAGATATCAGGAGAAACCAACGGATTTTTAAACATCCCTTGATAAGTCGCGCCTGCGGCGGCTAATGCGGCACCTACTAAACAGGCGACCAAAATACGTGGGGTACGAATATGCCAAAGCACCGTTTCAACGGAAGAAGGCGTTTGACATTTCGTTTCAAATAGACAACGAATCGCTTGTCCAAGTTGAAGGGGAGAAATCGGAAATCGCCCCACATTCAACGAAAGCAAAATGGTGGCGACTAATAAAATCACTAAGGAAGTGAAAAAGAGTTTGGGATTACGTTGAACAAAATACGGCATAACTATTTCACATCATGTAGCAATTGAGTCGCTTGCTCTGGGGTTAATTCAATCTGATAGAACACGTGATAAAACGTTTGCACTTCTTTTGTAAATTCAGTCATAGGTTTACCGCTAACTAAATGCGAGACCCAACGCACCCCAAGCAAACGGTTCACACTAGGTGGCGAATCTAACCAACCAAATGGATTATTCGGGATTAAAAAAACTTGTCCATTTTTGACCGCACTTAACTGTTGCCATTGCGGATTCTCTTTTAAGGTTTGCAAAAACTCTGGGTATTGGCTAAAAATTACATCAGGATTCCATAATAAAAGCTGCTCCATCGAAACCTGCGTAAGCCCTTTATGATTGCCTTCTACCACATTTTTTAAACCCACGATTTCAATGGCTTCTGTATGAATAGAGCCTTTTTGCCCTGTTTGTAGGCCATCTGCACTACGAGCTAAATAGAAGGTTTTGGTCAATTTAGAGGCATTTTCGACCGCTTGTTTAAGGGTTTCTTCGGCATACTTCGCTTGAGGTTCTGTAAGATTTTCTACGCCTAACACTTTCCCTAAATAACGCAAAGTAGTGGGTGTTTCACTGAGTTTGCCGTCTAGCAGCAAATAAGGTACACCCGTTTGCTCAAAAGCCCGTTTAGCTTGGTCGATATAGTTTGGGGTGACATTGCCTACATCAATAATTAAATTCGGTTGCAATGCCACAATTTTCTCTGGCGAGAGCGTACTGCCTTTTCCGGCAATTTTTCCCAAGGTTGGGAGAGATTGTTGTGCTGCAGGAAACAATTTTCCACGTTTTTCCATATTAAATCCCGCCAATCCCGGTAATTTATTGGGCGCACTTGAAAGGAGCAACACGTCAGCCGGATTACCTGCACTTAATACTTTTTCAATTTTAGCTGACGGAGGTAATTCCCCTGCCAAATAAGCGATTTCCTCTGTTGCGAATGCACTGGTTGATAAATAAAACGCGAGTGCAATACCTATCCATTTTTTCATATTCTTCTCTCTTTAGCGGTTTAAAATGAGATGACTTTATTTTAACGCTATATATCTTTTAACATAGCAAATGAAATTTGGTAGAATGTCATCGTTATATTTTTTATTATATAATATTTATTATTCATAGCTAAAGGTGAAAAAATGAAATGGGATGTGATTTATAAGTTTTGCTTGCTTTGCATGCTCATTGCGGGATTGGCTGGCATATTGTTCAGCGGCTTGGGGATCTATTTTCAGTGGCCCATTCAGGGCATCTTTCAGTGGCATTTAGGTTCGGCTTTACTGTTTATTTTGGGCGTGGTTTTGCACTTCTTCAATCGTAAAAATAAAGCGGTCAAAATTGTGCAACAATTTAACGATTTGGTGACACATAATCGCTATCCCACCTATTGCAATTTAGATCGTTTAATCATGACGTTTGAGCACTTTTCAATTCTACAAATTGCAGAGCAACTTCAGCTCACCCCTTCGATTTTACTCACTGAATTAGCTAACGGAAAAATAAACTTCAGCGATTCTAACCGCACTTTACGAGAAAATTTCCCCCATAATGATGAGAAAATTTTCGCCGCGATCACCATTGCATTGAAGTTACGTTTCAACCCCAACCTAAAAGGATGTTCCAATGGAAAAGAAACTGCTTTGCATCGCCATTAGTTTGGCTTGTTTGCCTGCTTATGCCGAGAATGTATTTACTCTTGGTCAAATTGAAGTTATCGGTGAAAAAGCGAGTGATCTCAGCACCGCGCGTATTGATCAAGCTGAATTACAAAAAAATAACCAAGATCGTGTGTCTGATGTAGCAAAAAGCACACCGGGTGTGTTTGTCGAACATGGCGGCGCACGCAACGAATACAACTTACTAGTACGTGGTTTTAATGCTCGCCGGGTACCCGTATTTATGGATGGTATTCCGGTTTATGTCCCTTATGATGGTGAAATGGACTTAGGTCGTTTTACCACCTTTGATTTATCTCGCATTGATATTTCTAAAGGCGCAAGCTCTGTGCTTTATGGCGCAAATACGCTGGGTGGTGCAGTAAATTTAATTTCCAAAAAACCAGCTCAACCTATCGAAGGTTCTATTGGCTATGGCTTTTCACATGGTAAAAGTGGTGGTACAGCAACCAATAAAACAGATTTTGATTTAGGCACTAAACAAGAACGATTTTATGCGCAAGTAAGTGGTTCTTTTATTGAGAAACAAGGCTTACAACTTTCTCATCATTATCAACAAATCAATCCCAAAGGCGATGATGGTGGTCGAGCAGAAAATTCTAAACAACGTGATAAAAAATTAAGTTTGAAAGTCGCTTATACGCCAAATGAGCATGATGAATACGCACTGGCGTTCTCTACACAAAAAGGCACCAAAGAATCACCGTTCTATTCTGGCGCTGATAGTTTTGAACGCTATTGGCGCTGGCCGATGTGGGATAAAGACAGTATCTATTTCCTTTCCCATACTGAATTTGGCGCCCATCATCTCACATTGAACACGAAGGCATTTTATGACACCTTTAAAAATGACCTACATGCTTTTGATGATGCCACATTCAGCACTCAAAAGAAAAAATCAAGCTTTAATAGCTATTATCGTGACTACGCCTATGGGGCTGGCTTTGATTTAGGTGGCGATTTAACCTCCAAAGATCGCTTAAAATTCTCTACCCTCATTAAATATGACGTGCATCGCGAACATAATGATGATGAACCTAGCGCAGTCGATAAAGATCGTACCTACAGCTTTGGTTTAGAAAATACTCATCATTTTAATGAGCAAACCTCTCTGATTACAGGCATCAGCTACGACAAACGTGATTCACACCGTGCAGAGAAATTTGAAAAACAATGTGCATCAACTCACCAAAAAAATGCGATTTGTCCGTTTGATATCGGTAATAAACACGCCTTTAATTATCAAATCAAACTTGCCCATCATTTCTCTGAAAATGATGAATTTGCGCTAAGTTTTGCGAAGAAAACACGTTTTGCCACAATGAAAGAACGTTATTCTCGCCGATTTGGTCGTACTGAACCGAATCCGTTCTTAAGCCCAGAAACCGCTTACCATTACGAAGCTAGTTATATGCATACCTTCGGCGATTGGTTAAGAATGGATAGCGCACTTTTCTATTCTGAAGTGAAAGATGCTATTGAAGAAATCGCGATTAGCAAGAAACTCAATCAATATCAAAATGTGGGTAAAGAAGCCTTTAAAGGTGTTGAATTAGCCGTGAATGTTTTTGCAACCGATAATTTAACGTTAGGGGCAAACTACACCTATACTCACGCAAAAAATAAAACCCAAGATACCATTGCTAAGAATGTGCCAAAACATAAATTCTTTGCATTTGTTGATTGGAAAATGTTACCAAATCTTTCACTTTATGTGAGCCAAGAAGCGGAACATGGCCGTTATTATTTAGATGGCGGTGAAACCGTGAAACTCTCTGGTTTTGGAAACAGCAATGCAAAATTGATCTATGAACCGGTTTCAGGATTAAGTTTAGAAGCAGGGGTATCAAACCTCTTTGATAAAAACTACTACTATCAAGCAGGTTATCCGGAAGAAGGTCGTGTTTATTTCGGCAATATTCGATATAAATTCTAAAATAAAAAACGGGCAACTTGTAAAACAGGTTGCCCGTTGTTTTTATAAAGTTATTAATCTTTCAGCGATTTGATTTTCTCAATCACATTTGTAGTTGAACAGCCATTTTCGAAATTCAATACACGAACGTCACCACCATTCGCCCACACTTCTTTGCTGCCTGCAATCTCTTCAGGTTTATAATCGCCACCTTTTACTAATAAATCCGGTAAAATCTCACCGATTAAACGTTGTGGCGTATCTTCATCAAAAGAGACCACCCAATCCACTGACGCTAAACCAGCTAATACTGCCATACGTGCATTCAGATTGTTAATTGGACGACTTTCACCTTTTAAGCGTTTGACTGAATCATCCGTATTCACGGCAACAATTAAACGATCGCCAAGTTTGCGAGCATTTTCTAAATAAGACACATGGCCAGGGTGAAGAATATCGAAACAACCGTTTGTCATCACAATTTTCTCACCACGTGCTTTAGCATGATCTACGGCAATTTTTAATTGGCTTTCAGACATAATACCGAAACCCGTTTCAGAACGGCCATGGATTGCATTCTCTAACTCCACAGTAGAAACGGTTGATGTACCCAATTTACCGACCACAATACCTGCTGCCACATTGGCTAAATAGCAAGATTCTTCAAAAGAACGACCATCTGCAAGTGCAGTAGCTAAGACACTGATTACCGTATCACCTGCCCCCGTTACATCAAACACTTCTTTGGCAACGGTTGGCAAATGGAAAGGCTCTTGATTTGGACGAAGTAATGTCATGCCTTTTTCAGAACGAGTCACTAAAAGTGCGGTCAATTCAATGTCTGAAATTAATTTTAGGCCCTTTTCAATGATCTCTTCTTCAGAAACACATTTACCCACTACGGCTTCAAACTCAGACATATTTGGCGTCAGTAAAGTCGCACCACGATAACGCTCAAAATCTGTGCCTTTTGGATCGATCAAGACTGGTACGTTTGCTTTGCGTGCAATTTGAATCATTTTTTGCACATCTTTTAACGTGCCTTTACCATAATCAGAAAGCACTAACGCACCAAAGTTTTTCACTTCCGCTTCTAATTTCGCAAGCAACTCATGACATTCAACATTTTGAAAATCTTCTTCAAAATCCAAACGAAGTAATTGTTGGTGACGAGACAAAATACGTAATTTCGTAATGGTTGGGTGAGTATCCAATGCCACAAAATTACAATCAATTTTTTGATGTTGTAATAAATTGGTTAAGGCTGTGCCTGTTTCATCTTGACCAATTAAACCTAAAATTTGCACAGGGACATTAAGAGAAGCAATATTCATTGCCACGTTTGCTGCACCACCTGCACGCTCTTCATTATCTTGTACACGAACCACAGGAACCGGTGCTTCCGGCGAAATACGATTAGTCGCACCAAACCAGTAACGATCAAGCATGACATCGCCTAGCACTAATACTTTTGCTTGATTAAAATTGGCAGAATATTGAGCCATTTTGAAATCTCTCTGTTGGAATAATAAAAATTTGGCGCAATTTTACCACAACTCAAATTTGCGATAAACTACACGCCGAACTAACCAGAAAAGAATTATGAAAAACGAAAAACTCCCTCAATTTCAACCGCACTTTCTAGCCCCAAAATACTGGGGATTTTGGCTTGGTGTGGCGATTTGGCGAAGCCTTTTGTTACTTCCCTATCCAATTCTACGTCATATCGGCAATGGCTTAGGCTGGCTTTTCTCAAAATTAAAAGTGGGAAAACGTCGTGCGGCAATTGCCCGTCGAAATCTTGAGCTCTGCTTCCCTGAAATGCCCGTTCAAGAACGTGAAGGCGTTTTGCAAGAAAACTTACGTGCCGTTGGGATGGCGATTATTGAAACCGGCATAGCATGGTTTTGGTCTGATGCTCGCATCAAAAAATGGTCAAAAATTGAAGGGTTAAATTATTTAAAAGAAAACGCCCAAGACGGCATTATCTTTGTGGGTGTCCATTTCCTTACCCTTGAATTAGGCGCGCGTATTGTGGGCTTACATCATCCTGGCGTAGGCGTTTATCGTCCCAATGACAATCCTGTACTGGATTGGTTACAAATTAAAGGTCGTTTGCGTTCAAACAAAGACATGCTGAATCGAAAAGATCTGCGTGGCATGCTCAAAGCTTTACGTAAAGGTGAAACCATTTGGTATGCGCCCGATCATGATTACGGCCGAAAAAATGCGGTATTTGTGCCTTTCTTTGCAGTAAAAGAAGCCGCAACTACGACAGGCAGTTATTATCTGCTTAAATCTGCACCAAATTGTAAAGTTGTCCCTTTTGCTCCATTGCGTAATAAAGACGGCTCAGGCTATACGGTCAGTATTTCTCCACCAGTGGATTTTTCCGATCTTTCAGATGAAACAGCAATCGCTGCAAGAATGAATAAAGTTGTGGAAAAAGAAATCTTAAAAGGCGTGGAACAATACATGTGGTTACACCGCCGATTTAAAACGCGTCCAACTGAAGATGAACCAAGTTTGTATTCATAAGTGCGGTTGATTTTTCATCTATTTTCGAATACAAAAACGACATATCGAAAAATAAGGAAAATTTCCTTATTTTTTTCTTGATCTTTATATAATAAAATATATAATGAACTCGTTTTAAGGTTTTAGATAGTAAACTTGTGTTATGACATACACACTACTGGCTAGTGCATTCCCCCCACTCCTTTTGCACTAGCCATTTTTTTTTAAATCCCTTACCATATCTCACCCTTTTCTTTTTTCTCAAAAATGATGAACAATCTAAAACTTGAACGTTTACTAAACGAAAAACTTAGCACAGACAGAATCAATGATTACGCCCCTAACGGTTTGCAAGTAGAAGGTAAAGCAGAGATCAAAAAGATCATCACGGGTGTCACCGCAAGCCAAGCTTTGATTGATTATGCCATTGCACAACAAGCTGATGCGGTACTTGTCCACCACGGTTATTTTTGGAAAAGTGAAAATCCGTGCATCCGCGGTATGAAAGGCAAACGCATCAAAACCTTGCTTGTGAATGATATCAATTTATACGGCTACCACTTGCCTTTGGATGTCCACCCAGAATTAGGTAACAACGCAAAACTTGCTCAGTTATTAGGGATTAGCGATCTTCAACCTTTAGAAAATAGCGCAACCAGCATTCCTGTTTGGGGAACGTTAAAAGATCCCGTTACTGCTGAAGAATTTGCGCACCGTATTGAACAAGTGCTTCACCGTAAACCGTTAATTTGCACCGAAAACGGACCGCACTTAATCCGTAAAGTAGGCATTTGTACCGGTGGCGGACAAGGCTATATTGATTTAGCGGCAGCACAAGGTTGTGATGCCTTTATTACGGGCGAAGTTTCGGAGCAAACCATTCACTCTGCTCGTGAGCAAGGTATTCATTTCTTTGCGGCTGGTCACCATGCAACAGAACGCTACGGCATTAAGGCATTAGGTGAATGGCTAGCGGCTGAATATGGCTTGGATGTAGAATTTAAAGATATTGATAATCCGGCCTAACTGGTACAAAGTGTGATTAATTGACGAAAGCACACAAAACAAGTATAATCTTGTCGATTTTTTTAACTCAAACATAGGAAAAAAATATGGGTTTCTTAACTGGTAAACGTATTTTAGTAACAGGTCTTGCAAGCAACCGTTCTATTGCTTACGGGATCGCAAAAGCAATGAAAGAACAAGGCGCTGAACTTGCTTTCACTTATTTAAACGATAAATTACAACCACGCGTAGAAGAATTTGCAAAAGAATTTGGTTCTGACATCGTCCTTCCTTTAGACGTAGCGACCGATGAAAGCATCCAAAACTGCTTTGCAGAATTAAGCAAACGTTGGGAAAAATTTGATGGTTTCGTACACGCTATCGCATTCGCACCAGGCGATCAATTAGATGGTGATTACGTAAACGCAGCAACTCGTGAAGGCTACCGTATCGCTCATGACATCAGTGCATTCAGCTTTGTTGCTATGGCACAAGCGGCACGTCCTTACTTAAATCCAAATGCAGCGTTATTAACCCTTTCTTACTTAGGAGCAGAGCGCGCAATTCCTAACTACAACGTGATGTGTTTAGCGAAAGCGTCTCTTGAAGCGGCAACTCGTGTAATGGCGGCTGATTTAGGTAAAGAAGGTATTCGTGTGAATGCAATCTCTGCAGGTCCAATCCGTACCTTAGCGGCATCAGGTATTAAAAACTTAAAGAAAATGCTTGCTACATTCGAGAAAACCGCAGCATTACGCCGTACAGTTACTATCGAAGATGTGGGTAATTCAGCAGCATTCTTATGCTCTGATTTAGCATCTGGTATTACTGGTGAAATCGTTCACGTAGATGCAGGCTTCAGCATCACCGCAATGGGCGAATTAGGCGAAGAATAATTTTTCGTACAAGCTATTTTTAGGCAGGCTTTTCAGTCTGCCTTTTCTCTTTTTTTAAATATAACTATGTTCCAAGATAATCCATTACTCGCACAACTTAAGCAACAAATCCACGATAGCAAAGAACACGTTGAAGGCGTGGTAAAAAGTACTGATAAAGCTTATGGTTTTTTAGAGTGCGATAAAAAAAGCTACTTTATTGCCCCTCCTACAATGAAAAAAGTGATGCATGGTGACAAAATCAAAGCCACCATTGAAAAGCAAGGCGATAAAGAGCAAGCTGAACCTGAAGAATTAATTGAGCCAATGCTCACGCGCTTTATTGCCAAAGTGCGGTTCAATAAAGACAAGAAATTGCAAGTTTTGGTTGATCATCCAAGTATCAACCAACCCATTGGTGCGCAACAAGCTAAATCCGTCAAAGAAGAATTACAAGAAGGCGACTGGGTCGTCGCAAATTTGAAAACGCACCCATTACGTGATGATCGCTTTTTCTATGCTACTATCAATCAATTTATCTGCCGTGCTGACGATGAATTAGCCCCTTGGTGGGTCACGCTGGCACGTCATGAACAATCTCGTCATCCTGTGCAAGGTGCAGAAAGTTATGAGATGTTAGATCAACAAACACGTGAAGATCTGACCGCACTTCATTTTGTCACCATTGACTCTGAAAGCACTCAGGATATGGATGATGCCCTTTATATCGAACCTATCGAGCAAAATGGTACACAAAGCGGCTGGCGATTAGTCGTTGCCATTGCTGATCCAACAGCTTACATTGCATTAGATTCACAAATTGAAAAAGACGCTAAACAGCGTTGTTTCACCAATTATTTGCCTGGCTTCAACATTCCTATGTTGCCTCGTGAATTATCTGATGAATTATGTTCATTAATGGCAAATGAAACTCGTCCTGCATTAGTGTGTTACATTGAAACAGATCTTGCGGGTAATATCACGGCGAAACCACGTTTTGTGTCCGCTTATGTACAATCTAAAGCAAAATTAGCCTATAACAAGATTTCAGATTATTTAGAACAAGTACCGGATGCATGGCAACCGGAAACATCTGAAATTGCCCAGCAAATTGATTGGTTACATCAATTTACTCAAGCACGTATTCAATGGCGTAAAACCCATTCCTTGTTATTTAAAGAGAAACCAGACTACTCTTTTATTCTCGCTGAAAATGGCAAAGTGAAAGAAATTAAAGCGGAATATCGCCGTATTGCAAATCAAATCGTGGAAGAATCCATGATCATTGCCAACATTTGTGCCGCCCAATTCTTAGCGGAGCATGCTAAAACCGGTATTTTCAATACACACACTGGTTTTGATAAAAAATTCTTAGAAAATGCACATAATTTCTTAATGGCAAATTTAGCCAATGAAGAAAATCAAGCTGAACTTGCTGAACGTTATTCGGTAGAAAATTTGGCAACCTTAAAAGGTTATTGCCAAATGCGTCATGATATTGAACCGATTGAAGGTGACTATTTAGAATTCCGTTTACGTCGTTATTTAACCTTTGCGGAATTTAAATCAGAACTTGCTCCACATTTTGGGCTTGGATTAGAAGGTTATGCGACCTGGACATCGCCTATCCGTAAATATTCCGATATGGTGAACCATCGTTTAATTAAAGCCGTGCTCACACAGCAAGCTTGTGAAAAACCACAAGATGAAGTCCTTGCTCGCTTACAAGAAGCCCGTCGTCAAAATCGCTTGGTCGAACGTGATATCGCAGATTGGTTATATTGTCGCTATCTTGCTGACAAAGTCGCTGAAAATGCTGAATTTGATGCAGAGGTACAAGATGTGATGCGTGGTGGTTTACGTGTTCAATTATTAGAAAATGGTGCATCCATGTTCGTACCAGCTTCCACGTTGCATCCAAATAAAGATGAAATGCAAGTGAATGCTGATGAATTAGCGCTGTATATTCAAGGGGAGCGCCGTTACAAAATCGGTGATTTAGTGAAAGTAAAACTCACCGAAGTACGAGAAGAAACTCGCAGTATTGTCGGTCAATTAATCATTTAATAACCACTTCCTTTCTAATACTACAAATACCGCTCGTTACACAACGGGCGGTATTCTTTTATAGCACCAAAGTTGTGACAATATTTTTTACATTGATAGTATTATTTTGTGAATGGAATGAGGATGAGCAATATCGAGATGAAGTATTTATAATGATATCCCCGCCTTGAAGAGCGGGGATAAGATGAGGATTTAGGCAGAATTACATTTTAGGAATATCAACGCCAGATGAAAGCACGTCTTGAATATCCGATTTTAAGACATCTGCTTTTGGACCATAAATCGCTTGGATACCAGAGCCTTTCACAATAAAGCCCATTGCACCTGCTTGTTTCCAACTTGCTTCATCACCCACTAACTCTGGATTATGTACGGTGATACGTAAACGTGTCATACAAGCATCAACATCTGCAATGTTATTACGTCCACCAAGCAAGTTGATGATTTGGATAACTTGCGTACTAGCATTCGCCACTTTTGGCTCATTGCTAGGAGCTTCATCTGAAGAACCTTTTGCATCATAGTTACCATTACGGCCCGCTGTGGCAAGGTTAAATTTCTTAATCATAAAGTTCGCGATAAAGAACATAGCCACTGCAAAGAGGATCGATACCCAAATAAAGTTGATTACATCCATACCAATACCAGCTTTAATCGCCATCGGTGTACGCGTTAAGAACTCAATGTTACCGAATGAATGCACGCGTAAGTCCACAATATCTGCCATGGCGAAAGCACAACCTTGTACTAAAGCATAAACAATATAAAGCGGTAATGCGACAAACATAAACATATATTCAATTGGTTCAGTTACGCCTGTTAAGAACACCGCAAGTGCTGATGAAAGGAAAATACCTTTATAGAGTTTTTTCTTGTCTTCATCTACGTTGATATACATCGCAAGTGTCAAGCCCATTAGGATACCGGTTGAACCAATCATTTGCCCTACTTTGAAGCGAGCAGGTGTTACGGTTGAAAGAAGTTCATTATATTGCGTTAAATTACCTGCATCTTTAAGGTTAATTAAGTCAGTCACCCATGCGAGCCAAAGTGGATCTTGACCAAAGACCTGTTTACCTTGTTGCGCACCGGTTAAGAATTCATAAGTACCGCCTAATGAAGTGTAGTTCATTGGGATGGTCAACATATGGTGTAAACCAAATGGAAGTAAAAGACGCTCTAAAGTACCGTAAACAAATGGTGCTAAAATCGGTGCTGAACTTTGTGAGTTGGCAATCCATTGACCGAAATGGTTAATGCCGGTTTGAACTAAAGGCCAGAATAATGATAGGAAAATCGCCACTAATACAGAACGATAAATGACGACGAAAGGAACGAAACGTTTACCATTAAAGAAAGTGAGTACTTCAGGTAATTTACGGAAATTGTAGTAGCGATTGAAGGTTGTTGCACCCACAAAACCTGCGATAATACCGACAAATACCCCCATATTTAGCGCAGGTTGTCCAAGCACATTCACAAAGTAATTCGCCACAGGAATTTCTCCTGTAAATACAGTACTTACATGAGCATTTGGATCCGCTAACATTTCAATCTTCACGCCGAAAAAGTTACCGGTGATTAAGTTAATTAAAATGAAAGCAAGACCCGCTGCAAATGCTCCACCCGCACGCTCATTTGCCCAGCTACCACCAATCGCTAAAGCAAATAATAGATGAAGGTTACCGATAATCCCCCAACCAATTTGGGCGATAATATTTCCGACACGTGCTAGCCATTCAGCATCACTAATTAAAGGCAGCGAGTTACCAATACTCACCATTAAACCCGCGGCTGGCATCACGGCAATCACAACCATTAGGCACTTACCGAATTTTTGCCAAAATTCAAAACTGAGCATTTTTTTCATATTGATTCTCCTACAAGATGAGAGCTACTTCTACGCCAAAATGGTCGGAAACAATCGGTTTATTTTTTCCATTAAAAATAACCTGACTGGATAAAACCCTTTTTGCTTGGTTTAAAAAAATATAATCTAATCGCTTTTCTTGACTATGACCTTTCCAGCCGTCAATCGCTTTTTCCACAGTGATACCGCTATCCTTCTGCTCAGCCATTTCAAATGTATCAAATAAGCCTAAGGATTTAATTTGCTGGTAAGCTTGATGATCACTTATTGCATCAGTATTGAAATCGCCCATCAAGATTTTAAGATTCGCACTTTGACTCCGCTCTACAATATAACGAACATTATCGAGTTGGTTTTCCCCATCACAATTTGGCAAATTGATATGGCAAGAATAACATTCAATTAACTGACCGTGATATTCCACCGTCAAACCAATAATTTTACGCGAAAGAATTGAGTCAAGACGTTGGTGTTGGCTACAATAAAATGCATCAACATCATAAACAGGTAAACGCGTTAGAAACGCAATACCTTCATCATATTTATCATAACCAATATGCGAATTGCTCCAAAAAAGCGAATATTTTTGTGCAACGCGTTGATTGATTTTATTTAACAGAATGACACCATAGTTATCTTGCTTTAACGTTGGCGAAATAGCAGGAGCAGACATCAATTGATTAACCTCTTGTAAGGCAATGATGTCATAACCCTTTTCCACAATAGTCTCAGCAAGAATCTCTATTTTTTCCGCTTGGTTAGCTTCTAACCAAGCGTGTACATTCAGGGTAAGTAGTTTCATTGCTTCCCCTTAGCCCTCACTATGCCAAATGTCTGCATTATATTGAGCAATCGTGCGGTCTGATGAGAAGAACCCTGCTTTGGCGATATTGTGAACCACTTTCTCATTCCAACTATCTTGATCTTCATAATCGGCTAAGATTTGTTCTTTCGCATCAACATAAGCATTAAAGTCAATTAACGTCATAAACCAGTCTTTATTCAATAATTCGTTATAAAGACGTTCTAAACGTGTTTTATTGCCTAATTTCACCACGGCAGGATTTAGAATAAAATCGACCGCTCTTTTAATATCCTTGTCGTTTTCATAATACTCTTTTGAAACATAACCTGCTGTTTCATAAAGTTTAATAATGCTTTCTGAATCTTTACCGAATGTATAGATATTTTCAGCACCAGCTAATTCTGCAATTTCAACATTAGCCCCATCCATTGTGCCTAAGGTTAATGCACCATTGAGCATAAATTTCATATTCCCTGTACCGGAAGCTTCTTTAGAGGCAAGTGAAATTTGTTCTGAAATATCCGTTGCTGGAATGAGTTTTTCCGCCACACTCACATTATAGTTTTCAACTAAATGCACGTTTAAATACTTGTTCACTTCAGGATCATTATTGATTAACTCAGATAAACAAAGAATTAAGTGAATAATATCCTGTGCAATAATATAAGCAGGTGCCGCTTTTCCTCCAAAAATCACGGTAATTTTACGTTTTGGTAATTTACCTGCTTTAATTTCTAAGTATTTATGAATCACATAAAGTGCATTCATTTGTTGGCGTTTATATTCATGGAAACGCTTAATTTGCGTATCAATAATTGAGTTTTCATCTAACTCAATACCTTTATTTTCTTTAAGGTACGCTTTTAGCGCTAATTTGTTTTCAAACTTAATTTTCGCTAATTGTTGATGAACCTTTTTGTCATCTTTAAAGGCTAACAATTTCTCTAATTTCGTTGCATCATGCAAATACTCATCACCAATCAATTCTTTAATGTAAGCCGCTAATGCTTGGTTAGAAAACTCTAACCAACGACGGAAGGTAATGCCGTTTGTCTTATTATTGAATTTTTCAGGATACAAAGCATAGAACGCTTTAAGTTCTGAATTTTTCAAAATCTCCGTATGTAACGCGGCAACACCATTCACAGAATTTGAAAAGTGAATATCCATATGTGCCATATGCACACGTTTTTGTTTATCAATAATTTGTACGGCAGGATCTTTATATTCTGCACGCACTAATTTATCTAATTTTTTAATGATCACCACCAAATGCGGCACGACTTCATCTAGATAATCGAGTGGCCATTTTTCTAGCGCTTCAGCCAAAATCGTATGGTTGGTATAGCCCACCATATTACGTACGATTTCAACCGCTTCTGCAAATTTAATCTGATGTTTTTCCGTTAATAAGCGAATTAATTCAGGAATCACCATTGAAGGGTGAGTATCGTTGATCTGAACATACGCATAATCGGCTAAATCATGTAAATTACTGCCACGCGCAATTGCTTCATCAATTAATAATTGTGCAGCATTTGATACCATGAAATATTGTTGATAAATACGTAATAATTCCCCATTTTTATCTGAATCATCTGGGTAAAGGAATAAAGTCAGATTTTCTTCAATCGCAGTTTTATCAAACTCAATACCTTTTTTAATCAATTTAGGATTTACTGATTTAATATCAAATAAATTGAGATAGTTTTTCGTGTCTTTCTTATAACCTAGAATATCAATACGATCTAATTTAGAAGTTAACGTAAATTTCTTAAATGGCACCTCATAGCTAATATCCGTTGGAATTAACCAAGAATTATCTTTAATCCAATCATTAGGCTCGGCATGTTGTTCATTCTTTTTAAAGACTTGTTTGAATAAACCATAATGATAATTTAAACCTACCCCCTCAGCATTTAAGCCAAGCGTAGACATTGAATCAATAAAACAAGAAGCCAAACGACCTAACCCACCATTTCCTAAAGACGGTTCTGGCTCAATATCTTCAATATGGCTTAATGATTTACCCACACTTTCTAATTCCCCTTTAATATCTTGATACACACCAAGGTTAATGAGATTATTAGAAAGTAATTTACCGATTAAAAACTCTGCTGAGATATAGTAAACCTTACGTTTACCCGTGTTTTTAGGTTTATCTGCAGCAAGTGCTTTTACGTAATTTAATAATTGAATATAGGTTTCTTTATCACTTAATTGATCAAGCGATTTATTGGTTTCGTTTTTTACAAATGTACTAAATTTAATCATTGGATTTTCCTGATTAGCACGTTGATATAACGTGGTCATTTTGGCTAAAAAGTCTTTTTTATCTTTCGTTAAATCTGATTGCTGCATTCTCCATTGCCAGTTTCCACCAATTGTTGAAGGAACATTCATTCTTGAACTCGCAGGCAAATCTAAAACATCTTGCATTGTGGCAATCGCCGTATTGCTAACCGTTGCAAAGAGCTGACGAATCATCGCCTGACAAATCGACTCATCCTCACTACGATGCGTATAATCATTAATATATTGTTGCTGTTGTTCGGTAAGTCCGTTATACCAACCATTAGTCACATCGTTATCATGTGTACCGGTATAAACAATGGAATGTGGGATGCAATAATGCGGACTATCTAAGCTTTTTCCGCTGACATCTTCAAAACCAAATTGTAGGATCTTCATGCCTGGGTAATTACAATCTGCAAGCAATTTTCTGGCTTTATCATCAATATTACCTAAATCTTCGGCAATAATCGGTAAGTCACCCAATTGCTCTTTAACAGCTTTGAATAAATCATAGCCGGGACCTGGCTGCCAACTACCATATTTAGCAATATCTGCTTTTCCATCTACCTGCCAATAATCAGAGAAACCTTTGAAATGGTCGATACGAAGTACATCATAAATCTTGAAGCTTTCTTCAATACGATGAATCCACCACGCATAGCCTTGTTTTTTATGCTCTTCCCAATCGTAAAGCGGATTGCCCCAAAGTTGCCCAGTTGCACTGAACTGATCGGCAGGAACCCCCGCGACAAAAAGCGGATTACGTTCTTTATCTAATTGGAAGAGTTCAGGTTTTGTCCAAACTTCCACGCTATCTGCAGCCACGTAAATCGGCATATCACCGATGATCTGAATGCCTTTTTGATTTGCGTAATTTTTTAATTCAGTCCATTGTTTGAAGAAGAAATATTGCGTCACTTTAAAGTACTGAATTTGCTCCGCTAACATGGTGCGATATTTTTCCAATGCACTTGGATCTCGAGCCACAGCTTTTTTATCATCCCATTTTTGCAATGCTTGATTGCCAAAATGCCCTTTAATTGCCATAAACTCAGCAAAATCATCCAACCATAAACGATTGCTTTTCTCGAAGTGTTTGAAATCAGCTTGGAATGATTGATTCTCTAAAAAATTTTTCACGGCTATTTCTAAAATCGGACGGCGCGCATAGAAGACGCGCTCATAATCCACGCTAGTTGGATCATCACCAAAATTGACTGATGCATAATCAGCTTCTTTCAACAAGCCCATTTGGGTTAATAAATCAAAATCAATAAGATGAGTATTACCTGCAACCGCAGAGAAAGATTGATAAGGAGAATCACCATAACTGGTGGTAGTGAGTGGAAGAATTTGCCAATAAGTTTGTTTGGTTTCAACTAAAAAATCGACAAAATCATAAGCCGATTGCCCAAAGCTACCAATTCCGAATGCATTTGGTAGCGAGGTAATGTGCATAAGAACACCACTTGAACGAGTAAGCATAATATTTCCTCTAGGAAGTTATCATTTTGGCTCATTCTAACCTAACCGTATTTTTATGCAACAACTTATACGTAAAAGTTTAGAACATTTTCGTAAAAGAGTGACTAATATCACATTTTATACGTATAACATTTATGATTTTATGATATGCTATGACGACACCTATGGAACCAACGATAGATAAAAGGATTAAAAATGAGCAAGTATAAGCAGGTCTATAATGAGATAAAGACCCAAATTAACAATGGTAATTTAGCGCCATTGCAAGAGCTTCCGAGTGAAAATGAACTCATGCAAAGCTATGGTTTTTCTAAAGATACTATTCGAAAAGCGCTTTCTTTACTTGAAATCGATGGTTATATTCAAAAGCAACAAGGCAGAAATTCGATTGTTTTAAAACATGATTTATCTAAACCACAAATGCTTTCCGAAATTAAAACCGTCAGCGAATTAAATAGTGCCTCAACACATCAAGTAAAAACCACATTAACCAGCTTGTATATTGTGCAAGGTGAAGAAGAGCTGATGCATATTTTTAATGTCGACGATCAGATCGATTTCTACCGTATTGCTCGCCTCCGTGAAATTGATGGCGAAGCCGTTGAATATGAGGTTTCTTATTTTGATCGCCGCATCGTGCCTTTTATTAGCCGAGAAATCGCTGAACACTCTATTTATCACTATTTGGAAAACGAATTAAAATTAAAAATTAGTCACTCACAACGAAAAATTGTCTTTCGCTATGCAAACGAAGAAGAAAAAAAGGCAATTGATCTTGGTGAGTATGACATGGTTGTGAATGTGACGAGTACCACTTATTTGGCGGATGGTCGACCGTTTCAATATGGGAGTATTAGCTATCGACCAGATAAAATTGCATTTACATCAACAGCAAAACGACATGTCTAGTTTTTTTGTAAATGACACGTTGTGATTAAAAATTCATAAAAAAAGTGCGGTCATTTTTAACCGCACTTTTTGTTTAAACTACTTTAACCAAAATTGTCCTTTTAAGAGCTTTCCTAGCGTCATCAGTACTAAGCCACCAATCATCAAGTTAGCAAAGATAAACGCACCGTTTGCCAACCCGCTCAGTACGTTATGGTGCACAAAAGAAACCGCCCCATTTGCTAAAGAAGCTAATCCGAATGAAAAAGACCAAAAACCAATATTTAGCCCTTTTTCACTAATCCAAGGGAACAGGCGAATTAAAAATAACATTTGTAAAAAGCCATATCCCCATAAGAGCTTAACGAAAAGATCGATCTCTCCCCCATTAAGCGATAAGTAAGCTGACGAGCCCACAAATGCTGGAGCGAGAATGATCCCCATGGTTGGACGAAATTGTGGTTCAATCTGCAACACGCGTAAACGTTGGAATAATACCGGTTCATAAATAATCCAAGCGATCATCCCTGCACCTAAGAACAAATAGCCTAAATCTTGATAGCCTAACAAGGCTAATGATGAGGCACTTGTAAAGTTAGTCGCCACAGAGGGCAAATAAAAAGGTGGCAGTGTCGATTTTTCCTCAAATGTGCCATCTTTCCATAACGCACTAATTCGCACTGAAGCAAACAATAATTGCCCAATTGTCCCGATCCAAATTAATCCCTCACCGATGGTAGGAAACCAGCGATACAGAACATCCCCGCTTAACATCGTTGTAATCGGTATTAATGCAAGAAAAGAAAAACGTATCGGACAACAATATTCATCTCGTACTTCTTGAGAGAAATAAATCATTTTATAAATATAGAGCAAGACGAAAAGTGCCCATACTGAAACAGACGTTACGCCAATAATATCACTCACATTTCGAGAAAAAGAGAGCGTATCGCCCATATGCAACCAGGCTAAAGATAAAGCGCTTAAACCTAATGGAATCGCAAAATACCCTGTTGGTAATGGAAATGGTCGTTTATCAGTCATTATTATTCTCCTAAAAATTGATACCTTATAAGATTACCTCTAAATGCATGAATATTGATGTGGATTTATCTCAAAGACTAGAATAAAAATCTCATTTCTCTAGATGAAAGAAAGGGCTAATAAACATTAGCCCTAAATTGAATTTATATATTTTGGATTATTTGCAGATCACTTCTAATCCGCCCATGTAAGGACGTAATACTTCTGGCACCGTAATTGAGCCGTCTGCATTTTGGTAGTTCTCAAGCACGGCTACTAAAGTACGACCGACTGCTAAACCAGAACCATTTAATGTGTGTACTAAGCGAGTTTTCTTATCCCCTTTCGCTTTACAACGTGCTTGCATACGACGGGCTTGGAAATCCCACATATTTGAGCAAGAAGAAATCTCACGATAAGTATTTTGTGCAGGCACCCACACTTCTAAGTCGTAAGTTTTGCAAGAACCAAAGCCCATATCTCCGGTACAAAGTAAGACTTTACGATATGGTAGATTTAAAAGTTGTAATACTTTTTCTGCATGGCCGGTTAACTCTTCAAGCGCTTCCATAGATTTATCTGGATCGACGATTTGTACCATTTCGACTTTATCGAATTGGTGCATACGAATTAAACCACGGGTATCACGACCATATGATCCCGCTTCAGAGCGGAAACATGGTGTATGTGCGGTCATTTTGATTGGCAATTCTGCTTCATCAATAATCACATCACGTACAAGGTTGGTCACTGGCACTTCCGCTGTTGGAATTAATGCGTAAGGTTGCTCACCTTCTAACGCTAAAGTATGGAATAAATCTTCACCAAATTTTGGTAATTGGCCTGTACCATAAAGGGTCGCATGGTTAACTAAATAAGGCACATAGGTTTCTAAATAGCCATGTTGTTCGGTATGAAGATCTAACATGAATTGCGCTAACGCACGGTGCATTTTAGCAATTTGACCTTTCATTACCGCAAAGCGCGCACCTGCTAATTTAGCTCCAGCAGCAAAATCTAAGCCATTGGCATCTTCACCTAATGACACGTGATCTTTGATATCAAAATCAAAGGTACGCGGTGTACCCCAACGTAAAATTTCTTTATTTTCAGTATCATCTTTACCTAATGGCACTTCATCTGCTGGAAGGTTTGGAATGCTTAACGCGATTTGATTGATTTCGGCTAACACGGCATCTAGTTGGGACTTCGCTTCATTAAGCTGTTCGCCCATGTTATCTACTTCAGCCAATAATGGTGCAATGTCTTCACCACGTGCTTTTGCCGCACCAATAGCTTTGGAACGCGCGTTACGCTCTGCTTGTAATGTTTCAGTTTTTACTTGTAAATCTTTGCGTTGTTCTTCTAATGCGGTAAGTTTTTCCGTATCAAGAATAAAGTTACGTTTTACTTTTAATTTTTCTGCTACTTCAGCCAGATTATTACGGAGTAAATTTGGATCGATCATTGGAATTCCCTATTTTTCATTATGAAACAGATACCTTTATTCTAGCGTGCTTTGAGCAAATAAACCAGTTAAAACCCTGATTTTTCTTTAATTAACCACTTCAAAAAAGATTCAATTTTGTGACCGCACTTTGCCATAATTTAATTTTGTGATCTCTGTCAAATTCTGAGAATGAGGCACTAGAAACAGCAAAAAAAAGTTCTATAATGAAAATGAACGTTAACCAAGAGGAGTAACCTATGTTTCCTGAATTTCGCGATTTAATTACTAATCTCAAAAACAAAGATGCTTATTTTGATCGCTTGTTTGAAAAACACAATGTGTTAGATCAAGAGATCAAAAATAAGATTGATAACATAGAACTCGCTACTCATACGGAAATTGAGAACTTGAAAAAAGAAAAATTACGGATTAAAGACGAGCTCTATCAATACTTGAAAAAGAAAGCAGCTGAGTAATTGGTTTAATGTGAAGACAAAGTGCGGTGAAATTTACCGCACTTTTTTGTTTTAAGTGGTTTTGTTTTTTTGAGAGCCCAGATAAATCGCCACTAATGTCAGCACTGCCCCTGCCCATTGCCAATGATTGATTGGCTTATCTAATCCAAAATAATCAATTACGAGCGCCACCACCGGTTCAGAAAGAAGTAATAAACCCGTTAAGCCTAACGATAAATAAGGGATTGTATAAGCAATCATGCCCCATGCGACACATTGCATCACTGCACCATAAATGAAGACCAATCCCCAATCGGTGAAGGTGGTTGGATAAAGATTATCAGGATTAAAAATTATCGAAGGAATAATTAAGACAAGCGCACCACTTAAGCTCAGAATAAACATTAACGAAAATAAAGCGGTAGGTTCTTCTTCGTGCACTTTTTTAATCATAATCATTGAAGCAGCAAGCATGCCTGCCGAAATGAGCCCAATGATAATGCCGTACATACCGTCAAAATTATGTTGCAATTCTTCCCCTGAGATTAAGACTACACCCGCAACCGCTAAAAAAAGGCTTAACATTTGTAATTTCGTTTGGCGTTCACCAAAGAAAAAATAGCCAATTGCGGCCAAAAAGAAAATCTGCAAGCTATTCAGCAATGTTGAAATACCCAGCCCTACCGCATATACACTTTCATGCCAAAAAGATAAATCAAAAGCTAAAAAGATGCCGGCTAATGCAGCATACATCATCGCTTTACGGCTTTTCGGGAAACGCTGTCTTTTTAATTTCATTAAGAACCAGAAAATAAAAGAGGCAATAAGTAAACGCCAAAATGCAATGGCATAACCACCCACTGGCACAAACTTCACAATTAGGCTTCCTAAACCGAATAGCACGCAGCCCACGACTAACATCGGGGCGGCGTAAGATTTTATTTTATCCATTAAATAAACATTGCCCAGACAGCCAAACTCGCTGCCATAAAGAACAAAATGAGTAAGCTGTTATAACTAAGTTTCCATTTATTAACACTGTGCAAAAGCAATACCCCTGCTATTACTAAATGAAGAATAAAATAAATACCGTATGCGAAAACACCATCAAAACTGACCGCACTTACACCTTGATAAACAATAAAGATCAGTACTGCTAACGCATTCAGTGCAAGCAGTAAAATCATCAATAATGGCAGTAACGCAATGAAACCTTGCAGACGATTACGAGAAACAGACAAGCATAAATTCGCCAATAATACCCCCATCACCGCTTGCGCCAATGGATTATATTGCACGAAATTTGGTGTTGGATTGCCAAAGAAAATCATCAAATACGCAATCACACCCAATCCACTCACCAACGATGCCATTAAAAGAAAACCACGGCGAGCGACTTCATCCTTAGGTTGTTTCCATACTGCATATACAGCAGATAATCCACATAAACTGACAATATCAGTCATCACATAATGATGTGGTGAGGCTAAGCTCATTCCAAGCCAAACTAACCAATAAAGTGCAAAACAGACATTTGCTTTGATTAAACGTCCGCGTTGTCCTGGACAAATTTCGCCTTTAATAAAGGCTACCAAACAAAGTAACTGAGCAATCAGCACACCAAAGGCTAAATGAGGAATCAATTTTTCAGCAGATTGCAAAGACTCTGCAAAAAATTCAATAATTAATAGCAACCCAATTGGCAAGAGAGCAAGAAATGCGGCTAAGGGTTTGGATTGTTCTTCTGACATAAGATTCTCGATTAGAAAAAGAAGGCGTCATTATGCCAAAATTTACAGCTTTTTTTAATGGCTTTCGTGCATTTTGACTCATTCCCTTTTAAAATAAGCAGAATTATAACCGCACTTAGGAACCACAAAAAAATGCTATTAAGCGTACTTTATATTATTGGAATAACTGCCGAAGGAATTACCGGTGCATTAGCCGCTGGACGAGAAAAAATGGATATTTTTGGGGTAATTATTATTGCCTGCGTGACGGCGATTGGCGGCGGTTCGGTACGCGATGTTTTACTTGGGCACTACCCGCTTGGCTGGGTTAAACATCCTGAATATTTCATTATGGTGGCTGGTGCAGCTGTATTAACGGTTTTTATCGCGCCCTTCATCAAACATTTCATGCGCTACTTCCGCACGATTTTCTTGGTGTTAGATGCTTTAGGATTAATCGTATATTCCATTATCGGTGCGCAAATTGCCATTGATATGGGTTATGGCTTTACCGTGACATCCATTGCGGCAACGGTGACAGGTGCATTTGGTGGTGTGTTGCGTGATTTACTGTGTAACCGCATTCCCCTTGTGTTCCAAAAAGAACTTTACGCGAGCGTGTCATTCTTCTCTGCCGCTATGTATATGGCATTACAACACATTCAAGTAGAACACACGCTTTCAATTTTACTCACGTTATTCAGTGGTTTTGCATTACGTTTACTTGCTGTTCGATTTGGCTGGGGACTACCCGTTTTCGATTTCCAAGAGCAAGAAGAGGAAACAAATGATAAATTACCGAAGAAAACAAAATAACATCATGTCAAAATATGTGACACATTAGGAAGTCAGCTTGGATATTTGTCTGCTCTACCGTACTAGGACGATATATCTAAGATTTCCTTTTCTTTAATTTCTTCATTTCTTTTAATTTTTTAGCCTTTTCAATCTTTTTTAAAGATTCTTCATCATAAATTTTTTGATAGTAAGAAGCCCCTAAAAGAACAAAAATAAAAAATGGCCCCCATATTAATAAATTATAAAAGAAATGATTAAAGCTCGGTGTTATATCGTTTCTCAATACTAAGGTAAAGTAAATAAAACTAACAGAAAAAATAGAGGCTATTACTATCCTAACAAATTTATTTAGTCTCATTTTTAATCACCTTATTTAAAATCTAGCTTTACTGCAAGTAATTGGTTACCCCACTGGAGACTATTTTCAAAATAGGCCGAGCTTACAAAACACCAATACAAAATCTATCAAATGATAAATCATCACACCTAATTCACAAAATCCTTAATTTTAATCATTTCACCTTACGCATTTTTACGATAAGCTACACCATATTTTGTTGCAATAACAAGGGATTCAATATGTTAGAACAAATGGGCAAACAGGCCAAAGATGCAGCCTTTATTTTAGCGCAGTTAAACACCACTGAAAAAAATCATGCGCTCAGCATTATTGCAGATCAATTAGAACAACAAGCGGAGCGTATTCTTGCCGCAAACCAAAAAGATATTGAAATTGCGAAACAAAATGGCTTATCTGAAGCCTTAATTGACCGCCTCTTATTAACCGAAGATCGCCTAAAAGGCATTGCGAATGATGTGCGGCATGTGATTTCTCTCACGGATCCTATAGGTAAAATCATTGATGGAGGTACCTTAGATAGCGGATTAAAAATTGAACGCGTTCGTACACCGCTTGGCGTAATTGGTACCATTTACGAAGCACGTCCCAATGTCACCATTGATGTAGCAAGCCTTTGCTTAAAAACCGGTAATGCCGTGATTTTACGTGGAGGAAAGGAAACACAACATTCCAACCAAATTTTAGTAGAAGTGGTACAAAATGCCCTTGAACAAGCGGGATTACCTCGCCATGCAGTCCAAGCTATTACGGATCCGAATCGTGAACTTGTGATGCAATTGCTTAAATTGGATCGCTATGTGGATATGATTATTCCTCGCGGGGGCGCCGGTTTGCATGAGCTTTGTAAACAACATTCTACCATTCCAGTGATTGTCGGTGGTGTGGGTGTTTGTCATCTTTTTGTGGAAGAAAGTGCTGACCAAGAAAAAGCCCTAGCGGTGATTGCTAATGCAAAATGCCAACGTCCAAGCACATGTAATACGCTGGAAACGCTTTTAGTTCAACGCTCGATTGCAGAAACCTTCCTACCAAAACTCGCGAAATATTTAGCCGAGAAAAAAGTAAAATTCCATGCAAAATCGACCGCACTTTCTATTCTTCAAGCTGCAAATGTCGATGTGCAAGAAGCGACTGAACAAGCATTACGCCAAGAATGGGGCTCACTCGATCTCAATGTCGTGGTGGTTGAAGATATGGATGCGGCAATTGCTCACATTCGTGAATATGGCACACAACATTCAGAAAGTATCTTGACGGAAAACCAACGATTAGCCACACAATTTATCAATCAAGTAGATGCAGCAGCCGTGTATGTTAATGCAAGTACTCGATTTACCGATGGCGGACAATTTGGTTTAGGTGCAGAAGTGGCGGTAAGTACTCAAAAACTTCATGCTCGTGGCCCAATGGGATTAGAAGCCTTAACCAGCTATAAATGGGTTTGTGTTGGCGATTACACTTCCCGCAAATAATCTGTTCCATCCATAAAAAAAACCGCACCTTGAAAGCATCAAAGTGCGGTTATTTTTTATCTCGTTTTTAGTGTTTACCAAATAATTTCATTGCGGGTAATACAATCGCACAAGCAATCGCTCCCACAATCACACCCACGACTAACGTCGCTACATTACCTAATAAGCCATCAGCTAATTGATAATCAGCGAGCAAATGATGAATGAAATCCACATTATGTACAAAAATACCGCCACCGACTAAGAACATCGCAAGCGTACCAATAAAGCTAAGTGAACGCATGAATTTAGGCATAATCACTAAAATTGCATTTCCGATTGACTTCGCTACGCCCCCTTTTTTGATAAGGTATAAGCCGAAATCATCCGCTCTAACAATCAATGCGACCAAGCCATAAACAAAAATAGTAATTCCGATACCCACTATCGAAAGAGAAATGATGCGAGTCAGCAAGCTCGCTTCGGTTAATTCGCCCAATGCAATGATAATAATTTCAGCGGAAAGAATAAAATCTGTACGAATTGCCCCTTTAATTTTAGCGGCTTCATTAAAGGTTGTTTTTTCTTCGTGCTCTTCATGAGCAATAAATTTATGTAGAATTTTCTCTACACCTTCAAAACATAAATATGCCCCACCTATCATCAAAAGTGGCACGATCAACCAAGGTAAAAACGCAGAAAGCAGTAAAGCAATTGGAATTAAAATGACTTTATTGACTAGCGATCCTTTGGTGACTGCCCAAACAATGGGTAATTCACGATCGGAAGATGCACCCGTTACTTGATTAGCATTTAAGGCTAAGTCATCGCCTACTACGCCAACGGTTTTCTTGGCTGCCATTTTGGTCATCAAGGCGACATCATCAAGAATCGATGCAATGTCATCAATAAGGGTAAAAAGAGAGCTAAACGCCATATTCTTTCCTTTATAAAGTTAAAATTTAGAGAAATGAGTTTTAGACTGGTCGAATGCTTTCGACATCCAACTTCGCATCAAACTCTTTTTGTAATAAAAGTAGTTTTTTATCTTGCTGTAAATCCGTACGTGCCTGTTCACGCAACTCCTGATAAACTTTTTTACGGTAATCCATCGGGGTTAAAACATCGGAATCTTCAACAAAAATCGACAATTTGACTGGTTTTTCATATAAACGTTCAAGATGATCCACTAAATTTTTAATATTTCGATCTTGTTTTAAATGGGCTTTTTCAGAATGAAGCCCGAGTTGAATTTCATCTTCTGTTTGCGACTTAATAAAGCAATTTAATGCCAACTCTTTTGAGAAACCAGTCACGCCAGAGCGTTCAACGATATCCGTCCAAGGATCTTGTTTTTGCGTAATTTGAATAATTTTCTCACGCAATTCTGGTGTCACATCTTTTAAAATTGCCTGTTTAATATCAGAAGGTCGCACACCGCTATCCACTTTAGCTAAATCCGGATTGCTCCACTCCCAACGATAGGTTTCCGCATCCAGAATTTCTTGCTCTTCCGCATCCATTTCAGCATTGTCATCAATGGTATTTTCAACCGTCTCAACACTTTGCTTTAACGCTTCTGCTTGTTGAGTAATTGGGTTTGGCACCGCTGCCTTCGTTTGCGTCGCTTTCGGTGGTGTCATCTCTCGCACTGGAAGTGCGGTCATTTTTGGTGAATTTTTTTGCTCATCTAACGCTTGGAGATGATGTAAGGTTTCTTCCACTGCGGCTTGTTGTTCATCATGATGATGTTGGCGCTCTGATTGCTCAATTTGCGTTAATTGATTCAATGCCTCTAGCGCAGCAAGGCTAGCTAAATTCAATGAAGATGTGGTTTGCGTGGCAACAGGTTGAGAAGGTGAAGAATGCACAACCGCCGATTGAGCCATCGGCTTTTGCGCTTGTGCAGAATAATTTGCTTTGATGTTTTGCGACAGCACCGGCATATCTACATACCCAGAAACAGGCTGATTTTCAACCGCACTTTTCTGTGTATTTTGTTCAGGGGATAGCCCGTCTTGTTTAGGCGTTTGTGCTGCCGTAAGGAACTTTGGGTGGAATGCCAATGCCCTCAATAATGTCATTTCTGCACCAATTCGACGATTAGGCGCAGAAGCCAATTCTTTTCGACCCGATACAATTACTTGATAGAAGAATTGTACGTCTTCCGGTGAAATATGTTTAGCCAGAAAACCTAAGTGATCGTTTTCATCTGTGGCACTTTTAGCGAGTAACTGCATTAATGCAATTTGATGTAATTTCTCAGCTGTTTCTGCCAGTAACTCATCCCAATCGCCTGCTTTTTCTGCCACCGTTTGGATGGTTTTCATTAAACGCTCACCGTTACCTTGATGTAAGGCGTAAATGATTTCAATCGGTTGGTCTTCATCTAACAGCCCAAGCATACTATTCACCACATCGGTGGAAACTTTACCGTTGCCCATGGCAATGGCTTGATCCGTTAAACTTAAGCTATCACGAATACTACCCTGTGCTGCTTTGGCTAATTTATCTAGTGCTGGCGCATCAAAAGGGATATTTTCGGCAGTAAGCACGCGATTAAGATGTGCTGAAATTTGCGGTTCATCTAATGCTTTGAGATGAAATTGCATACAACGGGATAAAATCGTAACTGGCAATTTTTGTGGATCCGTTGTAGCCAATAAGAATTTCACATATTCAGGTGGTTCTTCCAAGGTTTTTAACAATGCATTGAAAGAATGGCGGGAAAGCATATGCACTTCATCGATGAGATAGACTTTATAACGCCCCACTACCGGCTTATATTGCACGTTGTCTAATAGCTCACGGGTATCTTCTACTTTAGTACGAGAAGCCGCATCGATTTCAATTAAATCAATAAAGTTGCCCGCTTCGATCGCTTTGCAGTTTTCACATTCACCGCAAGGATCGGCAGTAATACCGTTTACGCAGTTCAAGCCCTTCGCAAATAAACGAGCAATAGAGGTTTTACCCACGCCACGGGTGCCGGAAAATAAATAAGCATGATGTAAACGGTTTTCTTTTAAACCGTTTTCCAAAGCAGTGAGCACATGGCTTTGCCCCACTACTTCAGAAAAGTTTTTTGGTCGCCATTTTCTGGCTAAAACTTGGTAGCTCATCGCATCCCTTTAAAAATTAATGGCCTTCAAAATTCACTAAGGTGTAGCAATCAATGCCTAAATCACGTAAGCGTTTTTCGCCCCCTAATTCTGGCAAATTAATCACAAAGGCAGCATGTTTCACTTCACCACCTAAACGTTGAACTAATTTCACGGTAGCTTCAACTGTTCCACCCGTTGCTAACAAATCATCAATGATTAACACGTTATCACCTTGTGAAATCGCATCTGTATGCAATTCAAGGGTGTCTTGACCGTATTCTAATTGATAAGACTGTGCAATCACTTCACGCGGTAATTTGCCCGGTTTACGAACGGGGATAAATGGCAAGCCTAATGCTAATGCAACTGGCGCACCAAAAATAAATCCACGAGACTCGGTACCGATGACTTTTGTGAGACCTTGATTTTTATACTTTTCAACGATCAAATCGATTGTGGCTTTGAAAGCTGCAGGCACTTCAAGCAAGCTCGTGATATCACGGAAAATGATGCCTTCTTTTGGATGATTTGGGATAGATTTGATAGAAGATTTAATTAATTCAAGTTGTTTGTTCATAAATAATTGCTCAAAAAAGAGTAAGAAAAAATCCTGTTTTTAGGCTCGCATTCTAGCATATAAAAATACAAAAGTGCGGTGAATTTTGACCGCACTTTTGTAAATAAAATGAATTAATCTGGGTAAATATCTTCCCCGTCTTTTCGGGTACGAAGAAGCTGTAAAATCCAGACATATTGTTCGGGGGTTGGTGTAACGAAATATTCAATTTCTTCGTTCATCGCACGGGCTGATTGCTCAGGATCTTCGCTTAATTGCATCGGTGGGCGAATTTCCATTTCATACTTGCCATTCTTAGCGTTATAACGTGGGAACATTGGGATAACCACCGCTTTCGCTAATTTCGCCATTTTGTTTAACCCAGGAAGTGTCGCTTTATAAGTGGCAAAGAAATCCACAAAGACACTTTGCTCAGCACCAAAATCTTCATCAGGAAGATAATACCCCATTTGACCTTGTTTGATGTGTGCTAAAAATGGCTTAATCCCATTTTGGCGCGCATGCATTTTCCCGCCAAAACGCTGACGCGCTAAAGTCCACAACCAGTCCACCAACGGATTTCGGTGCGGGTTATACATTGACGTCATCGGCATGCCGTGTGTATGCAAAATAATGCCAGAGGCATCAATCGCCCAACCATGTGGCACCATCAAAATGATGTTATGCCCTTCTTCTTTGGCTTGTTTGATATACTCAAGACCAATAAATTCGCTACGTTTTTGTAAATGTTTTTTAGAACGAATGGCAATTTCGCCAATACCAAGCATTACTTGTGCAACAGTCACAAACATCTCTTCAATCACTTTGTTACGTTGCTCATCCGTCCAATCTGGAAAACAAAGTTTCAAATTAATCTCAGCACGAATACGTGGTTTACCGATTTTTTTTGTCAGCGTACGCGCCAGTTTCTCAGCCATTTTATCGCGTAAACGAAATGGCACAAAAGCGAGTAACAAAAGCACAAAAATACCGAGCCAAATACCCCAATTTTGGGGGTGCAAATATGACCATGAAAAATGTGGTTCATAGCCCGTTCGTGCCGTAATACGTAATTTTTTTTGAGAATCTGTCATAATCAATCGTTAAAAATAAAACCAACCTTGATCATACGCCATTTTTATCGTCATGATAAATGACATAATCACCACCATCGGTCTGATCAGTTGTTTGCCTTTTGCCATCACCATTTTAGCACCTAAATTTGCACCTATCAGGCTTCCTGCCATCATTACTAAACCGACAGTCCAAATCACATGACCACCAATAAAGAAGAAAATTAATGAAGCAAAATTAGAGGTTAAATTCATCACTTTCGCATGAGCAGTCGCTTTGGTGAGGTTAAATCCAAGTAACGTCACACAAGCTAGATTCATTAATGAACCTGTTCCCGGCCCAAAAAAGCCGTCATAAAAACCCAGTAATGAACCAAAACATAATGCAAAAACAGCGTAAGAAATTCGTTGTTTACGATCACTTTCACCCAATTTAGGCGTAAATAAAAAGTATAAGCCGATCGCTAAAATGAGAAATGGAAGCCCTTTTTTAATTAATGATGCATCTAAATTTTGTATGAGTAACGTACCAATCACCGAGCCGATAAAAATCACCAGTAAGATGAAAGAAAACTCGGGTAAATTGACCGCTCTTTTACGCAGAAAGTAAATACTTGCCGACAACGCCCCACCAAACGCTTGTAATTTATTTGTACCTAACGCCATCGCAGGTGGCATGCCTGTCATTAATAAGGCAGGGATTGTAATTAAGCCTCCGCCACCCGCTATCGCATCAATAAATGCGGCAATAAAGGCAGCTGCAAAAAGCATGGCTAATATATCAATCCCCAACTCCATGATTTAACTCCTACTCTAACCATTCGCTACTATTTGGCGAACTCAACACTTGTTGGCACAAGAACGGTTCTGGCGGTGTCACTTTTGGTTTAGAAGAGCCTGAACCTGGTTTTGCTGGTTCAAACCAAGAATAAAGTTCATCACCACATCCATCACCTGCGGGTACCGGTGCTTGATCTTCACAATAAGCGGCATCTTTCGGACAAGCAATACGCACATGGAAATGCGAATCATGTCCAAACCATGGGCGAATTTTATGTAACCAGGTACGATCATCTCCTGCAGTTTGACAAAGTTTTAATTTAATTGCAGGGTTCACAAAAATACGGGTGACTTTTGGATCTTGCGCAGCCAATTTAATTAGCGTTGCATGATTGTTATTCCACACATTTTCATCAACACGTTGTGTTTGACGATTCACCACGAGCAAACCTTTTCCATCAGAATTTAGCGCTTCGCTGTCTGTCATGGTGCCCATACGCAACCAAATATCCGCATCTAATCCCATTTGATGGCTTGCATGCCCTGTTAAAAAGCGACCGCCACCAGGCATAGCAATATCCCCAACTAACATCGTTGGTAAGCCTGCTGACTTCGCTTTTTGCCCAAGACGCTGTAAGTAGGCAATCATATCCGGATGACCATAATAGCGATTTTTATTCATACGAATGACTTGGTACCCCTCACCTTTATAAGGCAAAGGTTCAGCCCCAATAATACAACCATTTGAATAGCTACCAATTGGATTCGCTTTACCGTCTGTTGCTGGAATCGGACGTTTAATTCGTTGCCAGTCTTGTGGCGAGGCCGTTGTTTGTAGCGAGAAAAAAACACTCCCTAAAACAACCGCACTTGAAAGTAATTTTGCTAAAGATCTACTCATAAAATTTCCTAAAACGAATCTTCTTATCTTTAATGAAAGAAAAATAAGCTTAATTTAAAAGAGTTATTTGCATTGCGCTTTAAAACGTAATAAATGATCGAGTAACACAATTGCGACCATGGCTTCTGCAATAGGGACTGCACGGATTCCCACACAAGGATCATGACGGCCTTTTGTTACGACTTCAACAGGATCACCCTCTAAATTAATAGAACGTCCTGGAATCGTAATACTGGATGTTGGTTTTAGTGCAATGGTCGCAATAATTGGCTGACCTGAGCTAATACCTCCTAAGATACCGCCAGCATGGTTGCTTTCAAAACCATTTGGTGTCATTTCATCACGATGTTCACTTCCACGCTGTTCAACCACGGCAAAACCATCTCCAATTTCTACACCTTTAACGGCATTAATTCCCATTAACGCATGGGCTAAATCCGCATCAAGTCTATCAAAAACGGGCTCACCTAAACCAACAGGGACATTCTCTGCAATCACGGTTAGTTTGGCACCAATCGAATCCCCTTCTTTTTTCAATTCACGGATTAATTCATCAAATTTTTCGACCGCACTTTCATCTGGACAGAAAAATGGATTGCTGTTGACTTTATCCCAATCAATTTTGCCGACAGTTTGTGGCGCAATCTTCACTTCACCGATTTGGCTTAAAAAACCACGCACTTCAATGCCAAACTGCTCACGTAAATATTTCTTCGCAATCGCTCCCGCAGCAACACGCATGGCGGTTTCACGTGCAGAAGAGCGTCCACCACCGCGATAATCACGAATACCGTATTTTTGTTGATAGGTAAAATCCGCATGCCCAGGACGGAAACGATCTTTGATATCGCCATAATCTTGTGAACGTTGATCACCATTTTTAATGATCATTCCAATGCTGGTACCGGTTGTTTTACCTTCAAATACTCCAGATAAAATCTGTACTTCATCGTTTTCACGACGCGGTGTGGTATAGCGTGATGTACCCGGTTTACGACGATCTAAATCAGGTTGAATATCGGCTTCCGATAATTCAAGATTCGGCGGTACGCCATCTACGATACAGCCTAATGCAATACCATGTGACTCCCCAAAGGTCGTCACACGAAAAAGTTGTCCGATAGTATTCCCTGCCATATTTTCTCTCTTTAATTAATGATTTTGGGCTAATTTTGCCACATCAATAAATGGAATTTCCTCGCCAGTATCTTTATTTTTAATAAAGATATCTAATTGATTGAATGCAATATCAATATTATTTTCTGCAAATAACTGATTTACACGACGATTGAGTGCATCAAGCGTATCATTTCGCTCAGACACTTGCCCAACATAAACACGTAGTTCGTGATCTAACGTACTTGCACCAAAGGTTAAAAATAGCGCTCTTGGTTCTGGATCTTTTAAGATGTTTGGTTGCTCATTTGCAGCTTGCAATAATAAACGTTTCACTAACTCTAAATCTGAACCATAAGCCACCCCAACGGACACAACTAAACGAGTAACGGTATTAGATAATGCCCAGTTAGTCACTTGTCCGGTTACAAAAGATTTATTTGGCACAATCACTTCTTTTCGATCCGGATCGATCATCGTGATAGCTCGAATACGGATTTTTGCTACCGTACCTGTTACATCGTTGATGGTCACGGTATCGCCCACACGAATTGGACGTTCAAATAATAAAATGATACCGGAAACAAAGTTCGCAAAAATTTCCTGCATACCAAAACCGAGACCAACGGAAAGGGCAGCAAATAACCATTGTAATTTAGACCATGACATCCCAAGCGTCGAAAATGCCCATGCCCCACCCACTGCAACCAAGATATAGGTTAATAATGTTGTAATGGTATAAGGCGTACCTTGCGAAAGTTTCACTCGCGAGAAGAGCAATATTTCTAAAATACCTTGAATATTACGCACTAAAATATAGGTAATCACGACAATAATTAATGCAACAATCAAGTTAAAGAGTGAGATCGTTTCTGTCACCACGCCCGCTTCAGTTGTTGAAGTTTGTTGCCACAAGGTAATATCACGTAAATAACTTACAACCGTAACTAAATCTGACCATACATAATAGAAGATGGCAAAAAGTGCGGTCCAAATAAAGAGATCGGCAAAGCGTAGTAACTGGCTACGCACTTCATTTAAGGCCAATCCCTCTTCTTGTTCGGTAATTACGACCACATCATCAGAGGCTGAAGTATCACTTGAATCTTGTTGTTTTTGCTGACGTTTTTCTTGTAAACGTCGATAAGCTAAACGTCTTGATGCAACCGTAATACCACGATAAATAGTATGACGCACCAACGACCACACCACCCATGCAATGTAGGTATTAATAATATGCGTAATTAAATTTAAGGCGGTGTAATAATAGCCTAAAGCAACTAGTGCAATTAAAATAACAGGGACCAATTGCAATAAAACGCGCATAATTTTTAAAAGCGTTCTATCACGCTGATCCGTTACGCTTGAATTCAACGATTTTTCTGTGCGAACAAAACGTGGCGCAATAATCACAATACAGAAAAGCAAGGCAACAATCGTATTAATTTCGCCGAGGACGTCATTGGCTAAACCTGTATCCATGACATTACTGAAAATTGATGTATTCAGTAATAACACAACAGAAACAATAATACGTTTCGTAACATCTTGTAGGCTAGCTGCACTCTCTTTAGCAAAACCAAAATGGCGCACTAAAATACCATTCGGACGAAGAATAGCTAAAACAAAACTAAAGAACCACCAATAGCCCGCCATACTGAGCGACCATTCCCAAAACTCTTGTGGGTTTTTTACAAAGAAAAAGCCTAAAAGTTGGCAAGCTGCTAAAAACCAAAGGGTACCTGATAACGATAAAAGCGCCGTATAAAATAACGCAAGCGGCGTATGCCATTGGCTATCAGAACGAAGCGTATTAATTTCGCCATTAATCACGCTCAAACGTTGTTTAATCGATTCTTTAAATTTGAAAATCAACCCACCAATCACAAACAAAATAAAGACATAAGTGAGTAAATACGGCAAATTATCAAAGTTTGTTGGAAAACCTAATTTTTTACCAATACCATCAAATTGCGCTTTGAGTGACATCGGTAATTTCTTGAACCAATCTAGATTAATTGGGTTATTACTTTTTACCCAGAAACTTTGTTGATCAAGTTTAGACTGGATCTGATCACTGATTTGTGTAATTTGTTGTTGGGTTAGCTCTAAGGAAATCGCCAAATTTAACTGATTATTCAATGACTTAATCAAATCAGAAGCCACTTTTCGACGTTCTGTCAATAAATTGGTTAATTGTGCTTTTTCCGCCGGTGTAAACGATTTGTTTTCATCCTGCTCAATTTTACTGATGTAGGCATCAATATCATAAAGCTCATTACGTTTTTGCGTGATATCAAAGATCTGTACACGTAAATCTGCAATTTGTTTTGAAAGACCTTGAATATTTAAATTGGTCGGTAATTTTTGTTTTTGTTGCTGAATAATGCGAGAAAGCACCAACGTGCCTTGTAACGCACTGATTTGCTCATCAATGGTACGTTGTGTCTGCGTTAAGTTATCCAACACATTTCGCATGCGTAGTTCATCTTGCGTTAATGTATTGGTTTTCTCTGTTTGCTCAAGTAAATATTGGCTAAGTTGCGAATTTAAATCTAACTCTTTCTGGATCAGCGGATTTTGCTCAATGCTTTGGCTTTGTTGCTGTGCTTGCTCAACTTGGTTTTGTGTTTTAGCCAAATTCTTTTGATTAATCGCTTCTTGAATGGCTGCAATTTGTTGCTGCAATGCTTGAACACGAGTATTTAATAGTTCATATCGGCTTTGATAAAGCACTGTCAATTGATCGCTATTTTTTAATAGCACTTGATTATAGATATTTTTTAGCTCAATCAATTGCAATTCAAGCTGAATTTGCTGTTTTAACAGTGCACTTGTCGTTGGATCAGCTAATTTCTGATTCAATTCTTGCGTACGTTTAACATTGTCTGTTAAGGCTGTTTGAGCTCGTTCAGACACTGAGCTCTGTCCTGCAAGTTGTGTATTCACCGCACTTAAGGCAGATTGCGCATCTTGTTGTTGATTGGTCAGTTTCTCAACCTGAGCCTGTAGATTGGCTAAACTTTGTGAAGCATAATCGGTGTTACTTGGCGTACTTAGCTGTTTTTTAAGATTTTGAAGATCGGCATTATTCTTCTGAATTTCAGAATCTGCATCAATAAGCGTATCTTGCAAATCATTGTTATTTTTTTGCTGAGTTTGAATTTGTTGCAAGAAATCAAGCGAAGCCTGGATTGTCGCAACATTATTTGTTTTTTCATCACCATCCGGTAATTTTTGTGCATCAGCTAATTCACTTTTTAGTGTTTTTTCTGTCGGCAAATCAGCATTACTATTCTCTGCCCAAACAGGCTGAGAAAGCGACATTGTAAAAACAAATGAAAGACCAAGTGCGGTCAAAACACGAGAGATTTTTTTCATTAAACTAACTTTCCTATTGTTGCGACAGCCAATCGGCGAGTGCTTTGCGAGAAATCTTTATTGCCCCTTGGATTAAATTCGTCGGGAGTTCATAGTAGGCAATGGGTTGCTTAAATCGTTCCAATCGCCCTTGTAAAAAAACATTGAGAGATTCAACCGCACTTTCATTAAATGAGGTATGAAATTCAACAATCGCGACAGGACGATGGCCAAATTCCTCATCATGTTTAGGTAAAACAAAGACTTGTTTCACCAAATCTGATTGTGCAATCACTTTTTCAATTTCTTCCGGCTGAATATTTTCACCACCGGAAATAAACATATTATCTAATCGGCCTTGAATGACTAATTCGTTATCGAGCCATTGACCTTTATCTTTGGTTTGGAACCAACCTTCAGCATTAGTAAGCGGATCGACATACCCATTGCGCCAATATCCCACGGCAAGCCCGGCACCTTTTAGCCAAACTTCTTCATTCACTAACTTGAACTCTCGACCAAGCAAAGGCTGCCCCACACCGATTTTTCCATCTGATTGTTTAGCGAATGCGGTAGAAGCCATTTCGGTCATACCATAACCTGAATAACTGCGAATCCCTAATTCATTTAATGCTTGGGTTAATTTAACAGGGATTTGTGTTCCACCCAATAATACCGCTTGAGTTTGGGTAGATTGTGGATGTTCGATCAAATAATCAAACCAACGTTGTAATTGCGTTGGCACGAGAGAAACATGTGACACCTCACCAATAGATTGATAAAAATCTTCTTTCGGTAAAACTAAGGTTGCACCTACGTAAAGCCAACGCCACACAATGCCTTGTCCAGAAACATGATAAAGTGGCAAAGAAAGTAGCCACGATTGATCTTTGCCAAAATTCATTAAGGCACAAACGCCTTCTGCATTAGCTAAATGAGCAGACACATTATGCACCACCGCTTTAGGCAAACCAGTCGAGCCCGATGTTAATGTCATCGTTGCCGCTTTTGTAAAGTCAGCGTTATGTTCGGGTAATGCTTTAGTAGCTAAATAATGAATATCTTCAGTTTGATAACAAAAATCCACCCCATACACTTGGCACAATTCTTCTCTTTTCTCTTGAGGAAATGCCGGATTGATCCCTAAAATTTTTGCGCCTAGCTGAATAACGGCTAAATAAAGAAATAAGATCTGTTCTGAATTTTTACCACAAAAAGCGACCGCACTTTGCGTCGTCACACCTTGTTGTAAAAGAAAGGCTTCTACTTGATTAATTTTCTCAGCAAGTTCCACCCAAGTAAAAGGATCGCCCTGCGAATTTCGCAACGCGATCTGATTTGCATACGCTGAATTTTGGGCAAACGCTTGCCAAGGAAATTTTTGCATTGACTTAGTTGCTAACGAAATAAGGGCGAACTTCGTCAATTAAATATTCCGGCAAATGCATAGATTGCATCGCCCCTTCTAGCATGAGCATCTTACGATTACTATTGGTATTGGTAATCACCCAATATGGTGTGTCAGGAATTTGTTTTGGTTTCGTGTGATTACCTGCCACAAGCAACGTCCCTTCATCACGAGCAAAATACACACGAGTACGGCCTTGTAAGCTTTCGGTTGCCTGTGCAAAGCTTTCTGGATTGGTACGATAAAGAGTACGTAATATACTTAAAAAACGCACAACGGCTTTTGGCTCTTCTTTAAATTCAGCAGAATTCAAGAGTGCACGCACTTTATCAACAATGTGATTTATTGCTTCATCCGATTGTTTTTTCACTACTTTTGGCGGTTCGACAGGTTCAACTTTTGGTTGAGATGCTTCGGTTGTTTTTTCCGCTAAAACAGGCTCAGAATGCACCGCGCTTTTTGGCGTTTCAGCTGACGCGACTGATTCAAAGAAATCAACCGAGCTTGTTGCGTGAGTGGGTAAATTCAACAAACGGCGAAGAATATCAGACGCACTTTCTCCAATAGATTGAGTTTGTGCCGCAATGTATTGATATAATTCCTCATCGACTTCAATTATCTTCATTTTTTTCTCTCCGTTTGCTAAAATTTTCGTCCATTATAACGATTTCTAACCAAATTCTCACGCAAAATATATGTCATCTTCCCAATTATTAAACCATCAATTTCACCAAGCAAAACAATCAATTAATTCGCCTACTTTAGTTTTCATTCATGGCTTGTTTGGGGATATGAATAATCTTGGCGTCATCGCGCGTGCATTTAGCGATCACTATAATATTTTGCGCGTAGATTTACGTAATCATGGGCATAGTTTTCATTCAGAAACAATGAATTACTATGTCATGGCTGATGATGTATGGCAACTTATCGATCATCTTCAATTAGATAAGGTTATCTTAATTGGTCATTCAATGGGTGGAAAAACGGCCATGAAAATGACCGCTCTTCAACCACAGCGCGTAGAAAAATTGGTCGTCATTGATATTGCCCCAGTCGCAAATAGCAGTGCTGGACATGATGATGTGTTCCGTGGTTTGTTTGCTGTGAAAAAAGCGCAGCCACAAACTCGTCAACAAGCTAAGCCTATTTTAGAAACTGAAATTGCTGATCCGAGTGTGGTGCAATTTATGTTGAAATCTTTTGAGCCTACTTCAAGTGAATATTTTCGTTTCAATTTGACCGCACTTTTTGAACATTATGCGGAGCTAATGGATTGGCAAGAGCTCTTCGCTAATACGCCTACACTCTTCATCAAAGGTGGGCTTTCATCTTATATTAAACCTGAATATACAGAAACCATTCTAAAACAATTCCCGAATGCGACCTCCTTTACCATCAATGGTTCTGGGCACTGGGTTCATGCAGAAAAACCTGATTTTGTAATACGTGCTATTGATAGGTTTCTAAATAAGAATTAATCGTTTTAAATGAGAATTATTCTATTCAAATGAGAATTCATTTATGTTATAGTTCGCACAAATTGTGGGGCTTGGATCCCTCATCTTTTTTTCTACTCACCTAATTTTATTTCAAAAGGAAAGAACAATGGCAGTTGTCGGTTTATTTTACGGTAGTGACACAGGTAATACAGAAAACATTGCAAAAATGATTCAAAAGCAATTAGGCAACGAACTTGTTGATATTCGTGACATTGCAAAAAGCTCTAAAGAAGATATCGAAAGTTATGATTTTTTACTTTTCGGTATTCCAACTTGGTATTACGGTGAAGCACAAGCTGACTGGGATGATTTTTTCCCAACTCTAGAAGAAATTGATTTTACTGACAAATTAGTCGGTATCTTTGGCTGTGGCGATCAGGAAGACTACGCAGATTATTTCTGTGATGCTATCGGTACAGTACGAGATATCGTTGAACCACGCGGTGCGATTATTGTAGGGAACTGGCCAACGGATGGTTATACCTTTGAATCATCAAAGGCATTATTAGATGATGGAAACTTTATCGGTTTATGTATTGATGAAGATCGTCAACCTGAACTTACTGCAGAACGCGTAGAGAAATGGACAAAACAAATCTACGATGAAATGTGTTTAGCAGAATTAGCTTAACCATCTCTAATTTAGCAAATTTAAGGGAACATTATGTCTGAAGAAAACATCAAATTACTCAAAAAAGCAGGATTAAAAATTACTGAACCTCGGCTCACTATCCTTGCATTAATGCAAGAGCATAAACATGAACATTTCTCAGCTGAAGAAGTATATAAAATCTTGTTAGAGCAAGGCAGTGATATTGGCCTTGCAACTGTATATCGCGTGCTTAACCAATTTGATGAAGCGCATATCTTGATTCGCCATAATTTTGAAGGCAACAAATCTGTTTTTGAGCTTGCGCCAACAGAACACCACGATCACATTATCTGTGAAGATTGTGGCAAAGTATTTGAGTTTACTGATAATATTATCGAACAACGTCAAAAAGAAATCAGTGAACAACATGGCATCAAATTAAAAGCACACAGTTTATATCTCTACGGCAAATGTAGCGATATCAACAAATGTGAAGAGAAAAAATAATTCGTGCTAAAAAATAAAAACCTTAGGTTAAAACCTAAGGTTTTTTATTATCTCAGCTAAAAGTGCGGTCAAAATCGACCGCACTTTTGTACATTAAGCCGCTGATTTAATAATCACTTTTGAGTCATCCCAGAAATCTACCGGTGCATTCACCACAGGCTTAATAATGCCGGTACGAATGGTGAAATCACCAAAGCCTTCATTTTCATGACGCTCACTTGCCCAACGGCCAATCAGAGTATCAAGTTCACTGATAATTTCCCGAATCGTGATATTTTCTTTATAAAGACGTGGAATACGCACACCTTCACGATCCCCACCAATATGCAAATTGTAACGACCAATTGCTTTGCCTACCAAACCGATTTCCGCCAGCATTGCGCGGCCACATCCATTTGGGCAACCGGTAATACGTGTAACGATATAATCATCAGCCACGTGATGTTTCGCCATCACTTTATCCAGTTCATCAATAAAGCTTGGGAGAATTCGCTCTGATTCTGCCATCGCCAATGGACAAGTTGGGAAAGAAACGCAGGACATTGAGTTTTCACGTAATTTACTCACATCATCACGAATCAAACCGTAATCGCGTGCAATTTGTTCAATTTGTGCTTTATCCTCTTCCGCTACATTTGCCACGATCAGATTTTGGTTGGCGGTGATACGAAAATCACCTTTATGAATTTTGGCAATTTCCAATACACCACTCAGTAATTTTTTCTCATCGTTATCCACCAAGCGACCGCTTTCGATAAACAGGGTCAAATGCCAGTTGTTATCAATGCCTTTTACCCAACCGATACGATCACCGCGTTCGGTAAATTTAAACGGACGAATCGGTTCAAATGGAATCCCCATACGACGTTCGACTTCGGCGCGGAAATTATCTAATCCCATGTTTTGAATGGTATAACGACTACGTGCATTTTTACGATCGCTACGGTTACCAAAATCTCGTTGGGTCGTTACCACGGCTTCCGCTGCTTTTAAGGTGTATTCCAACGGCACATAACCCAGTTCAAGGGAAATATGCGGATAGGTTTTGGTGTTACCATGCTCAAGGGATAAGCCACCGCCCGCCAAGACATTAAAGCCAACCAAATTGCCGTTCTCGTCTGCAATGGCGACAAAATCTAAGTCATTCCCGTAACAATCCACGTCATTGAGTGGTGGAATCACCACGGCTGTTTTAAATTTACGTGGCAAATAAGTTTTACCGAGAATCGGTTCTTCCTGTAAAAAATCATCGCTACTTTGGACTTTCTTACCATCAATCCATACATCTAGATAACCTCGTGTACGTGGTAACAGATGTTCTGAAATTTTCTTCGCATATTCATATGCCTGCTGATGTAGCTTTGATTCAATTGGGTTCGAAGTACACAACACATTACGGTTCATATCTGAAGCCGTTGCAATGGAGTCTAATCCCAAACTATGCAATAAACGATGCATGGTTTGTAATTGGCTTTTCGGCACACCGTGATATTGGAAAGTTTGACGATTGGTCAAACGAATCGAACGATAATAACTATGTTCACGGGCGAATTTATCCAATTCAATCCATTGGAATGGCTTGATAATCCCACCCGGTAAACGGCAACGTAACAGCATAAATTTCAACGGTTCGAGTTTTTCCTCTGCGCGTTCGGTACGAATATCACGATCGTCTTGTTCATACATACCGTGGAAACGGATTAATTGAAAGTTATCCCCACGAAAACCACCGGTTAAGGAATCCTCTAAATCATCTAAAATGGTACCGCGTAAAAAGTTACTATCGGTTTTTAAACGTTCATTGTCAGAAAGCGGTTTTTCTTGCCATTCCAAGCCTTTTTGTTTGTTTTGCTCTGTCATTTTTTCACCCCACAAATCTAGTACACATCGCGTTGATAACGTTTTTCTTCACGCAGTTCATTTAAATAATCTTCTGCTTCATCCGGACTTAAATTGCCTTCTTTAGCAATGACTTCGAGTAATGCTTGTTCCACATCTTTTGCCATTTTTGATGCATCTCCACAGACATAAAAATAAGCGCTTTCTTGTAACCATTGCCAAAGTGCGGTCGAATTTTCACGAATTTTATCTTGCACATAGATCTTCTTCTCTTGATCGCGTGACCAAGCAAAATCGTATTTATGCAAGAAGCCCTCTTTGGCAAATTGTTGCCATTCAGTTTGATAAAGGAAATCGCTGGCAAAATGCGGATTACCAAAAATCAGCCAGTTTTTACCATTTGCCTCATCGGCTACGCGTTGCTGCATAAAGGCACGGAATGGTGCCACGCCGGTACCGGAACCCACCATAATAATTGGCTTAGTCGTGTCAGTTGGCAGACGAAAATTATCGTTATGCTCTACAAATACACGCACAGCACCATCTTCTTCTACTCGATCCGCTAAAAAGCTTGAAGCTGCGCCGCTGCGTGCTCGACCTTCATGTTCAAAACGTACCACGCCAACAGTTAGATGCACTTCTTCCCCAACCTCTGCTGAAGAAGATGAAATGGAATACAAACGAGGCGTTAAAGGACGTAATAATGAAACCAGTTGTTCAGCGGTTAATTTTGCAGGAAATTTATGTAATACATCCACAATCGGTGTACGTTGAACCAATTCTTGCAATGCTTGATTATCCGAAACAAAATCATTTAGCTGTTCGTTATGTGCCAAAGCTGCATAGCCTTTCACAAAAGCAGGTGTGTTTTGAGTAAGCTCTAAATGTGATAAAAGTGCGGTCGAAATAGTTTGCGTTTTTCCCTCAATTGTCACTTCTGTAGTAGGATCAATCTGCGCGAGCGATAAAATTTCATCGACTAACTTAGGATCATTGTCAAACCATACACCAAGTGCATCCCCCGCTTGATAATGAAGATCCGAACCTGCTAAATCAAATTCTAAATGACGCACATCTTTATCCGACTGACGGCCGGTAATTTTCTGGTTAGTAATTAACGTTGCAGGAAATGGATTGGCTTTATTGTATTGGCTTTCCTTGGCTACCGGTGCAGTTGTAGCTGTAGCAATACTTTGCACAACCGGTGAAGCCTGCGCAGCCTTTTCTTTTACGATAGCCACAATATCTCGGATCCATTGTTCCGCGGTTGCACTGTAATCTAAATCGGCATCCACTCGCTCAAATAAACGCGTCGCGCCTAATTCAGCAAAACGCTGATCAAAATCCTTGCCTGCTTGGCAGAAATTTGGATAAGAACTATCCCCTAATCCCAACACAGCAAATTGCAATTCGGTGAGTTTGGGTGCTTTTTTACCGTTTAATAACTTATGCAATACCACGCCTTCTTCTGGTGGCTCGCCTTCACCTTGTGTGGAAGTCACTAAAAGCAAGTATTTTTCATCAGCAATGGTTTTCGCTTTATAATCTTTTAAAGCGACACGTTTCACGGCAATACCGGCTTCTGTAAGCTCTGCGGCAACTTTATCTGCCACCGATTTAGCATTGCCAGTTTGTGAGCCTGAAAGCACTGTAATTGAAAAAGGTTCTGCCGAAAGTGCGGTCAAATTTGCTGCCAAATGTTGCCCAGCAACCTGTTGTTCTACACCGGAAGCTTGCGACCATGCATAACCCGAAAGCCATGCCAATTGAAGGGGCGTTAGTGTTGGTAAGAGATTTAGTATTTCTGTTGGTAATGGATTGTTGTGTTGCATAAGTTTCCCCACAAGAAAATGAGTAATATCAGTAAATTCACATATTAAAGAAAACGCGAGTTAGAGAATCATACCGGCTGCTACGGTGTTATAAGTTGCCTCATCAACTAAAATAAAGGCACCACCAGCAATATTTTCTTCATAAGTTGTGGCAACAATCGGTTTCTGTAAACTTAAACGTACTCGAGCAATATCATTCATCTTTAAGGCTGTAGCGCCACTTTCTTGTTCGAGTGTATGAACGTTTAACACGCTTTCAATTTCACTGATTTTGGCAAATATGGTTTGCGTACCATGTTTAAGTAAATATTTACGGGCAGTATTTAATGGGCGTTCATCAAACCAACAAATTGTGGCTTCAAGTTGCTTTTGTGGTGTAAGTGATGAACTTTCATCTACAAATAAATCACCACGGGAAATATCAATATCGCGATCTAAACGTAAGGTAATCACTTCCCCGGCCACCGCCTGTGTCACCTCACCTTTTGGCGTAATAATCTCGGTCACCTTAGCTGTTAATCCATTTGGTTCAATTCGAATAGTCTGCCCCAGTTGCACTGAGCCACGTTCGATTCGACCTTGATAACCGCGAAAATCATCAGCTTTATCTGCATCCTGACGTACGACTAATTGCACGGGGAAATAGAAATCAGCATTGGAATGACTCACCTCATCCACACTTGGTAAATTTTCTAAAATGGTGAGTAAAGGTTCGCCTTGATACCAAGAGGTGCTTTCACTTGCATATACTAGGTTATCGCCAAGCAATGCAGATACCGGCACAAAATGTACCTCTTTTAATCCGAGTTGTGCCACCAATTGACGATACGCCTCCACAATGGCATTGAATTTTTCTTCGCTGTAATCCAATAAATCCATTTTGTTCACCGCCACTAAAATATGCGGACAATTTAATTGACGTAAAATCGCTGAATGACGTTTAGTTTGTGGTAAGAGTTGTAACGGTTTTTCATCAAAATTCAGCTGAGAAGCATCAATTAAGACGATTGCAGCAGATGCTGTACTCGCGCCTGTCACCATGTTACGTGTGTATTGCTCATGTCCTGGGGTGTCGGCAATGATGAATTTACGTTTTGCCGTGGAGAAATAGCGATAGGCTACATCAATGGTAATGCCCTGTTCACGTTCTGCTTCCAAACCATCTGTCAAAATAGAAAAATCAATGGCTTCTTTATTGCCTTTCTCTTTTCCTGCGTTAAGGGTTTTGATTTGGTCGGTCAATAACGCTTTGCTATCGTAAAGTAAGCGGCCGATTAAGGTACTTTTCCCGTCATCTACACTACCGGCAGTAATAAAACGAAGTGGAGTTGAATGTTGTGTCATATTTCTTCCTTATATTCTGTTAATTATTCTTTTGTATTTCATCATCTTTGAATCATGCCCCATATCAATCGCTTAAGCCATTTAACTGTATCTTACTCTTTGTTACTTTCTGGCGTAGAAATACTAGAAATATCCTTCTTTTTTCCGTTTCTCCATGGCGGCTTCGCTGGCTTGGTCGTCTAGACGAGTCGCGCTGCGCTCAGAAATGTCGGCAATAGCGGTTTCTTCAATAATTTCTAATGGTGTTGATGCTGTGCTTGCCACCGGACAGGTACAACTAATATCGCCTACGGTGCGAAAACGAACATCCAATACTTCGCTGACTTCATTCGGCAATTTAGGGGTTAATGGCGTCACTGGCACTAATAAACCTTTTCGACGTACAACTTCGCGTTTATGACTGTAATAGATAGGAGGCAATTCCAAATTCTCACGAGCGATATATTGCCAAATGTCTAATTCCGTCCAGTTAGAAATTGGAAACACCCGCATGTTTTCGCCTTTATGCAATTTAGCATTGTACAGAGACCATAATTCCGGACGTTGTGCCTTAGGATCCCATTGACCGAACTCATCACGGAACGAGAAAATTCGTTCTTTTGCACGGGCTTTTTCCTCATCACGGCGTGCACCGCCCATCAAGGCATCAAATCCATTCTCTGCGATGGTCTCTAATAAAGTGACCGCCTGTGCCGCATTACGCGAATCAGTTTCTTTGCGCAATACCACCGTACCTTTGGCAATAGAATCTTCCACATGTCCAACAACTAAACGCGCGTTAAGTTTTGCCACTTGCTCATCTCGAAATTGGATCACTTCCGGATAATTATGACCGGTATCAATATGCACCAAGGGAAACGGTAAATGTACCGGACGATCACCTAACTGAAATGCTTTACGGGCTAACGCCAGCAATACCACAGAATCCTTCCCTCCGGAAAAGAGCAACGCCGGGTTTTCACATTCCGCGACGACTTCACGAATAATATGAATCGACTCTGCCTCGAGCCAGTCTAGATGTTGGTTGTTGAGTTCGGTTTTTGTCATGTTTTTCTTCCTATATTTTTCTACTTATGTAATCCACATTCCTTACTATCTTTACTCTCCCACCACCAGCGGCCGGCGCGAATATCTTCGCCCTGTTTAACTTGGCGGGTACAAGGATCGCAGCCAATGCTTGGAAATCCTTGATGGTAAAGATCGTTATAAGGCACATTGTTCGCTAAGATATAAGCCCACACATCTGTTTCTGACCAATCAAAAATAGGATTGTATTTATCAATACCACGAGACTGATCTTGCTCAGCAAAAGGGAGCGCAGTACGTGTAGCCGATTGTTCTCGACGTTGTCCGGTCAGCCATGCATCTGCACCTTGAATCGCGCGATTTAACGGTTCGATTTTACGGATATGGCAACACTCGCGACGTAATTCCACGCTTTCATAAAAAGCAAATTTCCCTTTTTCTTCCTCGTAGCGAGTCACTTCATCAGCAATCGGCTGAAAGCGTTCTATTTGAAGATGTGGATAGACTTTCTCAAGGTTGTCTAATAAATTTAACGTATCTTGATGGAGTAAACCGGTATCTAAAGTAAAAATACCAATATCTAAGTTTTCACGCGCAATGACATCGGTAATGACCATATCTTCTACGGCTAAACTGCTGGCAAAGCGTGCATCCTGATGGCCATCAGCTATTTGATGTAAACGTTGCTTCAATGTGGCTGTTTTTTCTGCCAAGTGATCTTTAGTATCAAGGCTAACGAGTGGAATTCGCCAAAAAGTCGGTTTAAATAAACTCATCATCCACTCCTTACGCCACTTGACCGATAGTTAAACTTTCTAGGGTAAAGTGCGGTTGTTTTTGACGTTGTTTTTCTTCGCCAAACCACGCTAATTGTTCGTGTAATTTCACCACTTCTCCCACCACAATTAAGGCCGGCGTCTCTGCTTTTTCTGCTAATTCAGCTAAATTTGCGAGTGTACCAATCGCTGTTTTTTGAGTAATTTGAGTGCCTTGACTAATAATCGCAACAGGCGTATTCGCAGCGCGACCATATTGTTGTAAATGTTCAGCAATGACTTGCGCTTTTAACGTCCCCATATAAATGACTAAGGTTTGATGACTTCTTGCTAAGGTTTGCCATTCAATATCAGACGCATCGGCTTTACGATGACCGGTCACAAAAATGGCGCTTTGTGCATAATCACGGTGAGTTAATGGAATGCCGGCATAGGCTGTTGCGCCAATGCCTGCTGTAATACCGGGTACAACCGAAAATGGAATTTGATGTTGAGCTAATACTTCTAATTCTTCACCACCGCGTCCAAAAACGAAAGGATCGCCGCCTTTTAAGCGCACTACTCGCTTGCCTTGTTGGGCAAGGGTTAATAACAATTGGTTGGTTTCTTCTTGTGCGACAGAACGACCATTGGCACGTTTCCCCACAAAAATACGTTCTGCATCACGACGAATCAAAGAAAGAATCTCATCAGAAACCAATGCATCGTAAAGCACCACATCAGCTTGTTGAATTTCCTGTAAACCGTTAAGAGTTAATAACCCAGCATCGCCAGGACCGGCACCAACTAAAGAGACAAAACCACCTTGATAGTTATTTTCTAGTTGTTCAGCTAATTCCTCTTCAGCTTGTGCCTCTTGTTGATTCTTAACGAGACTTGCAAAACGTCCACTAAACATTTTTTCCCAAAAACGGCGACGTTCGGTGACCGATGCCAATTTTGCTTTTACTTGATCACGCCACTTACCAGAAATCTCAGCGATTTTGCCTAAATGTTGTGGCAATAATGCTTCCAGTTTCTCACGTAATAAACGGGCTAATACCGGCGCCTTTCCACCACTCGAAATCGCGATTTGGATCGGATTACGATCAATAATAGAAGGAAAGATAAAACCACAATGAGGTTGATCATCTACCACATTGACTAATTTATGTTGGCTTTCGGCTAAATGGAAAATACGGTGATTTAATACCTCATCATTTGTTGCCGCGATCACTAACATCACCGTTCTCATTTGTTCGGCATTAAATTCTTTCGCAATCCATAGCACTTTATTTTGACGTTCAAGCTCGCTTAATTCCTCATTTAATTGGCGAGCAACAATACGGACTTGAGCATTTGCTTTGAGCAACAACCCAACTTTACGAGCAGCTACTGAACCACCGCCGACAACAAGTACCGGGCGACCAGTTAAATCAGCAAAAAGTGGAAAATAATTCATGGGTATCACTCCTATTTATTCACTTTATCAGCACATTGTGCACTGACATATAAACGATCAAATAAGCCGTTATCGACAAAATGTTTGGTATTAATCGCCTCCCACGAACCAAAACGTTGGTTCACATCAAATTGATTCACTTCAGGAAAAAGTGCGGTCGTTTTAGCAATAATTTTTTTATCTGTCGGACGGAAATAATTTTTGGCTGCCAGTTCCTGTGCTGAGATTGACCATAAATAGCTCAAATAATCATGGGAAAGTTGATGCAAACCATCTGCCTGCGTATTTTTATTCACTTCCGCCACATAAATTGGGGTATAGGCTGTTATACTCGGATACACCACTTCAAAGCTATTTTCGCCCAGTGTTTTAGCCGCTAGCGCTGCTTCATTTTCCGGGGCAATTAAAACATCACCGATATTACGCTGTGTAAAAGAAATACTGGCACTGCGCGCCCCCGCCTCTAAAACCGGCACATTTCTTAGCAGGCGTAACATAAAATCTTGTGGTTTATCACTATGCTGTTCGGCATAAGCTAAAGCCGATAAATAAGCAAAGCGTCCATTTGCTGACGTTTTGGGATTAGCAAAGACAACTTTGACATCATTCCGAATCAAATCCGACCAGTCTTGAATGTGTTTTGGATTTCCTTTTCTCACCAGAAGCACCATCACTGACCCAAAAGGAACGGCACCATTCGGTAATACTTGCTGCCAATCCGCATCCACTAAGCCTTTTTTAACTAAAGCGTCGATATCATTACTTTGTGTCAATGTCACCACATCTGCAGGCAAGCCGTTTAACACGCCGAGCACCTGTTTACTGGCGCCACCATGCGATTGTGAAATCATCACGTCTGAGGGAAATTCACGTTGAAATGCGATGTTATATTCCTTATAGAAATCACGAATCACGTCATAAGACACATTCAGTAGCACTGTTTTTTGTTCCGTACTGGTATGCCATAAACAAGCTGCTAAGCCGAAAGAAAGCACTGAAAATAAAGCAATTTTTTTCATTTTCACTCTCCTTCGTTATTACCCTCAATTTCGTGTGGCTAAATTTATATCGTAAAATGTTAAGTACAAAAAATAACGAAAAAGCATTTTATAGAACAAAACGAAATATAAAATCAAAAACCAAACGTTTTCTTATTTCACTTTGGAATATTAAATAAATTTCCGTTCTTTGCCATTATGGAAAAGAGCGGTTATTTTTTTGAACATTTCAAAACGCTTACAAAGCTTAGGTATTTATCTGTTGTGAAGGTGGGATAATGAAAACCGTATTACCAGGATTTAAACGAAGTATGTTAATTACATTAGCCTGGCTCGGCTCAATGGTATTGTTGCCATTAACATTGCTTGTGCTCACTGCATGGCAGTTAAAATGGGCTGATATCGTTCAAATCATCACGAGTGAACGAGTGATCTCATCCTTAACGCTATCCTTTGAAATGGCGGCAATTGCGACGTTAATTAATATCGTTTTTGGCTTTTTATTGGCATGGGTTTTAGTGCGTTATGACTTTCCAGGTAAGAATCTCGTCAATGCTTTAGTGGATTTACCTTTTGCTTTACCCACTGCCGTTGCTGGTATCGCACTTGCCTCGCTTTATGCTCCGACTGGACTGATTGGGCAATGGCTAAGCCATTTAGGGATTCAACTTGCTTATACTCCAAGTGGTATTGCGATTGCGTTGATTTTTGTCAGCTTGCCTTTTACCGTTCGAGCGATTCAACCCGTATTAGCAAATCTCGATCCTAGCTATGAAGAAGCAGCCCAAATTTTAGGTGCATCCAGATTAACAACATTGCGAAAAGTCATTATCCCAGCGGTATTGCCTGCATTAATAGGCGGTGCAGGTATGGGATTTGCGCGATCGCTTGGTGAATACGGCTCAGTCATTTTTATTGCGGGTAATGTGCCACTCGTCTCAGAAATTGCACCATTGATTATTATGTCAAAACTTGATTTGTATGACGTGCAAGGCGCATCTGTGGTTGCATTATTAATGCTTGCCATTTCATTTCTGTTGATTTTATTCATTAACTTAGCGCAATGGTCTGTTGCCAAACGCATTAGTCCAATTCGATAAGAGGTATTTATGAAAACCCAATCGTGGCAAAAATGGATCTTAATTCTGACCGCACTCAGTTTTTTTACGATCATCTTATTGCTCCCATTATTTACCGTATTCTATTCAGCCCTTGAACAAGGAATTGGTCTATTTTTCGCTGCATTAAAAGAACCTGAAGCCTTAGCGGCTATTTGGCTTACGATCAAAGTCTCGTTAATTGTATTACCTATTAACATTTTTATCGGTGTGGTTATGGCTTGGGCTATTGCTTATTTTGACTTTAAGGGGAAAAGCTTATTAACCGCACTACTCGACCTCCCCTTTTCCATTTCACCAGTGGTTGTAGGATTAATGTTCTTACTGTTGTTTGGGTTAGATGGACTTTGGGGCGCATGGTTTGCTGAACACCATATTCGTTTTATGTTTGCAACACCAAGCATTGTTATCGTGACCTTATTCGTCACCTTTCCACTTATTGCAAAATCATTAATTCCAACCATGTCAGCACAAGGCACAAGTGAGGAACAAGCTGCGTTAATCTTAGGTGTATCTACTTGGCAACTTTTCTGGCACGTAACGCTACCAAAAATAAAATGGGCATTAATTTATGGTGTGATTTTAAGTAACGCTCGTGCAATGGGTGAATTCGGTGCCGTAAGTGTTGTATCTGGTCATATTCGCGGTTTGACTAATACAATTCCGCTTTATGTAGAAATTAGTTACAACGAATATCAATTTGTTGCCGCATTTACTTGCGCCAGTTTATTAGCATTAATCGCAGTGGGAACACTAGGATTGCAAAACGTAGTGAGATATGTGGAAAAGAAAAAAATCCAAGAATAACAACAGGAACACAATACATGACAATCAAAATCCAGCAACTAAACAAACACTTTGGACAGTTTCATGCGTTGAAAGATATCAATCTCAGCTTTCCGGTAAATCAGCTAACCGCCTTGCTTGGGCCAAGTGGTTGTGGAAAAACAACGCTATTACGGATCATTGCAGGATTAGAATTTGCTGATAATGGACACATTTGGTTTGGTGAAAAAGAGGTAACTCAACTTTCAGCTGCTGAACGAGGTGTTGGCTTTGTGTTTCAGCATTATGCACTATTTCAAAATATGACCGTCTTTGACAATGTCGCTTTTGGCCTAACGGTAAAACCCCGTAGAGAACGTCCTTCCGCAGAAGAAATTCGCGAAAAAGTCACCGCACTTTTAAAGCTAGTGAAACTTGAATGGCTAGCCGAGCGCTACCCTAATCAACTTTCTGGTGGGCAAAAACAACGGATAGCCTTAGCTCGCTCCCTTGCTGTTCAACCGAAAGTCTTACTACTTGATGAACCCTTTGGTGCATTGGATGCTCAAGTTCGTAAAGAATTACGCCGTTGGCTGCGAGAATTGCAACATGAACTCAATGTGACCAGCATTTTCGTTACCCATGATCAAGATGAAGCATTAGATATGTCTGATCGCATTGTGGTGATGAATAAAGGTCAAGTGGAGCAAATTGATGAGCCTAGCCAAATCTATCATGCACCACAAACCCCTTTCGTCACGCAATTTGTGGGGGATGTTAATGTGTTCCACGGACACATTGATCAAGGCAATTTAGTCATTGGTGAATTTGCTCATAATTTACAAACACATAGCAATGCGACTCATGCAATCAATAACCAATCTGCAACGGCTTATATTCGCCCTTACGAACTGACACTTTCGCGTGAATCTCATAATGCCTTAGCGAGTGGTACGATTCGTCATATTAATGCTATTGGTTTTATCGTGAGAATTGAAGTAGAAAGTTCGCAAACAGAACAACCGATTGAGGTGATTCTTACCAAAGAAAATTATCTCAATGCGCAATATAAAATAGGTGATCAAGTTTATCTCGTGCCGGATAAATTAAATCTATTTCAAGAAATGAATATTTAGAAAAGTAAAAGTGCGGTCAAAATCGACCGCACTTTTAATATTTAAAGGAGAGAATTATTTTTTACCTAATTGCGGTAAAACTGAATCTTTCCCTGCAGTTAAGAGACCTACTTGAGAATAGATACTTAATTTTCCGCGCGTATCTGCTACGTCTAAATTACGCATAGTTAATTGACCAATACGATCGATTGGATCAAATGGTGCATTTTCTACTTTTTCCATACTTAAACGTTCAGCCGCATAAGTTAAGTTTGGTGATTCAGTATTTAAGATTGAGTAGTCATTACCACGACGAAGTTCTAGTGTCACTTCACCAGTCACGGCACGAGCAACCCAACGTTGTGCTGTTTCACGTAACATTAACGCTTGTGGATCAAACCAACGACCTTGGTATAACAAACGGCCTAAACGTAAACCGTTGATACGATATTGTTCAATAGTATCTTCATTGTGAATACCCGTTACTAAACGTTCATAAGCAATGTGGAATAATGCCATTCCCGGTGCTTCATAAATACCGCGTGATTTAGCTTCGATAATACGGTTTTCAATTTGGTCTGACATGCCTAAACCATGACGACCACCAATGCGATTTGCCTCTAAGAAAAGATCCACTACGTTATCAAATGTTTTGCCGTTTAATGCAACCGGCACACCTTCTTCAAAGCGAACAGTCACCACTTCTGGTTTCACTTGAACATTTTCATCCCAGAATGCCACGCCCATAATTGGTTTTACAATTTTAATGCCTGTGCTTAATTCTTCTAAGTCTTTCGCTTCGTGTGTCGCACCTAACATATTAGAGTCAGTTGAATACGCTTTTTCTACCGACATTTTGTAGTCAAAACCATTTGCGATTAAGAATTGTGACATTTCAAAGCGACCGCCCAACTCATCGATGAATTGTTGATCTAACCATGGTTTGTAAATTTTTAAATTTGGGTTGGTTAATAAGCCATAACGATAAAAACGCTCAATATCGTTACCTTTGAAAGTTGAACCATCACCCCAGATATTCACATCATCTTCTTTCATGGCTGCAACAAGCATCGTACCTGTTACCGCACGGCCAAGTGGTGTGGTATTGAAATAGGTTGCTCCACCAGTAGAAATATGGAATGCACCACATTGAATAGCCGCAATCCCTTCATGGGCTAACTGCGCACGACAATCCACTAAACGCGCATTTTCCGCACCATATTCCATTGCTTTTTTGGGAATTGCATTGTAATCATCTTCATCTGGTTGACCTAAGTTTGCTGTATAAGCATAAGGTACTGCACCTTTTTGACGCATCCAAAGTAATGCCGCACTGGTATCGAGCCCGCCTGAAAAAGCGATACCAACTTTTTGACCTTTAGGTAAATGTTGCAGAATCGTATTTGACATATTTTATTTCCTTCATTGTGGTTATGGTGAGTGAGTCTTTAAAAAGTGCGGTCAAAAATCACTGCGCTTTTCTAACATATCATCGGGATTTGGATAATGATAAGCGAAGCCTAAATCTCGACAAATTTTATCTGCCATAATGATTCGTTTCGGATCCGAATCACTACATTCGAATTGCGGTATGGGTAAATCATAAAATACTGCTGCTTTTGTGTAATATTCTGCTCGAGTAGGATGAATTGGCGCGCAAAGATGATAAGTTCGCAATCCATTTGGATTCATGAGTAAGGCGGTAATAGTTTCAATGCAATCCTCTAGATGCACCAAATTAACAGGTGAATAGCCCTGTTTTAAATTGCATTTTCCTGCTAAGAATTTAACCGGATGGCGTTGTTTACCAATTAATCCTGCAAGTCGAAGAATATCGCAATGCAATATTCCTGATTGGAACAAGCACTGTTCTGCTTGTATCAGTGTTTTACCCATTTCTGTTTCAGCTGAACGTTGAGAACTTTCATCAAATTGCCCCGAAATATCAGGAAAAACAGAAGTTGAACTGGTAAAAAGTACATGTTGTACACCTTGTTTCTTGGCTTGATTGGCTAAAAAAGCAAGATATTCACAATACTGTTGAGAAGAAAAACGGCTAGGTGGTAGGGTGATAATGAGAGCATCTACATTAAAAAGAGGGCGAATATGGTCTGGTAAACGTTTCATTTCGTCAGAAAGCGAAAAAGGATAAGTTTCAATGCCTAGCTGATGCAATTTCTGAGCATCATCAGGGGATTGTTTTGAGCCTTTTACACACCAACCAAGCTCTTTTAAGTGCAGCGCCAGCGGTAAGCCTAGCCAACCTAAACCAACTATCGCAACAGATTTCATACTCTTTTATTCACAATATTTTATCCATAAAAATCCCTGCTATTCTAAAGCATAGCAGGGAGTTTGTTAATGTTATTTTGTTAATAAATCCAACGCCTCTTGATATTTAGCCACTGTTTTTTCAATCACTTCTTTTGGTACTTTCGGTGCTGGCGGTTGTTTATTCCAACCACTTTGTTCTAACCAATCTCGTACAAATTGCTTATCAAATGACGGTGGATTTGTTCCTTCTTTATAAGTATCAACTGACCAAAAACGGCTAGAATCCGGTGTTAATACCTCATCCATTAAAGTGAGCGTGCCATTTTCATCTAAACCAAATTCAAATTTGGTATCACAAATAATAATACCTTTAGTCAGCGCATATTTTGCTGCCTCAGTATAAAGTGCAATCGCTTTTTCTCTCACTTGTGCCGCTAACTCTGCGCCAATAGCTTTTTCACATTGTTCATAGCTGATATTGATATCGTGATTACCCAATTCTTCTTTACTTGATGGCGTAAAAATCGGTTCAGGTAATTTACTTGCCTCAACTAATCCTTCCGGTAATTTCAAGCCACAAATGGTCCCTGTTTGCTTATAATCTTTTAGCCCGCTACCTGTTAAATAACCACGCACGATAGACTCAATTTTAATTGGATTCAAACGTTTGCAAACCACTGCGCGATCTTTTACTAAATCAGCTTCTTCTTTTGGTAACACATCATAAACTGAATCACCCGTAAAATGATTCGGCATAATATGAGCTAACTTATTGAACCAGAAATTGGAAATTTGAGTCAGGATTTCACCTTTACGTGGGATAGGATCATCTAAAATCACATCAAATGCGGACAAACGGTCACTGGCTACCATTAACATCCGTTTATCATCGATCTCATAAAGATCACGCACTTTTCCCGAATAGATTTTTTTTAGACTAAGTTGTGTCATTGCTTGCACCTTTAATTATAAGAATAAAAAATCGGTAGATATTGTACCGCACTTTTGGCGCAAACGTTTGCTTTTTTTTATGAAAAATTTTAAAGAAAAGAAACTACAGAGTCATACACCTAAATAAGCTATAGATAACAAAAGAAAAGCAATTTAATTTGAGCTCAATCTGAAAATCAGCGACAATACAGCATCATTTAAAACAGAAGAAACAAGACAAATGAGTTATCCATTAGAAGAAGTGAATAAACGTCGCACATTTGCGATTATTTCCCACCCTGACGCGGGTAAAACCACCATCACCGAAAAAGTATTGTTATACGGCAATGCCATTCAAAAAGCAGGCTCAGTAAAAGGTAAAGGCTCTGCACAGCATGCAAAATCTGACTGGATGGAAATGGAAAAACAACGTGGTATTTCCATTACCACTTCCGTGATGCAATTCCCTTACAATGAATGCTTAGTGAATTTATTGGATACGCCGGGGCATGAGGATTTCTCGGAAGATACCTATCGCACGTTGACGGCTGTGGATAGCTGCTTAATGGTTATCGACTCGGCAAAGGGGGTTGAAGAACGTACCATTAAATTAATGGAAGTGACCCGTTTACGCGATACGCCAATTATCACTTTCATGAATAAACTTGACCGTGATATTCGTGATCCAATGGAATTATTAGATGAAGTGGAAAGCGTATTAAAAATCCATTGTGCGCCAATTACTTGGCCGATTGGTTGCGGTAAATTGTTTAAAGGGGTTTATCATTTATATAAAGATGAAACCTATCTTTACCAAAGTGGGCAAGGCTCTACAATCCAAGAAGTACGCATTGTGAAAGGTCTAAATAGCCCAGAATTAGATGCTGCCGTAGGCGATGACTTAGCCCAACAACTGCGTGATGAATTAGAGCTTGTAAAAGGTGCAAGTAATGAATTTGATTTGGATTTATTCCTAAGTGGTGAATTAACACCTGTCTTTTTCGGTACAGCATTAGGTAACTTCGGTGTTGATCATTTCTTAGATGGTTTAACTGAATGGGCACCTGCACCACAAGCTCGTCAAGCTGATACCCGTAAAGTCTCAGCAGAAGAAGAAAAATTCACTGGTTTCGTATTTAAAATCCAAGCCAATATGGATCCAAAACACCGCGACCGCGTGGCTTTCTTACGCGTAGTTTCTGGCAAATATGAAAAAGGCATGAAACTTAAACACGTGCGTATTGGTAAAGATGTAGTCATTTCTGACGCCCTCACCTTTATGGCGGGGGATCGTACTCATGCAGATGAGGCTTATGCTGGCGATATTATCGGTTTGCACAATCACGGTACGATTCAAATTGGCGATACCTTTACGCAAGGCGAAGAGCTTAAATTTACCGGTATTCCAAACTTTGCCCCTGAATTATTCCGTCGTATTCGTTTGAAAGATCCTCTTAAACAAAAACAATTGTTAAAAGGCTTAGTACAACTTTCTGAAGAAGGTGCTGTTCAAGTGTTCCGCCCATTAAGTAATAATGATTTGATTGTTGGCGCGGTCGGTGTGCTACAGTTTGATGTGGTCGTTTCTCGTTTGAAATCAGAATATAACGTTGAAGCCATTTACGAAACGGTCAATGTCGCGACGGCTCGTTGGGTGGAATGTGCAGATAACAAAAAATTTGAAGAGTTCAAACGCAAAAATGAGCAAAATCTAGCATTAGATGGTGGCGATAATCTTACTTACATTGCACCAACTATGGTTAATTTAAATCTTGCACAAGAACGTTATCCTGATGTGACCTTCTTTAAGACAAGGGAACATTAATTACCATTTTCTACCATTAACAAAAGGAAAAATTATGAAAAAATTGATGCTTATCAGTACAGCAGTGTTACTACTCTCGGGTTGTGTAAACACTGAGCTGTCAAATGCAGGAAAAGCTTATAACCCACAAACTGACGCACGTATCCGTCTATATGGACAAAATGGTCGCTATACCGAGATGGAAGTAAAACAGAATGGAAAAACAGAAAAAGTAAATGTTGGAGGTGGATGGGGGCAATCCTTCGGCTCAATGCTTTACCTTAAAGGTAATGAATCGCTAGGGATGCCAGATAGCGAAGCGAGTAAAAAACCAAGCCAATTCAATAACTTTGGTTCAAGTACTTTCTTTAAAGAGTTTGTTATCCCTGCTGGTGCTGAAATCACTCTAAAAAGTGAAATAGTAACCCCAGATAATACTTATACCGATTATGCAAAAGGTATTAAATATACACAACTAGGTTACAGCTGTTCGGGTAAAAAACTCACATTCACGCCTCAGGCAGGAAAAGATTATGAAGCATTACCTGCAGCATCAACAGCTCAATGTAATTTAACTTTAGTAGAATTAAAATAAATCAATATGAAAGGTCACCGCAAGGTGGCTTTTCTTTTATATAAAGACATTAAAATTTTGAGCAAATAACAACTGATGGATAGAACAAAGTGCGGTTAAATTTAATCGCATTTTTTATATAAAAGAAATAGAGAAAATAAGATGGCTGGGGTACTAGGATTCGAACCTAGGGA
>NZ_KV820360.1:341626-422537 GCF_001815355.1 Haemophilus sp. HMSC068C11
CCCGGTGCCTTACCGCTTGGCGATACCCCAACAGAAATTCTTTGATTGAAAATAAAGAAGATTTTATTTAGATAGTATGGCTGGGGTACTAGGATTCGAACCTAGGGATGCCGAGATCAAAACCCGGTGCCTTACCGCTTGGCGATACCCCAACTACTATTTGACTGCAAGCTGATAAATGGTGCGGGACGAGGGACTTGAACCCACACACCTCTCGGCGCCAGAACCTAAATCTGGTGCGTCTACCAATTTCGCCAGTCCCGCAAATTTGGTGGCTACAGCGAGATTCGAACTTGCGACCCCAACATTATGAGTGTTGTGCTCTAACCAACTGAGCTATGTAGCCATCATTTGCTTTACCTTATCGGCTTTGCGGGGCGTATTATCCTGATTTGACCTATTCTCGTCAATCATTTTTTTGCAAAAAACGGATTTTTTGATTTAGTTGATTATAAATAAAACGCTTTTGCTATTTTTTGTTCACATCAAGAACGGAGATCATTCCCACAAAATGCTTCCAATGCAAAGAGCTAAATTGCCCTGGAATGTACCAATTAGAAATGGTTCCATCAAGATATAAAGCATCCTGGCAACCAATTTTAAGCAAACCTTGACTCAAGGTATAAAGATTAGGCTCACCTTTTATCGTCATCAAAAATAGTAATTCATTTTGCTTCGTCAAACACACTGCATTACGCTTATGATAGCTTTCTAGATTTGCTTTAAATTGCGAATTCATTTTGCCATGAATAATCAACATCGGGCCTGATTGAAGCGCAAAATCTGGCTTGAGTTTGCTTTTCTGATAAGCGACTGTAGTTAAAATGTAGGGCTTATTTTTTGCAATGGCAAACACACCATTGGGTTGTACATGAAAGTTACCTTTGCCTGATTTTGTATTTAACGCATTGAGCTCTTTTCCATGTTCAATCCATAATCCCGCTGGCGTGTTATTCATGCTATAAATGCCTGCATTCATGATCATTTTCACGTTATAGCTAGGCTCTAAGGCATTTTTGAGACGCGTTAGACTTTGATAATCTTTACCTTCAGCATCTTTCCAATGTAGCTGTACTTCTTCAGGCTTTGCTTGAAAAATTCCGTAAGTAATATTGCCATCATCAAAAGTTCGGTATTCCGCTAGGGCTGGCACACTCATCAGTAACGATGCGCTACTGAAAAGTGCGGTCAAAAATTTAATCGTTTTTTTCATTTAAAGGATGGGTTAAATGCAACGCATTTGAAAAGGCATGCAACCCTTCTGCATTACCCGATCTCATCATGGATTGCATAGTTTGGGTTGGTGTATGAATGAGTTTATTTGTTAATTTATAACTTAATTCTTGTAGAATCTTTTCAGCATTCTCACCTTGTTGAATTTGGTGTAACGCTTTTTCGAGTAATTCTTGGCGAGTATTTTCTGCCTCATCACGATAATGACGAATTAAATTAGAGAACTGTTGCACTTTCAACCACTCAAAGAAGGCATTACATTCTTGCGTGATGATATCTTGTGCTTGCTCTGATGCTTGCTCACGTTGAGAAAGATTACGTTGGATAATATCTTGCAAATCATCCACGGTGTAATGATATACACTTTCTAATTCCGAGACGTTTTCATCAATATCACGAGGTACGGCGATATCAACCATTAAAGTCGGTCTAAATTGGCGTGCTTTCTCCGCAATTTCAGCCATCGCTTTAGTGATTAAAATAGTCGGACTTCCTGTAGAGCTGATAACAATATCGGCTTGATTTAGCGGGGTTTGCAATTCATCAAGCGAATACACATCAATCGGTGTATTAGACGCTAATTTTTCCACCAACTGCTCAGCACGAGATAAAGTGCGGTTAGCAATCATCAATTTTTTTACACCGTGGCGTAATAAATGACGACTCACCAATTCAATGGTTTCCCCTGCCCCAACGAGCAAAATTTGTAATTCACGTAGAGATTCAAAAATTTGACGCGCTAAGCTACAAGCTGCATAAGCCACCGATACAGCACTTTCACCAATATTGGTTTCAGTACGCACTCGTTTTGCTGTTGCAAAGGTTTTTTGGAACAATCGAGAAAGCGTGCTCGAAAGCGGAATATTCGCCGCTTGATAATAATCTTCACTAATTTGGAAAGCTTGCTTCACCTGTCCTAAAATTTGCGGCTCCCCCAAAATTAATGAATCCAAACCACAGGCCACTCGCATTAAATGATTTGCGGCTTGTTGATTTTGATGTGTGTAAATACTTTTATTTAACTCATCCACAGAAAGCTGATGAATGTTAGCAAACCAATTTGTACAGTTCGTTTGCCATTGCTTACACTCTTGGGGGGAAATTTGACGATGGTGAAGATAAATCTCTGTACGGTTACAAGTAGAAAGAATAACCGCACTTTCAGCCAAATCTTGTTGGTGAATTTGTTGTAAGGCAAGCTGCCGCTTTTCTTCAGAAAAAGCGACTTTCTCACGAACAGCGACAGAAGCTGTTTTATGATTAATGCCTAGAACAAGAAGGGTCATAAAAACCTAATAAAAACAACCGCACTTTTATGAACATGCGGCTTAAGTAGAAAGTAAAAGTTTCGCTATTTTAATGAATTGTTGAGAATTGAGCAAATTTCAATAGAAAAAACTCAAACAAATAACTAAAATGAGTTAAAACTTATCTTTCGCTAAACGCCATTGTGTAAATTCGTCTAAATTTTTTGCCTGTAAAAACGGATTAATTTGTTTCTCTAATCCAATTGTTGTCGGCAAACTCTGTTTCCCCTCTGATCGATAACGCTCCACTAAAACACGTTGATTTTCAACCGCACTTTTATCCGCCAATACGGTTTCCGCAAAAGCTAAATTACCCAGCGTATATTCATGAGCCGGGCAAACCACGGTTTCATTAGGTAATTGATTAAAACTCTGCATGGTTTCAAACATTTGAGCAAAATTTCCCGTGAACACGCGACCACAGCCCGCAGAAAATAACGCATCGCCACAAAATAGATGCCCATCCACTAAATAGCTGACATGCCCTGCCGTATGGCCACCGCTTGGCAAAACTTCAATATGATAATGTGCCGTATTAATCACACCACTATCCACGATATTGGTTGCTCCTTTATTTGCACATTCTGTTGGGCCGAAAACAGGTACATTTGGATAATATTGCTTAAATTCCGCGACACCTTGCACATGATCATCGTGATTATGGGTTAATAACACCGCCTCTACGTCTAACTTATTCGATTCTAAATACGGAATTAAACGGGTTATTTCTGGGATATCGATCACAATTACGGGGAAATTTTCTCGTCTATAAAGCCAAATATAGTTATCATTGAGCGCAGGAATAGGAACTAGCATAAATTACCTTATGAAAATAGGATTAACATTGAATTGGAAAGCCAAATGGCACAAACCACTTCTTTCACCTGAAAGTTGGCAAGCGTTACCACAAGGTGAAGCCTATTGTAACGTATTAACCGATTATTTTGCCCAATGGACACCAAAAATTTTAGGCTATCAAATTCTGAAAATCGGGGCTTTAAGTGGTGAAATCGCCTTTGACTTGCCTTTACGTCACCAAATTGTATTAGCTGAAAAAACAGCGTATTTTCCTACCGCACTTTTAAATGAAAGTGATAGCTTACTCCAAGCATCGCCATTAGCCTTGCCTTTTATTGAAAAAGAAATGGATGCCTGCTTATTGGCAAACACCTTAAATTTTGCGCAAGATCCTCACCAAATATTGCGTGAAGCACATCGCGTTTTAAAGGATGACGGCTGGATTTTCATCACGTTATTTAGTCCGATTAGTCCATTGCTTTTCAAACCGAAGTTAGGTGACTTCAAATTCCGACAATATGCTACTTGGCGAGTCATTGACTGGTTATCGTTATTAAATTTTGATGTGATTGCAGAAGAAAGACTATCTATAAAACAAGAAAAGATCACGCTCTGCTCTCCGCTCACGGTCATCGTTGCTCAAAAACGAACCTATCCATTAACACTAAATCCTGAGAAAGCGCGGTCAAAAATGCCGGCGTTTTTAGAGCCGGCAGGTGCATTTAAAGAAATAAGAACAGAATGATTATTCTGTTACTTCTTTGATTACTGCAGAAGATGCGTTATTGATCACTGACTCAACGCCTTTTTCTGCTGCAGCTTGAGAAGAATAATATTGGCTACGGCCAATTTCTTGGTGGTTAGCTGCTTTTAATACGAAATAAGGTTTATCATTTTTCGCTACGCGATATTCAAAGTTTTTCGCATCTACGCCATTTTTTTGCACTGAAGCAATACCGTTTTCAGCTGATGCTTTAGTTTTATAAAGTTCGCTAGTTAAAATCACTTGTCCGTTTGCTGCTTTTAAGTTGAACATAAATTGTCCGTCTTTAGCCACTTTTAATTCATAAAATCCTTGAGCCATAATATCTCCCAATTGGTTGATTTGTTTATAATTTTACCCACACAGAAAATGCCTTTCTGCGCCAAGCTAATTTACCCTTAAAAATCAAGGAAAACAAGAGCAAAAGTGAATAAATTTTATGCTTGATTAGCTCTCTAAACTCCCCTATGATGCTGGGGCTTTTTATAACAGGAACAATTATGACCGAACAAACATTTATTCCCGGCAAAGATGCCGCACTTGAAGACAGTATTTCAAAATTTCAACAAAAATTGACCGCACTTGGTTTCAATATTGAAGAAGCCTCTTGGCTTAATCCTGTGCCAAATGTATGGTCTGTACACATTCGTGATAAGGATTGCGCACAATGTTTTTCTAACGGCAAAGGCGCAAGTAAAAAAGCAGCGTTAGCATCTGCATTAGGTGAATATTTCGAACGTCTTTCCACCAACTATTTCTTTGCTGATTTCTATTTAGGACAAGAAATTGCTAACGGTGATTTTGTTCATTACCCAACTGAAAAATGGTTTCCAATTGAAGACGACGCCCTTTTACCAGAGGGAATTTTAGATGATTATCTATGGGATTATTTCGATCCAAATCAAGAACTAACCCCAGAATTGCTTGTGGATCTGCAATCCGGTAATTACGATCGTGGTATTGTCGCCATGCCTTATGTGCGCCAATCCGATCAACAAACCGTCTATATTCCGCAAAGTATCATTGCGAATTTATATGTTTCTAATGGGATGTCAGCTGGCAACACAAAAAATGAAGCGCGTGTGCAAGGGCTTTCAGAAGTCTTTGAGCGCTATGTGAAAAATCGCATTATTGCAGAAGCGATCAGTCTTCCTGAAATTCCAAAATCCGTCATGGATCGCTATCCATCCATTCAAGCCTCTATTGCCAAATTAGAGGAAGAAGGTTTCCCTATTTATGCCTTTGACGCCTCATTAGGTGGCAAATATCCTGTGATTTGCGTGGTATTGCTCAACCCCAATAACGGCACGTGCTTTGCCTCTTTTGGTGCACATCCAAACTTTCAAGTGGCACTAGAGCGTACCGTAACGGAGCTTTTACAAGGCCGCAGTTTAAAAGATCTCGATGTATTCTCGCCTCCATCATTCAATAACGATGATGTAGCTGAACACGCTAACCTTGAAACTCACTTCATTGATTCTAGTGGTTTGATTTCTTGGGATTTATTTAAAAATACGCCAGATTATGTATTTGTAGATTGGGATTTTTCAGGTTCAACGCAAGAAGAATATGAAAACTTGATGGCAATCTTTAATACAGAGGGAAAAGAAGTCTATATCATGGATTATAACCATTTAGACGTTTACGCTTGCCGCATTATTGTGCCTAGCATGTCTGATATCTACCCTGCTGATGACCTCATTTATGCTAATAACAATATGGGGATGGACTGGCGCGAGATCTTATTAGATTTACCACACCATCATCATGATGCTGAAACTTATGAAGAGTTATTAGCAGAATTAGATGAGCAAGATATTGACGATGCCACACGTGTTCGAGAATTTATCGGTATCGTGGCACCAAAAGCAAGCGGTTGGACAACATTACGTGTTGGTGAGCTCAAATCCATGCTTTACTTAGCATTAGGTGAATTAGAATTAGCCTTAGATTGGGCAAACTGGACGATGAATATGAACAGCTCTGTGTTTACACCAGAGCGTACAAATTACTATCGTGCTTTAATCAGTATCATTGAATTGCATTTAGACAATACTCGCGATCCTCAAGAATATCGTACTGTATTTGAAAGAATGTATAGCAAAGAAGCTGTTCAACAAGCTTGGGCTGCGGTGGCAGAAAAAGGTAATCCGTTCTATAACTTGCCAGCCAGCGATGAAACGCTTGAAAACTTTAAAGAACATCAAGCTTTACTTGGCGCTTATGCGAAATTACAAAAAGCTAAACGAGAAAATTGGAAATAGACGATTTTCTCTCAATCATAAGGCGGACTTTATGTCTGCCTTATTTATTTCCGCATTAAAAAACTGCTTTAAAATCAACCGCACTTTTCACACAAAAACGCTTAAATTTATGCTATAATTCGTCACAATTTTTTGATCAAAAAAGGAATAAAAATGACGGATTCAATCCATTCCTCTATTACCCCAGTCAATATTGAAGAAGAACTAAAATCTTCTTACCTTGACTACGCCATGTCGGTGATTGTTGGGCGTGCTTTGCCCGATGTGCGTGACGGTTTAAAACCGGTGCATCGACGTGTGCTTTTCTCCATGGATCAATCTGGCATCACTGCCGGCAAAAAATACGTAAAATCTGCCCGTGTGGTAGGTGATGTAATCGGTAAATATCACCCGCACGGTGATTCTGCGGTGTACGACACCATTGTGCGTATGGCACAGCCGTTCTCATTGCGCTACATGTTGGTAGATGGGCAAGGTAACTTCGGTTCAATCGACGGTGACGCGCCTGCGGCAATGCGTTATACCGAAGTCCGTATGCAAAGAATCACCCAAGCGTTATTAACTGACTTGGATAAAGAAACCGTAAATTTCTCGCCAAACTATGATGGCGAATTAATGATTCCGGATGTATTACCAACCCGTATTCCTGCACTTTTAGCAAACGGTTCGTCCGGTATCGCGGTGGGGATGGCAACCAACATTCCACCACATAACTTAAATGAAGTTTTAGATGGCTGCTTGGCTTATATTGATAACGAAAACATCACCATTGATGAGTTAATGCAATATATTCCTGGCCCAGACTTCCCGACAGCGGCATTAATTAATGGCCGTAAAGGGATCGAAGAAGCTTATCGCACCGGTCGCGGCAAAGTGTATGTTCGCGCTCGTGCTAGCGTAGAAACCACAGATAAAGGCAAAGAGCAAATCATTGTTACCGAATTACCTTATCAGGTGAATAAAGCCAAATTAGTGGAAAAAATTGCTGAGCTTATCAAAGATAAAAAAATCGAAGGCATCAGCAATATTATCGACCTTTCTAACAAAGAAGGGATCCGCATTGAAATTGACATCAAACGTGATGCCGTAGGTGAAGTGGTATTAAATCACCTTTATGCCCTTACCCAAATGCAGGTGACTTTCGGGATCAACATGGTGGCCTTAGATCACGGTCAACCACGTTTATTCAACTTAAAACAAATCATTGAAGCCTTTGTGATGCACCGTCGCGAAGTGGTGATTCGCCGTTCTTTATTTGAATTGCGTAAAGCCCGCGAGCGTACGCATATTTTAGAAGGTTTAGCGGTTGCAACATCAAATATCGATGAAATCATCGATATCATCCGTCAATCGAAAGAGCGTAAAGAAGCGGCGGAAAAATTAATTTCTCGTCCTTGGAAACTGAATAACGAAATTTTAGGTTTGTTTGATGCAGCGGCACGTCCGGCTGAGTTAGCGGCTGAATTTGGTATTAAAGGTTCTGATTACTACCTTTCTCCTGAACAAGTTGATGCAATCCTAGAACTTCGCTTACATCGCTTAACTGGTCTAGCTACCGAAGAAGTGATCAATGAATACAAAGAGTTATTAGTTAAAATTACAGAACTTCTGCACATCATCAACAGCCCTGAGCGCTTGATGGAAGTGATTCGTGAAGAGCTTGAACAAGTACGTGCACAATTCGCCGATGAACGTCGTACTGAAATTACCGCAGCTTCCGGTGATATTGATTTAGAAGATTTAATTGCCCAAGAAGATGTTGTCGTGACCCTTTCTCACGAAGGTTATGTGAAATATCAACCACTTACCGACTACGAAGCTCAACGTCGTGGTGGTAAAGGTAAATCCGCAACGAAGATGAAAGATGAAGACTTCATCGAAAAACTCTTAGTGGCGAATACTCACGATACGATTCTCTGCTTCTCTAGCCGTGGTCGTTTATATTGGTTGAAAGTCTATCAATTACCACAAGCGAGCCGTGGCGCGCGTGGTCGTCCGATTGTGAATATTCTACCGTTACAAGAAAACGAACGTATCACTGCAATCTTGCCAATCTCTGCTTATGAAGAAGATAAATTCGTCATCATGGCAACGGCCGGCGGTATTGTGAAGAAAATTGCACTAACCGAATTCAGCCGTCCACGTTCAAGCGGTATCATCGCCTTGAACTTACGTGATGAAGATGAATTAATCGGTGTGGATATCACTGACGGTTCTAACGAAATCATGTTGTTCTCTTCGCAAGGTCGCGTAGTACGTTTCGCGGAAAGTGCAGTCCGTGCAATGGGGCGTTTAGCAACAGGTGTACGCGGTATTAAACTTGCCCTTACTAATGACATCGCTGACGATGAAAGTGCGGTCGAAATTGAAGAGGTTTCTGACGATAATGCAGAAGAAACCCTCGATCTCAATATCGATAAAGTGGTTTCCTTAGTTGTACCGAAAAATGATGGTGCAATTCTTACCGCAACGCAAAATGGTTACGGTAAACGCACACAATTAAGCGAATACCCAACCAAATCCCGTAATACCAAAGGGGTGATTTCGATTAAAGTGAGCGAACGTAACGGTAAAGTCGTTGCGGCGACACAAGTGGAAGAAACCGACCAAATTATGCTTATTACCGATGCGGGTACCTTAGTGCGCACTCGTGTAAGTGAAGTGAGCATCGTTGGCCGTAACACTCAAGGGGTTCGTTTAATTCGCACCGCAGAAGATGAGCATGTAGTCAGTCTTGAGCGTGTTTGTGATGTGGATGATGAAGACGAAGGCTCTGAAGATGTGACTTCTGAAGAATAATTGGCCTTCCATTAAATAAAAGCCCCGCGTTTTGACACGCGGGGCTTTTTTATTATTGTCTAAAAATCTCTTTTAGGGATCTATTCTATTGATGAAAACTACTCGCCTTCTTCTAATTCATCAGCCATTGCAGCCAAGATTTCACGGGTTAAATACGCTAATGAACGATAGAAAGGAAGTGTGGCATAAGTTTCCACTTGGGTTAAGAATTTCGCTGCACAAGGTAATAAGAAATCACCGAATAAATCTTGTTGAGCGGATAGCGATTCCGTGTTGTCTTCTAACCAAGAGGCTGTAAGCAATAACAAGGCGAAATGATCCACATTCTCTGCCTCTGGCACGTTACGAGCATGACGGAAATCCATAAAACGTTGCACATCTATATCATAACTTGAAATAGCTGTCGGCACGTTACCGTTTGGACCAAACAATTTTTGATATTCTTGATCAAGTAACGTTAAATCAATTTTCATCTGTAAATTATCAATGGCGGCTTCACTTTCTTTATCTGTAGAAAGTGCCCAAACTTGACTTAAACCTTGTTGTTGCAGCCAATCAAATACTCCACTTAAAATTGGATCCGTAGGGCTGCGATAAAATAAATTGCCGAATAAGCGGCTAATTAAAGAGAAATTATTGACTTGAGTTTCTGACATCCGTTGCTTTCCTATAATTGTGCTCACTATTGAGCTAAAAGTGCGGTCAATTTTGCCGTTGTTTTTTCAGCGGCTTCGTCAAGCATCGCTTGGCGGGCTCCATCATCGATAATGTGAATATCTCCGAACAGCGTGTAATCCACATTTTCAATACCGCAATAATTAAATAAACCATTAACCAAACAATGATTAAGGGATTTATCTACGCCAAATTCTTGGTATTGCGCCACGCTGCTACCAATGGTGATAAATTGCTGCATTGCTTTACCGTGAATAAGCCCTTTGGACTCACCATTCTCCGTTTTATAGGCAAAACCATGCGTGAGTACGCGGTCTAAATAGCCTTTTAGCATCGCCGGAAAGCCCATCCACCACAACGGATAAACCATCGTAATCAAATCCGCTTGGCGAATAAATTCATGTTCCTGCTGGATTTCTGCTGGGATAATGCCTTTATTGGCCGATTGTAATTCTTCAAAGGAAATAATCGGGTTAAATTCCATCGTGTACAGATCACGCAAATGGGTTTCAACACCAAGTTGTTGGCTTGCTTTTACAATACGTTCCACGATTGCACGACCAAAACTTTTTTGGCTATTGGGATGTGCAAAAATAATTAAATGATTCATTCTGCTACCTTTTTAACTAACAATGTGATGCCATCAACGCGTTCGACCACCACAAGATCATTCACCGTTAAATGCTCGCCTTGAATGCGCCATGTAGTATCAGCAAAAGCACCTCGACCAATCCCGTTAGAACCGATTTCTAATACCGTACCTTTTTTACCTAACAGAGTATGATCTCTTTGATTTAAGGTTGTATGAGATTGATCCTGATTATCTTTGCTATGTTGGTATTTCCACCAAAGCAACGAGAGAATAATCGCTAAAATTGCATAAAAAACGGCTAACGCGGTTAAGGATAAACTCGGCACCAACGCCATTACGCCTGCTGCCACAATCGCAGCCAAGCCCCACCACAATAAAAATACGCCGGGTACAAGGATTTCAGCAATTAACAATACAAAACCTAATACCAACCAATGCCAAACCGACCAAGTTGTTAACCAATCTGCCATATCAACTCCTTGAGAGAAAAAGTGCGGTCATTTTTAACCGCACTTTAAGAAATTACGCTTTTTTATCGCCTTTTAACAGTTCGGCAATACCCGCTACCGAGCCAATTAAATTGCCTGCTTCAAGCGGCATCATAACCACTTTACTATTCGGTGAGCCACCGATTTGTTTTAAAGCTTCCGTGTATTTTTGTGCGATAAAGTAATTGATCGCTTTGGTATCACCGCTAGCAATCGCTTCTGACACCATTTGGGTTGCTTTCGCTTCCGCTTCCGCTGCACGTTCACGTGCTTCTGCTTGTAAGAAGGCTTCTTGACGCTCCCCTTCCGCTTTCAGAATACGGGCTTGTTTTTCCCCTTCTGCACGTAGAATTTCCGCCTGACGAATCCCTTCCGCTTCCAAGACTTCCGCACGTTTATTACGTTCTGCCTTCATTTGCGCATTCATGGAATCAATCAATTCACGTGGTGGACGCACATCACGAATTTCAATACGGGTAACTTTAATCCCCCAAGGATTGGTCGCCTCATCCACAATTGCCAACAAACGACCGTTAATGGAGTCACGTTGGGAAAGCATTTCATCCAATTCCATCGAACCTAATACGGTACGAATGTTGGTCATAGTTAAATTGATAATCGCCTGTTCTAAATGGTTCACTTCATAAGCTGCACTACGAGCATCAATCACCTGAACGAAACAGACCGCATCAATGGATACGTTGGCGTTATCCTTAGAAATGACTTCTTGTGAGGGAATATCTAATACCTGTTCCATCATATTGATCTTACGGCCAACACGATCCACAAATGGTACGACAAAGTTTAAGCCAGGCATTAAAGTGTGGGTATAACGCCCAAAACGCTCAATCGTCCAGTTATAACCTTGCGGTACAGTTTTGAGTGCTGAAAAAAGTACGACTACAACTAATACAATAAAGACGATTGCGGCAACGGATAAGCCTTCCATAGATTGCTCCTTAATGTGAGGAAATATGAGAAAAGTCTAACAAATTAGACCGCACTTTGTATATAAATATATTTATCGTTTTCTCTTATAAATTCAAAAAGATGTGTAATGCAATTCGGGGCATCTAAATCTTGATGAGAAACAAATAAAAGCTGTGTTTCACTATTATTAACGAGTTGCTCAATAAAATGTTTTACTAACTTGCGATTTAATCCATCAAGCCCTTGAAAAGGCTCATCTAAAATTAAAACAGGTGGATGCTTCACCATCGCTCGTGTAATTAAAAGCAAACGTTGCTGTCCCCAAGAAAGTGAACGAAATGGCTTTTTTGCTAAATGAGTCAGATTTAAACGAGCTAACCATTGCATGGCTTTCAAACGAATTGCCTCTGGCACTTGTTGATAAATCCCAATACTGTCAAAAAAACCTGAAATGATCACATCTAGCACGGAACAATTCACACGATAATCTAAATGCAGTTGGCTGCTTACGTAACCAATTTTTTGTTTGATATCCCAAATGGTTTCGCCTGAACCACGTTGTTTACCAAAAATCACCACATGATTCGCAAAGGCTTGAGGATGATCACCTGTAATTAACGAAAGTAAGGTTGACTTCCCTGCTCCATTTGGTCCTTTAATCCACCAATTTTGATTTGGCTGAACAACCCAATTTAAATGATCCAAAATCACTTTATCGCCATACTGAACTGTAACATTTTTAAGTTCAAAGTGCGGTTGGTTTTCAGATAGTTTTAGTAATGGTGAGGCCGGCTCAGGCAACGCAACATCAACAGACTGTTCCACATACACTAATTGTTGATAAATACTTTGTTGCTCAATGGATTGGCGTACACCTTCTAATACTAACTCTAAATTTTCCAACATGGCTAAATGAGTGGACTGTTCTGGAATATCTGCGAGACGATTAACGATCAGAACGATAGCACATTCTTTTTTCAGTTCGTTCAGCATCGCCATCCAATCTTGTACTGATTGCTGATCTAGCCCTTCAAAAGGTTCATCTAAAATTAATAGATCGGGCTTTTGTAATAATGCTTGTGCCAATAAGACTTTTCGAGTTTCCCCAGTGGAAAGTTTGATAAAGAAACGATCTAAGAGATAAGTAATACCTAATTTTTCTGCAATTTGTTCACAAAAAGCCAGCTCCGTACTGCCATTTAAAATGGTTTCTCTTGCCGTTTTACCAAAGAAATCTGGATCAGTATCATCGTTGTTTAAATTCTTTAACGTGGCTTCAAGAATTTCTCGTTGTTTTTCAAAAGAAAAGGAGTGAACACGTTTAAAAGAATTATGATACACCCCTTCCTGTAAAGGCAACTCATTTTGCAAAGCTAACGCAAACGCTGATTTTCCACTCCCATTACCGCCTACCACAACCCAATATTGTTGTGGCTCAATCGCAAAGTGCGGTAAGTTTAAGGTCTGTTTTTGATAAAGCTTAAATTTTGCTTGCTGAATTAAAAGTGCCATTCTCTTTCCCTTAAAAACAAAAGGCGAGCAATTGCCCGCCTTGTGAAATGAATTGAATTAACCGTTTTTACGCTCTTCTTCGATACATACTGCCGCAGTAAATAATACGTCAGTTGAAGAGTTAAGTGCTGTTTCTGTTGAGTCTTGTAAGATACCAATCACGAAACCAACACCGATCATTTGAGCTGCAATGTCATCATTAATACCAAATAAGCTACAGGCTAATGGAATTAACAATAATGAACCACCAGCCACACCAGAAGCACCACACGCACAAAGTGCCGCAACAATACTTAATAACACCGCACTAACAAAAGAAACTTCAATACCCAATGTATGAACAGCTGCTAACGTTAATACAGTAATGGTAATTGCCGCACCCGCCATGTTGATATTCGCACCTAATGGAATAGCCACAGAATAGGTTTCTTCATCAAGATTTAAGCGTTTTGCTAATTCAATGTTTACAGGAATGTTTGCTGCAGAGCTACGTGTAAAGAATGCGGTTACACCACTTTCGCGCACACAAGTCCACACTAATGGATATGGGTTACGACGAATTTTCCAATAAACGAGAATAGGATTAAGTACAAAGGCAGTAAATAGCATTGTACCAATTAACACGAATAATAAGTGAACATATCCACCTAACGCAGATAACCCTTTGTCAGATAATGTTTCAGCCACTAAACCGAATACACCGAAAGGTGCAAATGAAATAATCACGTGAACAATTTTAGAAATGCCTTCTGCAAAATCAGCCACAACCTGTTTAGTTGCATCTGATGCATGACGAAGGGCTAAACCTAAACCGATAGACCACGCTAAAACACCGATAAAGTTTGCTTTGAAAATTGCATTTAATGGGTTATCCACCACATTCAATACTAACGTTAACATGACTTGACCAACAGATTGAGGCGCTGAACTCGCATCCTCTTTTACTGCAAGAGCCACATCTGATGGGAATGCCATACTTGCAATTACTGCAGCCACAGCAGCTAAGAACGTACCCAAAAGATAAAGCACGACAATTTCTTTCATGTTACTTTTAGAGCCCACTTTCTTATTAGCGAGTGCCGCCATAACAAGGAAGAAAATTAAAATTGGTGCAACAGCACGCAATGCTTTAACAAAAATTTGACCCAGCACGCCAAAGCTAGATGCAAGATCAATACCTGCTGAATTTTTTACACTCTCATTCACCAACGCAACAAGGATCCCGAGTACCAAACCAACGGCAATTCGTTTTACCAAATTACCTTGGAAAAGAAAATGAAATAAACGTGATGTATTCATAATAGTTTTAAATAAAGATTAAGTTGAACTTCAGATCGTTACGATCCACCGAAACACGATAAAGATAGCTCAAATTTTATTTAAAAGAAAATTTTTTCTTTATTATTTTGCTAAAAAATTGAACTTTTTAAGCTAAGAATGAATTTTTTCTAAAATTTTCGCCTATAAAAAAATTTTTTCTATGCCCTATTGACATACTGTATCTAATACCAGTATATTACACCTGTATAAACAACCACTGATTAAAAACACACAAACTAAAAGGAACACAAGATGATGAACTACGCAAATACAGTTGCACAAAATGATATGACGTTTTCTTATCATCCTATGCCATTTTTCAATGATGTTGAAAGCAAATCGACATTTAATAAAAAATTAGATCTCAACCTTTATTGCATCAAACGTCCACAACAAACTTGTTTTATTCGTGTTAGCAATCCGAATATGCTTGCTTGGGGAATTGAAATGGGCGATATGTTAGTGGTTGAAAAAAATGATAGCCTTTTCATTGGTGATCTTGTCGTATTAGAAAAACAAGACGAATTCCATATTTATGAATTTGCTGGTGTAAGCGGTAATGAATTTGTATTCATGGCATTAGATTCTAAAGTGGAAAATATTAAAACAACACAATGGACAAACCTTCCATTAGTTGGCACGGTGACGAATACTATCCATCAAATGAAACCAAGAAGAGACTTAATGAAATTTGCGGCTTAAGCCAATCATCAAATAATCTAAATTCTAAATAAAGAAAAAGTGCGGTTAAAATTAACCGCACTTCTTGTTGAAATAAAATTGTCATTACATCACACGACGAGATTGTGTATAAGTTCTTGACCAGTAATCTTCATCTAATGAACTAATTGTTACACCTTGGCTTGTACTTGCATGCATAAATTGGTTATTACCAATATAAACGCCAACATGATTGTTGCGACGGAAGAACACTAAATCACCTTTACGTAATTCATGTTTTTGGATTTGGCGACCTAAATAGCGTTGTTCTGAGGTTGAACGTGGAAGTTCCATGCCATAAGCATCGAGAAAAGCAGTTTGCATAAATGCAGAGCAATCAATACCATGTTTTGAAGTGCCCCCCATTCTGTAACGAGTACCAACCCATTCGTTATAAACTTGAGCAAGCGCTTTATCACCAATTAAACCTGATTTAGGACGGTTAGTTCTTAATTTAGGGTAAACGCCCCCTTTTTTCCCATCTAAACCAGCAATCAAACCCGTTAACTCAGCATCATCACTTTCACTAATCATGCCGTTTTGTGCCTGCCCCGAGTTGTTAGAGCAGGCTGTTGTCAAAACAGCCAAACCTACAATAATCAAAATCTTCTTTAACATAGCTTTTAAATAATAAAAAAATATAAAAACAAAACTGGTCGGATTTTATCAAAAAGTCATTATGCCCGCCAGTTTTTATTGAATTTTTATGCAATTTTGTGAGTGAGATCTCAAAAAAAATAAGGACTACTCAATGAGTAGCCCTTAAAAGGATTAGAATTGATTATTTTTTCTTCGCTTTTGCATTTGGAAGATCGGTAATTGAACCTTCAAATACTTCAGCCGCAAGACCTATAGATTCATGAAGTGTCGGGTGAGCATGAATCGTTAATGCGATATCTTCTGCATCACAACCCATTTCGATCGCAAGACCGATTTCACCTAATAATTCACCACCGTTAGACCCAACGATTGCCCCACCAAGTACACGGTGAGTATCTTTATCGAAGATTAATTTGGTCATACCTTCAGCACATTCTGAAGCAATCGCACGACCTGAAGCAGCCCAAGGGAATTTAGCCACTTCGTAGTTTAAACCTTCTTGTTTACATTCTTTCTCAGTTTTACCTACCCAAGCCACTTCTGGTTCAGTATAAGCAATAGAAGGAATGACTTTTGGATCGAAGTAATGTTTTTTCCCTGCGATCACTTCCGCCGCAACGTGACCTTCATGAACACCTTTATGTGCTAACATTGGTTGGCCAACGATATCACCGATTGCAAAGATATGAGGCACATTAGTACGCATTTGTTTATCAACATGAATGAAACCACGCTCATCCACTTCAACACCTGCTTTACCAGCATCGATTAATTTACCATTTGGCGTACGACCGATTGCGACTAATACTGCATCATAACGTTTAGTATCGTTGCATGCTTTACCTTCCATTGAAACATAGATACCATCATCTTTTGCTTCAACTGCAGTCACTTTAGTTTCAAGCATTAACTTGAATTTTTTCTCAACTTGTTTGGTATAAATACCTACCACATCTTTATCTGCCGCTGGAATTACTTGGTCAAACATTTCAACCACTTCAACTTCAGAACCTAATGCATCATATACGGTACCCATCTCTAAACCGATGATACCACCGCCCATGATTAAAAGTTTTTTCGGTACTTCTTTTAATTTAAGTGCATCCGTTGAATCCCAAACGCGTGGATCTTCATGTGGAATGAATGGTAATTGAATTGGGCGAGAACCTGCTGCGATAATCGCATTATCAAATTTAATTGTGGTTGGTTTACCATCACGATCACGTGCTACTAATGTATGTGGATCGGTAAATGCCGCTAAGCCTTCAACAACGGTGACTTTACGTTGTTTAGCCATGCCTGCAAGACCACCAGTTAATTTCGCCACAACCGCTTCTTTACCTGCACGCACTTCATCTAAATCAATGCGAGGCTCTGCGAAATACACACCATTTTTGCTTGCATGTTTCGCTTCTTCAATTACTTTCGCTACGTGAAGTAATGCTTTAGAAGGGATACAACCTACGTTTAAACATACCCCACCTAATGTTGAATAACGTTCAACAAGTACTGTTTCTAAACCTAAGTCCGCACAACGGAATGCCGCTGAATAACCTGCAGGACCAGCACCAAGTACCACAACTTGGGTTTTAATTTCTTTACTCATTTTTACCTCGTAAAAACGTTCAAATTTTTGACCGCACTTGCGATCCTTTCTGTAAGATATGAGCCTAATCACTCACATCTTACCGTGTTAATTACATCACTAAGCGACGTAAGTCAGCTAATACGCCATTGATATAGCTTAAGAAACGAGCACCATCAGCACCATCGATCACGCGGTGGTCAAAAGATAATGATAATGGAAGCATTAAGCGTGGCTCAAATTCTTTACCATTCCAAACTGGTTGCATTTCTGATTTAGACACACCTAAGATAGCCACTTCAGGTGCATTTACAATTGGTGTAAAGTGAGTTGTACCAATACCGCCTAAGCTTGAAATGGTGAAACAACCACCTTGCATATCAGAACCTGAAAGTTTACCGTCACGTGCTTTTTTGGAGACTTCCATTAATTCACGAGAAAGTTCGATAATACCTTTTTTGTTCACGTTTTTAAATACAGGTACAACGAGACCGTTTGGTGTATCTACCGCTACGCCAATGTTGATGTATTTTTTAAGTGTTAATTTTTGTCCGTCTTCAGAGATAGAGCTATTGAAACGTGGGAACGCTTCCAATGCTTTCGCTACCGCTTTCATAATGAACACAACAGGTGTAATTTTCACATCCAATTTTTGTTTTTCAACAATCTTATTCTGTTCTTTACGGAATGCTTCTAAATCGGTGATATCTGTGCGATCGAAGTGAGTAACATGTGGAATCATTACCCAGTTACGATGTAAGTTCGCACCAGAGATTTTGTTGATACGGTTTAATTCAACTTCTTCTACTTCACCAAATTTGCTGAAGTCAACTTTCGGCCATGGTAATAAGCCTAAGCCTGCACCATTTGCCACACCATTACCTGCGGCTGCAGAAGAAACCGTGCCGGTTTCAAATGCTTTAACAGCGGTTTTCACGTAAGCTTGGATATCTTCTTTTACTACGCGACCTTTACGACCCGTACCTTTTACGCGATCAAGGTTGATACCGTATTCACGTGCTAAACGGCGAATCACTGGAGTTGCGTGTGCATAGCCAGCGCTTGCGACAACTTGTTCTTGGCTTAAGCCAGATACATTACCTGGTTGTGCTACCGGCGCTGCTGCAGGTGCTGCTTGAGGCGCTGGAGCTGCCGCTACTGGAGCCGCTGCAGGAGCAGGTGCTGCACCCGCCACTTCAAATTTCATAATTAATGAACCAGTTGAAACTTTATCACCTGATTTCACTAAAATTTCTTTTACCACACCCGCAAACGGAGCTGGCACTTCCATTGAGGCTTTATCGCCTTCAACGGTAATTAAAGATTGCTCTTCAGAAACGCTGTCGCCAACGGCAACCATGATTTCAGTTACGTTAACTTCATCACCACCAATATCAGGTACATTCACTTCTTTAATGGCTGAAGCTGTTGGTGCTGCTGCAGGTGCTGCCGCCTGTTGAACTAGCGCTGCGGCTGGTGCTGCACCCGCCACTTCAAATTTCATGATTAATTTGCCTGTAACAACTTTATCGCCCACGTTGATTAAAATTTCTTTTACGACACCAGCAACTGGAGCAGGGACTTCCATTGACGCTTTATCACCTTCAACATTGATGATTGATTGGTCAACTTCAACAGTATCACCGACTTTCACCATAATATCTGTCACGTTAACTTCGTCTGAGCCGATATCGGGTACATTAACTTCAACTACACTTGCAGCTGCTGGTGAGGCTGCCGGCGCAGGTGCTGCTGCCGCTGGAGCAGGCGCTGCCGCATCCGCTGACTCTAATACAAGCATTGGTGTGCCAGTTGTGACTTTATCACCCACTTTTACTAATACTTCTTTTACCACACCGGCTTCAGGTGCAGGGACTTCCATTGAAGCTTTATCACCTTCAACATTAATAATACTTTGATCAGCGGTAATGGTATCACCTACTTTCACCATCACTTCTGTTACGGTAACTTCATCACTACCGATATCAGGAATTTGAATTTGTTTTGACATGTTATCTTACCTTTAAAAAACGCAGTTAAAATCAACCGCACTTTATTTGTAGATGATCCTGTGCGTTTTAGCGCACAGGATATTGTTTATTAAGCGTAAAGCGGATTTAAAATTTCAGTTTTTAAACCAAATTTCGCGATTGCATCAGCCACCACTTTCGCATCAAATTTGCCTTGTTTTGCAAGCTCATGTAATGCAGCAACCACAACATAACGCGCATCCACTTCAAAGTGTTCACGTAAGTTTGCACGGCTGTCTGAACGACCGAAACCATCAGTACCTAATACGTGATAGCTTTGTGCTGGAATGAATGCACGAACTTGTTCTGCGAACAATTTCATGTAGTCAGTAGCCGCAACAGCTGGAGCATCGTTCATGACTTGTGCAATGTAAGGTACGCGTGGTGTCTCAGTTGGATGTAACATATTCCAACGTACGGCATCCGCACCTTCACGAGCGACTTCAGTGAATGAAGGCACACTATATACATCTGAGCTTACGCCATATTCATTTGCAAGGATTTGTGCCGCTTCACGAACGTGACGGAGGATCGCACCAGAACCTAATAATTGAACATGACCTTTGTTGCCTTTGGCTTCAACGGTTTCAAATTTATAAAGACCTTTACGAATACCTTCTTCTGCACCTTTTGGCATTGCTGGTTGTTCGTAAGTTTCATTTAATGTGGTGATGTAGTAGAACACATCTTCTTGTTTTTCACCGTACATACGGTTGATACCATCTTGTAGGATAACTGCCACTTCATAAACGTAAGCTGGGTCATAAGACACACAGTTAGGAATAACAAGAGATTGAATATGGCTGTGGCCATCTTCGTGTTGTAAACCTTCACCATTTAATGTTGTACGGCCAGAAGTGCCACCAATCATGAAACCACGTGCTAATTGGTCACCTGCTGCCCACATTAAGTCACCCACACGTTGGAAACCAAACATTGAGTAGTAGATGAAGAATGGAATCATCGGAAGGTTATTGACAGAGTATGAGTTTGCTGCCGCTAACCAAGATGATGCAGCACCTAATTCATTGATACCTTCTTGTAATACTTGACCATCTTTCGCTTCACGGTAGTAAGCCACTAAGTCACGGTCAGAAGGCACATAGTTTTGACCATGTGGATTGTAAATACCGATTTGACGGAATAAACCTTCCATACCGAAAGTACGCGCTTCGTCAGCGATAATTGGCACAATTTGTTTACCAATATTTTTATCTTTCAATAAGGTATTTAAGAAACGTACAAATGCCATTGTGGTTGAAATTGGACGAGCTTGTTCTTCCAATAATGGGGCAAATTCCTCCAATGATGGCACTTTAAATTCAGTGGTGAATTTCGGTAAACGTTTTGGTAAGTAACCATTTAACGCTTTACGTCTGCCGTGAAGATAATTGTACTCTTCCGAACCTTCTGGGAAGGTGATGTATGGATAGTTAGGAATATCTTCATCTTTAATATCTAATTGGAAATGATCACGGAAAGATTTTAAGCTTTCGAGAGACATTTTTTTAGATTGGTGCGCAGTATTTTTACTTTCTGCTTCAGGAATTTTATAACCTTTAACCATGTGCGCTAAGATCACAACAGGTTTACCTGCAGTTTGCGCTTTATGGAATGCCGCATAAAGTTTTTCAGAATCATGACCACCGCGTCTTAATGCCCAGATTTCATCATCTGTCATATCCGCTACTAATGCAGCGGTTTCTGGATAACGACCAAAGAAGTGTTCACGAACATAAGCACCATCTTTAGATTTGAAGGTTAAATAGTCGCCATCGAGCACTTCCATCATCAATTGAGTTAACTTACCTGAGGTGTCTTTGGCAAATAATTTGTCCCAGTTAGAGCCCCACATGACTTTGATCACTTCCCAACCAGCACCCGCAAATAAACCTTCTAATTCTTGAACGATTTTGCCGTTACCCGTTACAGGACCATCTAAACGTTGCAAGTTACAGCTTACGACGAAGATTAAGTTATCTAAGCCTTCACGTGCTGCGAAGGTTAAATCACCTTTTGCTTCGATTTCATCCATCTCACCGTCACCAAGGAAAGCATACACTTTTTGATCTTTGGTGTCTTTTAAGCCACGGTTATCTAAGTATTTTAAGAAACGAGCAGTACGGATTGCATTTACAGGACCTAAACCCATAGATACGGTCGAGAATTGCCAGAATTCAGGCATTAATTTCGGGTGTGGGTAAGAAGAAAGACCTTTACCTGGTTCACATTCCTGACGGAAATTATTCATTTGATCTTCAGTAATACGACCTTCAACAAATGCACGAGCATACATACCAGGTGCTGCGTGGCCTTGGAAGAAGACTAAGTCACCGCCGTTTTTATCAGTCGCCGCTTTGAAGAAGTGGTTAAAACAGACTTCATACATGCTTGCTGCAGATTGATAAGTTGAAATGTGACCACCTAATTCAAGATCTTTTTTCTGGCCACGTAATACCGCCATGATCGCATTCCAACGTACAGCACTACGAATACGACGCTCAATAGCTTTATCACCTGGGTATGCTGGCTGTTCAGAAACAGGGATGGTATTAACATAAGGGGTTGTTACGCCACCTTTTGCAATATTCACACCACCATTACGTGCCTGATCAATCACTTGATTGATGATGTAATGCGCACGCTCTGCGCCTTCTGCACGAATTAATGAATCAACAGCTGACAACCAATCTTGTGTTTCAATTGGGTCAATATCGTTTACTAAGGTATCTGACATAGTCTTTCCTTATTTTACTGAGTGAAAATGAAGTTTGGTTATGACCAAACACGAAAATCAAGCTTGTTAATCAATGTTACAAACATTTAACAAATCTTGTAAATTTTAGAAGATTTTTTGCAAGAAAGATAGTAGATTTTCACTGTTCTCATGCATTTCTTCCTGTTATTGCAATAGTCTTCATTAAAAGTGCGGTCATTTTTAAAGGATTTTCAGGTTTAAGTTAAAGCATACTTTATATATTGCATTCCCTACCCGCTTTGATCTAAAGTGCTCACATACTTTTTTAGCTTTTTAGAGGATAAAATATGAACACGACAACTCGCCCAATCTTTTCTCATAAACGAATAGCGCTCGTTGCACATGATAGCTGCAAACAAAACCTGCTCAATTGGGTAAAGAAACATAAAGAAGCTCTCGCTCCCCATCAACTTTATGCAACAGGTACAACTGGCCATTTATTGTCTAGAGAAACGGGACTTGAAATAGCCTCGCTATTAAGTGGCCCGATGGGCGGCGATCAACAACTTGGTGGACTGATTGCCGAGAAAAAAATTGATATAATGATTTTCTTTTGGGATCCGATGAATGCCGCGCCACATGATCCCGATGTAAAAGCCTTAATGCGTATTGCAACCGTTTGGAATATTCCGGTGGCGATTAATCAAAGTACAGCCGATTTTCTTTTAACATCAAGCTTATTTGATCAAGAAATCAATATTGATATCCCTGATTATGACGGATATTTAAAAGCGCGTTTAGACTAAACGATGATACCGTAGTCAAATAATCTCAACCTAATAAAAAAGGAGATAAATCACTTTATCTCCTTTCTGTTTATTTACTCGTTAATTATTTACCCTGCATTGCAGCGCTCATGATTAACATAAATAGCACACCTTGCACCTGCTCTTCTGGAATCACTTGACCATTAAGTTTTAATTCACCTTTTTCGAGTACTAAGGCAAGCGTCACATTTTTATCGTTATTCACCACAATATTTTGTGCTGCTGCTTGTTTGGCTTGCTCTTCAATTTTCTCTTTAATCAACGCTTTATCTTCTTCTGGAGCAAATTGTGTCATGATTTTTTCTACTGTCGCTTTATCTACATGAATATGCACCGCAAAATCCGTAAATTGTTTATATAAACTCCCTTTCATTAAATCAAATTTCGGATCTTTCGCTAATGCCACATTTAAATCTAATGACACTTTACCTTGATTATCTGAAATTGACACAGGGTTGAGTTTAAGTTGAGGCTGATTATTAAAAATAGCCATACCATGATTTTCAACCCATGAACTTAAAATTTCAGATACCACTTCATCATTCACATTTTTATCATCTCTAACAGACTTAAATACAGTGAAAACAGCTTCAATCAACGCATTTACTGCATTCGCTTCAATGTGGTTGAATTCAGCATTATAGGTTAATTTTCCTAAATCTTTTCCATCAATGATGACTGAGTCTAATGCATTTTCATTTTTAAAGTTTACAAAATCACTATCGAGTGAAATATCAGATGTGGCTTTTAAACCTTTTTCAATAATAGACGTTGTTTTCCCAGCATAATCCGTGCTCGTCATTTCGAAGCTTTCAGTTGAAGAAGAGCCTTTTCCTGTATAAATATAAGCCCATTTTGTTGGATTAAATGAAGCGTCCAATTTCATGCCCTTCATCTTCATTTTTACCGATTTAACTGCAGTAGCGTACTGGCTATTTTCCCCATCTGCACTACTAGGGCCTAAATCAGCAGTCACTTCGTCTAAGGTCATGTCATATTTACCTGCTCGATCTTTATCTACATCAAAACCAATGTTGATATTTGACCATGCGATCTTATTTTGTGGAGAATTTGGATCCGTCATTTCCCCTGCCGCTAATTCAACTTTACCTTTTGTTGCTAAGCTATAGCTAGTCGAAGCTTGATATTGAACAGGCTTATCTGATTTAAGAAAATCAAATAGCGGCTGAGTTGTTTCATTTTTACCAATCACACCTTGTGCAGAAAACATTGTTGGTACAAAGTTGAATTTTTCTAGCTGATTAAGCGGAAATGGACCGTGATAAAGCTTGGTTGATAGTGGAATGGTAAATACTTGTCCTTCTTTTGGTAAAGAAATAACTACTTCATCTTCCACTTGAGAAGTAAAGAAACTGCGATCAAATTGCTTATTTTTATAAACAAGATTCACTGAATCTGACAAACCTAAACTTTGGAATTTTTGGTTTGCTAACTCAATTTGACGTAAATATTCAGTTTGTGCTTTTTCGCCAGTAAACCACGCACCACCGAGGCCTACAACACCAAGGGCAACAATGATACTTAATGCTACGGTTGATTTTTTCATTTTGATTCCTTTGCTAATTAATAGTTGATTAAAATTGCTGGCAATTTATCACAAATCACAACTTTTTTCTTATTTTTAAAAAATAATTTTATACCCCCCCTTGAACTTCTCATCTCTGGACTTATTTTGTAAAACAAGAACGGAAATGACCGCACTTTAAAAGGAAGAAAAAATTTTAAATCTTGCCTCTTGAAATGCGAAAAAGTATCCACATCTTATTCATCGTAATAGTTTACAACGAATTTAAAATTTAATTAGGAGTAACAACATGGGAAAAATTATTGGTATTGACTTAGGTACAACAAACTCTTGTGTCGCTGTAATGGATGGTGATAAACCACGCGTAATTGAAAACGCAGAAGGCGATCGTACTACCCCGTCAATTATCGCTTATACAAATGATAACGAAATTTTAGTGGGTCAACCGGCAAAACGCCAAGCAGTGACCAACCCAAAAAATACATTATTCGCGATTAAACGTTTAATCGGTCGTCGCTTTGACGATGCTGAAGTAAAACGTGATATCGACATTATGCCATTTGAAATCACTAAAGCAGACAATGGTGATGCATGGGTAAATGTAAAAGGTGACAAACTTGCTCCTCCACAAATTTCTGCGGAAGTATTGAAAAAAATGAAGAAAACTGCGGAAGATTTCTTAGGTGAGCCAGTGACTGAAGCAGTAATCACTGTTCCTGCATACTTTAACGACGCTCAACGTCAAGCAACAAAAGATGCAGGTCGTATCGCAGGCTTAGAAGTTAAACGTATTATCAACGAACCTACAGCTGCAGCATTAGCTTACGGTTTAGATAAAGGTCAAGGCAACAAAACTATCGCTGTTTATGACTTAGGTGGTGGTACATTCGACTTATCTATCATCGAAATTGATGAAGTAGGTGGCGAAAAAACTTTCGAAGTATTAGCAACCAATGGTGATACTCACTTAGGTGGTGAAGACTTCGATAACCGTGTTATCAACTACTTAGTGGATGAGTTCAAAAAAGAACAAGGCGTTGACTTACGTAACGACCCACTTGCAATGCAACGTTTAAAAGAAGCAGGTGAAAAAGCGAAAATTGAACTTTCTTCTGCACAACAAACTGATGTGAACTTACCTTACATCACTGCAGATGCTACAGGTCCTAAACACTTAAACATTAAATTAACTCGTGCTAAATTAGAATCTTTAGTAGAAGATTTAGTGGCTAAATCACTTGAACCTGTAAAAGTTGCATTAAATGATGCTGGCTTAAGTGCATCACAAATTGATGATGTTATTCTAGTGGGCGGTCAAACCCGTATGCCATTAGTACAACAAAAAGTAGAAGAATTCTTCGGTAAAGCACCTCGTAAAGATGTGAACCCAGACGAAGCCGTTGCTATCGGTGCAGCAGTTCAAGGTGGTGTATTAGCGGGTGATGTAACTGATGTATTACTGTTAGACGTAACACCGTTATCTTTAGGTATCGAAACCATGGGTGGCGTGATGACTACCTTAATTGAGAAAAACACGACGATTCCAACTAAAAAATCGCAAGTATTCTCAACAGCAGAAGATAACCAAAGTGCAGTAACCATTCATGTGTTACAAGGTGAACGTAAACAAGCATCAGCGAATAAATCTTTAGGTCAATTCAACCTTGAAGGTATCAACCCAGCTCCACGCGGTATGCCACAAATTGAAGTAACCTTTGATATCGACGCTGACGGTATTATCCATGTTTCTGCGAAAGATAAAGGTACTGGTAAAGAACAACAAATCACCATCAAAGCCTCTTCAGGTTTAAGTGATGAAGAAATTCAAAAAATGGTTCGTGATGCAGAAGCAAACGCTGAAGCAGACCGTAAATTTGAAGAATTAGTACAAGCTCGCAACCAAGCAGATCACCTTGTACACAGCACACGTAAACAATTAGAAGAAGCAGGTGACAAAGTTCCAGCTGAAGATCGTGCAGCAATTGAAGGTGCATTAAGCGATTTAGAAACAGCTGCGAAAGGTGAAGATAAAGCGGCTATCGAAGCTAAACTTCAAGCGCTTGCAGAAGTTGCTCAAAAACTTGTTCAAGTGGCTCAACAGCAAGCTGATGCACAACAAGCTCAAAGCAACAGCAAACCAAATGATGATGTTGTTGATGCTGAGTTTGAAGAAGTGAAAGACAACAAATAATTTCACTTTAACCTAAATCAAAGGGCGTAGCAATACGCCCTTTTGGCATATTCATTAAATGCCATTTTTCCTGACTTTATTTAAAAAAGTGAAGTCAGGAAAAATAAACCCGGAGGATAAATGGCGTTAAAACTCTACCCAATCGTACAACAACGCTTAAATAACAACATAGCAAATGAGATAATCTCAACCCTTTGGCAAAACAATCTTGATAAACTACCACAAGGTCACTGTTGTTATGGCATCTATTTTAATTATGCTACGAATCACCTAGCAGACTATGATTTTGCGATTGCAAGTGAAGTAGTATTAGAGACAGATATTCCGGTGATTGAAATTGAAGATTTGAGTTTCTACGAAGTTTTTCGTTGCAAAGTAAATGAAATTTATCAAACATGGCAACTAATCTGGAAAAAAGAACAACAAGATTTACTTAAGCGGGCTTATTCGGTGGATTTTGAAAAATACCACTCTGATGGTTTGGTAGAAATTTATATCGCTGTTGTACCACACTGCTAAGCTCAAAAGTGCGTAAAATTTTATAAAAAAAGACCGCACTTTACCCCAAAACAAACACAACTTAAAGGAAAAAACAATGAAATTCGAAACGAAATGCCTCCATGCTGGCTATAGCCCTAAAAACGGTGAGCCACGTGTTCAACCAATCGTACAAAGCACCACTTATACTTACGATTCTGCAGAAGAAATTGGCAAGTTATTTGATTTACAAGCAGCTGGTTATTTTTATACTCGCTTAGCAAACCCAACAACAAATGCGGCTGAAGAAAAAATCACGGCACTTGAAGGTGGCGTGGCAACAATGTGTACTGCTTCTGGTCAATCTGCGGTTTTCTATGCGATGTTGAATATTTTAGAAGCAGGCGATCATTTCATTTCCTCTTCTTATGTATATGGCGGTACTTACAATTTATTTGCCCATACATTCAAAAAAATGGGCATTGAAGTGAGTTTTGTGGATCAAGACTTACCGCTTGAAGAACTCAAAAAAGCGATTCGTCCAAATACAAAAGCTGTTTTTGCTGAAACTATTGCTAACCCTGCTTTACAAGTATTAGATATTGAAAAATTTGCTGCCTTAGCGAAAGCTGCAGAGGCGCCATTATTAATTGATAACACTTTTGCCACCCCTTATTTTTGTCGCCCAATCGAATTTGGCGCAAATGTGGTCATTCACAGCACATCTAAATATTTAGATGGTCATGCGATTGCCTTAGGTGGAGCCATTACTGATGGTGGTAACTTTAATTGGAATAACGGCAAATATCCGCAATTAAGCACGCCAGACCAAACTTATCATGGTTTAGTTTATACAGAAACCTTTGGTCCTGCGGCTTATATTGTTAAAGCACGTGTGCAATTAATGCGTGATTTAGGTGCTACTCCTGCCCCACAAAATAGTTTCTTGTTGAATGTAGGCATGGAAACCCTTGCTCTTCGCATGCAACGTCATTATGAAAATGCACAGGCTGTAGCAGAGTTTTTAGAAAAACATCCGCAAGTTGCTAAAGTGAATTATCCTGGCTTACCAAGTTCGCCAGATTATGCCCTCAAACAAAAATACTTACCTAACGGTTTGTGTGGCGTTATTTCCTTTGAGATTAAAGGTGATAAAGAAACCGCGGCAAAATGGTTAAACGCATTGCAAATGACCTCTCGTGAAGTACACGTAGCCGATATTCGTACTTGTGCATTACATCCCGCAACTTCAACGCATCGCCAATTAAGTGAAGCTGAATTAGAAAAAGCGGGGATTTCTGCAGGACTTATTCGACTTTCTTGCGGTATTGAAAATATTCAAGATATTTTAGCTGACTTAGAGCAAGCATTCGCTGCAGCTAAATAAGTATTATAAGGCAGGCAGATTGCCTGCCACTTTAAATAACGAGAGATAAAAACGTTCAGCTTATCGCTTATTTTTATTTGTTTACTTATCTTAATAGTAAGCAAACAAAAACAAGTATAAATTAACGTATTTACCCTTGATATTTCTGCCTTCGGCATCATTTTTATTGTTAGGTATGTTGTTAATGCAGTACCACACAATAACAAAATAAAATTTTTTAAATTTATATTTTTAAACGGAAAACGAAAACATTATGGCAAAGAAAGATTATTACGACGTTCTTGGTGTTGAACGTGGCGCAGATGAAAAAGCAATTAAACGTGCTTACAAAAAACTCGCCATGCAATATCACCCCGATAGAACCAAAGGTGATAAAGCCAAAGAAGAAAAATTTAAAGAAATCCAAGAAGCCTATGAAATCCTAGGTGATAAAGAAAAACGCGCCGCTTACGATCAATACGGTCATGCAGCCTTTGAACAAGGTGGCATGGGAGGCGGCGGCTTTGGTGGTGGATTCAGCGGCGCTGATTTCGGTGATATTTTTGGTGATATGTTCGGCGATATCTTCGGTGGTGGCGGACGTGGTCGTCAGCGTGTAGTACGCGGTGAAGATTTACGTTATGACATCCAAATTACGTTAGAAGAAGCCGTAAAAGGTACAACCAAAGACATCCAAATCAATACGCTTGCTCACTGTGATAGCTGTGATGGCTCTGGTGCAGAAAAAGGATCAAAAGTTGAAACATGTCCAAGCTGTCATGGTTCTGGTCGTGTTCGTCGTCAACAAGGTTTCTTCGTAACTGAAGCGGTTTGTCCAACTTGTCATGGCTCAGGTAAGAAAATTGAAAAAACATGTAAAAGCTGCCATGGCGAAGGTCGTGTTCACAAGAAGAAAAACCTTTCCGTTAAAATCCCAGCGGGTGTGGATACCGGCAATCAATTACGTTTAAGTGGTGAAGGTGCGGCTGGCGAAAATGGTGCACCAGCAGGCGATTTATATGTGGTCATTCACGTTAAAGAACATCATATCTTTGAACGTGATGGAAATAACCTTTACTGTGAAGTACCAATCAGTTTCTCAATGGCAGCGTTAGGTGGAGAAATTGAGGTTCCAACCTTAGACGGTAAAGTGAAACTCAAAATTCCTGCGGAAACCCAAACAGGCAAACTCTTCCGCATGCGTGGTAAAGGGGTAACCTCTACACGTAGCGGCTACGCAGGCGATCTCATTTGCCGCGTGGTGATTGAAACACCGGTAAACTTAAATAAAGAACAAAAAGAATTATTAGAAAAACTGGAAGAAAGTTTGAAAGGGCAAAAATCTCATAGCCCAAAATCTTCAAGCTTTTTAGACGGTGTGAAGAAATTCTTTGATAATTTAGGTAAGTAAGCCTAAACAGAAAGTGCGGTCAATTTTAAAACTATTTTGAAATTGACCGCACTTTTACTTTATACGACTGAAATGGCTTTTATTTGTACATAAACATCCATGCCTTGAGCAAGGCGTAATTCATTAAATGCCCATTTACTAATGCTTGCCCAAACTTTATGACCTTCCACCAACACCGCAATATCAATGCGATTCTCTTGCGGAACGATTTGTACAATTTGCCCACGTAAGATATTACGAATACTCGTTTGTTCAGGCTTGCTGAGAGTGAGTGATACATCAGAACTGTAAATACAGATACGTACCTTTTCATTTGCTTGATGATGCACTTCGTTGATCCAAAGCTGTTGTTCGCCCAAAGAAAGAGCGGTCATTTTATAGGTTGGATTATGTAAATATACAGGCAACGCCAACACACTACTCTGCTCCGATTCACCTTTCCAAGGGGCAAATAACGGACTGTTCCATACATTTTCTAAGGTGTCATAGGCTTTGACTTTACCGTTTTCCATCAGCACAACACGATCTGACAAACGTAATAACTCGTCTAAACTGTGCGTCACATATAAAATCGGCACATTAATTTCTTTGGATAGACTTTCCAGATATTGCATAAGCTCACGTTTGCGAGGCACATCTAAAGCTGAAAGCGGTTCATCCATTAACAAAATATCAGGATCTGTTAATAAAGCTCGCCCAATCGCCACACGTTGTTTTTCGCCCCCCGATAAAGTCAGAGGATAGCGTTTGAGTAACGGTTCAATACCAAGTAGCTGAACGATATAGTCAAAGTCTTCACGGCTGACATTCTTCATGCCATAACGTAAATTGCCTTTGACGTTGTAATGCGGAAATAAACGGGCATCTTGGAATACATAGCCAATTTTGCGCTGATGCACGGGGAGATTCTCACCGTTCTCCACATCCACCAAAGTGCGGTCATTTAAACGAATAAATCCCTGATCAGGATGAGTTAAACCACTCACCAAATTAATCAATGAGGTTTTACCCGAACCTGACAAACCAAAAATAGCCGTCACACCTTGTGTTGGTAGCTGGAGATCCGCTTGCAAAGTCAGGCGACCTAATTGTTGTTGTACATTAATGTGTAGCATCGCCCTGCCCCAATTTTTTCTGCATCCGTTTACTTAAGGCTTCGGAAAGCAATAAGGAAATTAATGAAAGGATCACCGCAAACAAGCAAAGGCGTGCAGTTTGTGCTTCTGCGCCAGGTGTTTGGATAAACGAATACATTGCTAAAGGAATGGTTTGAGTTTCACCCGCAATATTGGAAACGAAAGTAATAGTCGCACCAAACTCCCCTAAAGAGCGTGCAAAACCTAATACTAAACCCGCCAATACACCTGGAAGAGAAAGAGGTAGCGTGATTGTAAAAAAGACTCGCCAAGGCGAAGCACCAAGCGTTTGTGCGGCTTGCTCTAATTTAAAGTCAATGCTTTCTAAGGAAAGACGAATCGCCCGCACAACCAATGGAAATGCCACCACAGCTGAAGCTAATACTGCCCCCTTCCAGCTAAAGCCGAAGGATAAGCCAAACCATTGATATAAATACTTGCCAATAAAGCCATTACGCCCCATGGCGACTAATAATAAATAGCCGATTACCACCGGCGGTAACACCAAAGGCAGATGGATAATTCCTGTAATCAAAGACTTACCGTAAAATTCTTTACGAGCCAGTAACCAAGCAATAAAAATTGCTAAGGGCAAACTCCAAAGCATAGAACTCAATGCGACACTCATGCTTAAGTGAATCGCATCCCATTCCATCGGGCTTAATTGAAACCAAGAGAGCAAAATATTTCCTTGTGTATATATCGATATGACGAAATTTCTTTAGAGATAACAAAAAGGACAGTTTCCTGTCCTTTCTTTATAAAGTCTGAGCTCATTATTTCACAGAGAAACCATATTCAACAAATATTTTTTTCGCTGCGATAGATTCTAAGTAATTAAGGAAATCACGGGTATCCGCATTGTCATGATCTTTTAAAATCGCAACAGGATATTCAACTGGTTTATAGCTATCTTTAGGGAATACACCTACTGCTTTCACGTCTTTACTCACTTTCGCATCGGTGCTATACACAATACCATAAGGAGCTTCAGCCCGTTCAACTAAGGCTAATGCACCACGCACGTCTTTCGCACGCGCTAATTTATCTTTAACTTGATCCCATAAATTTAATTTGGTTAATGATTCTTCTGCATATTGTCCTGCAGGAACATGCGCAGGATCACCCACAGATAAATAGCTGTCTTTTAAACCTTTGATCCATTCACCTTTAGCAATATCCACTGAATTAACAGCACTTTTAGCCGGCGCAATTAATACTAATTCATTGCCTGCTAATACTTTTTCAGTTTCTTTTACAGTGAGATTTTTGTCTGATAAATATTTCATCCATTTGTTGCTAGCTGAAATAAATAAGTCTGCTGGTGCACCTTCTTCAACTTGTTTTGCAAGGGTGGAAGAAGAAGCAAAAGAGAAAACCACGGTATTATTTGGCTTTTCAGTTTGGTATTGATCCGCAATTTGTTTTAACGCATCAGTCATTGAAGCTGCAGCAAACACAGTCACTTTTGCTGATGCAGCAAAAGATACACCCATACCCGCAATTAAAAGTGCGGTTGCAAATTTAGTTAATTTCATTATTTATCTCCTATATAAATGAAACTATATATAAAAAAATATACTACGGGTAAATTATAACTTGAATTTTTAAATAAGCATACAGAAAAACTTAAAGATCAAGTAAAATAAACAAAATTGTGTATTAGGAGGAGATGATGAAACAAACTGAAATTTTACTGACGATCAAACTTCATCAAGAATTATTTATTGATCCAAAACGTGTTCGCCTCTTAAAAGAAATTAAAGAATGTGGCTCAATCAACCAAGCAGCCAAAAACGCCAAAGTAAGCTATAAAAGTGCTTGGGATCACCTTGAGGCAATGAATAAAATCAGCCCCAAACCGCTTTTAGAACGTAATATAGGTGGGAAAAATGGGGGGGGAACTTCATTAACCACTTACGCAGAACGTTTGCTGCAGCTTTATGATTTGCTCGAACAAACACAAGAGCATGCCTTTCATATTCTGCAAGATGAGACGATCCCGCTAAACAGCCTACTTTCAGCAACGGCAAAATTCTCCTTACAAAGTAGCGCTCGCAATCAATTTTTTGGTAAGGTGGCAAGCCAACATATCGTGGACTCCCGCTGCATTGTTGCAGTAAATATTCAGGATTTAGCTCATCCATTACATGTTTCGATCACAATGCGCAGTGCTGAGCGTCTCAGACTCATCACTGAAAAAGAAGTGATGGTCATGTTTAAAGCCCCTTGGGTGAAAATTAGTACCACCCCATTAGAAGAAAAAAATAACCTCTTCCAAGCGACGATTCTTTCAATGGAAAACGAAGAAGCCATTGTGCAATTAAAGGACAGCTCAATTGAATTTTGCGCGAGCATTCATAGCCAAGATGGTTGGAAAGTGGGACAAGATGTATGGTTACATGTGGAGCCAGAACAGATTATTTTAGCCACATTGAAATAATCCCCAAAACAAAAAGTGCGGTCAAAATTAACCGCACTTTTTTATTTTCGCTTATAACGCAATCTCATCAATTGAGCGTCCAAAACTCGGCAAAAAGACTTGTAAAAAATAATCCATTTCTTGACTGTGCCATTGTTCCATTAAATTTTCTAAGCGTTTTTTCGCTGTTTTAAATTCATGGTTACCATGCTCCAATTCAAATTGAGCTTTAATATACGCACAAATCAAATCCGCTTGTTTTACTAAATGCTTTTCTTCTGGGCTAAATTGCTCGCTATCTAAATATGGTGCAAAACTCTCTTGCAATTCAGTTGGGAGCAAACTAATTAAATGCAATTCTGCAGCTGCTTCAATATCCTTATAAGCATGCGTTATTTCAGAGTTGAAATATTTAATTGGTGTGGGTAAATCACCGGTGAAAATTTCAGAGGTATCATGATACATCGCCATCACCGCAATACGTTCAGGATTGACTTTACCACCAAAAAAGCGATTTTTAATAATGGCTAAAGCTTGTGCCACAAAGGCAACTTGCAGACTATGCTCCACCAAGTTTTCCTTTTCAATATTGCGCATCAATGACCAACGCTGAATTAAGCGAAGACGATCTAAACAGGCAAAAAAGTGACTGGTTTTAACTTCCACAATATATCCTTAATTAGACGGGAACTCTTCAATAATCACAGGGAGATCAATCACTTTACCTAAGCGAGAAATGGTAACGATGACTTCAGTATTCGGTTTAGTATCACTAATAATTTGCATCATTTCACGAATAGACAGGTTATCTTGTTTATTTAAACGTAAAATCACATCCCCCACCTGGATTCCCGCTTTCGCTGCAGGGCTATTGGCAGTCACGCCTGTAATCACGATACCACCGTTTGAATTAGCGGTGATTTCACTTTGTACCCCAAAATAACCACGAATCACGCGTCCATCGCGAATAATTTTATATAACACATCATTGGCAATGCTGATTGGAATCGCAAAATTCAGACCTTCTGCAATTTCATTGGCTGTTTTACCAATACTTAACGTGCTGATCCCTACTAATTCGCCTGCTGAGTTAATCAACGCGCCACCAGAGTTACCACGGTTAATTGATGCATCTGTTTGAATAAAGTTTTGACGACCTAAAGAATCCCCTACGGCACTACGCCCTACCGCACTGATAATCCCTTGAGAAACACTTTGACCAAGGTTATACGGGTTACCAATAGCAAGAGCAATATCACCAACTCGTACTTGGCGTTCTTTATTTTGTGGAATGGTAGAAAGATTGGTTGCTTTGATTTTCAATACCGCAAGATCCGTCAAATTATCCGAACCGATTAAATTCGCTTCATAAATATTGCCGTTTTGCAGTGCCACCACAATTTGATCGGCATTTTGAATAACGTGTTTATTGGTGAGAATATAACCGTCTTTAGTCATAATCACACCAGAACCTAAGTTATTTACCTGTAATTGATCGCTATCATTAATGCTGGCAGAAGAAAAAGATCGGTTATACACGTTTACCACGGCAGGAGAAGCAATTCTCACGGCACTATTAAACGAAACGATATCATCAGCAGAGAAAAGGCTGCTGTTATTGAGCTTAGGAACGGCAAATAAAATAACGCCTGCCGCAGCAAGCCCCCAAAGAGCGGAGTGGAAAAGTTTTTTAAACATTTTTTATTCTTTTATTAATAAGTTAGGTAAATAACTGAGCTTTAAATCATCCCCAATTCTTTCACATTCTTGCAGTTGCCACAATGGGGCATCCGCAAGTTTTTCCAAATGCGGGAGTTGGCATAATCCTCGAGCGTTATCCCCCAAGAGTTTCGGAGCGACATAAATGATTAATTCATCTACAGCATGTTGTTCAATCAGGCTTCCCGCTAAATTGGCGCCAGCTTCAACCCAAACAGAATTCACTTGTCGCTTACCTAATTCTGTCATCAATAGATCAAAATCATAGTTTTCTGGCAGTAACATTTGCTCACAGAAATCAGGGAATACAGACATATCCCGTGGAATTGAACCCACAAGCCAAACTGGCGAATGGGTATGGAATAATTGATGGTTTGGTTGAACTCGATTTTTAGAATCTAAGATTATGCGAATAGGCTGACGCACAGTATCTTCAGCATATTCCGCTTTTAGATCATCGGGGAATTGATTCCAACGCACGTTCAAGCTTGGATCATCGGCTAACACGGTAGCACTTGTAGATAAAAGTGCGGTCGCTTTGGCTCGCATTTTTTGTACATCTGCACGAGCGGCTTCACCCGTGATCCACTTGCTTTCACCGCTCGCCATAGCTGTTCGGCCGTCTAAACTCATGGCTAGTTTTAGCTGCACATAAGGCTTGCCAGTTCGCATACGTTTGAGAAAACCTTTATTTAAGGCTTCTGCTTGTTCGTTCAATAAATTGACCGCACTTGGTATGCCTGCATCGGCTAACATTTTCAGGCCTTTTCCTGCCACTTGAGGATTAGGATCGGCCATGGCTGCGACAACTCGACTGACCCCCGCTTCAATTAAACCTAATGCACAAGGCGGTGTGCGTCCATAATGAGAACAAGGTTCAAGCGTCACATAAGCGGTTGCGCCTTTCGCTTTCTCACCGGCATCTGCTAATGCCACTCGTTCTGCATGAGGCTGACCGGCTTTAAAATGAAACCCTTTCCCGACAATTTCACCATTTTTTACTAACACACATCCTACGGATGGATTAGGCGTAGTGGTGTACTGCCCTTTTGCCGCAAGCTCAAGAGCCAGTTGCATAAATTTCACGTCATCAGGGGAAAAGGTGTCACTCATACTAATCCTTTAAGCTTTCAATTTCTTTGGTAAATTCATTGATATTATCAAAGCTCAAATAAACGGACGCAAAACGGATATACGCCACTTTATCTAATTCTTTCAGCTCATTCATGGCTAATTTCCCCACGAGATGACTTGGCACTTCGCGTTCACCCGTCGCACGTAATTGGATAATAATATGGCTGATAGCTTTTTCCACATCATCCGAACTTACAGGACGTTTTTCTAATGCATGTTGAATACCACTACGCAATTTATCTTCATTAAACGGCTCGCGTGACCCATCATTTTTAATAATTTTTGGCACCACTAATTCGGCCGTTTCAAAGGTGGTAAAGCGTTCATGACAATTCCCGCATTCCCGACGACGACGCACTTGATACCCATCAGAAACCAAACGGCTGTCAATTACCTTAGTTTCTTCAGTTGAACAAAACGGACAACGCATTTTAGATCCTTTTCAAAATTATTCTTAAGCTATTATCTTATCAAAAACCCAGGATCTTTTCGATCTGAAGATCCACTTTAAGACAACATTTCTCCAAACCAGGAGGTGGTTTGTTTCACCAACTGCAAAAGGCCATCCTGCGATTTAAATTGTTCTGTTTGCCCCAACACCCTCGCCCAATAAGGATCAGCTTTACCGTAACCATAAGGATCATCTTTCGCAAGGGATTCGATATTCGTCAAAACATTGTCAAAATTGACCGCACTTTCATCTTTTTCAATAAACTTCGAGATATTTCCCGTTGGAATGAGCTGAATTTGTTGCTGGCTTTGTAAATAAGCCTCGACATACATTTTCAGTTTCTCAAGTGCGGTTGATTTTTCTATTGTTTTTAATGTTAAATCCTTATCTTTAGCGATAATACGTGGTGGCAGTGCGCTCTCTTTTGTCGCCAGTTGAATGAGATAATAAAGCCATGGGCGAATACGATAACGATCCTTATATTTTGCAAATCGCCATTCGATTATCTGATTTTCATCTCCAAATAATGGCTCCATATAGCCAAATAAGCGAATATTGCCTTGTGCCGTTTCCACCATAAAATCAACACTCTCACTGTGTGGTGAAGAATAATCCTTAATTTTCTCTTTAAAAGCCAATACATCAGCGCGAATGGATTGTGCACAGACTTCCGCAAACTCGCCGCGTGGCATGATGCCTTTCACTCGCTGTTTGGCGAAATAATCGTTAAATTGCACTTCCTCTAAATGCAATAACTCATTACTAATGCGATAATGATCCAAACCATTTAACGTAAAGTTTTCACTTTCTTCAATGCGATCATCTTCATCTCGGAAATACACGCCAAGCTGCTTTTCAAAAAAGAATTTCACTGGATTTTCAATAAAACTCACAAAACGATCGAGTTCAATTTCCGTTATTGGCTCTTGATTTTCGCCCATCGGCACAACAAATTCATGACATTTTCTTTCTTGGAATTGCGCAATCGGCAGCCATTTTTTTGCAAAAGAGCGGTTAATTTTCCCTTCATGTTGGAAATTACTTGGACTAAACGCCGTCATTGGATGTTGTTCAATTCTTAAGCCATTTTCTGAATAATGAGTAATATAATCAATTAACTGGCTCACCAATACTGAAGGTTCTTTAGGTTGATTATCAATAATTGAAGAGCCTACATAACTCACATAAAAATGGGATCTTGCGGCCAGTAAGGCTTCAAGGAATAAGTAACGATCATCATCTCGACGAACACGATCGCCTTTTTGATGATGATATTGCATTAAGTCAAAACTATTTGGTGTATGACTGCGTGGGTAATCCGCCTCATTCATTCCGAGCAAACACACCACTTTAAAAGGAATGGAACGCATTGGTAAAAGTGTGCAGAAATTCACTTTACCCGCTAAGAAACGAAGGCTGTTTGGTGTTTCTTCTAAACGTGCAGACATCACTTCCGCAATGACATCCGCTTGCAAGGTTTCTTCAAAATTGACGGTCAGCAAATCATCGGCAAAGGCATTGATACAATCCTGAATATAAAATAAGGTATCTGCAGTTTCTTCATTTTGCACAAAGAAATCCGTCAAAAGTGCGGTCAATTTTTCACGCCATTTTTCAATATTGTGTGCCTTTTGCAGATCTTGATGCCATTTATTTAAGGCCGTAAAAAATTGATTCACCGCACCGACTAACTGCCCTTTCAATCCATAGCTACTATCAAGTCCAAGACTGTCTTGCCAAACGCCTTGTTCTTCACGCATCGCATAACCTAAGGTCATACGTTCAAGCCCCGCCTGCCACGCGTTAAAATTCAGTGTATTCTGCAGTTTTTCTAAACCAAAGCGAATACCCGACTCTTTCACCCATTCACGAATTTGTTCGAGATCTGCAAGGGCAATATTAAAACGCTCACGGATAGCCGGAATATCTAATAAAGCCAGTACTTCTTCCGCGCCAAACTGACTTTCTCTTAAATTTAACAGAGAAAGATAGCTCGACACGATCACATCACTTTCAGACAATTTACTGTCAGAAATCGAGAATGGAATAACAGGTGCATCCGCACTATTCGCACCAAAGACAGCCTGAATATAAGGTGTATATTGGTTAACATCGGCCACCATGATCACCACATCTTTTGGTGTAATCTGTTCTTCTTTTGGCTTATACTGATTTTGATTGAATAAATCCAACAAATAATCATGCAGCACTTCAACTTCTCGCATCGCGTTATGGCAAGATTTCACGACCAAAGAGCGGTCGTTTTTCGCTACATTTAATGCACCATGACCAAACGCCAAAATTTGATTTTGGATCTGTCCTAACAACGTTTTTTCGGGAAGTTCTGCATAGTAATCACGGGAAATGGCTTGAATATTTTCCTCATCTCGCACTAATTGATAGAGAAAATCTCGTCCCATTTTTCCCCAAGAGGCTAAAAGCGGATTTCCACTGAACAATTCTTCTTGTTGATTGGTATAATCAAGGTCAGCAGGTTCCCATGACACTTGCTCGGCTGAAATTAAAGGCTTAACATCATTACTTTCTTGCACGAAACGCTGTCTTTCTAATAAATAGGATTTACTCAGATCTCGCAAGTCGCCCCAATATTCTTGACATGGATTATTGAAGAATAAATGTACATCTGTTTTAGCTGAAATACCTTGGAAAATATTGAGATAAACCGTTGGCAATGCTGGAATACCAAAAATAAAAATACGTTCCGGCAAGTTGAGTGTCGCATTTGGATCACGACATAGCTCTAAAAATTGTTGATTGAGTGCAGCACGATGCTTTGCTTTTCCACCGAAATCACGTTGGACATCATCCACCAATGCTCGCCATAAAATCCCTTGCCAATGAATATTGCCTTTAATTTGAGAAAGAAAGGTAGGATTTAACGCCGAAAGGCCCTGCTTTTGCTGATTAATTTGAGCCAAGATTTTTTCATCGTTATTTTCTTCCCATGCGGCAATCCATTCGGGACGATAGACGAGGTATTGGTCAAATAAATCGGCAACTTTTAGGCTTAATTGATAAAGTTTTTGCTGTTCTGATGCCGGTGAGGACGCTAAATATTTTTTTAATGGTTCAAATTCTTTTTGCTGTAAAAAAGTAGGGATTAATCGCATTAATCGCCATAACGTTGAATCTTTTTCAAAAGGGTTTTGCGTGGAAACATTCGGCAAATTATCAGCGTAAAGTTTCCAAATAAAACTGGAAGGCATGGGGAATTGGAAATTCGCTGCAACGCCGCGTTTTTTAGCAATTTCCATTTGTAACCATTGTGCCATACCAGGGCTTTGCACTAACACAATGTCAGATTGAAACGGATCATGTTGAGGTAAATTTTCCAACAGCGAAACTAAAATATCCTTTTGAATTTCCGGTTGGTTTGAATAATAAGTAACGAACAAAGTAACGCCCTTTTGAAAGCAAAAACAATGCGTTATTTTACTCGGTTTTCAATAAAAATTCACCTTGAGGATAGCGTATATTCACTTGATGATGACTGCATTGAATTGCAAATTGAATGCCATTTTGTTGTACGCTATTTTCACAAGACAAGCCTAAAAACTGACGTTGAGCCTGATTCTCAGCAATTTGAATTGCCTGAAATTCTTGAAAAATTCTGACCGCACTTTTCCGTTGCTCACTCGTCCATCGGTTAAAGATCAAAAATAACCCGCTGAAAATCGATAATGCTAATAAAAGTGACATTAACGACATGCCTTTATTCACTTTGATCTTGCGCACTTAAATCACTCCAACTTTTATCCACCAAACGCCATTGGCTATATTCTTGTACGAGTTTGGTCACCACGGCTTTACCGTAAGCCACCGTCACGCCCTCCTCTAACTTAAGCGAACCACCTGTAATCACTGCACCACTTATTCGCCCTTTGCCGGTTAAAGTTAAATCCCCTTCTGCTAACAAAATGCCACTCACATTCCCTTTAACCTCTAATTGGTTTTGCGTTATCCAATACACTTGTAGTGTTTTTTGAGCAGTTAAAGTAGTATCTACTTTCACAAAGTGCGGTTGAAAATCAGCTTGTTTTTCGCTGGAAATAAAATCTCGCAGCATATTTTCATTAATGCCTTTTGTCGGCGATTTCTTAAATAACTCTGCTCGTTTACACCAAACAGAATAGGCCACTTTATCCTCTGCCCCATTAGACTCGAAAAAGACTTGTTTCACTTTTTCAGCACCATTTAAAGGCAAGTTTTGGCAAATATGTTTTTGTTGCTGCTGACTGATTTTCTGTAACGCCAGGCCTTGTTCTACATAATATTTTCGCTGACTTATTTGAGCTCGAAAAAATGCAAAGATCTGTTCATCAAATAATAAGATCAGCGCCAATAAGCCTGAAAGTAAAATCAGTGCCGTCAGTGTCACCATCCCTTTTTTCATGATCATTCTTCTTGATTTAATAAAGGCACCACAAGCGAAGTTTCATATTGAATATGCTTATGTGTTGCAAGATTTCCCGCGAGTTTGATTTCAATCCCTTTCCCTGCCTTTAACCAATCAAAACGTAATTGAGAAATCTCAAACTCTTTTTCATCCAATAAATCAGTCCATCCACCACCAGCGTTACAAGTAGATTGTGCTAAGGCTCTCTGACACTCTTCTGAGCGACAATCTGCATTTACCGAATTTTTATAGGTTTGTTTAGTTTCGATCATTTTGTCGTTAAGTTTGTAACCAAATAGCTCTTTTTCGATATTTTTTGCCACATTTTTAACGCCATTTACGCAAGTGTTTTTTGTGTATTTTTCACCAATACAGCCATTACTATTCAAATCATAAAAAAATAAAACACAGCTATTTGATGGAGCATTATCAGCTTGAGCAATGGTTATTGCAGTGCCGTTTTCATCCAATTCAAATAAAGCCAGATTATCCTCGATGAGTTTTTGGTTTGCGGCTCGAAAACCTACGCGACGCAGATCTTTCCCGATGAGTTGAATTGTACGTTGTAATTCCGTTTGTAGTTTGAGTTGTAACATTAAACGCTGATTTTGCTGTTGAGTTTGGGCATAAAATTGTGCAACCAATAGCAATAATAAAGCGGATAAGCCAAGTGAAATCAACAAACTCACCAATGTTTCGCCTTTTAATGGTTTCATCTTGTACATGCACTCGCCGCTTGATCAGGCTTTAATTTGATACTGCCCACGTTGAAAAAAGAAAACAATGTACGATGTTCTTCCGCCTGTAACATAAAACAATTTGTTTCCATGGTATTTCTGGCCCCATTAAATTTCACCGCCACTTCTGACGGATATAATTTAGGGCCTATCAGCATCGTTTTTCCTTCAAAATAAGGATAGTAAAAATGCGCATAAAGGTTTTTAGGACAATTCTGGGGATGAAAACAATCACAAAAATGATCGTTTTTTACTTGAGCAGTAATACACCAACGTTGATTCGCTCTATCTTGATTAGCCAAAATAAACCAAATCGCTGATGAATTTTCTGCCCTCGCTTGAATATTGCGTAAGAAAAAATAAAGCCGTTGTTGCTCTTTTTCGAGAAAATATTTGGGATCGTTTTTCTGCCATTTAGGCAATGTAAACGCCAACGTTAAGCTTAAAATAAACAATGCAATCAAGGTTTCTAATAAGGTTATCCCTTTATACATAAAATGCCTTCTTTTTTGACCGCACTTTAAAATTCCTTAAGAAGAAAGCCAAATTGGTTACGTTATTTTTGCGATACTGATCGCAAATTTCCTTTAAAAAACGGGAAAAACCGTGAATTAAACATTTTCAACTGGCTATTTACTAAAACTCCCTTATAATAGGCGACCTATTTATCTGTTCTTTAAAATCTGGTGGAAATATGAATCCAATGTTAAATATCGCGATTCGTGCGGCACGAAGAGCGGGCAACGTGATTGCTAAAAACTATGAACGCCGTGATGACATCCAAACAAGTAAAAAAGGTATTAATGATTATGTGACTAGCGTCGATAAAGCCGCTGAAGCAGAGATCATTGAAATCATTCAAAAATCTTATCCTGATCACACAATTATCAGTGAAGAACGTGGTGCATTAGAAGGCAAAGACAGTGATATTCAATGGGTAATTGATCCACTAGATGGCACAACCAACTTCGTAAAAGGTTTGCCACATTTCTCCGTTTCTATTGCTATCCGTGTAAAAAACCGTACCGAAGTGGGTGTGGTTTACGATCCTATTCGTAATGAATTATTCACGGCCGTGCGTGGTGAAGGCGCAAAATTAAATGAAGTGCGTTTACGTGTAGATAGCCAAAATGAACTTAACGGGGCGATTTTAGCCACTGGTTTCCCATTCAAACAACCAAGCTTGATGCCAACTCAATTTGCTATCATGAATAACTTAATTGATGAAGCTGCAGATTTCCGTCGTACGGGTTCTGCCGCATTAGACCTTTGCTATGTGGCTTCTGGTCGCGTTGACGGTTATTTCGAAATGGGCTTAAAACCTTGGGATTGCGCAGCAGGTGATTTAATCGTGCGTGAAGCGGGCGGTTTAGTATGTGATTTCAATGCGGGTCACGGCTATTTACGTTCCGGCAATATCGTGGCTGCACCAGCACGTATTTTAAAAGAAATGCTAAATAAAATTCAGCCTTGCTTAACCGAACAAGTTAAGTAAGCCTAAATAAAAAGTGCGGTGGATTTCACCGCACTTTTTTATAACTAATTTCTGTCGAGTGGCTTTCTATTTTCTTCCGTTTCCGGCTCTAGATCTAATTTTGCCATAAGAAGTTGATCGCCATCTTCTTCTGGGTTGCCTGTCACCAACAATTTATCCCCATAGAAAATCGAATTTGCTCCCGCCATAAAACACATGGCTTGCATTTCTTCACTCATACCTTGACGACCTGCAGAAAGGCGAACATAACTTTTTGGCATGGTAATACGCGCCACAGCAATGGTGCGAACAAATTCTGTCCAATCTAAATCAGCTGCATCAGCCATTGGTGTACCTTCTACTTTCACTAATTGGTTAATCGGAACTGACTCTGGCTGAGGATCAAGATTTGCCAAACTTGCAATGAGACCAGCTCGCTCTTTACGGGTTTCATTCATCCCCACAATACCGCCGCAGCAAACTTTTAAACCGGCATGACGCACTTTCCCTAATGTGCTTAAACGATCATCAAAACGGCGTGTGCCAATGACATTGTGATAATTCTCCGGTGCTGTATCAAGATTATGGTTGTAATAATCCAATCCAGCATCTTTTAACTCTTCCGCCATACCATCTTGTAGTAAGCCAAAAGTACCGCAAGTTTCTAAGCCAATATCTTTTACCGCACGAATAATCGCCGTGACTTTTTCCATATCTTTAGGCTTAGGACCACGCCATGCCGCGCCCATACAAAAACGTCCTGCACCACGTGCTTTAGCAATTTTGGCTTTTTCGACAATTTCATCAATATCCAAGATCTGCTGATTTTGTACGCCTGTTTGATAACGGGCAGATTGTGGGCAATAACCACAGTCTTCAGGGCATCCACCCGTTTTAATCGACATCAACGTCGATAACTGTATCGCACCTGGGTTAAAATGCTCTCGATGCACTTGAGCCGCACGATAGACTAATTCTAAAAAAGGTGTTTCAAATAACGCTTCTACTTTACAAACAGACCAATACTCTACTGAGGGATGGGGCGTAATAGATGAAAGCTGTACTACATTTGTTGTGGTCATTATATTTTCCTCGTTTAAGCTATATAGCTTTTATTAAGTTGAGCATATTACTCTGCAATATGATAAAAAGAGATCAGATCACTTTTCCTTGATGAATTTCAATCACTCGATCAATATGCCGTTCAATTTCTTTGGGTTGATGTGTCACCAGTAACATGGTGAGTTTTTTCTCTTCACATAATTGATCCATTAAATCCTGCATTTCAATGCGTAATTTAGGATCAAGTGCGGAAAAAGGCTCATCCAATAATAAAATGGGTTTATCTCGTAGCAAACAGCGCGCTAATGCCACTCGCTGTTTTTGTCCACCTGAAAGTGCGGTCGGTTTTCTCGTTAAAAAATCCTGTAAATTAACTGCTCTAGCAGCTTGTTCTACAAGTGCTTTTTCTTCTGCATTTAAGGCTAAATTCGGTTTTAAACCTAAGGCGACATTATCTTCTACGGAAAGATGAGTAAAGAGATTATTTTCCTGAAATAGCATGGAAACAGGGCGTTCAAAAGGTGCCGTTTTAGTATGGTTTTCACCACTGAGCCAAATCTCGCCACTATCAGCATATTCAAAGCCGGCAATTAAATTCAGCAAGGTACTTTTTCCTGCACCACTTTCACCAATGATGGCGATTTTTTCCTGGGCTTGAATATGTAAATCAAATACCATTGGCATGGATTGATAATTGAAGACTACATTATTTAATTTAATCATGTTGTTCCTTCTGCCCTTCAATGAACATAAATAAACCTAAACATAAGCCCAATAAAATCAATGCCGTCACTGCCGCTTCTTGGCTTCGATATTGCCCAATTTGTTGATAAAGCAAATGAGGCAAAGAAGTAAAATCAGGGCTACCAAATAAGGCTATCGCTGTAAAATCGCCGAGTGATAAAGTTGTCGCAAGCGCCAAGGCATATTTCAACGGTGCTTTTAGTAGCGGATATTCAATTAAACGAAAACGCTGCCAGCCTGTAATATTCAGCGATAAACAGAGTTTTTCATAATATTGCATCGATTGATTCATTGGTGTATTGAGAATTTTGATAACAAATGGCAAGGCAGCCAAGGCGTTACAAACAGATACCACAACAAACAAATGCCCTGCTGAAAAATCAATATCTTGCAACCAAAGGAATAAGCCAACTGCTAAGACAATCGTCGGAATGGCTAAAATCATCATGCCCCCCGTTAAAATTAAGTGAGCTAATTTGGGATGATATAGCCATTGTAGCTGACGGGAGAGTAACAATAAGAAGAATCCAAATAATACCGATAAAATCCCGGCTGTCGGTGCCATGGTTAATGAATAAGCGAGCGCTTTCCATAATTGTGGGTTTTGCCAATAGCCAAATAATTGGGTCGCAGATAAACCTTGAAAAACAATATTGAATAAGGGACTTAAAATAAATAAGCACACCGAGAATAAGACAAAAACATGTCCAAATTTGACCGCACTTGAAACAGGTAAAACCCAGCGATAACGTTGTGAAATCTGCGTTTCAGGTGCTTTTGCCCAATATTGTGAAAGCGAAAATAACGCAAAACAAAACGCAAATTGTACAAGCGCAAAAAGTGCGGCTTTGGGTAAATCAAATTCAAAGAAAATGGCTTGGTAAATCGCAACTTCTAGCGTGCTATTTTGTGGCCCGCCACCCAGTGCCAATACAATGGTAAAACTGGTGAAACACAGCATAAAAATCAATACAAAGGCTGACACGATTTGACTTTTCAAATAAGGCCATTCAATTAAGCGGAAAAATGTGAAACCTTTGATATTCAATTGTGCCGCGAGTTGATGCTGCTCAGTCGGAACACTTTGCAAAGCCTGCAAACTCATCCGTGCCGCTAAGGGAATATTAAAAAATAAATGGGCAATGAGAATACCACTTAAACCATAAATGGAGGGTTTCCACGAAATACCTAAGGTTTGCAGCAGTTGTGTTAGCCAACCGGCCGTGCCATAAATCCCAATCAAACCGAAAATAGCCAGTAATGCTGGCAAAACAAAGGTGAGGGAAAAAATGCGTAAAATGAGCGATTTGCCTTTGAAATCTAAATAGAAAAAAGCACGCGCAAATAACATACCAATTATGCTAGAAAGCAAGGCAGATAATAATGCTTGACCGAAACTAAAGGCGATAACTTGATGCAGATAATCGTCTTTTAAAAAATCAGATAAGGCATAATCACTTCCTACTGAAAAAACCGCAGAAAGGGAAAATCCATAAAGTAAAACGATGAAAAAAATAACCGCACTTCCGCCCAAATAATGGCGAGGACGAAAATGCGGATGTTGCAATAAGCTCATTAATACTATTTAGATAAGGCTTTTTGCCATTGATTGATCCAGCCTTTAAGCTGCTCACTTGTTACCGTTGTGGTATCTAAAATACGCATTGATTTTGCACGAGAATTAAGCGCATCAATATGACTTTCGATATTGGTCTCTACCACGGGTAACATCACATTATTTTTAGCAATATCCACTTGAGCTTGCGGTGAAAGTAAGAATCCTAAAAATTCATCAGCACAGGCATTATTGCGGTTAGCGACTTTTGCCGCGACTTCAACTTGTAATACGCTACCCTCTGCAAATTCCGTTGCCACATAATTGTCTTTTTGTTCAGAAAGAATATGGTAAATCGGTGACGTATTGACGCTTAAAACCAGATCACCTTCGCCTTTTAAGAAGGCCCCATAAGACTCAGTCCAACCTTTGGTGACCGTGACCGTATGTTTAGAAAGGGTCTTCCAGGCATTTGCGACATCTGCTTCTGGATAAACTATATTCATCCAAAGTAATAAACCACGTCCAATACTGCTTGTACGCGGATCTTGATATAACACTTTAAGATCTTGACGCTCAACTAATTCTTTTAAGCTCTTTGGTGGATTAGCCAGCTTATTTTTGTCATAAATAAACGCATATTGCGCATAATCAAATGGTAAGAACGTGTGATTTTCCCATTTAATGGGTAAACGTAACTGGCTTAAATCCACTTTATTTGGCTCAAAAATATTGAGTTTTTGTGCAGCCTCAATTTGATAACTATCTAAACCGAGTACCACATCCGCCTTAATTTTTTTACCTTCTAGACGAACACGGTTAAACAAGGTGCCATTATTGTCAAAAGCCACATAATTCAGCTTACATTGCGGGAATTGTTGTTCAAAAGCTGCTTTTACTTTTGGTCCAGCACTCCAATCAGCACTAAATGAATCATAAGTATAAACATCTAATGTTTGAGGTGCAGCTTGTGCGAAAGCGGAAGCGGTAAAAAGTGCGGTTAAAATGGGAAGTGTTTTGTTCATTATGCGTTCTCCTTATTTTTGCATAACGAAACAGCATAATGAGATGATTAGTTTCCTACGCCAGCATTATCTGTTTCAGGTTCACGGGTATTTCTCAGCCATTAATAGAGGCACCCCGACTAACGCGATGTAGTCTAACGTAAGGGAATTTTATCAACAAGTTATTTAACTTAAAAATGTTAATCCGATCACACTTTTATATCTGATTTATCATTTTTTGAACAAAAGAAAACCTGCTAAAAAGCAGGTTTATCTCAGTAATCTATCGTCAATTAAGCTTGATGTTTAGCCGCTACTTCGCTTAATAAAGTTTGAAGTTCGCCAGCTTGATACATTTCTAAAATAATATCACAACCACCAATTAACTCACCTTCCACCCATAATTGCGGGAAAGTTGGCCAGTTTGCATAAGCCGGCAATTCAGCACGAATATCTGGGTGTTGAAGAATATCAACATAGCCGAAAGGCACTTTGCAATTCATTAATGCTTCAGATGCACGCGCAGAGAAACCACAAGAAGGTAATTTTGGTGAACCTTTCATGTAAATTAAAATTGGGTTTTCAGCGATTTGTTTTTTGATTTTGTCTAACGTTTCCATAATGTTCCTTGTTCAAATAAGTCTGAATAGGGCGCTATTCTAGCATAAGATAGAACCTGAGTGAAAGACTTGGTCTTACCAACTTCCACCAGCTCCGCCGCCGCCAAAGCCACCGCCACCAAAGCCACCACCGGAAGAACCACCGCCACCGAAGCCTCCACCAAATCCGCCTCCGAAACCGCCACCACGGCGACGAGAAATCGTACTTTGACGAATGATTTTATTCAGTTGGTCACGTTGATTCGGGCTAATATAGACTTCATCTTTGTGATATTGGAATTCACCAAATAATACAATAGCAATAAATGCCAATACCATTAAGAATGGGATGTACTTATCGAACACATCTTCTTCAACTTGTGCCGCATCAAACTCGCCTTTACTTGCCGCAATAATTTGGTTTAAGCCATCATTAATACCTTGGGCATATTGGCCTTGTTTAAATTGTGGCAAAATTGCCGAACGGATGACTTGCGATAAAAAAGCATCCGGCAATACACCTTCTAAACCTTGTCCTGTTGCGATAAAAACTTTGCGATCATTTTTCGCAATCAACATCAACACGCCATTGTTCAGATTTTTACGCCCAATGCCCCATTTATCACCTAAAGCAAAGGTATAATCAGCAATTTCATATTCACCGGTTGTAGGAACCAAAACGACAGCGATTTGTGAACTCGTTTCTTTACTATAAGCAATCAGTTTATTTTCTAAAATTTGCTTATGTTCTGATGAAAGTGTGTTGGTGTAATCGTTTATATAATGGAAAGGATTTGGTACAGGCGGAAATTCTGCCGCAACAACCATTTGAGCAAAAAAAACAAGGCTAAAAATAACCGCACTTTTCATAAAAGATAAAAGCTTAGCCATTAATAATTACCTCATTAGATAATTCATTCACATCATCAGGCTGAATAGGGAAATGGCGAGATAAAATATCACTAATACGATCAATCGCATCGACAATGCCTTGTGTATAAGCTTTTTGTTTAAACTGCTCAATCATTAAATCGCATTGTAACTGCCAATAAGCCACATCAACAAATTGATGAATGCCTTTATCACCTACGATTGCACAGAGATGATTTTTATATCCCACATAAATCAACACGGCATTTTGTGCCGCTGTTTTATGCATTTCCAGCTCGTCAAAGACTTCTAAAGCTCGTTCCATTGCAGACAGTTGTGCTGAAGCCTTTGGTACTTTACGTTCAATATAAACACGTAACTCAGCCGAACTTAAGCTTTCGAGGCGACTAATCGCCGCCTCGATTTGCTTTTTATCTACCGGAATTCGGGAAAAAAATGGCATAGATAAACCTTAGTTAAAGTTTACAGTTGGTGCATTTTCAGCGCCTGCAGCTGATTTAAAGTAAGGTTTAGCTTTAAAACCAAAAATCATTGCTGCTAATTTAGTTGGGAATTGACGTACTTTTTCATTATAGATACGTGCAGCTTCATTAAATTTATTACGAGCCACATTGATACGGTTTTCTGTACCTTCAAGTTGCGCTTGTAAGTTCATAAAACCTTCATTTGCTTTTAATTGTGGGTATTGTTCTACTGTAACAAGTAAGCGAGATAATGCTGAACCCACTTGATTTTGGTTTTGTTGGAATTCGTTTAATTGTTCTTCTGTTAAATTAGACGGATCAATTTTAGTTTGTGTCGCTTTTGCGCGAGCTTCGATGACATTGGTTAATGTTTGTTGTTCAAAATTAGCTTGACCTTTTACAGTATTCACTAAGTTCGGAATTAAATCAGCACGACGTTGATAAGATGATTCAACATTTGCCCAAACAGAATCAATTTCAGTTTCTGCTTTTACTAAGCCATTGTAGCTAGACATTAAGCCAAAACCTGCAGCAACAGCAATAATAATCAAGATAATCCACTTTTTCATTCAAAAATTCCTTCAATTATAGGTTTAATTTATATAAGAAAAGACCTAAACCGAAGTTTAGGTCTTCTAATGTTAATCCGTTAATGGATAACTAAATAAAATTATTTAGTACCGTTAACTGCGATTTCAACACGACGGTCTGGTGCTAAACAAGCGATAAGTGCTTTACGACCTTTAACCGCATCACAAGTAGAACCTGTAACTGGGTTAGCTTTACCGTGACCAACTGCAGAAATGTTTTGAGCTGGAACACCTTTAGCTACTAAGTAGTTAGCTACAGAGTCTGCACGACGTTGTGATAATTTCACGTTTGGTGCATCTTTACCGATACGGTCTGTATAACCAGCAACAGCTACGTTAGCGTTATTAACTTGAGCGATTTCACCGTAGATACCGTCTAAAGTTGCTTTAGCTTGTGGTTTTAAGTTAGCTTTACCAAACGCGAAAGTTACATCAGAGCTTAAGTTGAAAGTTTTGCTTACAACTTCAGGTGCAACAACTGGAGCAGCGCCTTGACCGAAACGGTAAGATAAACCAGCGTTGATAGAACCGATCCATGGGTTGTAATCTACAGAGCTATTTGGACGATCTTCAGTACGTAATTTACCTACGCGAGTTAACCATTGGTATTCTAAACGTAATGCTAACTCTGGTAATGATGGTAATGCATATTCAACACCTGCAGCGAACATACCAGAAGTACGTAAGCTATGACGACCGTCTGCGTGGACACGAGCACCACCGTTTGTTACATCATAGAATTTGTAGTCTGAACGAACTAATGCTACGCCTGCACGACCATAAACATCTAAGCCTTCTAAAGCAGAAGTTAAACCACCAAGATTGTAGCTACCTTTTAAGCTTAAGTGAGCACCATGGTTAGTGTGTTTGAAATAAGTTTGACCTAAGTCACGACCTTTAACGCGACCGAAGTCATCGTAACCTAACTCTACCGCTAAACCTAAGTTATCACGGTTTAAGATTTGGTAACCACCGAATACACCATAAGTAACAGAGTTACGGTGATAAGAACCTAAGTTGTCTTTAATACCATCATGGAAAGATGCTTGACCAACTTTAGCACCTACATAGAAAGTATTTTCTTGTGGAGCTGCTTGAGCTACAGAAGCTGCTGCTAAACCAGCAACGACTAATGCGATTGCAGTTTTTTTCATTTTGATGTCCTCTATTTAGTCATCGTTATTAATTAAGAAAAGTTTCCTTGTTTATTGTGAACTTTATAAAAAAGAAACACTCTAAACATTGCTTAACTAGGGTTTTGAATTTGCCCTAACTTATCCTTTTGACAAATTCAATTCCTTTGCCATAGCCAAAGGAACGTTCAAAAGTATGGTTATTATCCTATAAAAACACCAAAGATCAAACTTTTTTTGCCTTTTTTGGTTATTTTATAGACAAACAACCCCTAAAATGAACATTTGTTCACAAAAATCGGGTTAATTTTTAACCCGATTTCTATTCTAACAAAAAATATCTTTTGTTGAAATCGACTTTTTTTTGAGCTTCATATATCATCAAATTCACTTTCTTCTCTATTATATAGGTGAGTGATTTTATGTTGCCCCGTCTTTCTAATGTGCCACAACTTAATAACGTGGTAAGTGATTATCTTAGCGAACTCCAAAAGCAGCATTTTGAAGGTGATATTGCCTCAAATTATGCTGACCGTTTAAGTCTTGCGACAGATAACAGTGTCTATCAACAACTTCCTCAGGCTATTTTGTTCCCTAAATCTGTTGCCGATGTAGTACGTATCACCAAATTAGCCAATAAAGAGAAATACCTTCAGCTAACTTTCACACCTCGCGGTGGTGGCACGGGCACAAATGGGCAATCTATTAATAACAATATTATTGTGGATCTCTCTCGCCACATGACAGGCATTTTAGAGCTTAATATAGAAGAACGTTGGGTTCGTGTGCAGGCGGGAGTAGTAAAAGACCAACTAAACCAATTTTTAAAACCTCACGGTTTATTCTTTGCGCCAGAACTCTCCACCAGTAATCGAGCAACCCTCGGTGGCATGATTAATACCGATGCTTCCGGTCAAGGCTCACTGCAATACGGAAAAACCTCTGATCACGTTTTAGCATTACGTTCTGTTTTGATGAATGGTGAAATATTAGATACAAGTGCGGTCAAATCCGACGATGTTTTAGAAAATTACCCGCTTGCAGAAAATGGAAAAACATTACATCAAACGATTTTCCAACGTTGTAAAGAGAAGCGCGCCTCAATCATTCAAGATTTACCACAACTCAATCGCTTTCTTACCGGTTACGATCTTAAGAGTATCTTTAATAAAGATGAAAGTGAATTTAATCTCACCCAAATTTTAACGGGGTCAGAAGGTTCACTTGCGTTTATCTGCGAAGCTAAACTCAATTTATTGCCGATTCCTAAATATCGCACCTTAATTAATGTGAAGTACAGCTCATTTGATGCAGCACTTCGCAATGCGCCTTTTATGGTGAAAGCCAATGCCCTTTCCGTTGAAACTGTCGATTCCAAAGTGCTGAACCTCGCTAAGCAAGATATTATTTGGCATTCAGTGAAAGAACTTTTAACAGAAGAAGAACAAAATCCAATTCTGGGTTTAAACATTGTGGAATATGCGGGTAACAATCAAGCTAAAATCGACAGCCAAGTGACCGCACTTTGTCAGCAATTAGATGAAAAAATTGCACAGGGCAAAGATCATATTATCGGCTATCAACTTTGCTCTGACTTACCTTCTATTGAACGTATTTACGCCATGCGTAAAAAAGCGGTGGGGCTATTGGGGAATGCGAAAGGCGCTGCCAAACCGATTCCTTTTGTGGAAGATACCTGCGTGCCACCAGAACATCTTGCGGATTACATTGCTGAATTTAGAGCCTTATTAGATAGTCACAATCTGCAATATGGGATGTTTGGCCATGTGGATGCTGGTGTATTACACGTTCGCCCCGCTTTAGACTTATGCGATAAAGAACAAGTCAAACTCTTTAAACTAATTTCAGATGAAGTGGCAGAACTCACGGTGAAATACGGCGGTTTGCTATGGGGGGAACACGGTAAAGGTGTACGTTCTCATTATGGCGAGAAATTCTTTACACCTGAACTTTGGCAAGAATTACGTTATGTGAAATTTTTATTTGACCCAAACAATCGTCTCAATCCAGGTAAAATCTGTGCGCCACTTAATAGCGATGCGGAACTCTATTCTATCCTCTCGCCAATGCGTGCGGACAATGATCGCCAAATCCCAATTCAAATGCGAGACGAATTCAAAGGCGCGATGAACTGTAACGGTAATGGACTTTGCTTTAACTTTGATGAGCACAGCATTATGTGTCCTTCCATGAAAGTGAGTAAAAACCGCGTATTCTCGCCAAAAGGACGAGCCGCTATGGTACGTGAATGGTTGCGATTAATGGCCAATGAAAACGTATCGCCTGATCAATTAGATTTTCATAAAACACAAGTGAAACTGACCGCACTTGTGGAACGTTTCCGCAATAGCGTACAGAAATGGCGTGGTGAATATGACTTCTCACATGAAGTAAAAGCAGCAATGGATACTTGTCTGGCTTGTAAAGCCTGTGCAAGCCAATGTCCGATTAAAATTGACGTACCAAATTTCCGTGCGAAATTTTTCCATTTCTACCACAGTCGTTATTTGCGCCCAGCCAAAGATCATCTTGTGGCAAATTTAGAAGTTGCTGCCCCTTATATGGCGAAACAACCAGCATTATTCAATTATTTCACCAAGCTGAAAGTCACTCAAAGCTTGGTTGAAAAAACACTTGGCATGACCGATTTACCTCTCCTTTCAGAGCCAAACCTTCAACAGCAATTAGTGGAAATTGGCTACCAAGGCAAAAAATTAGAAGAATTGGAAGGTCTCAGTGCCACAGAAAAAGCCAATATGCTCTTTATCGTACAAGATCCCTATACCTCTTATTACGATGCTAAAGTGGTCCGAGACTTTGTCGCTCTCACACAAAAATTAGGGTTCGATCCAATCCTTCTGCCTTTTAAACCCAATGGCAAAGCCATGCACATTAAAGGTTTTTTAGCTCGCTTTAGTAAAACCGCTAAAACACAAGCCGAGTTTTTAAATCGCGTCGCCAAATTAAATGTGCCTTTGGTCGGCGTAGATCCAGCTATTGTGCTTTCTTATCGAGATGAATATAAAGAGGCTTTAGGCGATTCTCGCGGTGATTTCCATGTGCTCACAGCACATGAATGGCTGACCAATCAATTAGAAAGCAACGCATTACAAAGTGCAGTGAAAAATATCGCAAAATCTGACCGCACTTTTGAGTGGCATTTATTCCCTCATTGTACTGAATCCACCTTTATGCCAAACAGTACCAAAGAATGGCAGCATATTTTTGCGCAATTTGGACAAACCTTGACGGTAGAAAAAGTCGGCTGCTGTGGTATGGCGGGTGTATTTGGTCATGAAGTACAAAATCAAACCATGTCAAAAGATATTTACGATGTATCATGGGGTAAAAAATTACAAGGTAAAGATCCAAATCATTGTCTCGCAACTGGCTATTCCTGCCGTAGCCAAGTGAAGCGATATGAAAAAGCCATCTTGAAACACCCTGTTCAAGCATTGCTTGAAGTATTGAATAACTAGAATAGATTTTCTACTTACCACAATATCGCAGAAAATAAAAAGCGGTCAGACTTTAAATCTGACCGCTTTCTTTATTTAAAAACTACAACGCTTCAATCGCTTTATACTGCTCTTGGATTTTTTCTAATCCAGATTGGTATTCTGCTTGTTTTTCACGTTCTTTCGCAATCACCGCTTCAGGCGCTTTAGCCACGAAAGCTTCGTTGCTAAGTTTGTTTTCGATACGTTTAACTTCATTTTGATATTTTTCAATCTCTTTGGTTAAACGGGCAAGCTCTGCTTCTTTATTGATAAAGCCGGCCATTGGCACAAGTAATTCAGCATTGCCAACGAGTTTCGCTACCGCAAGCGGTGCGGTTTCGTTTGTCGCTAACACTTGAACGTTATCTAATTTCGCCATGGCTTTTAAAAGAGCGGTCTGCTTTTCGAGAATTTTTGCATTTTCTGCACTTAAATTACGGAATAACAGATCTAAACCTTTGCTTGGTGCGATGTTGCTTTCTGCACGGATGTTACGTACCGCAACGATCACTTCTTTTAACCACTCAATTTCAGCTTCTGCTTCTGGATCAAAGCCGTTCTCTTCCACTTGTGGGAAAGGTTGTAACATAATGCTATCAGCCGTAATGCCCACAAATCCTTTCACTTTTTGCCAAATTTCTTCGGTAATAAATGGAATGAGCGGGTGTGCTAAACGTAATAATTTTTCTAACACATGAACCAAGGTTTGGCTTGCCGCACGGATTTGTGCTGCATTACCGTTTGCAAATACTGGTTTAGTTAATTCTAAATACCAGTCGCAGAATTGGTTCCAAGTAAACTCATAAATCGCATTGGCACAAAGGTCAAAACGATATTGGCTTAATGAGTTACGGAAAGTTTCCACTGTGCGGTTGAATTCTGATTGAATCCAACGATCCGCTAATGAGAATTCGATCTCGCCTTCGCTTAAATCTAATTTTTCATTCGTAAGAACGAAACGGCTTGCATTCCATAATTTGTTACAGAAATTACGGTAGCCCTCTAAACGTTTCATATCCCAGTTGATATCACGGCCGTTTGAAGCCAATGCTGCTAATGTGAAACGCAATGCGTCTGTACCGTGAGCCGGAATACCTTCAGCAAATTCTTTGCGCGTTGCTTTAGCAATTTTCTCTGCCAATTGCGGCTGCATCATGTTGCCGGTACGTTTTTCAAGCAAATCTTCAAGGCTGATACCGTCGATCATGTCGATTGGATCGAGCACGTTACCTTTCGATTTCGACATTTTTTGTCCGTTTTCATCACGGATTAAGCCCGTTACGTACACGGTTTTGAATGGCACTTGTGGTTTGCCGTTTTCATCTTTTACGAAGTGCATCGTAAACATAATCATACGCGCAACCCAGAAGAAGATGATGTCGAAGCCGGTAATCAACACATCCGTTGGGTGGAACATTTTGAGCTCTTTGGTTTGCTCTGGCCAACCTAAAGTTGAGAATGTCCATAAGCCTGATGAGAACCACGTGTCTAACACGTCTTCATCTTGCTTGAGTTCAACCGCAGAATCTAAGTTATATTTTGACCGCACTTCTTCTTCGTTGCGTGCAACATACACGTTGCCTTCCGCGTCATACCACGCCGGAATACGGTGTCCCCACCAAAGTTGGCGAGAGATACACCAATCTTGAATATCACGCATCCAAGAGAAGTAAAGGTTTTCGTATTGTTTCGGCACGAATTGGATTTCGCCATCTTCCACCGCTTTAATCGCCACATCAGCAAGCGGTTTCACGCTCACATACCATTGGTCGGTTAACATCGGCTCAATCGGCACACCACCGCGGTCGCCATAAGGCACTTTCAAATCATGTGGTTTAATTTCATCTAATAAACCAAGCGCTTCAAAATCTGCCACGATTTTCTTACGTGCAGCGAAACGCTCTAAACCACGGTAATCAGCTGGAATAGTTGCTTCATAGCCAGCAAGTGGTTTGCCGTCTGTGCCGATAATTTCCGCTTCATCACGAATATCCGCATTTAAAGTTAACACGTTAACCATAGGTAAGCTGTGACGTTTACCCACTTCGTAGTCGTTAAAGTCGTGCGCAGGGGTGATTTTCACCACACCGGTACCAAATTCACGATCCACGTATTCATCCGCAATAATCGGAATTTCACGGTTTGCCAATGGCAGAACCACTGTTTTACCGATTAAAGATTGGTAACGCTCATCTTCAGGATGCACTGCAACCGCCGTATCGCCCAACATGGTTTCTGGACGTGTAGTTGCCACCACTAAATAATCTTTACCATCTGCCGTTTTCGCACCGTTGGCTAACGGATAACGGAAATGCCAAAGCGAACCTTTGCTCTCTTTGTTTTCCACTTCTAAATCGGAAATCGCGGTGTGAAGTTTTGGATCCCAGTTTACTAAGCGTTTGCCACGGTAAATCAAACCTTCTTCGTGCAAACGAACAAACACTTCTTTTACCGCATTGGATAAACCATCGTCCATCGTGAAGCGCTCACGTTCCCAGTCGATAGAGTTTCCTAAACGGCGCATTTGTTGGCTAATTGTGCCGCCTGAATAGGCTTTCCAATCCCAAATTTTGTTGATGAATGCTTCACGACCATAATCGTGGCGAGTTTTGCCTTCTTCAGCCGCAATTTTGCGCTCCACCACCATCTGAGTTGCGATACCCGCGTGGTCTGTCCCCGCTTGCCATAAGGTGTTATGCCCTTCCATACGGTTAAAACGGATTAAAGTATCCATTAAAGTTTGTTGGAAAGCGTGCCCCATGTGTAGGGAGCCTGTTACGTTCGGCGGTGGAATCGCAATGCAATAGCTTGGCGCATTTTCATTTTCAGACGGTTTAAAATAACCACTCTCTTCCCAATGTTGATAAAGGGCTTGTTCTACCGCAGACGGATTAAAACGGTCTGCCATTTCGAATTTTTGTGTCATTTATATTTTCTCTAATTAATGATTATTTAGATAATTGTAGTTGTACTTTTAAAAGGCTTTCTCTAGCTGCCTGCAATTCAAAATCTTTTTTGTGTTGACATTCTTGATCGTAACAATGTCTAGCTTTTATATTACTAATCTCATTTTTCCAATAATTAACTTGATTACTTAAATTCTCTATTCCCTGTAAGTTTTTTATTGAGGTTACAATCCAATCGACATTACTTTTTGACAGATGTTGGTACTTATTGAACTCTTCTTTAGTAATTAAGTTATGATACTCGTTTCCCCAAAAAACATTACTAGTCTCAACTGTTTTTTGGAGTTCTGTAACTCTTTTTTCTAATGCTTGAATTGGGGTAATAACCTCTATTCCTAATTTGCTACGTATATTATCAACTAAATTTTTAGGAACTATAAAACCTAAATAAGTGCAAAGCAAAAATGATAGAATAAGAAAATTAATCCAAGACAACCATGATGGCTTATTCATAACATTTCCTTCAATAATTTAAATTCAATTAAATAAAACCCTGCCTCACTCGGATAAATCCCCCGAATCACCTCTTTCAATTCTTCCAATCCCATATTTTCCTGCTTGGCATGCTGTTCAGTCAGTTCATCAAGGGTAATCGGCGACACGCTTAACACTTCAATCGTGCAGAAATATTGATTATCTTCAAAGCGCCCTACACGCAAAATATCGCCCGTTTTAAAATGGCTTTCGGATTTATCTCGAATGGTGATGGTTTTACGCCCGGCGAGAATATCGGCTTCGAAACGTTGATAAAAGGTAATATCGTTCATAAAGTGCGGTCACAAAAAATCTATTTTTTTATTTTGAGGGCGAATTAATCACGCCCTCATATTACTAAGGATGAGATTATTCCTCAATCCCTCTTAATTCATCTTTAATACGTTGAATTTCTAAGAATAAACGGCGTTCTTCTTGACGGCAGAAACTATCACCACTTAAGTTTTTCGCATCAGCAGAACAACGAACTTCTTCGTATTGTTTTTCTAACACATTTAATACAGCTCTTTGCTGTTTACGTTCTGCACTTTCTTTTGGTGCTTTTTCAGTCACTACCACGCGTGGTTTCTGAGGGATTGTTGCTTGTTGAGCGACAACCGTCTCTTTTTTCTCAGATACTTTTTCTGCCAAATCATCCGCTTTCGCCTCATTTTTAACTTCGGCTTTCACTGCGTCAGATTTTACTTCTGCAGTTTTAACATCAGCTTTAGCTTCTGTACTTTCTGTTTTTTCAGCAGTTTTTTCTGTGGATTTAGTTTCAGCCACTAATTCTTTTGATTTTTCAACCGCACTTTCTGCTTTTTCTGTTGGTGCAGGTACTCTTACTGCTTTCTCAACTTGGGTTGATGTATTTTCTTTATTGTCACAAGCAGATAATAAGGTGCTTGCGCCAAGAATAAGGCTTAAAGCCACTTTAGCGTTTAAATTCATGTTAATTTCCTAGGTTTTAAAGTTAAAAATATTAAGTGTTTTCAGTAGAAAGCGTCCAACCTTGCGAGCGAAGGACTTTATAACGTTCACGCGCTTGGGCTTTTTGCGTTTCTTCTACCGGTACAAAATCAATTAATTGTGTAAAGCTGTGGCTAAAATCTGGCACTTCCATTTGTAAATTGATCAGCAAATCTCGACGTTGAGCATTGCGTTTGCCTTTCCAACTAATCTCAATTGGCGGCGCATATTGTGTTGCTTCGCCTGAAAGATTATGAGGAACAAACTCATTCGGATCCCGTTGCCATAATGCTTCATCAATTAAAAATGCTTGCTCTTCTGTTTCGCATGCGATTAAAACTCGCTTGCCTAAACGCCACGCTTGAGCGGCAAGATCACAGGCAAGTTGCTCAACGGTTATCTTCTTTTCTGGATTTAAGAGATAAAATTGTGCGTTTTTTGCCATGATTGCGACTTCTCCATTTATCGTTTTGTAAACTGGCGGATTCTATCAAAAAAGCACTAAAAAATAAATCATCAACAAGGTGATTAACGTAAATAGAAAAAACACGGAAATTTTTTACCGCACTTTTATGATCTACATCACAAAAGTAACTTTTAACCTTTATGTTACATTCCATTCATAACTCGTAGGTGTTAGAATTTCGAAGATTTATTTTTATTTTCGATGATAGGAGTATCACATGGCATTTCGTATTGAAAAAGACACTATGGGCGAAGTTCAAGTTCCTGCAGATAAATACTGGGCAGCACAAACCGAACGTTCTCGCAACAACTTCAAAATTGGTCCGGCTGCCTCTATGCCGCACGAAATTATTGAAGCGTTTGGTTATTTGAAAAAAGCCGCGGCTTTCGCAAACTGTGATTTAGGTGTATTACCTGCAGAGAAACGTGATTTAATCGCAACCGCCTGTGATGAAATCCTGGCAGGGAAATTAGACGACCAATTCCCATTAGTCATTTGGCAAACTGGTTCAGGTACACAATCAAACATGAACGTGAACGAAGTGGTAGCAAACCGTGCTCACGTTTTACATGGCGGTAAATTAGGTGAAAAATCATTCATCCATCCAAATGATGATGTGAACAAATCCCAATCTTCAAACGATACCTTCCCAACTGCAATGCACATTGCGGCATACAAAAAAGTGGTTGAACACACTATTCCTTGTGTAGAACGCTTACAAAAAACGTTCGCACAAAAATCAGCAGAATTTAAAGATGTGGTAAAAATTGGCCGTACTCACTTAATGGATGCCACCCCATTGACATTAGGTCAAGAGTTCTCTGCATACGCCGCACAATTAGATTTCGGTTTACGCGCACTAAGAAACACCCTTCCGCACTTAAGCCAATTAGCACTTGGTGGTACTGCAGTGGGTACTGGTTTGAACACACCAAAAGGCTATGATGTGAAAGTGGCGGATTACATCGCAAAATTCACTGGCTTACCATTTGTGACTGCAGAAAACAAATTTGAAGCGTTAGCCGCACACGATGCGATTGTGGAAACTCACGGTGCAATTAAACAATTAGCGATGAGCTTATTCAAAATTGCAAACGACATTCGTTTATTAGCATCAGGCCCTCGTTCTGGTATCGGTGAAATTTTAATTCCTGAAAATGAACCAGGTTCTTCAATCATGCCGGGTAAAGTGAACCCTACACAATGTGAAGCGTTAACCATGGTGTGTGCACAAGTATTCGGTAACGATACCACTATCGCATTTGTTGGCTCACAAGGTCATTTCCAATTAAACGTATTTAACCCTGTCATGGTAGCGAATTTCTTACAATCTGCACAATTATTGGGTGATGCTTGCGTATCATTTGATGAACACTGCGCAACTGGTATTCAACCTAACTACCCTCGCATTAAACAACAATTGGAAAATTCATTGATGTTAGTAACCGCACTTAATACCCATATCGGTTACGAAAATGCAGCGAAAATTGCAAAAACTGCACACAAAAATGGTACAACCTTACGTGAAGAAGCGATTAACTTAGGCTTAGTTTCAGCCGAGGATTTCGACAAATGGGTTCGTCCAGAAGATATGGTGGGTAGCTTAAAATAAACTCACCCAAATAATTTGGTGTCAAAGGCAGGTATTCCTGCCTTTTTATTTGTGTTTTTTTAAAGGGCTTTTTTGTTATAATCACGGCAATATTTTTGACATGAAAAAAACTATGAAACTGAAATTTATTATTGCTGCCATTTCAGCCTTATTTTCCACCGCACTTTTTGCCCAATGGCAACCAGTCGGCAATGCTGAATACACATGGGGGCCATTCCATGTTTATACTGTCGGCTTGTATTCTGAAACGGGTTCCTATGAAAAAAATGAACGTCCGTTAATGTTTTCGATTAAATACGAAAAACCAGTTGAAGGGAAAAATTTTGCGATTGCATTAACCAAAGAAATGGAATCACAAAATTTAAGTAAAGATGACACCACGGCATGGCTCAAAAAAATGCAGGAAATCTTCCCTGATTTTTCACCAAACGATATCTTAAATTTTGTTGCCTTAGCGGATAAAGGCTACTTTGTATTAAATGACACGGTGTTAGATCACGAATTCGATCAAAAATTTACACAAGCGTTTATTGATGTATGGCTTTCAGATAAAAGTAGTTTTATCAAATTACAACCGCAATTATTAGGTAAAGAAAAACCGGCTCACGATAGCAAAGAATTTCAACATCAACCAGCAAGCGAGCCTTTTGATGAAGAAAATACGATGCCGGAATTACCACCGAGTTACGATTTTAAACAAGACACAAAAGGGTAAACAACAAGGGCGAACATGATATAGTTCGCCCTTTTCTTTTATTGTTTCACTTGCTGTTCTAAAAACAAGATCATCTGCAATGCAATATCAATGCCACTGGTCTTCTCAATCATTTCTAAACCAGGACTAGCATTCACTTCAAGTACCAATAATCCTTCTTTTGAACGAATCAAATCAACACCGGCCACCGCAAGCCCTAAGGTTTTAGTTGCACGAATGGCGATGGATTTTTCCTCTTCAGTGAGTTTAATTTTTTCTGCTGCGCCACCACGGTGAAAATTTGCACGAAACTCGCCATCTTGTCCAATACGCTGCATTGTAGCGACGACTTTATCACCGATCACAAAACAGCGAATATCTGTCCCTTTTGCCTCTTCTACAAAATCTTGCAATAAAACAGGCACATTCGCATCTTTTAACGTTTCTAAAATACTGACCGCACTTTGTGGACGTTCAGCCAAGATCACGCCAATACCCTGTGATCCTTTTAAGGTTTTAATAATCATTGGAGCGGTTGTTTGCTTAATAGCTTGTTTCGGCTCAACTTCACAACCGGATAAGACTGAACTCGGTACTGCAATACCTTGCTCCAATAACATCTGCAAACTACGCCATTTATCGCGTGCGGCTAAAAATGCCTGTTCTTTATTGACGCAATAGATACCTTTTCCTTGGAAATGACGCAATACGGCACAGCCCATTTGGGTACTTGTCGTCCCAAAACGTGGTAACACTGCATCATAATTGGGCAATAAATAAGGCTCACTGTCTGCATTTTGTTGATAATACAAAGCAAAGTGCGGTTGATTTTTGTCGAGTTTTAAAATGCAACGATTAGGATCCAAAATATCCATTTGATGCCCGCAACTTTCTGCTGCTTCTTTTAAACGCTGGCAGCTATAAAGGCGAGGCTCGCGGCAAAGCATCAATAATTTCATTCAGTTATATCCTTAGGGGAAGATGAGTTGATATATTACACCAATCACAATAATCCTGAAAAATGATTTCTGCTTTTGTGGAAATAGAGTAAAATCACTAGGAATTTTGTTTAAATAAAAGGAAAATTTTATGTTCGTAGTTATTTTTGGTCGTCCAGGCTGCCCTTATTGTGTACGTGCAAAAAACCTTGCTGAAAAATTAAAAGGTGAAGTAGCGGATTTCGATTATCGCTATGTAGATATTATCGCTGAAGGCATTTCTAAAGCAGATTTATCAAAATCTGTCGGTAAAGAAGTGGAAACTGTGCCACAAATCTTTATCGATGAAAGACCAATCGGCGGTTGCACCGATTTCGAAGCATTAATGAAAGAACAATTTAACGTTGTTGCTTAATTTTTGCTAAAAACATAAAAGTGCGGTTAATTTTAACCGCACTTTTTTATTATTTAATTTGCAACAAAATCGACCAATCCCATTCTGTTTCATTCAAACGATATTGCGCTTTTAACGCGGGTCCACAAGAGTTAGAACCCACTCCACTCATTTTGTAATCCACACACAAGATCGTACTGCCACTTTTCTCCAAATCATATTGGTGCTTTTTACTGCCCAATTCTTCTTGAGAATAAGGGGAAACATTCATACTAAAAGACATATCACTTTGCACGGTAAAGCAATCAGACGAATGCGCCACCTTCACTTCACGACAAGCGTAGTGACTGCCATTTTCTTGTGGTTTTAAATAAGATACATGATTACTTTCTGGCGTTGTCTTATAACGACCGAAAGCCGTGGCGTGATGTTTATCCAGATAACTTTCCGTTGGACCATAGCCTACATACTGCACTTGATTAAATCCTTGATTAAGGAAGAAACGTAAACCAAAGCGTGGTAAAAATGGCAAATGCGGTTGTTTTTCAGCATGAATATTAATCTGAAGCAGCCCATTTTGCTCAATACGATACACCACATTCAATGTCAAAATTCGCGCTTTTGATACGGCGACTAGCCCCAATTTAAAGATAATTTCAACCGCACTTTCCAGCTCGGTTAAATGGTAATCATAGACTCGACTCGTCACACGATCGTAACCTGCAGCAAGCCAATGTGTTTTCATTAAACTATCATTATCTAAAGGCGCACGCCAAATATTGAAATCAGCGGCTTGATTTAACCACGGCTTGCCATCTTTAGTAATTTGTTGAATGGTGCCTTTATATTGATCAAACTGGTATTCAATATCTGCCACTTTAACTGAAATTAAATTGGCATGTTCTGAAACAGAAATCGAGTGATGATTTGGTTTGAATTCATTTGTAGAGAATTGTTGTTGCTCCGACAAAATGATCTGATCAAATCCCAAACAATGCCCTTGGGGAATTAAGCCCGTTTCTGTTTTTTGATGATAGGTCAATGTTAAAACTTGTAATGAACCGTTACTTGCCGGCAATGTTAAAGGCAAAAGTGCGGTTGATTTTGGTGCAATGTTTAAACCATCTATTTGGCCTTCTTGTATAACAGCAAAATCTTCGGTGATTTGATAATGAATCGAAATAGCCTCTGCCGTATCCGTAAAATCCAAATAATTTTTGAGTTCAATATGACCATTTTTTAAGGTAGCGCGAAATGGACGATATACATTTTTGTATTCCAACAAATTGCTTTGAATTTGACGGTCTGCCGTGACTAATCCATCAGCACAAAAATTACCGTCATTCGGTGTGTCATTAAAATCCCCGCCATAGCCCATTCTGTTTGAATTTGGCAAATAAGGGGAATGATTGCACCACTCCCACACAAAGCCACCACAAGCGCCTGCATGTCGTTCCATCGCTTGGAAATAATCTTCTGTGTCTCCGCAAGAATTCCCCATCGCATGCAAATATTCACAGAAAAGATACGGCTTTTGATTTTGGGTATCAGCAAAATAAGCATCCAATTCTTCCGTACTGGTGTACATTTCGCTATGAAAATCTAAATTGGATGTATCATTTTGATGCGCTGAATGTTGAAAGATCGCATTTTCATAATGCACCAAGCGACTTGGATCGCGCTGTTTCACCCAAGCGGCTGCTTGCTCAAAATTTTCACCGTAGCCACTTTCATTTCCCAATGACCAAATCACAACAGAAGGCCGATTTTTATCTCGCTCAACATTGGCATAAGTGCGGTCTAAAATGGCTTGATTAAATTCGGAGCTTCGAGCCATATAGCAATAATTGTCGATTGTTTTTTGACGAATTGCGTCATGATCAATCTCTGTTTTTACCCCTAACAAAATGCTTGTTTCTGGCGACTCTACATAAACTGCATTCGTGCCGTGTGATTCAATATCACTTTCCGCAATCACATAAAAACCATATTCATCACATAATTCAGTAAACCAAGGTGCATTCGGATAATGCGCTGTGCGAATGGCATTAAAATTATGCTGTTTCATTAAGCGTAAATCTTGCAACGCTTGTTCTCGACTAATGACATAACCCGTTTTCGGATCGCTATCGTGACGATTAACGCCTTTAAACTTTATCGCTTGTCCGTTAAATAACATTATGCCATTCTTCACTTCGATATGGCGTAAGCCGACCTTTTGGCAAATCACTTCTGAACCATATTGCAAAATCAACGTGTATAAACATGGGTTCTCTGCATGCCATAATTGTGCATTTTCAATTTCAGCATGAAAGGCATGGCCCTTTTGTTCAGTTATCAATTTGCCTTGAGGATCCAATAATTGCCAAGAAATGGGTTGCTCGCATTCTGCAAACTGACAGGCTACATGTAATTGAGCCTTGGTAAGGTCTTGATTAAATTGTGTTTGAATGAAGAAATCTTGCAAGTAATTTCTTTCTCGCGCTAATAGATAAACATCTCGGAAAATACCAGACATTCGGAATTTGTCTTGATCCTCTAAATAACTGCCATCACACCATTTCAGCACTAAAACATGTAATTGGTTTTTCCCTTGTTGCAAAAAGTCAGTAATATCAAATTCGCTAGTGCAATGACTAATTTGGCTGTAGCCCACAAATTGGTGATTCACATAGACAAATAAACAACTGTCTACCCCTTCAAAATTTAAGAGATACCGTTTTCCTGCATTGATTTCGACATTTAAAACGCGATGATACAAACCACAAGGGTTTTCAATGGGTACATAAGGTGGATCAAAAGGGAAAGGATAATTTACATTTGTATATTGATGATTATCGTAACCATGATTTTGCCAATTGGATGGAAGAAGGATTTTATCCGTAAAGGAAAAATGAAGGAAATCTTGAGGCAAGTGAGTATAGCTTTCAAAATAAGCAAAATCCCATTCCCCATTTAGTAAGGTAAAGTAAGGGGAAAATTCTCGTGTCTTTTTGACCGCACTTTCTGTTGAAGAAAAAGGAATAAAATAAGCATGATGTGGTGTGGTATTCACATGTAAGGTTTGTGGATCTTCAAAATAGCGAGGCAACAACATAAAAACTCCCAATGCAATTTAGACACATAAAAAAGGGCGCCTGAATGACGCCCACTATACCTAAAATCGTCGATTAATCTAGCGATAAGTTCACAAATCGTGATACTTATCACATTAATTTTTATGGCAATTTTGCCAAGAAGGCATAACCTCCTTTTTCACTCATTATATCAACGTTAGAATCCGCTGTAATGAATGCTGACTCACCTTGTTTCAAGGTAAGTGCGGTTGATTTTTCTTGTATTTTTAGCTCACCTTGCATCACCAACAAAATACCCGCACTTTGAAGATTCACTTTAGTATGCTGTTTTGGTTCAACACGAATTTGAGCTAAAGCAAAATCGTTTACTGGCGTTTTATAAGTAAATTCTGACTGACTTTGAGGTGCGACTGAGATAATTTGAGGTGTCACTTCACGACAATCCACAATTTTTAATAATTCAACAATATCGACATATTTTGGTGTTAAGCCACCACGAATCACATTATCAGAACAGGCCATTAACTCCACGTTTTGTCCGCGAAGATAAGCATGAGGAATCCCTGCATCCTGGAAAATACCTTCCCCTTCTTTCAAATGCACAATATTAAAGAGATAAAAACACACCAAACCCGCATCTAATTTTTCAGGCGAAATTGCCATGGCTTCCATGGTATAAAGCACCCAATAATCGGGGTTGTCTAGTGCCAACTCGCCATTTTTATAAGGCTGTTGGTTGGCTTCAATAATGGGTACTAGCCAATTTGCGAGCATTGATTGATCCGCCAACATCACATCTGCATAGAATTCAGCTAGGTTTTGTGTGCCAAGTTTTTCAGCCAAAGGTTGCAAAGAGGGTCGTGCATTTAATGTGGCAAGGATTTGAGCTTTTGTTTTAAAACCATGTAAAAGCCAGAAATCAGATAAGGCAATCATCATTTCTGGTTTATGATTTCTATCTTTATAAGTCCGCGTACTGTCTGTTAATGCCACGCCTTTTGCATTCTCAGCCTCAAAGCCCTTTTCAGCTTGAGCTTTAGTCGGATGTAATTGAATCGACAACGGTTTTTCAACATCTAAAATCTTTAACAAATAAGGGAGTTCATCACCAAATTGCTGACGGCTTGCCTGTCCAAGTGCGGTCGGATTTTGCAATAAAAATTCAATAAGGGATTGCTTACCTGTTACATCCTCAATTTCAGAAGGTGCTGATGTATGAGCTCCTAACCACCACTCTGCACAAGGTTGATCTTTCGCTGAATATAATCCAATTAATGATGCAATATAGTTTTTTCCGCCCCATGCATAATGCTGTACTTGGCCAGTTAATCGATAAATCATCTTTACCTTCTTTAAAAAAGAATAAGGATAAAAAAATCCGCTTATTTAAAGCGGATCTTTTAGTCTATAAATCTTATTTTGTTAAACTTAAAACAACCGATTCTCCAGCAATCACTTCACCCGATTTTTTCTCGATAGATGAGATTTCATCCATGTTAGAGATAACCACTGGTGTTAAAACTGATTTTGCTTTTGATTCTAATGTTGCTAAATCAAACTCGATTACTGTGTCGCCGCGTTTTACACTTTGACCTTCGTGTGCGATGCGAGTGAATCCTTCACCTTTCAATTCAACGGTATCAATACCGAAGTGAACGAATAATTCAACACCCTCTTTTGATTCCATTGAAAACGCATGGTTGGTTTCAAAAATTTTACCAATTACACCATCAACAGGTGCAACAATTTTGTTACCTGTTGGGCGAATTGCAATACCATCACCCACGATTTTTTCAGAGAAAACAACATCTGGTACATCTTCGATATTCACAATCTCACCAGAAAGTGGCGCATAAATTTCGACTTCCACTGTTTTGTTTTCTTTTGAACCAAATAATTTGTCAAATAAGCCCATTTTAATCTCCTATCTATTAAAGATGGCTAGTATTTTAACGTAAAACTCTGTTTTTGTATCTAGTTTAACGATTTTTCTGCTAAAAAAGCTTGAATTAATTGCTCAATTTCAGCAGCGGTTGGTTTTTGTAATGCTTCATCAGCTAAGGCTTTCACCTCTTGATAATTCACATGACGAATTAATTTTTTAATACGTGGCACAGAAATTGCACTCATACTAAATTCATCTAAGCCCATACCGAGTAACAATAAGGTTGCTCGTTCATCACCGGCTAACTCACCACACATACCTGTCCATTTACCTTCTGCATGAGAAGCATCAATCACTTGTTTGATCAAGCCTAGTACTGAAGGTGACATTGGGTTATATAAGTGAGAAATCAATTCGTTACCGCGGTCAACAGCTAAGGTATATTGCGTTAAGTCGTTTGTACCAATACTGAAGAAATCCACTTCTTTCGCTAAGAATTTCGCATTCACCGCTGCGGATGGCGTTTCAACCATGACACCCACTTGGATGTTTTCATCAAAAGCTTTACCTTCTGCACGCAATTCTGCTTTTAAGGTTTCCAATACAGATTTTAATTCGCGAATTTCTTCTACCGAAATAATCATCGGGAACATCACGGCAAGTTTACCAAATGCAGACGCTCGTAATACCGCTCTTAATTGTGCGTGTAAAATCTCACGACGATCAAGGGCAATACGCACCGCACGCCATCCTAAGAATGGGTTCATTTCTTTTGGTAAATTTAAATATGGAAGCTCTTTGTCACCACCGATATCCATGGTACGTAATACCACTAGACGCCCTTCCATTGCTTCAACCACTTCTTTATAAGCAATGAATTGCTCTTCTTCGCTCGGTAATTGATCACGATCCATAAAGAGGAATTCAGTACGGTATAAACCCACCCCTTCTGCACCATTACGATGTGCACCTTCGCAATCACGAATCGTACCAATATTCGCTACTACATCGACTTTATGACCATCAAGGGTCACAGCTGGTAAATCTTTTAATTTCGCTAATTCTGCTTTTTCTTCAGCGAGTTTTGCTTCTAAGGTTTTTAATTCATCAATTTCAGCTTGAGTCGGATTCACGTAAACACGGTTGTTTACCGCATCCAAAATAAGATAATCACCTGTATTTACTCGTGCTGTGACATCATTTGTCCCTACAATGGCCGGCAATTCAAGTGAACGAGCCATAATTGAGGTGTGAGATGTTCTACCACCAATATCCGTGATAAAACCTAATACTTTTTCTAAGTTTAATTGAGCAGTTTCTGATGGGGTTAAATCGTAAGCCACAAGGATGGACTCTTCGGTAATATCACCAAGATCCACAATATGCATGCCTAAAATATTTTTGATTAAACGATTACCGATATCGCGAATATCACCCGCACGTTCTTTTAAGTATTCATCATCAATTTCAGACAACATTTCAACTTGTTGATCGATGATTTTACTTGCTGCCACACTCGCATTCACTTTGTTTGAACGAAGATAATCAATAATTTCCTCTTCTAACTCTTCATCTTCAAGGATCATTAAATGGCCTTCAAAGATGGCCGCTTTTTCTTCACCTAAAGATTTTAATGCACGTTGATGAATAGAATTAAGTTGCTCAACTGCAGCTTCACGACCAGCATAAAAACGGGCAACTTCTGCCTCAACTTGATTTTCTGAAATTTTTTGCGTATCAAGAACAATTTTTTCTTCTTTTAATACTAAGGCTTTACCAAAAACGATACCTGGTGACGCTGGAATACCTGTAATCATACTTTTACCTTCCGAGATAATTTATTAAAGGTTAGATAAACAATAGCCATAGAATAGAAATCCTATGGCTAATCGTAAATTATTCTAAAGTAGGAATTAATGCTACTAAATGTTCAACGGCTTGTTGTTCGTCTTCACCTTCCGCCGAGATGGTGATTACAGTTCCTTGCGTTAAGCCTAAGGTTTGTAGCTTAAATAGGCTTTTCGCACTTGCACTTTTACCACCGGAGGTCACTGTTACATCAGAAGCAAATGCTTTAGCTTCTTTAACAAATTGCGCCGCCGGACGGGTGTGTAAACCATTAGGAGCTGTAATTTCTACATCTTTTGAGAACATAATGTTACCTCTATAGTAATTGTAAAATTTAGTCTATAAATCCGCTGTAGTATCTCTATTAAATGCCCAATAATCAAGGCTAAACACAAAAAAACTTGAGCTACATCACGAAATTAGGGGTACTTTATACCTAATTTACAGTAAATTGTCTACTACACAGAAAAATGACGTTGTGATTTTGTCTCACTTAAACTTTCAATTAAGCGATGATAATTCTCATAACGTATAGGTGAAATCCGACCTGCTTCGACAGCCTCACGTAATGCACAGCCAGGATCGTTCAAATGCTTACAATCTCGGAATTTACATGTACCTAAGACATATTGAAATTCACGATAGCCTTTGGTGATCTGATCTGGCTCCAAATGCCATAAACCAAACTCACGAATCCCAGGTGAGTCAATCAAATTACCGCCTCGTGGCAAATGATATAAACGAGAAGAAGTTGTGGTATGTTGTCCCAAGCCTGAGGTTTCGCTGATGCCACCGACTTGCGCATTGACGGTTGGCAAGATATGATTAATTAAACTGGATTTGCCTACCCCTGACTGCCCCACAAAAATGGAAGTTCCATCACTTAAAAGTGCGGTCAATTTTTCCATATTTTTTCCGGTTTCAGCAGAAATAATGATGGTTTGATAACCAATATCACGGTAAATCTGTAACTGGCTTTCCACTTCCTGCTCTTGCTCAGCATCCAGTAAATCGCCTTTATTCACTACAATGACAGGCTCGATCCCTGCATTTTCACACACCACTAAATAACGATCGATAATATTGAGTGAAAGCACTGGTACAACGGCTGAGACAATAATAATACGATCGATATTGGCCGCGATTGGTTTCAACCCATCATAGTAATCTGGGCGAGCAATTTCATTTTGTCTTGGGTGAATAGCTTCAATCACCCCACTCACGCCTTGGAGCTGTTCATTGCCTTGTCGCCAAATCACTTTATCTCCAACCACAAGACTAGAAAGTGTACGACGTAAATTACAACGGAAAATTTCCCCTTGTGCATTTTCCACATCGGCATGAACTGAATAACGAGTGACTACTACCCCATCTTGGCTTTCACCTAGCATATCATCTTGCCATTCCACTTCTTTCTTTTTGTGGCGATGCAAGGCTTTCGCGTTATTTGATTGAATGCGACGAGTTTGATTTTGCGTTAGTTTACGTTTGCTCATAAAGTGCGGTCGTTTTTTCCGATGTTTTTCGTTAAAATAAACGGGATTAAAAAATGTTCATAGGATACCTTATATTATGCAATTAGATAAACAAAATCTGATTTGGATCGATTTAGAAATGACAGGATTAGATCCTGAAAAAGAACGCATTATTGAAATCGCAACCATTGTGACAGATAAAGATCTCAATATTTTAGCTGAAGGACCTGTGATTGCAGTTCATCAAAGTGATGAATTATTAAACAAAATGTCGGAATGGTGCGTAAAAACCCATACAGCAAATGGCTTAGTTGACCGTGTCAAAGCGAGCAAACTCACCGAACGTGCAGCAGAATTACAAACATTAGATTTTTTAAAACGATGGGTACCAAAAGGTGCTTCACCGATTTGTGGCAACAGCATCGCACAAGATAAACGCTTTCTTTATAAATATATGCCTGATTTAGCGGATTATTTCCATTATCGTCATCTAGATGTGAGCACGTTAAAAGAATTAGCTGCTCGCTGGAAACCAGAAATTTTAGACGGGTTCAAAAAAGGCAATACTCATTTAGCCCTTGATGATATTCGAGAGTCAATAAAAGAGTTAGCTTACTACCGTGATCACTTTATTAATCTGGGTTGATGAAAACTTAGGCAAACTCAATCATTTGCAAAATCTGCGCTTGCGTTGAATAAATTTTTTCGTATAATGTTGCCTCATTCACCAATGTGAAATGCGGGAATAGCTCAGTTGGTAGAGCACGACCTTGCCAAGGTCGGGGTCGCGAGTTCGAGCCTCGTTTCCCGCTCCAAATTCTCAATCCGTTGCTGAAAAGCAGCGGATTTTTTTATTGTATTTTCCCTACATATTCCCTTCAAAATACGATAAAATCCCCTAGAAACTTTAACCTAAAAAATCACTCTAATAATGACCGAATTCACCCAATACATTCCTGATGAAGGCACGATGCTCCGTTTTGGTAAAAAACTCGCAGAAGTGCTTGTAAAACAACCGAAAGATAACGCTATTGTGCTTTATTTTAATGGCGATCTTGGTGCAGGGAAAACCACTCTGACTCGTGGAATGGTGCAAGGTTTAGGTTACCAAGGTAATGTCAAAAGTCCTACTTATACCTTAGTGGAAGAATATAGCATCGCAGGAAAAATGATTTATCACTTTGATTTATATCGTCTTGCCGATCCTGAAGAATTGGAATTTATGGGTATTCGTGATTATTTCAGCCAAAATTGTATCTGCTTAATCGAATGGGCAGAAAAAGGTGAGGGCATCTTGCCTGAGGCTGATTTATTGGTAAATATTGATTATTACGACGATGCTCGAAACATTACGCTAATTGCTCAAAACTCAGTGGGCGAGCATATTTTGACACAACTATAAAACTGACTTACATGAAAGCAAAATTTTCGTTTCTTTTTGGAATATTTTCTCTAATTTCTACTACCGTATTTGCCGCGCCACAATGGACAATTGCCATTGATCCCGGCCATGGCGGTAAAGATCCCGGTGCTATCGGAAAAAATCTCGGCATTTATGAAAAAAATGTCACCCTTTCGATTGCACGAGAATTAAAAGCCTTATTAAATAAAGATCCTAATTTCAAAGGCGTTTTAACGCGCAGTAGCGATTACTACATTTCTGTGCCAGAACGTTCCGAAATTGCACGTAAATATAAAGCAAATTTCCTTGTGTCTATCCATGCTGACTCCTCTCTTAATTCAGACCAACGTGGCGCATCTGTTTGGGTGCTATCCAATCGCCGTGCCAACGATGAAATGGGACAATGGTTAGAAGACGATGAAAAACGCTCTGAGCTTTTAGGTGGCGCAGGAAAAGTACTTTCCAATAACAATGACAAATATTTAGATCAAACTGTACTCGACCTACAATTTGGTCACAGCCAACGTACAGGTTATGAACTTGGCAACAGCATTTTACGTCGTTTTGCTCGCGTGACCTCATTAAGTCGTAGCACTCCACAACATGCGAGCCTTGGCGTATTACGTTCACCCGATATTCCTTCTGTTCTGGTGGAAACAGGCTTCCTTTCCAATATGGAAGAAGAACAAAAATTGAATACCATTGCTTATCGTCGTCGTATTGCTTATATGATTTATGAAGGCTTAGTCGCTTATCGCAATGGTAATTTAAAAGCGATTGCAGTCCCACCTAGTGATGAGCAAGACAGCAAATCAACAAAATCAAACGATAAAAACAATGAAAAATCTGACCGCACTTCCGATGTGAAAGACAGCGGTGTTCGCCATAAAGTGAAACCAGGTGAAAGCATTGGTAGCCTAGCAAATAAATATGATGTCAAAGTCAGTGAAATCATTGAGTTAAATAAACTGAAACGCAAAGAACTTTGGCTAAATGAAACCATTAAGATTCCTGATAATGGCAAAGGCAAAAAAGCGGAAGAACCAACTAAAAAAGAAGAGAAAAACATCGAAAAATCTGACCGCACTTCCGATGTAAAAGACAGTGGCGTACGTCATAAAGTGAAACCAGGTGAAAGCATTGGTAGCCTGGCGAACAAATATGATGTGAAAGTCAGTGAAATTATTGAGTTAAATAAACTGAAACGTAAAGAACTTTGGCTGAATGAAACCATTAAAATTCCTGATAACGGCAAAGGTAAAAAGGTAGAAGAAAAACCCAAATCGGATGATAAAGCCAAAGCCGATAACAAAGGAAAAAACAGCAAGATTGTTGAAGCTGAAAAAGCCGTTTCTAAAAAAGATCAAAAACAAGAAAAAGCTGAGAATAAAAAAGAGCCTGAGAAAAAAGGTAACGATAAAAAAGACACTTCTTCAAAAGGAAATGAGAAGAAAGATGATGGCAAGAAAGAAACCCCGCTTTACCATACAGTGAAAGCCGATCAAACTATCTATGCTATCTCTCGTGAATACAATGTACCGGTTAATCGTCTTTTAAAACTGAACCCAACATTGAAAAACGGCAAAGTCGTGACTGGGCAAAAAATCAAACTTAAAGAAAAATAAGGAATCCTATGGCAATCAAAATTCTTTCTCCACAGCTGGCTAATCAGATTGCAGCAGGTGAAGTGGTCGAACGCCCTGCCTCTGTGGTGAAAGAATTGGTGGAAAACAGCCTTGATGCCGGTGCCAATAAAATTCATATTGATATTGAAAACGGCGGCGCCAGTCTGATTCGTATTCGAGATAATGGCAGTGGCATTCCTAAAGAAGAATTAAGTCTCGCACTCGCTCGACACGCAACCAGTAAAATTGCCGATCTTGATGATCTCGAAACCATTTTAAGTTTAGGTTTCCGCGGTGAAGCCCTTGCCAGTATCAGTTCTGTTTCTCGTCTAACCCTTACCTCTCGTACTGCAGAGCAAAATGAAGCATGGCAAGTCTATGCGCAAGGACGAGAGATGGAAACTACAATTAAACCTGCATCTCATCCAGTCGGTACAACAGTTGAAGTGGCAAATCTCTTTTTTAACACACCTGCTCGTCGTAAATTCTTACGAACCGATAAAACAGAATTTGCTCATATTGATGAAGTTATTCGCCGAATTGCTTTAGCGAAATTTAATATCGCTTTTACGCTCACACATAACGGCAAAATTATTCGACAATATCGTCCTGCAACAAATGAAGAACAACAACTAAAACGCGTTGCCGCCATTTGTGGCGATGATTTTGTTCAACATGCCTTACGTATTGATTGGAAACACGATGATTTGCATCTTTCTGGTTGGGTGGCGACACCTGAGTTTACACGCTCGCAAAATGATTTAAGTTATTGCTATATCAATGGACGAATGGTTCGCGATAAAGTGATCACCCACGCCATTCGTCAAGCTTATGCGGAGTATTTGCATGCTGAGCAATACCCTGCATTTGTACTATTTATCGACCTCAATCCACATGATGTCGATGTCAACGTGCATCCTACAAAACACGAGGTACGTTTCCATCAAGCTCGTTTAATTCATGATTTTATCTGCCAAGGCGTAATAAACGCGCTCAATGCCATTCCTCAAGCTGAATTGGATTTAGTGCCAATGATGAATGAGGCAAGAGAGCCTTCGGCTTCATATCAAACCCACTATGAACCGAAACCCAATCGTGCAGCGGCAGGGCAAAATATTTTCGCCTCGAATTATCATCAGCCTCGTGAAAAACAATCAGAAAATCAACCGCACTTTTCAAACCGTAGTGAGTACGTTCCGTCGTATGGTTATCGTGAACAACCTACAAAGAGCGAACAACGCTTATATGGTGAATTAGTACGTCCTGCGGAAAATTCTCAACTTTTAACAACACCTGTCGTTGAACAACAACTCCCACAGACAAGTGATGCAGGCTATTTACGTGCATTGGCATTAATTGAAAATAAAGCCTTGCTTTTACAACAAAATCAACAATTTTATTTGATGTCATTAGCTAAATTGCAAACCTTAAATTATGAATTAACCTTACAACAAGGTGAAATTTCACAACAGCCGTTGCTTATTCCGATTATTTTTCGCTTAGATGAAAAACAATTTGAACAATGGCAAAAACAAAAAGCTTTTTTCCAACAAAGTGGTTTTGAATTTATTGAAAATGAAGCTCAACTACGCCTCACATTAAACAAAGTGCCTGCGATTTTACGTACACAAAATTTACAAAAATGTGTGGTGAGCCTACTTGCTGAACATCTAGAAAATATGCCTGATTTCCTGACTGCACTTTGTCATAAGCTAGAGATGAAACCAATTCAAGTGTTAGCGGACGCAGTCAGCTTATTAAGTGAAACGGAACGCTTACTGAATAAAGCTCATCAAGAAAAATTTAATACATTACTGAAACCGATTAACTGGCAGCCTTTTTTAACTGATTTGTAATATGACACAAAAAACTGACTCCAAACCAACTGCACTTTTTCTGATGGGGCCAACAGCCTCAGGAAAAACAGATCTTGCTATTCAATTACGTCAAAGCCTGCCCATGGAAGTGATCAGTGTCGATTCTGCATTAATTTATAAAGGGATGGATATTGGTACGGCAAAGCCTTCTAAAGAAGAACTAGCCCTTGCCCCTCACCGATTAATCGATATTTTAGATCCCGCTGAAAGTTATTCTGCGATGAATTTTCGTGATGATGCACTCAGAGAAATGGCTGATATTACCGCGCAAGGTAAAATTCCGCTTTTGGTTGGCGGTACCATGTTGTATTACAAAGCATTGATTGAAGGCCTTTCTCCCCTTCCATCTGCTGATGAAAAGTTACGCTTAGAGATTGAAGAAAAAGCGCAAAAACTTGGCTGGCCAGCACTTCATCAAGAATTACAAAAAATTGATCCTGTTTCAGCAGAACGTATTAATCCCAATGATTCACAGCGCATTAATCGTGCATTAGAAGTATTCTATTTAACAGGCAAATCATTAACGGAATTAACCGAACAAAAAGGCGAAGAATTGCCTTATCAATTTTTACAATTTGCTATTGCACCAGAAGATCGCGCGGTGTTACATCAACGTATCGAACAACGTTTCCATAAAATGATCGAATTAGGTTTCCAAGAAGAAGTGGAAAAACTCTACCAACGAGAAGATCTCCATCCTGATTTGCCTTCTATCCGCTGTGTGGGCTATCGCCAAATGTGGGAATATTTACGTGGTGACTATGATCATGAAGAAATGGTCTTCCGGGGGATTTGTGCAACTCGACAATTAGCCAAACGACAAATCACTTGGTTGCGCGGCTGGAAAACACCATTAAATTGGCTAGATAGTCTACAACCGCAACAGGCCAAAGAAATCGTACTACGCAAGATTGATGAACATTTTAAGGGGTAAATTATGGCGCTTTCACTTCCGCTTTCGACTGAAAAACTCATTCAACTTGGCGAAGTGTTTTGCCAACATTTCCCTGAAATGAATCTTGATGAAATAATCCAACAAATCGAGCGAGACGCAACAGATCTCACGACAGCAATCGGACAAATAAACTATGCCATCAGCCTGTCTGATTTCTTGGAAAAAGTCTTAAAAAAACACCCGCACTTTTTAGCCCAATGGTGGCAAACACCTCCTCAATTTTCAGATTGTCAAGATTATACTAGCCGTTTAGCTGAGCAACTCTCCACTATCCAAAACGAAGAGCAGCTTTACAAAACGCTACGAAATTTTCGCAATCAAGAAATGGCGAAACTCAGTTTCTGTCAAAGCTTGAATCTTGCCACCGTAGAAGAAATTTTTATTCATCTTTCTCAACTTGCTGAGAGTCTTATCATCGGTGCGAGAGATTGGCTGTATAAACAAGCTTGCGAAGAAATGGGCATACCTTGTGATGAAAATGGCAACCCTCAACAACTCTATATTCTTGGTATGGGAAAATTAGGTGGTTTTGAGCTAAATTTTTCCTCTGATATTGATTTAATTTTCACCTACCCTTCACAAGGTGAAAGCGTTGGTGCAAGACGAGCCGTTGATAATGCTAAATTTTTTACTCGTTTAGGACAACGCCTGATCAATGCTTTAGATCAATTCACGCCAGATGGCTTTGTCTATCGTACAGATATGCGTCTTCGTCCTTTTGGCGACAGCGGTGCGCTTGCCTTAAGTTTTTCGGCAATGGAGCAATATTACCAAGATCAAGGGCGAGATTGGGAACGTTATGCCATGATCAAGGGGCGGATTTTAGGCGCTGATGCGCAAGATCCCAATGTAAAAACCTTACAACAACTACTTCGTCCTTTTGTGTATCGACGCTATATTGATTTTAGTGTGATTCAAGCTTTACGTGAAATGAAAGGTAAAATTGAGCGTGAAGTACGCCGCCGTGGCTTAAAAGACAATATTAAACTAGGCGCAGGTGGGATTCGAGAAATCGAATTTATTGTGCAAGTTTTTCAACTGATTCGGGGTGGACGTGAGATTAAGCTCCAACAACATGAATTGCTTAAACTTCTCCCTGAAATACGAGATCTTGGTTTAATTACGCCTCAACAATATCATGAATTAAGAGATGCTTATATCTTCCTTCGTCGTACTGAAAACGTGCTACAAGCCATTGATGATCAACAAACGCAACTACTTCCAACAGATGAAGAAAATCGTCTTAGATTAATAGTTGCTTGTCGAGAATACACTTATTTAGATGAGAACAATCAAACTACGATGAAATCTTATCCAATTGAAAACTGGGATGATTTCTATCAAATACTACAAGCACACCAACAAAAAGTGCGGTCAGTTTTTGATGCATTAATTGGTGAAGAAAAAGATGAACGTACCGATGACAATAATCAGTGGATTGATTTTTTAGAAAGTGATCTTGATGACATTGAACAAATGTTGGTTGATAATCACATTGATGATGACGCAATTTCCGATATCTTAGATAAACTTATTCAATTCAAAGAGGGGCTTGCGCGCCGTGTTATTGGCTCTAGAGGTCGAGAAGTTCTAGCTCACTTATTACCAAATATCTTCACTCAAATATTTGAACAAAAAAATTACCGCACTTTATTGCCACGCATCCTCAACATTGTCGATAAAATTGCGAGTAGAACGACGTATTTAGAATTACTCTTAGAAAATCCTCAAGCCATTGAGCAGCTTATTGAACTATGTGCGCAATCACAGATGATTGCCGAACAAGTCGCTCGTTTCCCTATTCTACTCGATGAATTATTAAATACTGAAGCGCTACGTAATCCATTGCCGTTCACACAGTATCCTGATGAATTGAAGCAATATATGCTGCGATTACCGCAAGATGATGAAGAACAATTTATTGACGGTTTACGCCAATTCAAACAGTCTATTTTATTACGCGTTGCAGCGGCAGATATTCTTGGCGTACTGCCTGTTATGAAAGTGAGCGATCATCTCACTTATCTGGCTGAAGCAATCATTGATGCCGTTGTCAATTTTGCTTGGCAACAAGTCAGTCAACGATTTGGTGTACCTGAACATTTAGTAGGTAAAACAGAAAAAGGTTTTTTAGTAATTGGCTACGGTAAATTAGGCGGAATTGAACTCGGTTATAAATCTGATTTGGATTTAGTCTTTTTATACCAATCCGTTGAAGGTCAAACCATTGGTGGAAAAAAATCCATTGATAGCAATCAATTTTATTTAAGATTGGCTCAAAAAATTGTCAGTATTTTTAGTATGAATACGAGTGCAGGTATACTCTACGATATTGATATGCGATTACGACCTTCAGGCGATGCAGGCTTATTAGGCTGTTCACTTCAAGCATTTGAAAACTATCAACTCAATGAAGCATGGACTTGGGAAAAGCAAGCACTTGTCCGTAGCCGTGCTATTTTTGGAGAAACTGAATTAAAAACAGAATTTGAAAAAATTCGCTGTAATGTGCTTTCTGCTCAAAGAGATATTAATCAGCTAAAAATTGAAGTAAGAGACATGCGTGAAAAAATGTACGAACATTTATCTCACACAAAAGAAGGCTTTTTTAATATCAAAACAGATCGTGGCGGCATTACCGATATTGAATTTATCGCCCAGTATCTGATGCTCGCAAATGCCCCAGCTAATCCAATATTAACCAAATGGTCTGATAATGTCCGTATCTTTGATTCCATGGCAGAATATCACATTATTTCTCTAGCAGAATGTGAAAAGCTCAAATCCTGTTACGTGACACTGCGTAATAAAATCCATCACCTAAACTTATTAGGAAAGCCTGTCATTGTTGATGATTCGGAATTTATAGAAGAAAGAGAATTTGTTTGTTCTTTCTGGCATAAGCTCTTTTCTTAAAAAATTAAAGGAGTCTATCCCCAGATATTTGGGATAAACTCCTTTTTATATATTCTTTACGTAAAAACAGCCTAACTTTCTACCGCACTTATATTGTCAAAGTAATCTTTAACAAAACTCCATAAACAAAAACCCCAAGCTATTCAGCTCGGG
>NZ_KV820361.1:0-69696 GCF_001815355.1 Haemophilus sp. HMSC068C11
CGGTGCAGCAGGTGCTAAAGGTGATACTGGTGAAAAAGGTGACACTGGTGCAGCAGGTGCTAAAGGTGATACCGGCGAAAAAGGCGACAGCATCACAGGTGAAGTTGTAAATAACGGTGACGGTACCCATACCATCACTATTACTAATCTAGGTGATGGCTCAGTCACTACTACCATCGTTAAAGACGGTAAAAATGGTAAAGACGGTGCTACTGGTGCCAAAGGTGAAAAAGGTGACACCGGTGCAGCAGGTGCTAAAGGTGATACTGGTGCCAAAGGTGAAAAAGGTGACACTGGTGCAGCTGGTGCGAAAGGTGAAAAAGGTGACACCGGTGCAGTAGGTGCTAAAGGTGATACTGGTGCCAAAGGTGAAAAAGGTGACACCGGTGCAGCTGGCGCTAAAGGCGACAAAGGCGACAAAGGTGACAAAGGTGAAGATGGTGTGATGACCTGGGATATTAAATCTACAGGTAACAAAGCTGAAGGCTCAGAAGAGGCAGCGAAAACCATTAAACATAAAAATACCGTTGATATGGCAGCTGGTAAAAACTTAACAGTTAAACAAACTAGCGATGAAAATGGTGCGAAAGTTGAATTTGCCTTAAACAGCACTGTAACTAACTTAGATAAAGTGGTTGTTAATGGTCCTAAAGGTCCTAAAGGTCCTAACGGTGAAGATGGTGAAGATGGTAAAGACGGAGTGACCATCACCGCGCCTGTTAAAGGTAAAGACGGCTTAGACGGCAAAGTTGGAATCAGCGGTAAAGACGGCAAAGATGCAGTTTCTATCTTTGGTAAAGATGGCGTTGGTCAAATCGGCTTAACCGGACCGAAAGGTAAAGACGGTAAAGACGGTGCATCTATTAACATCACAACAGACAACGGTAAACAAACACTTGTTAACAAAGAAGTTGGCGCTGATGGTAAAAAAGACCAAGCACAACGTATCATTTACGTACCAACAGACAAAGATGGTAACCCTCTCAAAGATGAGAAAGGTAATACAATCAAACGTGAAGTTGCAACCATGGATGATGGTTTAACCTTCGTTGGGAATGAGGGTAGCCATGATGCTGCACTTGGTACTGAAGTGAAGGTTAAAGGTGCAACTGACAATAAAGATTGGAGCAAATTTGACGCTGGTAAAAACATTATGACTAAAGTCGAAGGTGATACCATTACTGTGGGCTTAGCGAACGACTTAGACGTTAATAATGTAAAAGTAGCTAATAACGTAACTGCTGGCAATGTAACTGCGACAGGCACAATCTCAGCACCAACCATTAAAGCTGGTGACACCACAATTACAAATGGTAAAGTGGCTAACTTAAAACATCACATTGAAAACCCAACAACCGTTGTGGATGACAAAGTGTTAAATGTTTCTGAGGATGTGAAAAAAGAAGCAGCAACAGTTCGTGATGTATTGAACTCTGGCTGGAACCTACAAGCAAATGGTAATGCTGTTGATGCAGTAACTCATGGCAATACTGTGAACTTTGTAAATGGTAAAGGTATCACTGTTACAGCAGAGCCTAATGAAGATGGTACAACATCTAAAGTTAGCTTTGATGTGAACGTTGATAACGATACCATCACAGTGAACGATAAAGGCCAATTAGTATCAAATGGTTCAACCAACTTTAATGTTGCAACTAAAGATGGTGGAAACAAAGTTGCTAAGAAAGGCGGAAGCTCAACAGCGAAAATTACTAGCGGTAAAACAATCACTTATACTGCAGGTAAAAACATCGCAATTGAGCAAAATGGTGGCGACATCCTTGTTTCAACAACAGATGATGTAAACCATAACAGTGTAACCACTAAAGACTTAACCGTTAATAAAGGTGGTAACGTTGATATGGGAGGCAACCAAGTTCACAACGTGAAAGCAGGTACCAAAGATACTGATGCAGTGAACGTATCTCAATTGAAACAATCAGTTGGTGACGTACACAAACGTATCAATAAAGTAGGTAAAGAAGCACGTGGCGGTATCGCAGGTGCTAACGCAGCAGCAGGTTTACCACAAGTTTACATCCCAGGTAAATCAATGGTTGCCGCTTCTGCAGGTACTTTCAAAGGTGAAAGCGCTGTAGCAGTGGGTTACTCACGCTCAAGCGACAATGGTAAAGTTATCTTTAAACTTCAAGGTAACGCAAATACCCAAGGCGACGTAGGTGGCTCTGTGGGTGTAGGTTACCAATGGTAATTTAGCTTTCCATTAAGATAGATAAAAACCCAGCTTAGGCTGGGTTTTTTATTTTTATAGGAAGATTGTAGAAGAAGTGTGACGTATATACGTTGTATTGAATTTACTGATTGAATAGAGATTACTTCAATTTATATCTTAGGCTTTCTACATATGCTCTTTAGCAAATCTCAAGTTTTCTTGGAAACGTTGTTTATCTCGTTCTGGAATAGTTGGATTGGCTAATAATTCTAAGCAGAGATCATGACAAAGTTGATAGTTGCCTACCCAATACGCACTAACCGCAAGCTCATCTTTTGCCTTCCATTCATAAACAGAGTGATCTACAAAGAGAATATCTTTATTTAAAGGAATGCTTACTGCTGCAGTTGCATAAATATAAGCGAGTTTAATTTTATCGTGGAAGCGTAATTGACGTGCCAAATGATAAAGACTTTCAGCGCGTTGCGGACGATATTCATAAGCGGCGAGTAAAAGATTTTGCACTTCATCTAATGGCGCATTTAATTCAATTTTTAATAGTGCAATTTGGAGCAGAGAATAATAAACTTCTTCAGACCATCCACCGAGATTCGCTCGAATTGCATACCATTCAATGGCTTTTTCATGCATATCTGCATCGCGATAGGATTGTGCGGTATAAAACGCATAGCGATCTTTAAGATCTTCATCTTCAGGCGAATAGAAGGCTTTTTCTAATACTTGAGCATCTTGGAAATATTTTTGTGGGTTGTTGCTACGCGCCCCAAATCGACCACTAATCACATAATAATCACCAAAGATTTTTTGCTCCACAACGGTTTTTTTACGTTGTTCAACAAATTCATGCAATACGCCACGCCAATAGAATGACCCATCATTACGAAACATAAGCGTACGGAAATAAACATTTGCACCCGTTGCACTATTTGCCATGCGTAGATAATAGCGATCGCTCGTTAGTTCTTCTGGTAATACAAAGTTTCCTTCAAAACGATCATCAGCATCAAAGATTAATACATAATCTGTTTTTCCTTGTGCATGTTGTAGAGCACAGTTTCGATTATGGGCAAAGTTTACCCATTCATCGTGATGAATTTCGCCTTGAATACCTTTTTCATCAAAGAATTGTTTGATAATGTCTGCAGTATTGTCGTCCGAGCCTGTATCACTAATGACATAATAATCTAATGGAACATGAGTAATAATGTTCTCTAATGTATCTAGGATGATAGCGGATTCATTTTTGACAATCATATTTAAACAAATTGTTTTTTTATCTGTTCTTTGAGGCATTTTTCTATCTCTTATATTTATTATTCAGTCAAATTGATTTCTCTTTAGAGTTGAAGAGCATTATAGCGAAAATACATTTTGCTTGCTGAAAATTATGTGAAAAATGACCGCGCTTTTTCTCGCATATAGACAATTCCAATTACATCAATTTATAGCTTTCTTATTCACTTTTAGGCAAAATAGAGCACAATTCCAATGAGTAAAAAAGGATCATTACAATGACTAAACATTATGATTATATTGCGATCGGTGGCGGTTCAGGTGGGATTGCTTCAATTAACCGTGCGGCAAGCTATGGCAAAAAATGTGCAATTATTGAAGCAAAACATCTCGGTGGTACTTGCGTAAACGTAGGTTGTGTACCGAAAAAAGTGATGTTCTATGGCGCACAAGTTGCAGAAGCCATTAATAACTATGCACCTGCTTATGGTTTTGATGTAGAAGTGAAAAAGTTTGATTACGCGAAATTAGTCGAGAGCCGTCAAGCTTACATCGGTCGTATTCATACGTCTTACAATAATGTATTAGCGAAAAATAACGTGGATGTTCTAAATGGTTTTGCACGTTTTAAAGATGCGAAAACGATTGAAGTGAGCTATGCAGATGGTTCAACAGAATTAGTGACAGCCGATCATATCTTAATTGCTACAGGTGGCCGCCCAAGTATTCCTGCAGTAAAAGGTGCAGAATACGGGATTGATTCAAATGGTGTATTTGCTTTAAATGAATTACCAAAACGTGTTGCAGTGGTAGGCGCGGGGTATATTGCGGTTGAATTAGCGGGTGTTTTAAATAGCTTAGGCAGCGAAACCCATTTATTTGTGCGTCAGCATGCCCCATTGCGTAATCAAGATCCATTGATTGTGGAAACTTTACTTGAAGTGTTAGCACAAGATGGTATCCAATTACATACCAAAGCATTACCAGAAGAAGTAGTTAAAAATGCGGATGGTTCGCTTACCTTGAAATTACAAGATGGCCGAGAAACTACAGTGGATACGTTAATTTGGGCGATTGGTCGTGAACCTGCTACTGATGTGATTAATCTTGAAGTAACCGGTGTGAAAACCAATTCACGTGGACAAATTATTGTTGATAAATATCAAAATACAAACGTACCTGGCATTTATGCTGTGGGTGATATTATCGAAGGTGGTATTGAATTAACGCCAGTTGCCGTGGCAGCAGGTCGTCGTTTATCTGAGCGTTTATTCAATAACAAACCGAATGAACATTTGGATTACAACCTTGTGCCAACCGTTGTATTCAGCCATCCTCCAATTGGTACAGTCGGTTTAACTGAGCCACAAGCGATTGAGCAATATGGCGACGAAAATGTAAAAGTGTATAAATCCTCTTTCACGGCAATGTACACAGCAGTAACTGATCATCGCCAACCTTGTCGCATGAAATTAGTGTGTGTCGGCAAAGAAGAGAAAATCGTGGGCTTACACGGTATTGGTTTTGGTGTGGATGAAATGATTCAAGGTTTTGCTGTGGCAATTAAAATGGGTGCAACTAAAGCAGACTTTGATAATACAGTCGCGATTCACCCAACAGGTTCAGAAGAATTTGTGACAATGCGTTAATTGCAGATAAAGAAAGTGCGGTCAAAATCTCTGATGTTTTTCGGTATTATGTAGCAGTTGCACAAAGACCAAAATTTAAACAAAACTATACAAAAATGCCCTTATTTCGATAAGGGCATTATTGTTTATAAATGTATTTTACAGAATTCTACTTATTTTTCCATTACTCACTTTTCCGTTTTCTTCTAAACAGTCTTTCTCGTTGCTCCTCTAGCAGCATTTGTTCCATCATTGCAGGGTAAGCCTGTTCGCAGAGAACAACGTATTCAGGTTGGGTGAGGTGTTCTCTAATTTTTGTCGGGCAACGTAGATAGATTTTATCTTCTGCAAAACTACTAATAATAGAAAGCATCTGATAAGGTTTCCCATCTTCGGTTTCAAACACTTCATCGGTAAATTGCATTTCAAATATCGCTACAACTACCTGATTATTGGCGATTTCATAAGCTCCGTAAAATATCAATGGATTACGGGGTAAAGTACTGACTTCTTTCGCAAGGTCTCGCAAATTGTGATAGAACAACAGATAGGCATCATCTTTTACGTTTGAATACATCTGAGCCAGTTCACGCATAAAAGTTTTGAATGTTTCATAGTCCATCTTTTTTAAATCCACGTTAAGTGGCGTGTGTGTCATGGTTTCCATCATTGCTCCTTATGTTGTTTTAAATTATTTAGGCTACGGCTAAATATTGGTTATCGTTTGAGGCTTCCAAACATAAACTTTCCAATCCAAATTTTGCCGTAGGTTTCTTATTTCCCTGCCAGTAGCCAGTTAAATCTCGTGAAGGTCTGGCTTTCAAACAGCGTTTTAGTACGTTGTCAAATTTGTCTTTATCTGACTGGTAACGAAAATCCTCACGCCATGCGGTTTCATTCGCATAGTGCATCATGTAATTATTTCCCATCTTATGATACACACCCATAATCATTCTTCTAAATCTTGCAAAGAAGGATTCAGCTAGGTTATTGGTAGTGCCGTCAATCGAACAATACTCTTGTGAATGATTTACGCGGCATAAGTCATAGTGAAATGCCAAGCCATCATAAGCAGGATTTTCATCAGCACAAATTGTAGATTTTGGCGCGACTAAGCGATGTGTTAAAGCAAACATATCATCAGCATTTTCCTCTTTAACTAACGCAACGAGTGTGCGGTCGGCTCCTTTCATTATTTCCTGATTTGCAGCTTGTTGACGGAAAACCATAACGCAGGATTTATCTTTACGTTGGTGACATCTCTTACGTCTATCAATTCGCTTATGTTTAAAATTTTTTGGGCGAAGGTAGTTATTCACATAACAACCATCAATATGAATAATGCCCGTGAGTGGTGTGTAATCTTGCGTTTTTTCGACTGCTTCACGGAATTTATGTAGTAATGCCCATGATGTTTTATATTGCACGCCAATATGACGAGATAAGTTAAGCGCAGAAATCCCTTTACTATTGATAGTGAAATAATAAACCGATAACAGTAGCTTTTTTAGGGAAAGTTTAGTGTGCTGAAAAATCGTACCACTTTTTACAGAAAAACGATGTTGGCAATGCTTGCACTGCCATTGTTTACGAGAAGAAATAAAATAGGCTTTATGCTCAATCTGGCAACGAGGACATTGAACAGTATGAAAACAATGAGAATTTCCCCAACGGGCATTTTTAAGCAGAATGAGAATTTCGGCTTCGGACAAATCAGAGATTGCAACGCTAGGTAAATTGCGAAGTGTAGCAGATAGATATGGCGATATTTTTTTATTCTTTTTCATTTTTCTGTTCAACATACATAAAAACAATGGCTTATTACCAAATAAGCCCTTTTTCTCTTGTTAAATTGGTTGAACAAAAAATGGGAAATTTCCCGAAAAAGCAAACGAGAAGATTTGCTTTAAAAAGCAGTGATATTCTAGATCAAAATTTGATCGATTTACAATAGATAAAGTAACTATATAAACCTTTCTATTTTAGATATGGCTTTTAAAGCAAATTATTACCAGCTAATCAACCAGTACATAAAACCATAAATGTTGAATAATTGAGAATTTCCTTGTGTAGTACAAGGTATTCGAGTTTGCTAAACGCTAGACATAAAAAATCGCTCACTTGAAAATCTCAAGTCGGCTCAAAGCATTTATGCCTCGAATACCGTTACCCACAAGGAACTTGTGGAAGGCTCATTTAAAATGAGTGAAATTGCGATTGTTAAAACAGGAAATTTACAAGATGAAATTTGCTGCCACCTAAACATTCGCTACACACCTGTTAATGTGTATTAATTGGTGATTGAATAAAGTTGCATTCTTTGGCTAATTCTATAATTTGTAGTAAGTTTTCCCTGCAAATCAGCGTAAATATAGTCCTTTGAAGATTTTTCGTCAAATAAAAAAAGCAATTCCTCACGAAGTTGCTTTTATCTATTATTTGTTATCGCTAGTGTCCGTAATTATTTATTCGATATTACAGGATTTTCGCCAAATTTATTCGATTCGGCACTACCTTGCACAACTCCGATGACGATTGAAATGATGATTGCAATCACTTCACCAATAACAGGAATTAGCATAATTAACATATATAAAGTAAACCAACCCGATAAATTTATATCGTGTAATCTACGGACTGTTAGGGATATTGAAGGTGGTAAGGTAACAACAAAAACTACTAAAAAAAGTATTACTCCAATACCTGTAAAAGCAAAAGCACCTAAAATAGCGAATATTAACGCATAAAATAAAGTAAATCCCCAATACTCTTTTCGTCTAGCACGCCCTTTAAAGTTTGCATAGTTTTTAGTAAATGCTTCAATAAAGTATGTAAATAACGATTTTTCAATCATAACTAATCCTTTTAATGTGAACGTTTATTTTCAATATAATCTGTTGGATTATCAGCAGTTAAATCTTTTTTCCTATTAACCTGCTTGAGAAATGCATTTTTTGCTAGATGCCCTAACTCATGCGAAACTGAACCATAATAGAGAACAAGTAAAAATGGTAGCAACAAAATCTCAATAGGAAACGCTATAAATAATAATAACGAATCAAGGATTATTAAAAGCAATACTGTGACTAGATAAAAAACATAAAACTTTAAGAAATTATGTAAATTAGCCATTAGAAATAAGATGTTTTTCGGTATATTTAATAATTCTAACCATTTTCCAGTTAATGCATATCTAATGATTCCACATTGAAGAATTGGATTTGAGATCATGCCCCATATAAAGTAGATAAATAATGTTGCAATATAATCCTCAATGTAATCCGTAAGATAGCCTGTTAATCCGCCTTGTATAAATTCTAGTATATCTAAGAACAATCCTAGAATACCTTTTAGTCCTAATAAATAACAAAAAGCTGTTGGAACCATCCAATATATAATCGTAACTCCTGTTATTTGTAACCCTTTCAGAACTATTTTCTTTATTTGTAATGATTGCAACGGCTTATCTAGCATAATATCTTCAACCATCTGAACCTGCCATCCTTTAATAAATATTATGCCGAATGGATACTTTATAAATGGGAAAAATAGTAATAAAGGAATAATCCAAAGCTTCTTATAGAAACTTCTATCAGAAAAGAGATATACGTATCCTTCTTGATATTCTTTAAGCAAATTTTTAAACATTCTCGTGTTATACCTAAAATTTAAAGAGTATTGAGGACTTTGCAAGGCTGATTCTTGGTAATTACAATGGGTTTATATAAACAACTTCCACAAACACTTCCATATTGAAGGATATATAGTTTTTTACCATTAATCATAAATTCGTAAGTTGATGATGTGTATCCTTGATTATTTGATAAAGGAGATGAACATTTTTCACCTGCTTTACTCTCTTTAACAAAGATTTTATGGCGTTTTAATTCATTACTTAATAATTCAACTTGGTCGTAGTCATAATTTACTTCATTTTCTTGAATTAAAGTATTATGGTTTAATGCCTTAAAGAGCATAAGATCGGATGTTTCCATCTTTATAGATGAACCTACTGCTTTACCTTGAGATAGATTAACCAAACTGTTATATAAAGATGAATCAGTGGTTTGCTCCGTTCTAAATGGATTGCCAACTCTTTTCTTCACAAATGTACCTTGTGAAATATCTCGAAGTCCCTCTGTAACTTCTGCACAAGAAGTTAATGATAAGGTTAGCATTACTACCTTAAATATTTTTCTCATAACATTTCCTTATTGATATTTCTTGATGCAAGAAGCCAAGCTTTTCTTGTAACTACGCCCTTGTTCAGTAATTACATCCGATACTAAGCATTGGTTGTTTTCACATTCCAGTTGATAGACTAAATCAATGGTTTTCTTCTTACTTTTTAGAGTGACATTTACCTGTTCCTTAATGATTTTTATGATAGGTTTTACTTCAACTTGATTTATCACCATTCCATAGATCCAAAATTCGGAAAGGCATGTTCCGCCGTATTCATACTCATTTTCGTTATGAATATCTGTTGCTCTCATTTGCAAATCTGCAAACTCTTTTGTTGAGTAGCGTTCTAAATCATTGGTTTGATAGACCTTTGCAACGATATCTACTTTAGCTTGCTCTAAAGGTGACAAAGCGAAAACGTTTGTAGATACGAATATTGTAGATAAAGATAGAAGTAGCTTATTCATAATAAAAAACCTATAATGATTAATATAAGAAATTTAGGGAAATTTTCAGTAAGAACCCGCATTAAACCTAGCTATAATACATAATTTGGTTGTTTCGCTGTAGCAACTGGCAATCTCTATCAACTACCACTAGCAGTGGGTATTCAAGAAATTTTACAGGTACAAAATGAGTGTCAATGAGAAGATTCGGAAGTTCCGAGAAGCAAAGGATTGGTCGCAAGAACAGATGGCAGAAAAGCTGAATATGTCATTAAATGGCTATGCTAAAATTGAGCGTGGTGAAAGTAAAATCTACTTAGATAAACTTGAGCAAATTGCCCAAGTCTTTGATATTGATGTAATTGAGCTAATGCAATCAGATGGTAAGAATATTTGTTTTCAAATTGAATCACCGCTAGGTTCCGTGTATCAAGGTGTTGGGGAAACTCAGTTGTTGATTGAGGTTGAGCGTTTGAAGATGGCTTTGTCTCATGCCAATGACAAAGAAGAATTATTGAAGAAGTTACTTGAACAGAAGGATAGCGAGATTGCTACACTTAAAAAATCTTTAGATTTATTCAGAGAGTAAAAAATAAAATAGCTACACAAGAATGTAGCTATTTTACTTATTCACCTTATGATTAGGATCTATTTTACATATAACAAAATAGAAATTATTTTTCTCATTATAATAACCATGTATTCTAAAAGAATGCCTATCCTTACCAAAATGGATAATTTTCCTTTCTAAGCCATTAATAACTTCATTGGAAAATACATCTCCTTTAGTTCTTAAGAAAAGCTTCTCAACCTCAGAAATTGTAAGATTCTTACCAATTGTATTTTCAATAAAACTATGTAGGTTTTTCAAAGAACTACTATTCAATTTTTTAAAATCATATCCATTCTCTAAAGAATGCTCAATACTCATTCTAAATAAAATAGAATTTCTATTTGTTAATAATAGCGATGGTTCTGAGTTTTCTTCATCCGTTCTATCAGTTAATTTAGCCGGAGATAACATCTAATCCCCAATATAAATGCTTTTATAAAACACTTTCATATCATCACTTAAAATAATTTCATTACATGGTTCATTTTCTTTAACTTCGGCTTTCTTTCGTGCATTTATCCAAGGATCCTCTTGGTGAGTTAAAGCTTCTAGTTCATTCCCTGATTTATTACCATAAGTAAACCATACAGAATCCAATAAATGTAAATTTTTTTCATCTGAAAAGAATTGAGTGTTAGAAGGCTGAAAAGATTCTAATTTAGGAATATCCTCCCAACCATTACTTTTATATTTGTTATAAAGTTCTCGAGATACAGGACCATGTACCCATGCTTGGAACTCGCTATCAATTAGCTCTTTATTGTATAGAGCCAATCCCCAAGCTTGAACATAGTAGCATAATTTTTGTAGTTTCTTATGTGTCATTGCTTCTTTAGAAAGAAACCAACTAGCGACATCAAGAATAGATACTTTAGAGTTACTCATAATGACAATTTCTCATTCCGAAAATTTTAATTTACCATCGAAGCATAAGTTATGCTGATTTTTTTACAAAATCAGCATAACTTATGAATTTAGAGTTGTCAAGGTTTATCACAATAAAAAAGCTCCTACATTTATCCAATATAAGAGCTTTGTATTTAATAGAAATTGCTATTATGCAATCTCTTTAAATAGAGTTAAAAAAATGCTTTTTAAGTTTTGAGGCATAGTTTTGTAAATATTTATAAACTCATCTTCACTAGATTTTGAGTTTTCTTGTGATAAAACGTAGTGCATTGAACCACTACCTGTTAATAACCAAGTAATATTAATTCCTAATCCTTTATAGATCTTCACCAACGCATCCACACTTGGATCGCGCCCCTCATTCAAGTAATTCATTGCCGAACGATATGAGATTCCCGTTACATTAGAAAATTCAGTGACGGTCATATTTTTCGCATCTAAGACCAGCTTTAAGCGCTCTGATATGCACATTATTTCACATTCCTATTGAAAAAAGCGAATGATTGTGATATATTATGCACAATCACTATGAATAGTGTTTCATATTTTAGTTTAATCAAGGTGTGATCTCAATACTATGACCCAACATTTTCTTCTTTCTAGCAAAGCTCGCTCGCTTTCTTCTTACGAGATTGCACAACTCTCGGAAGGGGAAGCGCACGATTTGCTTTGTGAATTAAGATGGGGTGGCAGAGAGTTTATCGCTTGCCCTAAATGTGGGGTACAACACAAGCCTTATTATATTTCTACACGTAAACAATGGCGCTGCAAACATTGTAATCACACTTTTAGTGTCACTTCTGGCACCATTTTTTCCAATCGTAAGAAACCAATTAAGGTTTATCTCTATGCTTTAATGGAATGGGTAAATGCCGTCAAAGGCTTATCTTCCCTTCAATTAGCACGTAATGCAAAACTTAATCCTCGCACGGCATTTGTTTTATCGCATAAATTCCGCAAGGCATTACTGGAAAGTCGTGATATGAAACCACTTTCAGGTGTAGTGGATATGGACGGTACTTATGTTCATCCTGCACCACGTAAAGCAAATAAGAAATCTGACCGCATTGACTATCGTTTAAAGGAAAATCAGAATCCTGATAAACGTTGTGTCATGGTTGCACGTGAGCATTATTCGCCAGAAGAAAAAGCCAGTAATGCGTTGCATTGTGGGGCAAAACGCTCTCACGTTTTTGTAGCGCATACTGAATCGCAATCGGTAGTGAAAAGTTTTGCTGAAAAATTCATTAAACCTAATACACAAATCAATACCGATGAAAGCACGGCTTATGATGTATTGTTGCCTTACTATAACTTGAGAACTGTAAACCATAAAGAAGAATATCGCAGTGACTTAGGCGTAACGAACAATCAGGCAGAAAGTTTGTTCAGCCGTTTTAAGCGGATGTATTACGGACAAGTTCATCGTATCAGCAATGAATATTTACTTAACTATGCTAATGAAATTGCGTACCGTGAGGACAATCGCCGTACCTCAAATAAAGCGCAGTTTATTGATGTATTAAGCCGATGTTTGAAAACCACCAACGATAACAATGAATGGTGCGGTTATTGGCAACGTAAAATTATTCATCAAGAAGTGATTTGGCAGTAGATAGATGGCATATAACTTAGATAAGAAGCTCAAAGAATTTGAGTTTGAACGTAAACAGGTATTACATCATCTTGCCTTGCTTGATGCGAACATTGCCACACTAAAACGTGCTATTGAGCTTACTCAACAGGAAAGTGATGTAGTCCTTTATAATACGGACAACTTTGTGTACCGTTCCAAATATAAGCTCTTTAAAGGGAAAATTCGTAAATACATCGTACAAATGATGCGAGAAGCACCAGATAAAACCTTTACAATTGCCGAACTCACGCAACGCATTTTTGAGATTGAACAAAATCCTGATATACCGTCAGAAAAACATCTTGATTCCGTTCGTAAACAACTGAATGAGTTTTATAAAAGAGAATGGATTGATAGAATTCAAATCAGCCGAAATGAGGTTCACTGGCAATGGAAACAAAAATAGCAGATGTACTCATATCTTTATTTAGTAAATATTGTATTTAAATTGATTATCTTTGTTTTCTCTATTATTATTCAATCAATTTTTATAAAGATATGTTTACAATGAGTACACTAAGCAATCAATCTGTTAACTTTATAGCTTGGCAACTAGGCAGTTTCGCCGAAAAATACTTTAAAGAGTGCGATATAATCTCTTACATGGGAAACATTAACGAATCTAGTATAGATTATTGGAAAACAAGAGTTCAGGAAAATGGTAGAACAGCTAGAAGTAATGGAATATCAACTCTAGTAGTATTTTTATCTACAAATGGTGGTAGTGCAAGTGCTGTCGAAAAAATGGTTGAAATTACTAGATATTTCTATAACGAAGTTTATTTCGTTATTTTAGATCAAGCAATGTCTGCTGGAACTATTTGGGCAATGTCTGGTGATAAGATTTACATGAACTATGCTTCATCTCTAGGTCCTATAGATCCACAAGTAGCAACTCCTGAAGGAAGATGGGTTCCAGCTTTGGGTTTTTTAGATAAAATAGATGAATTTGTCCGTAAATCTAAAGAAGGCACTCTAACACAAGCAGAGTTAATGTTGTTAAAAAATCAAAACTTAGGTACTATTAGATCATACGAGCAAGCTGCTGAGCTATCTAAAGCACTATTAAAAACTTGGTTAGTTAAGTATAAATTTAAAGATTGGCTCAAAAAAGAAACATCTGGGAAGGATGTAACGCAAGACGATAAAGAGGTTCGAGCTAGCGAGATAGCAGAAAAACTTGGTGATAACAAGCGATGGCATTCTCATGGTCGTTATATTGGTATAAAAACTCTTACAGAAGAGTTAAATATAAAAATTGATGACTTTAGTGATAACATAGAAATGTGCAATGATTGTGAGCAATTAAGAGATAGTTTAAGAGAATTTATGAGAATGTTTTCCCAAGAAATTCTTATAGTTTTTGGTTACAGAAGACCTAAATCCATTGAGGAAAAGGGGGAAGAATGAGCTATACACAACAAGACTTAGAATATTTACTTTCTAAAACGATTGATTTAGAACAGGATAAAATGAGTAATGAATTAAACTCTAAATTTTCTTTTACTGACTCTAGTTATGATATTGCAACACCACAGGAAGTATTTCTTTTAGGGCTACAACAGGAAAAAGGTTATACTTATCAATCGTTATAAATCTAAATAGCGGTATCTCTACCGCTATTTCTTATTCCTGCACTAAAGGTTTTAATCGCCATTCAGAACGCCTGAAAAATCTTCGCTTTAGTGTCCGTTTATGTAATTCAACTTCTTTCCGTTCAATAATTCCTTTCTTATACAGTTCTTTCAATACGCGAGCAACAGCTAATTCATGTTCTATTTGGGGTAGAGGATAATCTTTGCCAGTGTCTAATTCCAACGCCGCCTCTGTAATAAAGTATAATGTTTTCCAACTATCACTTTGCTTTAATACTCTTGCAACCAACAATTGAAGATTTTGCTTAAACAATCGAGGTTTTATTAGCCTTGAAACATTGAATTGTGTTTTGATTTGCCTTAAATCGAAATTTGGTTCAATGTATATCAAGGTATTCTCAAAACAAAGTATTTTATCCTCTAAATCTGATTTCTGTTGTTTTAATTGATCAAGTTGATGTTCAAGAATTGCTTTTTCTTTATAGTTACTTTCGATTAATTTGGTAAGTTGAGAAATAAGGTGGGATTCTGCCATAATAAAAATCTCCATTGAGTTAAACTTTCAATGGATATTCTAGTATTTTCAAGCGGTTAGGTCTTTGTGCAACTGCTACATAATACCGATGTTTTTGACCGCACTTTTTATTGTGATTTGTTATTAGGCTGCTGCACGATTGCCTAATGTACCATCATCTTCCATTTCTTTAGCCACACCGACGACCTCAGCAATTTTGTCACCTTCTTTGAAGAATACGAAACCACCATGTTCCATTTTGACCCAAGGTTCATCTTTGGTGAGAGGGAACGTCGTAATGATGGTGACTTTGTCGCCATCTTTGGCGTAATCATTAAAATCGATGACACCATCATCATCAATTCGATGTGCTTTACCAAAAGGGGCTTTACGTGTTAAGTAATGCAAATTGGTTGAACAGTGGGCAATCATCCATTCTCCGTTTGAAAGAATGAAGTTAAAGGTGCCTTTTTGTGAGAGCTCTTTGGTAATGTCCTGAATGGCTTCAAAAATTTCCATTTCAGACGGTTTACGACGGAAGCGATTTTTCAAATATTCCGCCATATAACAAAATGCCGTTTCTGAATCAGTTGAGCCAATAGGCTGGCAGAAACTTTCAGACATATCCGGCAAGTCTTTTAAATTACCGTTATGAGCAAATACCCAGTTTTGTCCCCAAATTTCACGAATAAAGGGGTGGGTGTTTTCAATGGTGACACCGCCTTGCGTTGCTTTACGAATGTGAGCAATTACATTGAGCGATTTAATTTTGTATTGTTTTACACAATCCGCAATAGGGGATTGTGATGCCGCGTGATTATCGCGAAAAATACGCACACCACGACCTTCAAAAAAAGCGATACCGAAGCCATCTGAATGGCAGTCGGTAAGACCAGCACGACGACGGAAACCTTCAAAAGAAAAGACAATATCCGTCGGTGTATTACAGTTCATTCCGAGTAATTGGCACATAAATTCCTACAACTTATTTTTATATTTTTATAACCTTATAATGTGTGCTGATGTAACACCATAATACGTTGAAATTCAAGATGGATAACAAAGGATTTTTAGAAGAAAATGTTACATAAAATAACCTGAAAATCTTTCTGATCTGATGGCTAGGGATGAGCACTTTATTAAGTCAATAAAAAAGGCGTGTTTATCACGCCTTTTGCTATATTTTTTTAGATTATGCTTTAATTTCGGAGCGGCTTTTTAAGAAAAAGAGTGCTATTGTTGAGATCAACATCACAAAGCCCACGCCCACATATAAACTCTGTTTGTCCCAGCCCATATCTAATAATTGACCCGCAATCGTTGGAGCAAGAATTGCACCAATACGACCGATACCAATCGACCAGCCTACACCGGTGCTACGAATATCGGCATCATAAGTAAGTGGGTTTAAGGTATAAAGACCGCTGATACAGCCATTCATGAGTGCCCCAACTAAAATACCGAATACCATCGCAATCCATAAAACGGACGAGGATAAGATAAAGGTAATGATTGCTACAGAAGATAAGACAGTGAATAAAATTAACACGCCTCGTGCTGTCCAACGGCTAGCCAGTAAGCCATAGATTAGGGCGCCGCAAGTGCCACCTAATGAGATCATCATCCCTACGCTTACACTTTGCTCTGTCGTCATGCCCGCTTCTTTTAATAAGGCTGGTGTCCATGAGCTAATAAAATAGAAGCTGAACATGATCGCAAAGAAAGCCGTCCAAATTAACAGGGTAGAATGTAAGTATTTTTCGCTGAATAATTGGCTAATAGGTAATTTACTTTTAACTTTTTCTACTTTTGCAGGAAGTTTCCAATCACCGGCTAAACCAATTTTTTTTGCGATTAAATTTAACCGCACTTCTGCATTTTTAGGTTGTTTGGAGGTGAGAAAATCAATGGATTCCGGTAACCAAATAAATAACACCACTAAAAGTAAACCGGTTAAGATAGCGCCTGCTAGGAACACAGAACGCCACCCATACTCACCTTGTAGCATCACGGCAAACATACCACCTAATACCGCACCGATACCAAATCCTGCTGCATAGACGCTGATCGCAAAACTGCGCCATTTACGAGAGGAGTATTCACTGGTGATCACGTTTGTGCCCACTAAAATACCGCCGACACCAAGTCCGGTGATAACGCGCCAGAAACCGAGCCATTGATATTGTGAAATAAACGCTGAACCTAACATCCCAATAGCGGAGAGTGATACCGCCATTAATAACAATGGGCGGCGACCAATTTTATCCGCAAGTGGTGCAAGGAAAAGTGAGCCGGCAGTCATACCAAATAAGCCGGCACTTAATAAATAACCTAACTCAATCCCCGTGAGACCAAATTCGCTACGAATGGCTGTTGCGGTGAAGGCCAGGGCTAATACATCAAAGCCATCAAGTAAATTCATGATGGCAGCCATGACCACAATCATCCATTGATAAGCCCCCATTGGGCTTTGTTCTATTTTGGCTCTAAGAGAAAGGGTTTCAGTCATTTTATTTCCTTAAGTTAAGCAAACTGGCGAGAGCTTGCGAGAGATTGGAGTTTACGCAAAATCATGCTGAGCACCACGCCATAAGCGGGAACAAACAAGACGATGCCGACAAATAATTTAAATAAATAATCGACGAATCCAAGGCTAAACCAATGTTCTGCCATAAATGGATCGCTACTTTGATAGAACGCTACACCAAAAAACATGAAAGTATCGGCAAGAGAGCCAAATGTCATGGAACTACTCGGGGCAATCCACCACGTTTTTAGTTGACGTAAACGGTTGAATACTAACACATCTAATAATTGTCCGAAAACATAAGCACAGAAACTCGCAAATGCAATACGGAAAACAAACATATTGAATTCACTTAATGCACTTAAGCCTTGATATTGCCCATTAGAGAAAACAACCGAAACAATATAACTCACGATAAGCGCTGGAATCATCACGATAAAGATGATCCAACGCGCTTCTTTCGCCCCAAATACACGTACCGTTAAATCGGTGGCTAAGAAAATGAATGGGAAAGTGAGTGTGCCCCATGTGCTGTGGAATGAGAAATCATCAGCAAAACCAAGTGCGGTCAATTTTAAATTGATTTCAAATGGAATTTGAACGAAATAGTTACTGGCTGTGATGATGAAGATGTGAAATAAGCTTAATAAAATTAAAGCAAAACGTTTTTGTTGATCATTGAAGATTGGAGTATTAATTTTCATTTTAAGACCTTTTTAGTTGGTTAATCGGGGGTAGGGAACCCGACATGAGAAATAAATCCGCCAAATTGGCGAGCCGTGAATAATACTAGAATTTATTGGGATTGCAAGAAAGTGCGGTCAAAAATTTAGGTATTTTATTTAAATTCAATAAAAATGATAAGAATTGTTATTTACACCAAAATTATATTGTACTAGAATTCTCGGGCATTATTTATTCCACATATGCCAGGAGAGCATTTCAATGTATAAATCCAATCATTTAAAAACAACATCATTCTTCGCATTTAGTGCGTTAACAATCGCACTTTTTTCAAACTATTCTCATGCAGAAGAGAAACTTGAGGAAATTAAAGTTACTGCGGAAGATCAGGTAAAACAATCGCTTGGTTCTTCTCTTGTGACGGCAAAAGATTTAGAAAAACGCCCTGCGACAAATGATATTTCTGAAGTATTACGTACTATGCCAGGTGTGAATTTGACGGGTAACTCATCCACAGGACAACGCGGAAATAAACGTCAAATTGATATTCGCGGTATGGGACCTGAAAATACATTGATTTTAGTGGACGGTAAACCAGTCACCTCTCGTAATGCAGAACGTTATGGTGTGCGTGGTGAACGTAACTCTCGTGGTGACAGCAACTGGGTGCCGGTTGAAGCGATTGAAAAAATTGAAGTATTACGTGGTCCTTCAGCAGCACGCTATGGTTCAGGTGCAATGGGTGGGGTGGTGAATATCATCACTAAACCTGTTACCAATGATTTACACGGTAGCTTAAGCTATTACACCAATCAACCAGAAGACAGCGATGAAGGTGCAACGAACCGTGTCGGTTTTAATCTAAGTGGTGCGTTAATTAAAGATGTATTGCAATTCCGTTTATATGGTAACTGGAACAAAACACAAGCGGATGAAGTCGGTATTAATGGCGATCCTGCAATTGCCGGTCGTGAAGGTGTACGTAATAAAGATATTAATGGCCGTTTAGTGTGGAATATCAATGAGAAAAATAAATTAACCTTGGATTCCGGTTTTAGCCGTCAAGGTAATATTTATAATGGTGATACACAAAATAGCTCAGCAGGGCTTTACAATAATAAAAACTATCCTGAAACCAAAACGTTGGCAGGAAGTAAAGCTGAAACTGCTCGTTTATATCGTCAGAACTATGCTTTAACCTATGAAGGTAAATTCGATCATTTTGACAATAAAACTTATATTACTTTTGATAAAACTAAAAACAGCCGTTTACCAGAATACTTAGCGGGTGGTCCAGAGGGCAGTTATTCGAGTACATCAGCTTTTAGCGATTCCATTCTTAAAAATACACGCTTTAGTTCTGAATTCTATATCCCATTTACCTTGGGCGTAGATCATATGCTGACAGTTGGTTTTGAAGGTGCACATAGCAGTTTAGATGATGACGCTTCTATGACACAGTTACTTGGTGGACGACGAGATAAAAAAACAGGGAAGGTGCTTTATGATTTGAAAGAACGCCTACCAACCGGCATCTCAAATGTACGAGGAGGTCATAGTAGCCAAACGGAATGGGCAGTATTTATTGAAGATAATATTTCAGCAACCCAATCTACTATCCTAACGCCATCTTTACGTTATGATTACAACAGTTATTCTGGTTCTAATGTAAGCGGTGGATTAAACTTCTTACAAAGCCTCAACGATGATTGGAGAATTAAAGGTGGGATTGCAAGAGCTTATAAAGCACCGAACCTTTATCAAACTAACCCAAATTACTTGCTATTTACCTTAGGTCAAGGTTGTCCAACGAATGTACCAAATAATAAAACTTGTTATTTCCAAGGTAATAGCGACATTAAACCGGAAACCAGCTGGAATAAAGAAATCGGAATTGAATATGATAAAAATGGAGTTCTTGCTTCTGTGGCTTACTTCCGTAATGACTATCGTAACAAAATCGTGTCTGATGGTGAATTTATCGGTTTAACTAACTTAGGTAACTATGTGTATAAATGGGGTAATGCAAACCGCGCAGTGATTGAAGGTTTTGAAGGCAATCTGACATTACCACTAATCCAAGATAAATTAAATTGGGTGAATAACTTCACTTATATGCATAAAACCAAAAATAAAGATACAGGTAACCCGCTTTCTATCGTGCCGAAATATACCTTGAATTCAAGCTTAAGTTATAAAATTACCGATAGTTTGGATGCAATGTTAACTTATACGCAATACGGTAAACAAAAATCCCGTAAAAATCCGGAAAACCGTATGGAAAATGGTAACAATACATACGTTAATCAACTTGCTGGCTCAGAAGATATTGGTGGCTATGCAGTTTGGGGATTAAGTGCAGGTTATAATTGGAAAGACACAATCAGCATTCGTGTCGGCGTAAGTAACTTATTTGATAAACGCATTTATCGTTCATCAAGCAGTACAAATTACAATGCTCATACTTATAACGAACCTGGTCGTGCTTATTACGCAACAGTGAAATATTCATTTTAATTGAGCATTTAGAACTGATAGAAAAAGTGCGGTCGATTTTGACCGCACTTTTTTATTGATTGAATATTGGAAAATAGTGAATTTCAGATAATAAAAAACCCTGCATTGACAGGGTTCTTCACACAGATTCAAATTATTTTGTACCTGGGATTTTGAAACGGCTGTTAAAGCGTTCAACACGACCACCAGTATCAACAACACGTTGTTTACCAGTGTAGAATGGGTGGCAGCTACCGCACACATCAAGGTTGATGTCTTTGCCTAAAGTTGAACGAGTTTTGATCACGTTACCGCAAGAACAAGTTGCAGTGATCTCTTTATATTCTGGATGAATACCTTGTTTCATAGAAAACCTCAAATTGAAGCCACGCCGCTATAAATGCTTTCCACTTACACCGCGTGAGTTAATAATCGCCGACAATCCGGCACCAAATAGACTGCGAATTATACTGAAAAAATCAAATTGATCAAGAGGTGTGCTTTAGTGATAAAATCATCGTAAAATTTTTGCTTATTTTTGACCGCACTTTAGGAAAGTTATGTTAGCCCAATCCTCTGTTGATGCCCCTTTTGCCCATTCTATTTTACAATGGTATGAAAAGTTTGGGCGTAAAAATTTGCCTTGGCAGCAAAATAAAACCCTTTATGGTGTTTGGCTTTCCGAAGTAATGTTACAACAAACCCAAGTTTCTACTGTTATTCCTTATTTTGAACGCTTTATCAAAACCTTTCCTAATGTGACCGCGCTTGCTAATGCGTCGCAAGATGAAGTATTGCATTTATGGACGGGACTAGGTTATTACGCCCGTGCGAGAAATTTGCATAAAGCCGCTCAAACCATCAGAGATGAATATCAAGGCGAATTTCCTACGCAATTTGAGCAAGTTTGGGCATTAACGGGCGTGGGGCGATCGACAGCTGGCGCAATTTTATCTTCGGTGCAAAATCAGCCTTACCCGATTTTAGACGGTAATGTGAAACGTGTGCTTTCTCGTTATTTTGCAGTAGAAGGTTGGCCTGGCGAGAAGAAAGTCGAAAATCAATTATGGCAGTTGAGCGAACAGGTTACACCAACAACGAGAGTCGCAGAATTTAATCAAGCAATGATGGATATCGGTTCGGCGATTTGTACCCGAACAAAACCTAAATGCGATCTTTGCCCTCTAAGTAACGATTGTTTAGCCAATAAACTCGAAAAGTGGATGGCATTTCCAGAAAAGAAACCCAAAAAATCGTTGCCGGAAAAACAAAGCTATTTTTTGATTTTATCTCATCAAGGAAAAGTTTGGCTGGAACAGCGCGAAAGCAAAGGCTTATGGGGTGGATTGTATTGTTTCCCTCAGTTTGATGATAAACAAACATTGCTGAATTTTCTGAAAGAACAAGGGATTACCGAGTATCAAGAATGGGTGACTTTCCGTCATACGTTTAGTCATTTTCATTTAGATATCCATCCTATTTATGTTGAAGTCGATCGAAAATCTAAAGATGGCGATCGTTCAGATTGGAAAAAATTGTCAGAAAAAGGAAAAGAATCTCAATCTGGTCTATTAAGTGCGGTCAAATATTGGTATGATCCAACGTCACCTGAACAGATCGGGTTAGCTCAGCCTGTGAAAAATTTATTAATGCAATTTGTAAGGAATTATTATGGCTAGAACCGTTTTTTGCGAATATTTGAAACAAGATGCAGAAGGGTTGGATTTTCAACTGTATCCCGGTGAATTAGGTAAACGTATTTTTAATTCAATTAGTAAACAAGCATGGGGCGAATGGATCAAAAAGCAAACCATGTTAGTGAACGAGAAAAAACTCAATATGATGAATGCCGAACATCGTAAATTATTAGAAGAAGAAATGGTGAATTTCTTATTTGAAGGCAAAGATGTGCATATTGAAGGTTACGTTCCCCCATCTAAATAACAAAAGATTATGAAAAAGTATTTATTATTGGCGCTACTTCCGCTTTTATATGCGTGTAGCGACTCGCCAACCCATCGACGTGGCATTAATTATGACGAAGTGTTTTCGAAAGACACACAAGGGTTAGATATTTTAACGGGTCAATTCTCCCATAATATCGATCGTATTTGGGGGGTGAATGAGCTTTTAGTGGCGAGCCGTAAAGACTACGTGAAATACACGGACTCTTTCTATACGCGTAGCCACGTAAGCTTTGACGAAGGTACAATTATTGTTGAAACTCAACAAGACCTTAATCGCTTACACAATGCGATTGTTCATACTTTATTGATGGGTTCCGATGCGAAAGGTATCGACTTATTCGCTTCTGGTGATGTACCGATTAGTACGCGTCCTTTCTTATTAGGTCAGGTTGTGGATAATAATGGTCAGCAAATTGCTAACCAAGTGATTGCAAGTAACTTTGCGACTTATTTAATCCAAAATAAATTACAAACTCGCCGTTTACAAAATGGTAACACCGTGCAATTTGTGGTGATCTCAATGATTGCAAACCACGTTGAAGTGCGTGCACAAAAATATATTCCATTAGTCCGTAAAGCCGCAGAGCGCTATGGCATTGATGAGAGCTTGATTTTAGGTATTATGCAAACAGAATCTAGCTTCAACCCGTATGCGATAAGTTATGCGAATGCAATCGGCTTAATGCAAGTGGTACCAAGCACAGCAGGTCGTGATGTATTTGCGATGAAAGGTAAAGGTGGACAACCATCTGCGCGTTACCTTTATGATCCTGCAAATAACATTGATGCGGGGGTTTCTTACTTATGGATTCTGCAAAATCAATATTTAGATGGTATTACAAACCCTACCTCTAAACGTTTTGCAATGATTTCTGCCTACAACAGTGGTGCAGGTGCAGTATTACGTGTATTCGATGAGGATAAAGATGAGGCGATCTATAAGATCAATCAGATGTATCCTGAACAAGTATATCGCATCTTAACTACAGCACATCCATCGTCACAAGCAAGAAACTACTTGTTGAAAGTGGATGCAGCTCAGAAGAAATTCCGTGTAAGACGATAATTTCAGAAATTAAATACCATGCCCGAAAGACTTTTCTCTCGGGCATTATTTTTTCTATAAAGTGCGGTTATTTTTAGTTGAGTTTTTCAAAATACGTTCTTTTTATAGACGTTTTGGTTATTAACCATTCAAATACACTAAATTTTTCACTTTTTTTGAATTTAATTGTTGACCGATACCCGAAAAAATAGTTTAATACGCTCCGTTGTCAGGCAGTAGCCAATAACGATAACGCCTCGATAGCTCAGTCGGTAGAGCAGGGGATTGAAAATCCCCGTGTCGGTGGTTCGATTCCGCCTCGAGGCACCATTTCCTCCTTAGTTCAGTCGGTAGAACGGTGGACTGTTAATCCATATGTCGCAGGTTCGAGTCCCGCAGGAGGAGCCAAATTCTAAGAAGCCGCTAAAGTAATTTAGCGGCTTTTTGCTTTTTAGAATTCAGCATTATTCTGTTGTTTTCCTCTCTTTAAAATTTGCTCAAATTTCTCACCGCAGTTTTTTGATCTAGATAAATATTTATGTAAAAAAGTTACATAAAATTGTTAGCGAGATCACACTTTATTATTTTGCACTTTGCAATCAATCCCTAATCTCATCATAATGCAGCCACTAATTTAATGAATGAATAGTCATTAAATAAACGATTTTATAATTTTAACTTTAGAAGGTGATGTATGGACACTACAACTAATAAAAAATGGAATAAATTTGATACAGCTTGGGTATTAAACTTATTTGGAACTGCGGTGGGCGCAGGGGTATTATTTTTACCAATCAATGCAGGGATGGGCGGTTTTTGGCCTTTGGTTGTGATGGCGATTTTAGTCGGACCGATGACATATTTTGCACATCGTGGCTTGGCTTATTTCGTCTTGTCTTCTTCTAAGCCAGGCAGTGATATTACCGAAGTAGTTGAAGAACATTTCGGCCCGACCGCAGGGAAATTAATTACCTTATTATATTTCTTTGCGATCTTCCCAATTTTATTGATTTATGGAAACGGGATCACTAATACGGTTGATTCTTTTATCGTCAACCAATTAGGCATGGCTTCACCAAACCGTGTGATTCTTTCTTTTGTATTAATTGCGATATTGATTTCGGTAATGTTATTCAGTGAAAAAGTAATGTTGAAAATCACTGAATTATTGGTTTATCCATTGGTATTAATTCTATTCGTATTATCTATTTACCTCATTCCTCAATGGAATGCATCAATGCTTTATGAGCTTCCTACTGCTGGTGGTTTTGTCACTACATTGTGGTTAACTATCCCAGTATTAGTCTTCTCTTTTAACCATTCTCCGGCAATTTCTTCTTTCACGCTTTCTCAACAACGTGAATATAAAGATTTTGATACAACGGAATATCACATTGGTCGTACAGAAAAAGGGACTTCAACCGTATTACTTTTCTTCGTGATGTTCTTTGTGTTTAGCTGTGTATTAACCTTAACACCAGCAGAGTTATTAGAGGCAAAAGCACAGAATATCAGTATCTTGTCTTATCTTGCGAACAAATTTGATAATCCATACATTTCTTATTTTGCACCATTAGTGGCTTTCTTAGCGATTACCAGTTCATTCTTTGGCCATTATTTAGGGGCTCGTGAAGGTTTAGAAGGTTTATACCTAAAAATGAAAGGTGAAAGTGTAAATCGTAAAAAATTAAATTACGGTACCGCAGTATTCTTCTTACTCACTTTATGGGGCGTAGCAATCATTAACCCAAGTATTTTAGGCTTAATTGAATCGCTTGGCGGCCCAATTATTGCGATGATCCTTTTCATTATGCCAATGTATGCTATCCGCAATGTTCCAGCGATGAAACGCTATCAAGGTCGTTTCAGCAATGTATTTGTTACCGTAATGGGATTAATTGCTATCTCTGCAGTTGTATATGGATTATTATAAGCGGCTTTTTAGTTTAGCTTAGGATTGAAATAATATGATTAGTGTATTTGATATGTTTAAAGTGGGGGTTGGGCCATCCAGCTCCCACACTGTCGGCCCAATGAAAGCAGGCAAGCAGTTTATTGACGATTTAATCGAACAAGGTAAATTTGATTCGGTCGCGACCTTGCATGTGGATGTGTATGGCTCTCTCTCAATGACAGGGCTTGGTCATAATACCGATATTGCGATCATCATGGGATTAGCCGGTTATCTACCGCACGATGTAGACATTGATTTAATCCCAACCTTTATCGACCAGGTTAAACAAACCAAAAAACTGTCGATTGCACAGGGTAAAAAAACGGTTAATTTCGATTGGGATGCCAATATGGTATTCCATAATTCCTTTTTATCATTGCATGAAAACGGCATGACAATTACCGCATTAGATGCTGAACGTAATGTGCTTTATCGTCAAACCTATTATTCTATCGGTGGTGGTTTTATCGTAGATGAAGCGCATTTTGGTCAAGAGAAAGAGAATCCTATGGCCGTGCCGTATCCTTATCAATATGCTGAAGATATTTTGAAACATTGTCAGGAAAATGGCTTAATGCTATCTACGGTGATGATGAGAAATGAGTTAGCATTACGTGATAAAAAAGAGGTTGAAGCACATTTACATAATGTCTGGAAAACCATGAAAGATTGTATTGAGCATGGTGTCAATACAGAAGGCGTGTTACCTGGCCCATTAAAAGTTGTGCGTCGTGCGCCGTCACTTTATCGGTTATTGAAAGCCAATAGTAATCGTCTTGCAAATGATCCAATGCATGTTATCGACTGGGTGAATATGTTTGCCCTTGCGGTAAACGAAGAAAATGCTGCCGGTGGACGTGTCGTGACCGCACCAACAAATGGTGCTTGTGGTATTGTGCCGGCTGTGCTTTCTTATTATGAAAAATTCGTAGGCCCTTTAACACAAGATGTGATTGAGCGCTATTTATTAGCTGCTGGTATGATTGGTTCACTTTATAAGATGAATGCGTCTATTTCTGGTGCAGAAGTTGGCTGCCAAGGTGAAGTGGGCGTGGCATGTTCAATGGCTGCCGCAGGTTTAACTGAAATCTTAGGCGGTACACCAGTACAAGTGTGTATTGCAGCTGAAATTGCGATGGAACACAATCTGGGCTTAACTTGCGACCCTGTTGGAGGCCAAGTACAGGTGCCTTGTATTGAACGTAACGCGATTGCTTCAGTGAAAGCAATTAATGCAAGCCGTATGGCATTACGTCGTACCACAAACCCTCGCGTAACCTTGGATAAAGTGATTGAAACCATGTATGAAACAGGTAAAGACATGAATGCTAAATATCGCGAAACATCGAAAGGTGGCTTAGCGGTGAAAGTGGTGTGTTCTTAAGATTTCATTGATAATAAAAGAGGGTCATTTTTGACCTCTCTTTTTTATTTCCCTTTCACGTCAATAATAATTACTTCAGACTGTGAACCTAAGCGCATTGGGATGCCCCAAAAGCCGTAACCCGAAGTGACAAAAACATGTGGATTGCCAATTTTTTCATGACCATAATCCAGACGATATATCATTTTCGTGATTAAACTAGCGGGGAATACTTGCCCTTTATGCGCATGCCCTGAAACTTGAATATCAAGCGGGAGTGAAGCGTGTTTTTCAATATCCGTTGGACGGTGATCTAATAGAATAACCGGTAAGTCAGTATTCACTTGTTTTAATAACGCCTCAGTATTTGGTCTATCGTGAGCAAGATTGTCATTTCGTCCAATCAGTACCAATTCATTATTTAACGTTAATGTTTCATCTCTTAACACGGTGATACCTGCTTTGCGAATTTCTTGATCAATTCGATCTTGGTCTTCAAATAAATCGTGATTGCCTAGTGTGGCATAAACCCCCATTGGAGCCTTGAGTTTTGCCAGATGAGGTTGCATTTTTTCTGCTAAATAGGCATTAACGTTATCGTCCATAATATCGCCAGGCAGTAAAATGATATCGACCTTTTCCTGCTGCATAATATCAGCCAGTTTATCCAATTCTTTCCCGCCAAATAATTTACCTAAATGGAGATCGCTTGCCATGCCAATTCGCAATGGTTTAATGGGCTTATCTAGCGTGATTTCATAATGAATAACACGGGTAACATAGGCGTTATACACACTTAAAGTAATGATGCCAATAAATAAAACGGGGTAAGCAATGCGTAAAGTGCGGTCGATTTTGGGGATGGATTTAGATTTTAGGAAAAGAAAATGAATACCTCCGACGGCAATGCTCGCAAAGGCTGAAAAAAGAAGCAGCGCGAGCACTAAAGCAATAAGTCGAAATGCCGTAAAAAGCTTTAAAAAATGACAAATAACTAAGACATTAGGAAGCAAAAAACTGGTAAAAGTGATAGTTCGTCTTGCCTTTTGAGAGAGTGGTTTGTTCAGCCACCAAATCAGCGTTTTATTAAAAATATAAATCAGCAGTTGTAACAAAATAATAGCTGCCGTAAATATAAAGTAATAACGAGTTTCCATCTGCAATTCCTAAATAAAAGTGCGGTTGTTTTTGACCCAGTTTTGAAGTGTGGAATAATAAATTTCTCTGTTCCCAAAGGCAAATTTTTTCGTTAAAATGCGGCTCGTTTTAGTTTACTTAAGAAGGAAAATCCAATGTTCGGAAAAGGCGGTTTAGGCGGCTTAATGAAACAAGCCCAACAAATGCAAGAAAAAATGCAAAAAATGCAGGAAGAAATTGCCCAATTAGAAGTAACTGGCGAAAGCGGTGCGGGTTTAGTAAAAATCACGATTAATGGTGCGCACAACTGCCGTCGTATTGAGATCGATCCTTCTTTAATGGAAGATGACAAAGAAATGTTGGAAGATTTAATCGCTGCCGCATTCAACGATGCAGTCCGTCGTGCAGAAGAATTGCAAAAAGAAAAAATGGCTTCTGTAACTGCAGGCATGCCATTACCTCCAGGAATGAAACTTCCATTTTAATTCATCGGGTGTGTGAGTTTATCGATTCACACACCATCCATTTTCTCCCATCATAAATACTATGCAAAGCAGTCCACTTTTAGAACATCTTATTGAAAATCTTCGTTGCTTGCCGGGTGTCGGTCCGAAATCAGCGCAGCGTATGGCTTATCATCTTTTACAGCGAAATCGTAGCGGTGGGATGAACCTAGCACGCGCGTTAACGGAAGCGATGTCTAAAATTGGACATTGTTCACAGTGCCGTGATTTTACCGAAGAGGAAACGTGCAATATTTGTAACAATCCTCGTCGCCAAAATTCAGGCTTGCTTTGTGTGGTGGAAATGCCAGCGGATATTCAAGCCATTGAGCAAACCGGCCAATTTTCTGGGCGTTATTTTGTCTTAATGGGGCATTTATCGCCTTTAGATGGTATTGGTCCGAAAGAAATTGGTTTAGATTTATTGCAAAAACGTCTGGTAGAAGAATCTTTCCATGAAGTGATTTTAGCGACCAATCCAACGGTGGAAGGCGATGCTACAGCTAATTATATTGCTGAAATTTGCCATCAACATAATATTAAAGTGAGCCGTATTGCTCATGGGATCCCTGTCGGTGGGGAATTAGAAACCGTGGACGGCACTACCTTAACCCATTCTTTCTTAGGTCGTCGTCAGATCGACTAATCTTATGCGCCTGTTTATTGCCGAGAAACCCAGTCTTGGGCGAGCCATTGCCGATGTATTGCCAAAACCTCATCAACGGGGTGATGGTTTTATTAAATGTGGCAATGATGATGTTGTGACTTGGTGCGTGGGGCATTTGCTCGAACAGGCTGAACCCGATGCCTATGATCCTAAATTCAAACAATGGCGTTTAGAGCATTTACCCATCATTCCTGAAAAGTGGATTCTGTTACCGCGAAAAGAAGTCAAAAAACAACTTTCTGTGGTAGAAAAACTCATTCATCAAGCCGATGTTTTAGTTAATGCAGGCGACCCAGATAGAGAAGGGCAGTTGCTGGTGGATGAAGTGTTCAGCTATGCCAATTTATCAGCGGAAAAACGTGATGGGATTTTGCGTTGTTTGATTAGCGATCTTAACCCAAGTGCGGTCGAAAAAGCGGTACAAAAACTCCAACCTAATCGTCATTTTATTCCATTGGCTACCTCTGCGCTGGCACGCGCTCGAGCCGATTGGCTTTATGGTATCAATATGACTCGCGCTTATACCATTCGCGGTCGCCAAGCGGGTTATGATGGCGTGCTTTCTGTTGGACGAGTGCAAACCCCCGTATTAGGCTTGATTGTGCGACGTGATTTGGAAATTGAAAATTTCCAACCAAAAGATTTCTATGAAGTGTTGGCGTGGGTAAAAGACGAAAAAACGTCTGAAAATCCGACCGCACTTTTTTCTGCACTTTGGCAACCAAGTAAAGCTTGCGAAGACTTCCAAGATGAAGATGGACGCGTGCTGTCTTTAGGCTTAGCCGAAAATGTAGTGAAGCGTATTACCAATCAACCTGCTGAAGTGACCGAATATGTGGACAAACGCGAGAAAGAAACGGCCCCTTTGCCTTATTCGTTGTCAGCATTGCAGATTGATGCGGCAAAACGGTTTGGCATGTCAGCGCAAAGTGTGTTGAATACCTGTCAACGTTTATATGAAACCCATCGTTTGATTACTTATCCACGTTCTGATTGTCGTTATTTGCCGGAAGAGCATTTTGCTGAACGACATAAAGTGATGAATGCGATTTCACAGCATTGTCAGACTTATCAAACTTTGCCATCAGTGGTGGATAGCGAGCAACGTAATCGTTGTTGGAATGATAAAAAAGTGGAAGCGCACCATGCAATTATTCCGACGGCTAATACCCGCTCGATAAATTTAAGTATTGATGAACAGCGTATTTATGAATTGATTGCACGCCAGTATTTATTGCAATTCTGTCCAGATGCGGAATATCGTAAAAGTAAAATTACCTTAAGTATTGCGGGCGGTACTTTTGTGGCTCAAGCGCGCAACTTGCAAACCGCGGGTTGGAAAGAATTGCTTGGTAAAGAAGACGAAGATGAAAATCAAGAGCCGCTATTGCCGATCGTGAAGAAAGGACAGATCCTGTACTGCGAACGAGGTGAAGTGGTGAGTAAAAAAACGCAACCACCGAAACCTTTTACCGATGCGACATTGCTTTCGGCAATGACAGGGATTGCGCGCTTTGTGCAAGATAAAGAATTGAAAAAAATTCTGCGCGAAACGGATGGACTTGGCACAGAGGCAACACGCGCAGGCATTATTGAATTGCTGTTTAAACGAGGCTTTTTGACCAAAAAAGGACGCAATATTCACAGCACAGAAACGGGACGGATCCTGATTTCTGCTTTACCTGATATTGCTACACAACCTGATATGACGGCACATTGGGAAGCACAATTAACGGATATCAGTCAAAAACAGGCGAGTTATCAGCAATTTATGTTTACGCTTAATCAAATGTTGCCGGATTTAGTACGTTTTGTTGATTTCACCGCATTACATCGTCTAAGTCAGATTTCAAAAGGTTTAAGCACACCAGCAACGAAACGAAAAAGAGCGGTCAAAAAATCGGAAGATTTAAACGCTGAAAATTGATTAAACTTAATACAATTAAGTAAAAAAAATGGGAAAGCGCTTGCGAAAAGTATGAATTTTATATAACATTTGCTCCCAGTTTTCTTGCGAAATCGCAATTTAGAGAAGAAAGAATAATGTACAATATTTTATTATTTATTTATGTATTAGTTTGTATCGCCTTAATCGGCTTTATCCTTGTTCAACAAGGTAAAGGTGCGAACGCAGGTGCGTCATTTGGTGGCGGTGCATCAGGTACTATGTTTGGTTCTGCAGGTGCAGGTAACTTTTTAACCCGTACCAGCGCAATCTTAGCAACTGGCTTTTTTGTGATTGCTTTAGTATTGGGTAATATCAACTCTCACCGTGGTAACGTACAAAAAGGTTCATTTGACGATTTATCTCAAACTGCTGAACAAGTTCAACAACAGCAACAACAAGCTGCTCCAGCAGTTGAAAACAAAAATAACGATATTCCGCAATAAGGAATAAAAACAGAATAAACGCTCTGGTGGTGGAATTGGTAGACACGCTATCTTGAGGGGGTAGTGGCCGCAGGCCGTGCGAGTTCAAGTCTCGCCCAGAGCACCAAATATAAACCGACTTAATTAAGTCGGTTTTTTTTCGCCTAAAATTTGCTTGAATAGCTAGTTATTATCCCCTGTTTTGGTTACAATCTGTCGATTTTCTTTTTCTAGAAACCCATTAGGAGAGCACTATGAACTTCCCTCAAATCGCCCAGCAAGTGATTGATAAGCTTGGCGGCAAAGACAACATCGCCACAGCAGCACATTGTGCAACGCGTTTACGTATTGTGCTAAACGATGAAAGCAAAGTGGACAAAGAAGGTATTGATAATATTGACGGCGTGAAAGGGCAGTTTGCTGTCGCTGGTCAATATCAAATTATCTTCGGTTCTGGCACGGTAAATAAAGTCCATGCTGAACTCACCAAATTGCTTGGTATCGGCGATGTGAGCAAAGCCGAAGTGGCAGAAGCAGCGTCAGGTAATCAAAACTTATTGCAACGTTTGGTGAAAGGCTTAGCGGATATTTTCGTGCCAATCATTCCGGCAATTGTCGCAGGTGGTTTGTTAATGGGTATTCACTCCATGCTGACAGCGAAAGGTTTCTTCGTTGACGAATTAAGCGTGATTGATATGCACCCAGGTCTTGCGGATTTGGTGGACTTCATTAATACCATTGCGAATGCACCGTTTGTGTTCTTACCGGTATTACTTGGTTTCTCTGCGACCCGTAAATTCGGCGGTAACCCATTCTTAGGGGCGGCTCTTGGAATGTTATTAGTTCACCCTGCATTAGCAGATGGTTGGAACTATGCTTTAACCCTTGCGCAAGGCAAAATCCAATACTGGAATGTATTCGGTCTTGAAATTGAAAAAGTCGGCTATCAAGGTACCGTTATCCCAACATTAGTTTCTGCTTGGATATTAGCAACCTTAGAAAAAACCTTCCGTAAGTTTGTGCCTTCTTACTTAGATAACCTCATTACCCCATTATTCTCACTCTTTATTGCGGGCTTCTTAGCGTTTACCGTAATCGGTCCAATCGGTCGTGAAGCGGGTTCATTAATTGCTTCAGGCTTAACTTGGTTATATGACACTTTAGGGTTCGTTGGTGGTGCAATCTTCGGGGCATTCTATGCACCAATCGTTATCACCGGTATGCACCAAACCTTCATTGCGGTTGAAACACAATTATTAGCTGAAATGGCAAATACAGGCGGTACCTTTATTTTCCCAATCGCCGCAATGTCAAACATCGCACAAGGTGCGGCCTGTTTAGGTGTGGCAGTGGCATTAAAAGATCCAAAAGTACGCGGTTTAGCGGTGCCATCGGGTATCTCTGCATTATTAGGGATTACTGAACCGGCAATGTTCGGGGTGAACTTACGTTATCGTCAGGCTTTCTTTGCGGCGATGATTGGCTCAGGCTTAGCGAGTGCCTTTATCGCATTCTTCAATGTAAAAGCCATTGCATTAGGCGCAGCAGGTTTCTTAGGTATTCCATCAATTAAACCAGATAGCCTTGCGATGTACAGCATTGGTATGGTGATTTCATTTGTGGTGGCATTCACGCTTTCAGTCATTTTTGTGAAACGCGCACAAGCAAAAGCCTAATTGAGATAAAAAAGAAAAAGCACGAGTTTAAGCTCGTGCTTTTTTGTTTGGAAAAATGCGTCTAAAAATGACCGCACTTTCAGTGAAAATTAGCCTTCTCGACAGTTTAACCAAGTGCTTTTCATGCCTTGATTATTCTTGTAATACACGGAATTATTTTCACGAGCGATTAAATCAACATAACTGCCATCAATCGGCTCATAAGAGCGATAAATCACTTCAAAGCGATTTCCTCGTGCATTTAAGGTGCGATTTTCCACATGATCAAACGGCACCGCTTTTCCACCATCTAATTGGAAATAAATACCAAAGTTATCTTTCATGCGGCTTTCTCTTGAAAGCGGGAAGTAAGTGGTTAAATACGAACTAGACCCTGTTTCTGAATTATGGCAAGAATAATAATAACGTTTGTAGTCTTTCGGATTGTTCAATTCCGCTTGGCTAATGTTATTTTTAAGGTATCGTGTTTTAACGCTTTTCTTTGGTTGTTGTGTTGTTGTACAAGCAAACAAACCTACGAATGCGGCCGTGAGTAATGCTAATTTAAATTTATTCATCGATAAAGTTCCGAGAGTAGAGTGAATGAGAAAGGGAGTATGATAGCGGAAATTGTGCAATATACAAAGGGTAAAGTGCGGTGAGTTTTGAGGCGTTTTTTTATTGACGTTAGACACACGCTAGGAAGCGTGTGCCATCATAGGAGGTATCTATACATTATTGATAGTTTTAATATTGCTTTCAATATTGCTTTGAATATCTGAATCAGGTTTTCCTTGAAAATTTACGGTTCCATTATCAAAGACATTAACGATAAAACCCAGTTGAAATGACAGTTTTTTACATAGATTGGATGGTCTACTTTCTTCTACTTTTTTTATGTCTTCTCCTAGCCCTAATGCTAGTATTTGTCTTCTAAAGTGAATAATCGTGGAAGAGTTTTATAAACATACTTTACAAAAGTTTCTCCCTAAAGCAGTTAACTGAATTTTCCCTTTTTTTACAACAATGTCTTTCTTTTTTAGATTGTTTTCTAATTTTTCTTTAATAGAATTTATTGCATCAGATGAAGGATTTCCAGTATTTTGGTCAACTACATTTAAAAGATCTAGTATATTTCTAATTTGCTCTTCAATTTCTTTTTCTTGTTTCTTATAAGATAAGTATAAGGGATTGGTTCTATGTTTTTCATAAAGTTCATCATTATTTTTATATTCATCATATGAAACATCTATTAGTTTTAGACGAATTAAATTATCAATAGAGGGCTCCATCAACTGATTATCCTGACATTCTGGATTACCCAAATATATGTGATTATAGATATCGTTATAACCACCATTTTCATACTCAACACGAATTTTAGATATGGTTTCATCTTGTAATGAAGAAAGAAAATATAGATTTTTCGCATCTAGTGGACTTAGCATTTTTATCATTTCGACAAAAGACGGGTGAATATTATCGGCTTGAGATTTATTCATTGATGCAGCAATTAAATTAGCAAACATCTCTCTAATTTCATTTTCATCCATATAAAATTTAGCGGACTCTAATGCAGGACCAACTACACTTAGTTTAGGTTCCTGTAAATTCTCATTTGGAATTACTTGAATTTTTTGTTCAAGATCTTTTTTTAACTTTTCTAGTTTGATTGTTTGTCGTAATCTTAATTCTTGGACTTTTTCATCCCATTTATGGCCATACGCACAATACCAAATATCATTTAATGTTTGGATAATACCTTTTGATGCTCCAGTAGCAATATCTTTTCCGACTGCTACAGCAGCTGTAGATAGAGGATCTGTCATAATATAATTTCTCCTTAAGGGTTATCTTTAAATACAATAAAACTAATGTAAGTTTTTACTTCATCGCCACACCCAACCATTTCATCATCTCTCTTTCATCCCAACCTTTACGTTTAGCATAATCTTGAGCTTGGTCTTCATCAATGCGACCTAAGGTGAAATAGTTACTTGCAGGATGGGTGAAGTACCAACCGCAGACGGAAGCCGCCGGCCACATAGCGTAGCTTTCAGTAAGTTTCATGCCGATGCGTTGTTCTACTTCTAATAAATCCCAAATCAAGGCTTTTTCCGTATGTTCTGGGCAGCTTGGATAACCCGGTGCAGGGCGAATGCCAACATAGTTTTCATTGATTAAACCTTGATTGTCGAACTCTTCTTGCGTGTAGCCCCAAATGCGGGTGCGGAGCTCAAAGTGCAAGTATTCAGCCATCGCTTCCGCTAAGCGGTCGCCCACAGCTTGTAGCAAGATAGCGTTGTAGTCATCGCCTGCTGCTTTATAGCCTTCTACTAATTCCATTTCTTCAATTCCTGCACAGACGGCAAACATACCCATCCAGTCTTTTTTGCTGCTTTCGCGATCAGCAATAAAGTCACTTAAGGCAAAGTTAAACGGACTTTTGCTGTTTTTGCCTCGTTCGGTTTGTTGTCGTAAGCCGTAAGCGGTGCCGATTGGTTGTGTGCGTTCTTCATCAGCGAAAAGCACCACATCATCGCCCACACGTTCCGCAGGGAAGATGCCTAAAATACCGCTTGGGTTGAGTTTGTGGTTTTGCTCTAATTCATCTAATACCACTTGCGCATCGTTCCATACTTTACGTGCTTCTTCGCCACCTTCTGGATAATCAAAGGCGTCAGGGTAGCCGCCCATTAAGCCCCAAATGCGGAAGAATGGTGACCAGTCGATAAATTTACGTAATGTGGCAATCGGTACGTTTTTAAATTCCACAATACCAGTTTGGTTTGGTTTTGGTGGCACGTAATCTGCCCATTCACCACTAAAGCCATCAAAGCGGTTTGCGCGTGCTTCTTCAATGCTAAGCTGTTTACGCAGTGGTTTACGGTTAGAGAAAGATTGCTGAATTTTCTCGTAATCTTTCTTGAATTGTTCCCATAATTCTGCACGGCTTTCAGGGTTCATCAATGTCGCACACACTGTCACCGCGCGGGAGGCATTAGAGGTATAAAATACACCGTGTTCTTTATATTTTGGATAAAGTTTAATTGCTGTATGTTCTTTAGAGGTGGTCGCCCCACCAATCATTACTGGGAGGTTTAAACCTAAGCGAGTCATTTCACCCAAGAAGTATTCCATCTCATCTAGAGAAGGGGTAATTAAACCACTTAACGCGATGATATCCGCTTTTTCATCAATAGCGGTTTGAATGATTTTGTCCGCCGGCACCATGACGCCCAAGTCAATCACTTCAAAGTTATTACATTGCATCACCACGCTCACGATGTTTTTACCAATATCGTGCACGTCACCTTTTACGGTTGCAATCACCACTTTACCGTTGCTTGAACCTTTTTGTTTGGTGGCGTTGATAAATGGCTCTAAATACGCCACAGATTGTTTCATTACACGCGCAGATTTCACCACTTGTGGCAGGAACATTTTACCGTCACCGAATAAATCGCCGACTACGTCCATGCCTGCCATCAACGGGCCTTCAATCACATCTAATGGGCTTGGTAAGGTTTGGCGGGCTTCTTCGGTATCTTCCACAATATGAGTAGTAATCCCTTTCACCAGCGCGTGTTTTAAACGTTCTTCCACTGGCCAAGTGCGCCATTCTGCAACAGAATCGACCGCACTTTCATCGTTGCCTTGGTTACGATATTTTTCCGCAATATCGAGCAGTTTTTCGGTGGCATCTGGGCTACGGTTTAATACCGCATCTTCTACAATTTCACGTAATTCAGGATCGAGATCGTCATAAATTGCGAGCTGCCCCGCATTCACAATCCCCATATCCATGCCTTGTTTGATGGCGTGATAGAGGAAGACGGCATGAATCGCTTCACGCATCACATTATTACCACGGAATGAGAAAGACACATTCGACACCCCGCCCGAGATTTTCGCATGCGGTAGGGCACGTTTAATGCGACCTGTGGCATTGATGAAATCCACACCGTAGTTGTTGTGTTCTTCAATCCCCGTACCGATGGCAAAAATATTCGGGTCGAAAATAATGTCTTCTGGCGGGAAGCCGACTTGGTTGACCAAAATATCATAAGCGCGGCTACAAATTTCCACTTTACGATCTTCAGTATCCGCTTGCCCCACTTCGTCAAACGCCATCACCACCACGGCCGCACCATATTTACGCACCAATTTAGCGTGGTCGATAAAGATTTCTTCGCCTTCTTTCAACGAGATGGAGTTCACAATCGGTTTACCTTGTACCGACTGTAAACCTGCCTCAATTACTTCCCATTTAGATGAGTCGATCATCACGGGCACTTTTGCCGCATCGGGTTCGGTCGCCATAATATTGAGAAAACGGGTCATGCATTTTTTGCCGTCTAATAAGGCTTCGTCCATATTGACGTCGATCACTTGCGCGCCGTTTTCCACTTGGTCGATAGCAATTTCAATGGCTTCGGCAAATTTGTCTTCTTTAATTAAGCGTTTGAATTTCGCCGAACCAGTCACGTTATTACGTTCACCCACGTTCACGAATAGGCTTTCGTCATCAATATTGAGTGGTTCTAAGCCTGATAAACGCATCGCGGTTTTAATTTCAGGTAATTTACGCGGCGTAATACCTTGCATCGCATCTGCAAAGGCTTTGATGTGCTCTGGCGTGGTACCACAACAGCCACCGACAATGTTCACAAAGCCACTTTCAGCCCATTCTTTAAGGTGTGCCGCCATCTCTTCAGCCCCTAAATCATAGCCACCAAAGGCATTTGGCAAGCCTGCATTTGGGTGGACAGACACATAGGTTTCGCTGATTTTAGACAGTTGTTCGACATATTGGCGAAGTTCTTTCGGGCCGAGCGCACAGTTCAAACCGAACGTGAGTGGTTTAGCGTGGCGAAGCGAGTTGTAGAACGCTTCAGTGGTTTGCCCTGAAAGGGTACGGCCAGAAGCATCGGTAATGGTGCCAGAAATCATAATCGGCAATTCCACACCTAATTCTTCAAATACGGTTTCAATCGCGAAAATGGCGGCTTTTGCGTTTAATGTGTCGAAAATGGTTTCGATCATGATTAAATCTGCACCACCTTCAATTAAGCCTTTAGTCGCTTGGGCATAGGCATCCACCAGCTCCATAAAGGTAATGTTACGGAAACCTGGATCGTTTACATCGGGAGAAATAGAGGCCGTGCGGTTAGTTGGCCCTAATACACCTGCAACAAAGCGAGGTTTTTCTGGTGTGCTGTATTTATCAGCGGCTAAACGCGCTAATTTTGCGCCTGCAAAATTCAGTTCGTAGGCAATAGACTGTAAATCATAATCCGCTTGTGCAATGGTGGTCGAACTGAAGGTATTGGTTTCAATAATATCGGCGCCCGCTTGTAAGTATTTCTCATGAATCGCAGAAATTAACAGCGGTTGGGTTAAGGTGAGCAAGTCATTATTGCCACGTAAATCAACCGCACTTTCTTTAAAACGCTCGCCTCTAAAATCAGCCTCGGTAAGTTTATATTTTTGGATCATCGTCCCCATCGCACCATCTAAAATGAGGATGCGTTCAGCGAGGGATTTTTTCAGTAATTCGGTTTGATTATGTGACATAGATAGCTCTTTTTAAAATCAATCAATATTGAAGAGAATGATAGGTATAAGCACACAGAGTGTCAAATAAAAGGGGAGAAAGTGCGGTAAAAAAATGGAATGTTTTCAAAAAGAAAGGCGGACAAATTGTCCGCCGAATGGTTAGCAATATTTGCTGTCCGAGTAAAAAAACAGATTAACGTAAAAATGCCGGAATATTTTTTTCATATTCGCTGATGGCATCTTCGTGTTGTAACGTCAAACCGATGTTATCCAAGCCGTTTAACAAACAATGACGGCGGAATTCATCCAGTTCAAAGTGATAGACTTTGTCACCTACAGTGACCGTCATCGCTTCCAAATCTACATGGATTTGTTTGCCCTCATTTGCCCACACCCATTGGAAGATTTCTTCCACTTCTTCTTCGCTTAAACGAATCGGTAACATGTGGTTGTTTAAACTGTTGTTATAGAAAATATCCGCAAAACTTGGTGCGATCATCACTTTGAAACCGTAATCGGCTAATGCCCAAGGCGCATGTTCACGCGAAGAACCACAACCAAGATTTTTACGCGCTAATAAAATGGTCGCGCCTTGATATTGTGGATAATTCAATACGAAATCTGGATTTGGCTTGGTGCCTTCTACATCCAAATAACGCCATTCATGGAATAAGTGTTTGCCGAAACCTACGCGCGTAATGGCTTGTAAAAATTGTTTTGGAATAATTGCATCCGTATCCACGTTTGCCGCATCCAATGGCACTACTAAGCCTGAAAGTTGTTTAAATCCTGCCATTTTCTGCTCCTTAGTTTAATGTGACGTCACGAATATCAACGAATTTACCGAACATTCCCGCTGCCGCAGCCATCGCAGGACTCACCAAGTGAGTACGACCATTACGGCCTTGGCGACCTTCAAAGTTACGGTTTGATGTAGAAGCACAGCGTTCCCATTCGCCTAAGCGGTCATCGTTCATCCCTAAGCACATTGAGCAACCTGGGTTACGCCATTCAGCGCCTGCTTCGATAAAGATTTTATCCAAGCCTTCTTTTTCTGCTTGTTCTTTCACTAAACCAGAGCCTGGTACCACTAAAATACGTTTTACATTGTCGGCTTTTTTACGACCTTTCATGACCGCCGCTGCGGCACGTAAATCTTCGATACGAGCATTGGTGCAAGAGCCAATAAACACTTGATCCACCGGAATGTCTTTTAAATCGGTATTCGGTTCTAAACCGATATAATTCAATGCTTTTTCTGCTGAAGCACGAGTCACAGGATCGGTCATTTCTGCTGGATTTGGCACAGGCTGATCGATACCGATTACTTGGCCTGGGTTTGTTCCCCAAGTTACCTGTGGTGCAATGTCTTTGGCTTCTAACGTGATGACTGTGTCAAATTTTGCATCATCATCGGATTTTAAGGTTTTCCAATAAGCAACAGCATCATCCCAATCTTTACCTTTTGGTGCATGTGGACGACCTTTTAAGTATTCGAAAGTCGTTTCATCTGGTGCGATTAAGCCGGCTTTGGCACCCATTTCTATTGCCATATTACAAACGGTCATACGGCCTTCCATGGAAAGATCACGAATCGCTTCACCGCAGAACTCCACCACATGGCCTGTACCGCCTGCCATGGTGGTTTTACCGATAATGGCAAGAATAATATCTTTTGCGGTAATGCCTGGTGCTACTTTGCCACGCACTTCAATTTTCATATTTTTTGCGCGGGCTTGCTTTAAGGTTTGTGTGGCTAATACGTGTTCTACTTCAGATGTACCAATACCAAATGCCAAGGCACCGAATGCACCGTGGGTGGCGGTATGGGAGTCACCGCAGACGATTGTCATACCTGGTAAGGTTAAGCCTTGTTCAGGCCCCATGACATGCACGATACCTTGTTCTTTTGTGGTCATGTCGAATAATTGAATACCAGTCGCTTTTGTGTTTTTTTCAAGTTCCAATACTTGAATTTTCGCTTGGCCTTCAAGTTTATTTACATCACGTACTTGGGTAGAAATACTGTGATCCATGGTACCGAAGGTTTTACTGACTTGACGTACTTGGCGGCCTGCAACTCGTAAACCATCAAAGGCTTGTGGGCTGGTCACTTCATGGATTAAATGACGGTTAATATACAAAATCGGCGTTTCGCCTTCAGCTTCGTACACCACATGGTCATCGAATAATTTTTCGTAAAGAGTTTTTGCCATAATTTTTCTCAATTCGTTAGGAGCTTTGTTAGAGTAGTAAGTTTTAAATTGTCTGTTGGTATTTTTCTAATCCATTCGCAACTTTAGATGGATAGAACTCTATCACTTGATAATCTGCTATTTTGTGTTGGTGAAATGGATCTTGTTCAATAATTTGATTTACTTCATCAAGATCTTTTGCATTCATAATAATGATTCCACCAGTTCTAGGTTCTTTACGTCCAGACATTAGAAACTTACCTTGTTGATAAAACTTATCTAAAAATGTTCTGTGTTCAGCTAGAAATTCTTCAATTTTCTCTAAAGGTTGAATATAGGTTAATGAAACAATAAACATATAATCTCCTTTTTTCTAGGGACGCTTACTCCCCTTTATTAAATTTGTTAATGGTGGACAAAATGCCCACCCTACGATTAGATTGCTTCAGCAATCAACGTACCCATTTCCGCAGTTGAAACAGGGGCAGAATCATCGGCTAAATCACCCGTACGGTGACCATTTGCTAAGACTTTTTGTACGGCATTTTCAATGGCATCCGCTGCTTCGTTTAAGTTGAAGCTATAACGCAACATCATCGCGGCAGAAAGAATTTGTGCGATTGGGTTGGCAATGCCTTTGCCTGCGATATCTGGTGCAGAACCGCCAGCAGGCTCATATAAGCCGAAACCTTCTTCATTTAAGCTAGCAGATGGCAACATTCCCATAGAGCCCGTGATCATCGCCGCTTCATCAGAAATAATATCACCGAAAATGTTAGAGCAGAGGAGTACATCGAAAGATTCAGGCGCTTTGATTAACTGCATGGTCGCATTGTCAATATAAATATGATCTAAGGTGACTTCAGGGTAGTCTTTCGCTACTTCTGTCACGGTTTCACGCCATAAGATTGAAGCTTGTAATACGTTCGCCTTATCCACAGAAGTCACATGTTTACGACGTTTCATTGCCGCATCAAAAGCAGCACGTGCAATACGCTCGATTTCATATTTGTAATAAACTTCAGTATCGAATGCTTTGGTTTGAGCACCTTCACCTTCGCGACCTTTAGGCTGACCAAAATAAATCCCGCCCGTTAATTCACGCACAACCACCATATCAAATCCTTTCGCTGCAATATCTGCACGTAATGGACAGAATTTTTCTAAACCTTTATAAAGGGTAGCAGGACGAAGATTGCAGAATAATTTGAAATGTTTACGCAATGGTAATAATGCACCGCGTTCTGGTTGTTGATCCGGAGGTAAATTTGTCCATTTAGGGCCACCTACAGAGCCAAACAAAATCGCATCAGCATCATCACAGCCTTTTAAGGTTTCAGCTGGTAATGGGCAACCACAATGATCAATTGCGGCACCACCTACATAAAATTCATTGAAGTTAAGTTTGAAACCGAATTTTTCTTGGACTTTGTTTAATACTTTAATGGCTTCAGCCATCACTTCTGGACCAATACCGTCTCCTGGTAGAACAGCGATGTTGTATGATTGCATATTGTTTTTCCTATTTCAGTCACACTAAAGTGCGGTTAATTTTCTCCCCTCTTTTGTAAAGAGGGGCTGGGGGAGATTTTAACGATATAAAATTTACTGCTGAGGTTGATGTTACTTCTGCTAAATCTCCCCTAACCCCTCTTTGCTAAAGAGGGGGACTCAATTAATTAATGATGTTTATGGCTTTTAATATCGGCGACTTTATGTGCACGATAAATGGCATTAATTGCATGAACTAAAGCAAGTGCGGAAGATTCAACGATGTCTGTCGCTAAACCAACGCCATGGAATTTTCGGCCTTCGTGTTCAACCACGATATCTACCTGACCTAAGGCTTCAGCACCTTCGCCTTTTGCAGTTAAGTTATAGTGGGACATTTTGATATCTAAGCCGGTTAAATTCAAGATCGCATTGTAAACTGCATCAACCGGACCATTACCACCGATAGAAGAGGTGCTTAATTTTTTACCATCCAATTCCACTTGAACAAACGCAGTTGCTGGATATTCTTTAGTGGAATGTGCAGAAAGTTTATCTAACACTAAACGATCCTCATCCCCTTGTTGCATATCGATAAAGGCTAAAGCTTCTAAGTCATAATCGAATACTTGGCCTTTTTTGTCTGCCAATTTTAAGAATGCTTCATACAATTTGTCTAAATCGTAATCTTGTTCGGTGTAGCCCATATCTGCCATATGGCCTTTTACTGCTGCGCGACCTGAACGAGCGGTTAAGTTCAATTTCTCTTTCTTCAAGCCGATAGTTTCTGGTGACATGATTTCGTAGGTATTTTGGTTTTTTAACATACCATCTTGGTGAATACCGGATGAATGTGCGAAAGCGTTTGAACCTACAATCGCTTTATTCGGTTGGATTGGCATATTACAAAGTTGGCTCACCATTTGGCTGACACGATGAATTTCTTGTGTGTTGATACGTGTATCCACGCCCATAAATTCTTGACGAACTTTCATTGCCATCACCACTTCTTCAAGTGAGGTATTGCCTGCGCGTTCACCAATGCCGTTGATAGTACATTCAATTTGACGTGCACCATTTTGTACAGCGGTTAAGGAGTTAGCCGTTGCCATACCCAAGTCATTGTGGCAATGTACGGAAATCACAGCTTTATCGATATTTGGTACGCGGTTACGTACTTCAGCAATAATATTGCCGAATTGATTAGGTAAGCAGAAACCAACAGTGTCAGGAATATTTACAGTTGTTGCACCTGCATTAATTGCCGCTTCAACAATACGACAAATATTGTCGATACCTGTACGGCCTGCATCTTCGCAAGAAAATTCTACATCGTCAGTATAATTACGTGCATGTTTTACTGCGGCTACCGCCATTTCAACCACATCATCAAAGGTACGTTTTAATTTGGCTTCAACGTGTAATGCTGAAACTGCAATAAATGTATGGATACGAAACGCTTCTGCCACTTTTAAGGCTTCAGCTGCAGCATCAATATCTTTAATTACTGCACGGGAAAGTGCCGCAACACGACTATTTTTGATATGGCGTGCAATGGTTTGAACAGATTCAAAATCGCCTTGAGAAGAAACCGGAAAACCGACTTCCATTACATCTACGCCTAAACGTTCAAGTGCTAAAGCAATTTGTAATTTCTCTTTAACGGTTAAGCTAGCTTTTAACGCTTGTTCGCCATCACGCAAGGTGGTATCAAAAATAATAACGCGATCTGTCATAGTATTTTCCTTCTTTTATCACTCAAAGTGCGGTCATTTTTACCGTGATTTTAAAACGAAAAAACCCGCAATCTTAAAAGTGCGGGTTGATAATAGATTTTTTACATAAAGGTGTTTTTTATCCACAACTTAGCCGCACAAAGAATGTGAGAGCAGGAGGTTGAGAGATAAAGAAACAGCTTGGTACATAAAAAGATAATCCTGTAAAAAATTCTGTAAAACGCTGTCCATATTACGGATAAAAATGTTGCTGTCAAATCATTTATCAGTGATTTATATCTAAAATGAATATCTCTACACAATCTTAAAAGTTTATTTCTCTTGATATAAGTTTTTTATCAGAATTAATCTCTAAAAATGGCTTTTAAGAAGCTGTTTTTGTCCTGTTTTATTCCTCGTTTCTGGTATGCCGATTTTTTCTAAAATTTTTTCTCTTTTTGCGATCTGAATCGCAGAATTAAGACAAACTTTTCATTTTTTGAGACAAATCTCGCCATAATTTTCTTTTTAAAGGAGAGAATTATGAGCGATTTTACGTCGATTTTGTTGCGATTGGCTCAAGTGCCCAAATTGGGCAGTGTGCGGATTCAACAAATTTTGGCCCATGTGAATATAGAAGACTTGTTAAATTATGATGAAGTGGCATTTAAACAAATGGGCTGGGATGCGTTGCAGATTCGTCGTTGGTTTCAGCCGGAAATGAAATTTATTGAACCTGCTTTGAGCTGGGCAGAAAAAGAAGGCCATCATTTAATCCACTGTTTTTCAGATGACTATCCTTTTTTACTTAAACAAATTAGTGGCTTTCCACCCTTATTATTTGTGAAAGGCAATTTGACCGCACTTTCTGCTCAGCAAATTGCCATGGTTGGAAGCCGTTATTGTTCGGCTTATGGTGAATATTGGGCAAAATATTTTGCGACAGAGCTTTCTCTCGCAGGATTGACGGTGACGAGTGGGTTGGCTTTAGGTATCGATGGATTTAGCCATCAGGCGGTGGTGGATATTCAAGGGCAGACCATTGCCGTATTGGGCAGCGGATTAGATCACATTTACCCCGCTAAACATCGCCGATTAGCCGAGCAAATTATCGAAAATAACGGGGCATTAGTTTCTGAATTTATCCCTACGCAAGCACCGATTGCTGAAAATTTTCCTCGTCGTAATCGCATTATTAGCGGGCTTTCATTAGGAACATTAGTCATTGAAGCGACAGAGAAAAGCGGTTCATTGATTACAGCGCGTTATGCTTTAGAACAAAATCGCGATATTTTTGCCTTACCAGGGAATATTCAAAGTGAATACAGTCAAGGCTGCCATAAACTGATTAAGCAAGGGGCGATGTTGGTGGAAAATGTCAAAGATATTTTAGATAGCCTCAATCACAGCGTTGTTTTTCAGCCGCCAGTACATACGCCAATCAATCAGTCGGTGGCTCAACCACTTACTGCCAAAATACCTACAGTGGAGCCGAGTCATCCTGAACTTTATCAATATATTACTTATACACCGATAAGTCTTGATGATTTATCTGCAGCATTGAATTTGCCGGTGGATTTGCTTTTAGTGCAGTTATTAGATTTGGAGTTACAAGATTTAATCGTCAATGAGAATGGACTCTATAAGCGGATAGCATAAACGGGGTAGAGCGATGAGGCAATCCTGTGCTAAGATACGGTTCAGTTTTAGAAAGGAGAACCTATGTTAGCCATTATTTCCCCGGCAAAAACCTTAGATTTTGAAAGTGCGGTCAGAAATCTTCCTGTTTCTCAACCGCACTTGACGGATTATAGTGAGCAACTGATTGAAATCTGTCGTCAATTATCTCCCCAAGATCTTTCTTCCTTAATGTCTATCAGCGATAAACTTGCGGGCTTAAATGCCGCTCGTTTTGCTGAATGGACAAAATCTCACAACGAAAAAAATTCACGCGCAGCCATTTGGGCATTCAAAGGTGATGTTTACACCGGTTTGGATGCGGATAGCTTATCTGATGAAGATGTGCAATTCGCACAACGCCATTTACGTATGCTTTCTGGCTTATATGGCTTACTTAAACCCCTTGATTTAATGCAACCTTACCGCTTGGAAATGGGCACGAAGTTAGCGAATCCAAAAGGGAAAGATCTTTATGCTTTTTGGGGTAACATCATCACTCAATCCGTGCAACAAGCGCTTGATGAGCAAGGCGATCGTATTTTGATCAATTTAGCCTCCGATGAATACTATAAATCCGTGAAAGAAAGCCAATTAGAGGCACAGATTGTGAAGCCTGTTTTCTTAGATAATAAGAATGGTAAATACAAAGTGGTCAGCTTTTATGCGAAAAAAGCCCGTGGTTTAATGTGTCGTTTTATCATTCAAAATCGTTTGGAACGTGTTGAACAACTGAAAGAGTTTGACCTAGGTGGTTATTGGTTTGATGCGACATCCTCAACTGAAAAAGAATTTGTATTTAAGCGAGATATCAATGAATAAAATCCTGGTTATATTGACCGCGCTTTTACTCTCAGGTTGTGCGGCAAAAGTGAGTCAGCTTCAAACTCCTGAAAAAATTGAGTACAACGGCAAAACTTATAAACTTACTGCAAGCCAAGATTTGGATACGATTGCGCGTTATGTTTATCTTGCAGAGCCAGATACCTTAGAAAATTGGCAATCTCAAATTGAAGTGTTGCTTGATCGTGATTTATCCCGTTCTATTGAGCAGCGCGTAGCATTACGTGAGAAGGTATACCGTAATTTAGGGGTGAAAGATTTCAAAATCCTTGCGAATTCAACGAATCAGAAAAAGCCTGCCACTGAGTTAAATGCTTATGTCATTTATGCTCCGACAGAACAAAATCCATCTTGGCAAGTGGACATAGCTAAGGGTAAAAATGTGCCACGTTGTGGTTTTGTGCAATATCAATATTCCCAAAAAGTGGAACAAGGTAAGAAATTTCAGCGTTTAAACACAGTAAAAATTGTGAAAAACTTACAAAAGTATTTGGTGGCGAAGGAAAGCAAAACATTACAAAAAGCCGATCTTTCTTGGAAATGTGAAAGTTATTTCCATCACTAAAACTTATACTAGATCAAATTCCACGTAAATTTTAAAAATTTTTCTAGAGCAGAAATAATGGATGGTGTAATCTTGACGCCAATTATTCTTAGAGTTCAAAGTAGGTAAATATGATTAAAAAAATTGCTGTATTAACCAGTGGTGGTGATGCACCAGGTATGAATGCTGCCATTCGTGGCGTTGTTCGTGCAGCTCTTGCAGAAGGGCTTGAAGTATTTGGGATTTATGACGGTTATCAAGGTTTATACAACAATAAAATCAAACAGTTAAACCGCTATAGTGTATCCGATATTATTAACCGTGGTGGTACATTCTTAGGCTCTGCGCGTTTCCCTGAATTTAAAGATCCAGCAGTACGTGAAAAATGTGCAGAAATTTTACGTTCTCACGGTATTGATGCTTTAGTTGTTATCGGTGGTGACGGTTCTTACATGGGGGCTAAATTGCTTACTGAAGAACATGGTTTCCCTTGCGTAGGTATCCCTGGCACAATTGATAACGATGTGGCTGGAACAGATTACACAATCGGTTATGAAACCGCACTACAAACAGCAGTGGATGCCATTGACCGTTTACGTGATACCTCAAGTTCTCACCAACGTATTTCTATTGTGGAAATCATGGGGCGTCACTGTAGTGACTTAACCATTTCGGCAGGTATTGCAGGTGGTTGTGAATATATCGTGGCATCTGAAATGGAATTTAATCGTGAAGAATTAATTCGCCAAATTGAACGCAGTATTATTCGCGGAAAACGTCATGCTATTATTGCGATTACTGAATTAATCACAGATGTACATTCTCTTGCGCGTGAGATTGAAGCGCGCGTAGGCCATGAAACCCGTGCAACCGTATTAGGCCATATTCAACGTGGTGGTTCACCTTGTGCCTTCGACCGTATTTTGGGCTCACGTATGGGCGTATATGCGGTAGATATATTGCTACAAGGTAAAGGTGGCTACTGTGTGGGTATTCAAAATGAAAAATTAGTTCACCACGATATTATTGATGCAATCAACAATATGCGTCGTGAATTTAAAGCAGATTGGTTAGAAATGGCTAAACGCTTAGAATAATCTTTGTAAGGTTATTTAAAAAAATCGGGCTAAAGCAATCATTGTTTTAGCCCGATTTTTATATGCTTAGATTAGGCTTTTAGTTTGTTTTTCTTACGTTGCAAGAAGTACACGAAAACGAGTAATAATGCACAAGCAAGAGACACAATAAACAAGCTACCAAAGAATCCATTCCAGTGGAGAGATTGAATAATCCACGCTAATGGGGCACCTGCCGCTGCCGCACCAATATAGGCGAAGAGACTAACGAAACCGGTAGAAGAACCTGAAGCATGTTTATGAGAGTTTTCAGCCGCAGCCATTGCGATAAGGAATTGCGGACCAAAGATAAAGAATCCCATCAGGAAGAATAAGCCACACATCACAAAATAGTTATCGCTTGGGATGAACCATAATGCTAAGGATGTTGAAATAATACCTAACACATAAATGATGTTCATTTGGGTACGGTTTCCGTTGAAGAATTTATCAGAACCCCATCCCGCAAAAAGTGCGCCTAAGAATCCACCGATTTCAAAGAAAGAGACCGCAGAGTTCGCTTTAAGTAAGTCATAACCGTGGGTTTCTGTTAAATATAAGTTACCCCAGTCATTGATACCGGTACGGATGATATAAATAAAACACCAAGAAAATGCTAATGCCCAGATAATGCTGTTTTTAAACACATAAATTTTAAGAATTTCCCAGTTAGATAAACCTAAACCTTCACTTTCATGTTCTTTTTCAGCAATATCATTACGCCATTCACCGACTGTTGGAAGTCCCATAGATGTTGGGCGATCGCGTAATAAGAAACAAAGGGCAAAACCGATGACACAGGCAATAATCCCTGGCACGATCATACCGTAACGCCATCCCCAATAAAGGGCAACGGCACCAGATAAAATTGGAATGAGTGCACCACCTAAGTTATGTGAGGTATTCCAAATAGCCCACCATAAACCACGTTCATTACGTGAGTACCAAGTATTCAGGATTTTTGAACATGGAGGCCAACCCCAACCTTGGAAAAAGGCGTTGATCATCCAAAGGGTGATAAACATAAAGACAGATGAACTCATGCCGAATAGAATGTTGACGATACCCGTCATCATTAAACCAATCCCCATAAAGTAACGAGGGTTAGAACGGTCACCAAGGACACCTGATAAGAACTTGGATACACCGTAGGTGAGATAAAACGCAGTACCCATGATACCGATATCGGCTTTTTGTAGCCCTAAGTCCGTTAGCATGGCTGGCATAACGAAGTTAAAACTTTTACGAGTAAAATAGAATACGGCATAGCCGATATAACTGGTAATCATCAAATGTAATCGCCAGTAACGATAAGTTTTGTCGATCTCCTCTTTGCTTTTAGTAACCGGTAGATCCGGTGGTACACTGAAGATACCCATAATATTTCTCCTCTAATGATAATAATTCATTCCAGTATATTACAAAGCCGGTTTTCAAAAGGGGACTCAGATCAAAAAATAGGGAATTTATAGGAAAAAATGGCTTGATGAATCGTTGATTTGATTATGATGGAAAAAAGTGCGGTCAACATTTTAGGGTTTTGACCGCACTTTTTTTTAGGATGGTTTTGATATGTTTTATGCTTTACGCTGTAAAATTAAAAAACGACAATCATAGGGATTATCTGCATCCGCTTGACGATATTCTTCAAACTCGATGTTCCATTCTGCCCAATTAATTTCAGGAAAGAACGTATCGCCGTCAATGTCAGCTTGAATTTGCGTGAGATACAATTTATCAGCTTTAGGTAAATATTGTTTAAATAACTCCCCCCCGCCAATCAGCATAATTTCATCAAATTCTTTAACAAAATCGACCGCACTTTCAAAATTCTCTTTCCAGATGACACCTTCATGTTCGTAAGGTGTACGTGAAAGGACAATATTGGTACGTTTCGGCAGTGGACGACCAATGCTTTCAAAGGTTTTACGGCCCATAATTACCGGTTTGCCCGTAGTATTTTTACGAAACCAGGCTAAATCGGCAGGTAAGTGCCAAGGCATTTGATTATCTTTTCCGATGACGTTATTTTTTGTTGTCGCAACGATCAAACTTAATGTCATATTTTCTATCCCATTTTTCTTTTTTTGCACTATATCATAGGTATTCACAAAATCTGAATTCGAGATGGGATTTTTCGTGATTTTTATTTATTTTAGTGCTAATTTAACGCCAATTTACTATTTTTTTATTGAGGACAAACTATGTCGGCAAATCGCAAAACAATCGTCGTAAAATTTGGTACTAGCACATTAACACATGGTTCTCCAAAATTGAATGCGCCTCACATGGTCGATATTGTTCGCCAGATTGCCCAGCTTCATCAAGCGGGTTTTCGTGTCGTGATTGTGACATCAGGTGCGATTGCCGCTGGACGACATTATTTAAATCATCCTCAACTTCCTCCAACTATTGCCTCAAAGCAGCTTTTAGCTGCAGTAGGGCAGAGTCAACTGATTCAAGCCTGGGAAAAATTATTTGCGATTTATGATATTCATATTGGACAAATTTTATTAACTCGTGCCGATATTGAAGATCGTGAACGTTTTTTAAATGCGCGCGATACATTACATGCTCTGTTAGACAATCAGATTATTCCTGTGATTAACGAGAATGATGCGGTAGCAACGGCTGAGATTAAAGTAGGGGATAACGATAACTTATCGGCGTTAGTTGCGATTTTAGTGCAAGCAGAACAACTTTACTTATTAACGGATCAACAAGGCTTATACGAAAGCGATCCTCGTAAAAATCCAGATGCGAAATTGATTCCAGTGGTTGAGCAAATTACTGATCATATTCGTTCGATTGCAGGCGGTAGTGGTACAAACCTTGGTACTGGCGGGATGAGTACAAAAATTATTGCAGCAGATGTGGCAACGCGTTCAGGTATTGAAACGATAATTGCACCAGGTAGCCGACCTGATGTGATTGTGGATTTAGCCTACGATAAACCAATTGGTACGAAATTTATTGCACATCATTCAGATCGTCTCGAAAGTCGTAAACAGTGGTTATTTGCAGCTCCATCAGCGGGTATGCTGACGATTGATGAGGGTGCTGAAAATGCCATGTTAGTACAGAATAAATCGTTGTTGCCTGCAGGGATTACGGCTGTGGAAGGGCGTTTCTCACGTGGTGAAGTCGTCAAAATTAAGAATACCTCAGGTAAAGTGATTGCACTCGGTATGCCGCGTTATAACAGCGATGCGTTGGAATTAATCAAAGGGAAAAAATCCCAAGAAATTGAACAAATTCTTGGCTATGAGTATGGTGCAGTTGCGTTACATCGTGATGACATGATTGTGCTATAGCTTAAAATAGAAATCGGATCTCTTATATTTTCTGAACCTTCCTTTTATTTTGTTGGTCTATAAAACCATAAAAAGGGCAATAACCCGATATTAAGTAGTAAAAGGAGACAACATGAGATTAATAGCGACCGTTTTAGCTGTTGGGCTATTAAGTGCTTGTACGCAGGGCTATTATGTAAAACATCGTAGCCCAATTTCAGTGAGCAAACACGTAAAACGTTTAAATACGACGGTTTGTCATGATAAAGATGACTGGTATTTAGATGGTTATCGTGTAGGAAAAGATTTCCAAGCGCAAAGCCAATCTCAATTGAATAAACGAATTAATTATTGTGGCCGACGTGTACCTGAAGAGCTGAGAACCGCATGGTTTAATGGTTTTGATGCAGGCTCAAATGGCGTTCAGATTGATATAGAGGGTTATGATGAGGATGCTCTCTTAACCTATGATTATGACGATGATGATCGTTATAGCGAAGACGAAGAAGAATAAAAAAAGTGCGGTTAAAATTAACCGCACTTTTTCTTTTTAAAGGATATCGAGTAATTCAACTTCAAATACTAAGGTTGAGAATGGTGGGATAGATGCACCTGCACCACGTTCACCGTAAGCAAGTTCGTGTGGAATAGTGAGTTTCCATTTAGAACCAACAGGCATCATTTGTAATGCTTCAACCCAACCACGAATTACGCCATTTACTGGGAATTCAGCTGGTGCACCACGAGCAACAGAGCTATCGAATACAGTACCATCTGGTAATGTACCAGTGTAGTGAACACGTACTTTATCAGTTGCAGATGGTTTGTTTCCGTTACCTTCGGTTAAAATTTCGTATTGTAAACCGCTGTCAGTCACGTTTACACCTGCTTTTTTCGCGTTTTCTTCTAAGAATTTTTTACCTTCTTCTTCAATCGCTTTGAATTGCGCTTGTTGTGCTTCAGCCGCTTGTTGTTGAAGTGCTTGAACAGAATGCATTAAATCATTAATTTCTAATGCAGGTTGATTACGGTTTAACGCATCGAAAATACCTTTTGCTACCGCTTCAACAGAAATATCCATTTGGCTATCAGCTAATTGCTGACCGATTTGTAAACCGATACCGTAGCTGCCTTTTTCAGAAATACTTTCTAATTTTACTTGTTCAAAAATTTGAGCTGTCATGTTTTTTCCTTTGTTGTAAAACTATTTTTTCAATGCCAAGATTTCACCCATGCGAACAGGTTCATCAACACTTAAATGATCGGCAATTTTCACTTGGCCGGCTTGGAATAGATTAATCACGGTAGAACCAAGTTGGAACCAACCCATTTCTTGACCTTTGCTTAATTTAACCGCACTTTCGCCTTCATAAGTCCAGACTTTCACTTCGTTATGACGTGGTGGGTTAATAACGCCAGCCCAAACAGTGCCAATACTTGCGGTGATTGTCGCACCTACTAAGATTTGTACCATAGTACCGAATTCAGTATCAAAGACACAAATCACACGCTCATTACGTGCAAAGAGGTTCGGCACATGTTTCGCTAAAAACGGATTGACGGAGAATAAATCACCCGGCACGTAAATCATTTTGCGAAGTGTACCATCACATGGCATATGTACACGGTGATAATCACGTGGTGATAAATAAGTGGTGACGAATTCCCCATTTTTAAAGGTCTCGGTTAAATCTTTATCTTCCGCTAATAAATCATTTAAGCTGAAGAAGTGACCTTTTGCTTGTAATAGGCAGTCATCTTCAATGTGTCCACATTCACTTACACGGCCATCCGCAGGGCAACAAAGTGCGGTTGGATTTTGGTTAATTGGTCGTGCATTTTCCTTTAATGGACGGATAAAGAATTCATTAAAACTGGCGTAATCACTGAATTTTTCTTTTTCAGCAATGCTCATATCAATGTTGTATTTTTTTGCAAACGCTTTAATCACAAAATGTGTCACGGCGCCCCATTTTTGTTTAGCTAACCAACCTGCTGCTTGTGTCATATAGATTTGCGGCATCACATATTGAAATGCAACTTTTAGGCGTTGCCAATAAGAAATTGGGTTCATTGATTTCTCCGATAAGATTAAAAAGTTGGGCGATTATAACAACTTATTTCACTTGTGCAATGTTAGTCGATGTTTTTGCGTAAGATACAAGCAAGAAGCCGACATTTGTCGGCCTCTTTTACGTTTATAAAATCATTTTGACTAATTTGTCTGCTTGAATTCGTGCAAATTTTTTCAACAGTTTTTGCACCGGTTCAGGATATTGCGTTAATTCTTCTAATTCAGAATAATCTTGCAATACTTTGGTATGTTGGCGGATGTGCGACAATTCTTTTTCCGCTTGTGGCAGAAGTTCTTGTTTTGGATCGTGGATTAATAATCCATTTTCCGCATCTAAACGCCATGCGCGAGGATTTAGGTTGTTCCCTGTTAAAAGAATATACTGATTGTCCACCCAAACACCTTTGAGGTGATAGGTGTTATCTCCATCTTTCCATAAACGCACCGTTAAATGACCGTTTTTAATGTAAGCATCAAATTTCTCGCAGAAACGACGAAGATTACTTTCATATAAATAAGGCAATGCGCCTGCCATTTTAAATGGCTGCTCTGGTGGGATATAGAAATCGTTCGCAACTTTATCACCTACGATAATTTCGACACGTTTTCCTTGTTCTAATAAGCGGGCAAGTTTACTTCTTAGCGTGCGAGGGAAGTTGAAATAAGGCGTGCAAATCACCAATTTTTCCTGAACTTGTAAGAATAAATCTTCAATAACTTGGTTTAATTCATTGCCTGATGCACCTAAACCAAAAAGAGGTGAAATGGTTAAAACATCTGAAAAACCAACCGCACTTTCCAATTGATATTCCGCATGGGCAGATAAGTTTTTACGATAAGCTTTTATTGCACTACGAATTTCTTTGGTGCGAGGGCGATTAGCCACATCTAATGGATGTACCGCACTGAAATCCAATAAATAATCATTAATAAAATTAACCATAGAGTCTGCCAGTGCAGCATTATGGATTTTTTGATAGCGGTCGTAGCGGTATTTATCTTGTTGTTGTAAATACACGTTATTGATACTTGCGCCGCTATAAAGCACGGTATCATCAAACACAAAGCCTTTAATATGTAATACACCAAAGACTTCGCGAGTATTAATTGGCACACCGAAGAACATATTGGGTTCATCGGGAAGTTGATAGGTTTGGCGTTGTTCACAATACCAATCAGCGTTAGTGGCAGATTTTTCTGCACCGAGTAAATTGCGTTGTCCGCGATGCCAATCTACTAAAATTTTCACATCCAATTCTGGATGATCTTGTTTTACGCGATAAATCTCATTGAGAATTTCTTGTCCTGCTTCATCTTTTTGCCAATAAAGCGCGGTCACGTAAATACGTTTTTTAGCTTGGCGAATTAATTCTATAATTTGTGCTTTGAATTCAAGCGGACTAAACAGAAACTCAACCTGCTCTGCCTGTAAAGGAAGAAAAGGTAAATTTTTTAAATTTTGTTCTGCTCGTTTAGCTTTATTGATTAACATAATCTATCTCTACACTAAAAATTAATGCTCTAGTTTACAATATTTCCTTTGTGGATTGATAGAAAAAAGGTTTTTTTTCGTTATAATGCTCACAAATTTTCGCATTTTTTGGCGAATTATTATCCAATTTTTCCTTCGAGAAGCAAATTATGAGCAATTCACGCAAACCATCATTCCAAACAAACCCCACCAAATCTTTTCAAGAGCGTAGCCCAAAACGAACATTTAATGATAAAGAGCGTCGCTTTGATGATCGTCGTAATAATGAAAAACGTGAGGGAAATCGACCGCACTTTGATAAAAAACGGGATGATCGTAAACCTTCTCGTGGCTTCCAACAGCAAGAAGTGAGAGAACCGAAAATTGCTGAACTTTCATTAAATAAAGCGAATGGAGAAAGTGGCTCGGTAAAAGTAACGGTGAAAAGTACGGGCGTGAGTTATAAACCGAAAGAAAAGAAAACGGGCGCATTATCACCACGAGCACCTGAGAAAATTAAAAAGAACCGCGCTGAAGAAATGAAAGTGTATGGTGAAAATGCGTGTTTAGAATTGTTTGCTGAGCGTCCGGAGAGCATTGTTCGCGTATGGGCAACGGTGCAAATGGCACATCGAATTGGCGAGATTTTCAGTTATTTAGCCGCAAATAAAAAAGTGTATCACGTGGTAGATAACGATGAGTTGAGCTTAGTGAGTGGTACCGAGCATCATGGCGGCATTTGTATGTTAGTGAAAAAACAACGAACTTTTTCTTTGCAAGGTTATTTAGATGTGCCGCGTCAAGAAGACTGCTTAGTCGTGCTTGATCAAGTCAATAATGCGCAAAACCTAGGTGGCGTTGTGCGTACTTGCGCTTTCTACGGCATTAAAAATGTGGTGACAAATCAAGTTGAACAGCTTTATGCGCCCGCTGCTATGCGTGTGGCTGAAGGCGGAATGGAGCATATTCGTATTTTAGAAACAGAAAGTACTGAAATCGCTTTAGAGGCCTTACGCAAAGCTGGCTATCAGATTATTCATGTATCAACCAATAAACAAGGTGTGGCGTTGGAACAACTCAAATTTGCAGAGAAAGTCGCATTGGTATTGAGCGAAGGTAGTACGGATGATATTCGTGAGAAACAAGATGTAAATGTGCGTCTTTCTTTAAGCAATCCATTAAAAACCGGATTAAATATTGCAGTAAACACAGGGATTTTATTAGCACATTGGTATGTGAAATAACCTTAAGTGCGGTTATTTTGAGGTTTGTTTTGGGGGCTGACATCTATCAGCCCTTTTTCTTTTTCAAAATTGTGTGAGCTTCAAATTTTGATATTTCTTGTAAAAGCCTTTGGGGGGAATCAGACAAAAGATCTATACTACTTCTAGTTGTTATTTAATAGGGAGTTTTTATGCCTGAACGTTCAGCAAACATCAGTACACACGATCCTTTCGGGAGCTTATTAGGCTATGCGCCGGGTGGCATTGCAATTTATTCATCCGATTATCATACAGCAGATGAGAAAGAGTATCCCGATGATGCCGCCTTTCGCAGTTATTTAGGGCGAGAGTATATGGGATATAAATGGCAGTGTGTGGAGTTTGCACGTCGCTATCTCTATCTCAACCATGGCATGGTATTTACTGATGTAGGAATGGCTTACGAGATCTTTTCTTTACGATTTTTACGTCAAGTGGTGAATGATGCCTTATTACCTTTACAAGCCTTTGCAAATGGTTGTAAACGTAAGCCTGAAGCAGGTGCATTGTTAATTTGGCAGGAGGGCGGTGAATTTAAGCATACGGGGCATGTGGCGATCATTACCGAGGTATTAGAAGATAAAATTCGCATTGCCGAGCAAAACGTGATTCACTCTCGCTTACCAAGTGGGCAGCAATGGACTCGCGAATTACCGATGACGGTTTCCGAAAGTGGTTATTTTCTGCATGATACCTTTGATGATACAGAAATTTTAGGTTGGATGATCCAAACAGAAGATACCGAATACAGTCTGCCGCGGCCAACACCAGAAAAAGAGAAACTTGAGATTCATGCTGAACATATAGAAAACAATGGTCAGTTTGAGCATAAATGGCTGAATGAGCAAAACGAATTTGAAGCGGCATATGTGAAAGCAATGGGTGGGCATAAAGTCAGCCATTCGGATCAATATCGCTATTTTACGATATCTGAAACAGCACAACATGAGTTAATTCGTGCAACCAATGAATTGCATTTAATGTATTTGCATGCCACAGATAAAGTCTTAAAAGACGATAAGTTATTACAATATTTTAATATTCCTAAATTGCTTTGGCCTCGCTTACGGTTATCTTGGCAAAATCGCCGTTATCAAACTATTACGGGGCGTTTAGATTTCTGCATGGATAGTCGTGGATTGAAAGTATATGAATACAATGCAGATTCAGCTTCTTGTCACGCTGAAGCTGGTGAGTTTATGAATCGATGGGCAATTCAGGGTGGATTGAATATAGGCGATAATCCTGCCGATGGCTTACGTAATGCATTAGCGGATTGTTGGAAACATAGTGAAGCCACGCCACTTGTTCATATTATGCAAGATCACGATGATGAGGAAGATTATCACGCATTATTTATGCGCAATGCACTGGTTCAAGCAGGATTTAAAGCCAAAATTATTCATGGGACCGAGGGGTTACATTGGGATAGTCGAGGTCGTTTGATTGATGATGAAGATAACCAAGTAAAAACAGTATGGAAAACGTGGGCCTGGGAAACTATGTTGGAGCAACTTCGTGAAGATGCAACAGGTATGGAAGTTGCTCCACCGATTCGTACAGGCTATCCGGAAGATAAAGTGCGGTTGATTGATGTGTTACTTCGTCCGGAAGTTCTAGTTTATGAACCACTTTGGACAGCGATTCCAAGTAATAAAGCGATTTTACCAGTGTTGTGGTCATTATTCCCAAATCATCGTTATCTACTCGAAGCAGGATTTGAATTGACACCTGAACTGATTAAGAATGGTTATGCACAAAAACCAATTGCAGGTCGTCGAGGTGATAATGTGAAATTGATAGGTGAGTGTAAATCTGTACTCGATAGCACAGACGGTCGTTTTGATAAGCAGGAGAGTATTTATCAACAGCTTTGGTGTTTACCAAAAGTGGAAGATCAATATGTTCAGGTCTGTACTTTTACTGTAGGTGGGCATTATGGTGGTAGCTGTTTACGCTCAGACCCGAGTTTGGTCATTATGGGAAACAGTGATATGCAACCGTTAAGGGTATTATCAGATAAAGATTTCCTTAAGAAATAAAAACAAAATCGGCACTCAAAATGAGTGCCGATTTGTTATTGTTAATTTATAAAATTATTTTGCTTCTTTGTTATCAGTTGGTTTTTCATCTGTTTTTAACATATCAGCAGGAATAAAAGTTTGTTGTACTTTTGACATATCTGGAAGATGGTGTGCAATCCCTTTGTGACAGTCGATACAGGTTTTGTTTTGTTCCTGTGCAAGTGCGTGCATTTGTTGTGCCACAGTTTTTTGTTGTGAGTAATCCATATCATTAAAGTTATGGCAGTTACGACACTCTTGTGAGTTATTCGCTTTCATACGCGCCCATTCGCGTTCAGCCATTTCTAAACGATGTTTTTCAAATTTCTCTTTAGTATCAACTTTACCCGTATAGTATGCTAATACTTCAGTAGAAGCCTGCATTTTACGAATCATTTTTGGCACAAATTCATGAGGAACGTGACAGTCAGAACAAATCGCTTTCACACCTGAACGGTTGCTAAAGTGAATTGATGCTTGGTATTCAGGTACAACATCGTTAGTATGACAATCTGAACAGAATTGTTCAGTATTAGTTGCTGACATACCGACATTAAATAGGTTAGTTCCAACAATAGTACCAATGATAGTTAATAAAATCACCCCACCAATTGCCATTTTGCTCGGCGAGCGTAACCAACGACAAACTTTTTGAATGCTTGATTTAATCATGGTTTAGCTCCTTATTTACCTTGCGTTTTACGAATAGTTTCGAATTTATTTTGAATAATTGGATTTACGTTAGTTTGCTGAACGTGGCATTGTAAACAGAAATAACGACGTGGTGAGGTACCTTCTGTTTTTTGACCATCACGTGTTAAGAAATGACTCTCAGGAACACGTGGCGCACCCGTTGTTGGGGCAACATCTGGCGCGTGGCAACCTAAACATTGATTCGCATTTTTAGTTACTTGTAAGCCACGAATGCTGTGTGGAACAAGTGGGGGTTGGTTAGGAAAAGTAACAGGAATATTGCCTACATCTTTATAAGGATTATTAAATGCAGGTGCAAGACTTTCTGCTGTTTTATCGATGCTGTTTGCAACTTGTGGTGTATCAGCAAATGCCAATCCACTACATAAAGCCAGCATGAAAATAAATGATTTTTTCATGAAATCCACTCCATTAAATAATTAAATATTTTTAATTTTTATTTGTTTCTCAAAGCGAGAGCCAAATGTAAATACATTTTCTGCGCAAACGTCAATACAGCGTCCACAAGTAATACAATCTTTTGCCAATATAATTTGGCTATCTTCAGGTCCACCGTGTAAAGGAAGTCTTAATACTTGCGGTTCTGGGCAAATATTATAACAGTCCATACAACGGTCACAGCGATCGCGATCGACTACATTAATTTTAATCAGGCTTTTAGCACCAATGACTCCATATATCGCACCAATTGGACAAAGGTGACCACACCAGCCATGCTCGGCAACAAGTAAGTCAAATAAAAAGATGACTGAGACCAACCAAAGGGTTGCACCTGTTCCAAAGACAAAGATGCGTCCAAGTGCTGCAACAGGGTTTATCCACTCCCATAAGAGCGTCCCCGTTATTGCACTACCAACTAGAATCACGGCTAAAATCACATAGCGAAGTTGGCGTGAAATTTTTAATGATTGTCGAATACCTAATTTTCTACGTAACCAAGCTGCAGCATCTGTTACCATATTCATTGGGCAAACCCAACTACAAAAGGCTTTGCTTGCAACGATAGCGTAGAATATGACAATCACTAAGGCACCAATAATCGTTGTGATTTCTGGTAGGTAACCTGTCACTAAACTTTCAGCGGTAATCAATGGATCTGTCAATGGCACAGTATCCAAAAGCATGCTTGAGCTGTAATTGCCTTTTAGAATCCAAACTTGCCAAATCGGGCCGCTTAAGAACATTAAAATAATACTTAATTGACTGATTCGACGTAGAATTAAAAAGCGATAAGCATGCCACCAACCGAGTTTTTGGCGAGCTTCTAAGCCTGCATCTTTAGGCTTATTCGGGGTATATTTTTCAGCCATTATTTAACCCCCTTAATGTTTAAGTCCAGATTTGGGAATTGCTCTGCTTCCGGAACTGTTGTTGGATTTGGTACATAATCCATTGTTGCACGGTTTGGTGTTGCCACTTTTTGGTTCGGTTGAACTTGCATTGGCTGATAAACCGGCTCATGTGAGCCTTCCGGCATACGAGCATCCATTGCTGGACGTAAGCCATCCGGATGTTGCTCCTCAATTAAGGATTTTCCGGCGTTTTGTTTTTCTTTCCAGCCTAAGCGATAGTGGCGACCGAGTAGTCCTTTGGCGATATCCATCGGTAAGACTTTAATTGCCGCTTCTTCTAATACACAAGCTTGTTCGCATTTACCACATCCGGTGCAAGCATCAGAGTGAACAGTTGGAATAAGCTTTGCATGAATCCCTGTACGATCATTGTGGATACGTTCAAGTGTAATGGCTTTATCCACTAATGGACAAACGCGGTAACACACATCACAACGCAACCCCTGCCAGTTAAGACAAGTTTCATGGTCTAGCAATACGGCTAACCCCATTCTCGCATCATTGATGTCTTTAAGTTCCTCACTTAATGCACCACTTGGACAAGCATTCATACATGGAATATCCGGACACATTTCGCAAGGTTTATCCCGAGCGATAAAATAAGGTGTGCCAGCTTCCATTGGTGAAATCAGCGAAGCTAAGTGCAACATATCATATGGACACGCTTGGACGCATTGTCCGCAACGGGTACAAGCTGCCAAGAAATCCTTTTCCGGTAAAGCACCAGGTGGACGCAAGGCGATCCCTTCTTTAGCTTTAGCTTGTTGTTGCTGTAAGCCAAGAATAATACCAACCCCACACACTCCTGCAGCCGTTCTTGTCACATTTTTTAAAAACTGACGACGGTTAGGATCAAGTCTCATCTGCGTTTCCTTTTATAAGCGGCCTGATTTTGTAAAAATATTGCAAAATTTGACCGCTCTTATTTTAAATTCCCTTCTCTTTAAAGAGAGGAGCGACTAGAAACAAAAGGAAAATCCTACGCTTTTTCCACTTTTACCGCACATTTTTTGAAGTCGGTTTCACCTGAAATTGGATCGGTTGCATCCAATGTTAATTTGTTAGCAAGCTGACCTGCATCAAAGAAGGTGGTGTAAATTAAGCCCTGAGGACATTTGTTACGACCACGGGTATCTAAGTAAGAAACCATTTCACCACGACGTGTAATTAATTTCACTTTATCCCCATGACGTAAGCCATATTTTTTCGCATCCGCTGGGTGCATCCAAACTAAGTTATTCGGGAACGCACGGTGTAATTCAGGTACACGACGAGTCATGGTACCGGTATGCCAGTGTTCAAGTACACGACCAGTACATAACCATAATGGATATTCTTCATCTGGTGATTCTGCAGGGTCTTCATAAGGCACACCTAAGATAATTGCTTTTTTATCCGGATAACCGTAGAACGCAACATCTTCGCCTGCTTTAACGTACGGGTCAAAGCCTTCACGGTAACGCCATAAGGTTTCTTTACCGTCAACAACCGGCCAACGTAAACCACGTACTTGGTGGTAAGTATCAAATGGTGCTAAGTCATGGCCATGACCACGACCAAAGCTTGCGTATTCTTCGAATAAGCCTTTTTGTAGGTAGTAACCAAAGTGATCGGCTTCATCATTGATGTATCCTGGAACATCCGTTGGTACTTTATATTTGTTTACTTCACCATTCTCGTAAAGTACTTCATATAAAGTCTTACCACGATATTCTGGCATTTGAGCTAATAATTCTTCGCCCCATACTTCATCTGTTTTGAAGTATTTAGAGAATTCCACAATTTGCCATAAGTCAGAACGAGACTCACCAGGACCTTTCACTTGTTGACGCCATAATTGGGTACGACGTTCTGCGTTACCATAGCCCCCTTCTTTTTCTACCCACATACAAGTAGGGAGAATTAGGTCTGCTGCAACCGCAGAAACGGATGGGTAAGGGTCTGAAACAACGATGAAGTTTTCAGGGTTACGCCAACCAGGGAAAATTTCGTCGTTAATGTTTGGACCACCTTGCATGTTGTTGGTACAAAGTTGCCATAAGAAGTTTAATTTACCATCTTTTAATGCACGGCTTTGTTGTACAGCTGCGTATCCAGGTACAGTTGGAATGGTACCTTTTGGTAATTTCCATTTTTTCTCAGCGATTTCAACGTGTTTAGGATTGGTTACTACCATGTCCGCTGGTAAACGGTGAACGAAAGTACCCACTTCACGCGCTGTACCACAAGCTGAAGGTTGACCAGTTAATGAGAACGGACCACAACCTGGTTTAGAAATTTTACCGGTTAATAAGTGTACGTTATAGATCATATGGTTAACCCATACAGCACGAGTGTGTTGGTTAGCGCCCATTGTCCAGTAAGATACTAAGTTCTGTTCTGGATCCGCGTACATTTTCGCGAGGGTTTCAAGCTGATCTTTTGGTACACCAGAAATACGGTGTGCTTCGTCTAATGTATAAGGTGCAACGATTTTCTTGAATTCTTCGAAGTCAGAGTCATACATTTTACCTGCAGTTTTACGGTTTTTCGCTGCAACTTCAAGTGGGTGTTCTGGACGTAGACCATAACCGATATCAGTTTCACCACGTTTGAATTTAGTATGTTTATTAACGAAGTCCCAGTTTACTTTATCGTTTTGGATAATGTAGTTTGCAATGTAGTTAAGGATTGCAAGGTCTGCATGTGGATTAAATACGATAGGCACATCAGCTAATTCAAACGAACGGTGTTCGAATGTTGACATAACTACAACTTTCACGTTATCAGAAGAAAGACGACGGTCAGAAATACGAGACCATAAAATTGGGTGCATTTCCGCCATGTTTGAACCCCAAAGTACAAACGCATCGGTTTTCTCGATATCGTTATAGCAACCCATTGGTTCATCCATACCGAATGTACGCATAAACGCAACTGCTGCAGACGCCATACAGTGACGAGCATTAGGATCGATAGTATTTGAACGAAGACCAGCTTTCCAAAGTTTTACTTTTGCATAGCCTTCATAAATAGTCGTTTGACCGGAAGAGAACATCCCTACAGCATTTGGTTCTTTTTTCTTCAAGATGTCTTTGATTTTTTCCGCCATGATAGTGAAAGCTTGATCCCAAGAAACCGGTGTAAAGTCACCTTCTTTATGGAATTTGCCATCTTTCATACGTAATAACGGAGTTTGTACACGGTCAGCACCGTACATGATTTTAGAAAGGAAGTAACCTTTGATACAGTTTAAACCGCGGTTTACTTCTGCATCTGGGTCACCTTGAGTTGCGACAACTCGACCATCTTTGGTTCCTACCAATACGCTACATCCTGTACCACAGAAACGACATGGCGCTTTATCCCATTTGATGCCCATATCTTCTGCCGCATCAACCTGTTTAACAGGGATGGTCATACCGGCAGCCGCTGCCGCTGCAAGCGCAGCATTAGCTTTCATAAAATCTCTACGATTAAGTTCCATAGTTTTCCCCACTCGTTGTTGAATTTTTTAGAATATACAAAATGGCATGTATACCTAAATTATTTATTTTTCATCTAAATAATTAGAAATTAAAGACACAACAATAACCCCAGGAATGTCTTTAATTTCATCCATAAGATCCGCTAACGCTAATTGACGGTTACTTTCAAGAGTAACCACCAATTTGCCTTCTTCAGATTTTTCACCATGAATTTCAGCACCTGAAATAGCTAAAATAGCTTCTTTGACTTGGCTGAGTTTTTCTGGTCTGGCTTGTACAACAATACTGCATACATACCAGTTTTCATTTTCGCTAAATTGATTCATCTGTATTTGTTTCAAAATTAAGAATTTTTATTGCTTTTGTTGGGCAAACGCTTAAACAAGCACCACAACCATTACAACTTTCTAAATCTAAAATGGGTTTTGCTACACCACCAAGCTGTAATCGAAAACGGATGGCATTCATCGGACAGCTATCTTGGCAACTTCGACATTCCACTCGATTATCTGTTAGGCACTGCGTTGTAATCTCAACTTTATATGCCCAAGGCTCTTCTTCTAATGAGTGAAAAATCGGTTGTTCACAGACTAAAACACATTTTTGACAGAAAGTGCATTCGCCTTTGTCAAATTGTATTTCAGGAAAGCCGCCATCACCTTTTACGATAATTTGGGTTTCACATACCAGTATGCAATCACCGCATCGAGTACATTTATCTGTAAAGTCTGCTTCGTTTACCGACCAAGGTGGACGGATAGCATTTATACCTTGAATTTTAGCGTTTTCAGAATGTAACGATTGTAAAAATTGCCCACGTAATAATTGTCTGCGAGAAGGATTTTCAATCGCCATATTTTTCTTTAAAGTTCGGTATTTTCAAGGGGAGCATTATCTAGCTCCGATAACAAAATAGTAACTACCTAAAAGGAGTAGTTTTTAAGAAATATACACTTTTCTTGAGGTAGATCAAGGATATTTTGAAAGGAAATTAGGGATGTAAATAAATTGTTAAAATATAAGTGAAAATGATTATTAAATAGGGCGGATAATCCGCCCTGAAGTATGCTTAAAATATTATGCGTTTTGGGTTGGGTAATCCCACCAAATATCGAATAATTCACTGATTTCGATTTGTTGTAATTTATTTTCTTCTAACCATTTTTTCACTAACTGACGATGGCTTTCATCACATTTACCGATTTTCTCTAAGCAAACTAAGCCTTCCCAATGTAAATAGCCGCTACCTTCATAAGCTAAGCCATTTGGTTGAATCACTTCAGCAATAAAACGATCAACGGTTTCATCGATAGTTTCGATGCTGGTTCCTTCAGCAAATTGCCAATTCACTAAAAAGCCTAATTCTTGGAATTCAGCTAAGTGAAGTTTTTTACGTTGACGTTGATTACGAGTTTTCATTTTCAATGTTCTCCTATGTTAAGGTAATGGGTATCGTCATCATCTCGATGATTATTTTTTCTTAAAGTATAAATCCCACACACCGTGACCTAAGCGATGACCGCGCGCCTCAAATTTTGTAAGAGGGCGGAAATCAGGACGTGGAATATAATCTTGTTCGGCAGTATTGATTAAGTTTTCATTGGCTGAAAGGACTTCGAGCATTTGTTCCGCATAGTTTTCCCAGTCCGTTGCCATATGAATAAAGCCATTTGGTTGTAATTTTTGAACGACTTGCTCTACAAAGTGTGGTTGAACAATGCGGCGTTTATGATGTTTTGCTTTATGCCAAGGGTCTGGGAAGAAAAGCTGTAAACCACCTAATTCACCATCTTTCACACAATCACGTAAAATTTCAGTGGCATCATGGCAAATCACGCGAAGGTTTTTCACGCCTTTTTCTACCGCATAAGCAATACAGGCACCCACACCAGGCGTGTGCACTTCAATACCGAGATAATTTTTATCAGGATTCGCTTCAGCCATATCCACTAGAGATTTCCCCATCCCGAAACCAATTTCTAATATAACAGGGTTTGTATTGCCATAAATAGCAGCAAAATCAAAAGGGGCGTTTTGATAATCTAATCCAAGATCAGCCCAGTGATCATTCATCATATTTTTTTGAAAATCACTTAAGCGACCCGTCCGCAACACAAAGCTGCGAACTTTACGTTTATAACGACCATCTTCTGTAAATTCAGCCGTTTCAACGGTTTTACGTTTTTGATCAGCAAAGGTTTTTTGCGCTTCTGTCATGGTATTTATTCGCTCAATTAAAATTGGCGGCGATTATACACTAAAAGGCAAGGTTGTGGGATTTTTCCACCTAATTCCCGTATAATAGCGAAAATTTTTAATTGTTTTTTGTTATGAATATTGTCCGAGTTGCATTAGCCGTACCGCTCCCCCGATTTTTTGATTATCTCTATTCGCCCGACTTGACGCCAATTGTTGGTGGACGGGTGTTGGTGCCTTTTGGTTCGCAAAAACGAGTCGGGATCGTGGTGGATTTGCCCGCTTCTTCGGATGTAGCAAAAGAGAAGTTAAAACCGATTATTGATGTACTTGATGCTGAATCGCTCTTTAATTCCACAACGTGGGATTGGTTAGCTTGGTCCGCTAATTATTATCGTGCTGCCTTAGGCGATGTGTTGTTTCAAGCGTTGCCAGTCAAACTTCGTAATGGAGAAAGTGCGGTTAAAAATGACCGCACTTTTTGGCGTATTACGGGCCTTGGAAAACAAGCGTTAGAATCGGGTGAATTAAAACGCGCCAAAAAACAAATTGAAGCCTTAAATTTATTGCTCACGCAAGATTTAGAAAAAGGTAACAATGAAATCAGTTCCGCAATTTGGTCAGCGCTTAAAGGCAAAGATTATGTAGAAGAGATTATTGTGCCTAGTGAACAAAAAAGTTGGCAACAAGCTCTTGGGGATAATCCTTTAGTTAATCTTGATAACCGATTGATCTTAAACAAGCAACAAGCCCTTGCATTTAGTCAGTTGCTTTTCCAAGAAGGCTTTAATGTGTGGTTGTTAGAGGGCGTGACCGGTTCGGGTAAGACTGAAATCTATCTGCAATATATTGAAGAAATCTTAAAGAAAGGCAAACAGGTTTTAGTGCTTGTTCCTGAAATTGGGCTTACCCCTCAGACAGTGAGACGGTTCAAAGCTCGCTTTAATGTGGAAATTGATGTATTGCATTCCAACTTGAACGATACTCAGCGCTTAAATGTTTGGGAGCGAGCAAGAACCGGGCAGAGTGCAATCGTGATAGGGACGAGATCAGCGCTCTTCACCCAGTTTTCAGATCTCGGCTTAATCATTTTAGATGAAGAGCATGACGGCTCGTTTAAACAGCAAGATGGTTGGCGTTATCATGCAAGAGATTTAGGCATTGTTTTAGCGCAAAAGCTCAATATCCCTATCTTATTAGGTTCTGCCACACCAAGTTTGGAAAGTGTGAATAACGTACAAAATGGTAAATATCATCATTTGGTCTTATCAAAAAGAGCCGGAAATTCGACCGCACTTCGCCAGTTTGTGATTGATTTAAAACATCAACGAATTCAAAACGGATTATCCGAACCGCTATTGCAACGTATGCAAGAACACTTAGAAAAAGGCAACCAAGTATTTTTGTTCCTTAATCGACGTGGATTTGCGCCTGTGTTGTTATGCCATGAATGTGGTTGGATTGATGAATGTCATCATTGCGAAAAACCTTATACTTATCACCAACATCAGCGCGTTTTACGCTGCCATCATTGTGGTGCTCAAAAAACAGTGCCGATGCAGTGTGGCCATTGCGGTTCAACGCATTTAGTGACCACGGGATTAGGTACAGAGCAGCTAGAAGAAACCTTAAAAGCACGTTTTCCTCAATATAATATTGCTCGTATCGATCGCGATAGTACGGCGCGAAAAGGTAAGCTTGAAGGTTATTTAGAGGATATTCAGCAAGGTAAAAGTCAGATTTTAATTGGCACACAAATGTTAGCCAAAGGACACCATTTCCCGAATGTCACTTTGGTTGCGTTAGTGAATGTGGATAATGCCTTGTTTTCCCTTGATTTCAGAGCCGAAGAACGTTTGGCGCAGCTTTATGTACAAGTGGCAGGTCGTTCAGGCAGAGCGGAGAAACAGGGTGAAGTGGTTTTGCAGACGCACTATCCGGATCATCCGTTATTAACCACCTTGCTTGAAAAGGGCTATCAAGCCTTTGCAGAAGAAACCTTGAAGTTGCGGCATAATATGGGCTTGCCTCCATTTAGTTTCCAAGCCTTGTTTAAAGCTCAATGTCGTCATTCTGAAGAGGCGGAAAATGCATTGTCGCAATTGGCGTCTTTCTTCTATGAGCAAAAAATTGAAGGCTTGCAAGTGTTGGGGCCAATTCCTGCACCGTTCAGCAAAAAAGCGGGACAGTATCGTTGGCAGTTACTATTACAACACGCCTCTCGAAAACAATTACAGGCTGCATTGAGTCGATATTCCCCAGAGTTGATAAAGTCTTCGCAAGTGCGGTTGATTTTAGACGTGGATCCTTTGGATTTGAGTTAGCAAAAATTCCCTAGAAAAATGCATAGTTTTTCAGTAGAATTAAGCGTTTTTTATACTCTAAGTTTAATTTATCGAATATTTTAGGATTTTATCGTGGCTCATCGAGATTTTGCCGGTCGAAGCGGCTCAAAAAATAATAAAAAGAAAGCAAAGAAAAGTTTTAATCGCAATACCTTAATTGTTCTTGCGTTGGTGGCGGTATTAGGTTTTGGGTTAGGGCTTTACTTCTTAAAAAGTAAAACACCAGCACCTGTAGTGACGACAAATGTTCAGCCGGAAAAACCGCAACCGAAAAGTGTGTTACCAAATCGCCCAGAAGAAGTGTGGCACTACATTAAAGAATTAGAAACCCGTACGGTGCCGGTGGATAATAATCCTTCTTCTGTTGAAAAAAATATGCGTTTGACGGAAGAGCAGCGTCAAGTGCTTATTCAAATGGAAAAAGAACAAAAAGCGGCAGAAGAAGCGAAAAAATTAGAAGCTCAACGTAAAGAGCAAGAAGCGGCGAATGCAGAAAAAGCTGCTGCTCAAGCACAGCAAGCTCAACCAGCACAGACAGCTCAAACTCAGCTAGCTCAGCAAACAGCAAACCCAGAAGCGAAAAAGCCTGAGCCAGTTAAAAAAACAGAGCCAGTTAAAAAGCCTGAACCGCCGAAAAAAGTAGAAGTGGTGAAAGCTGAACCCGCAAAAACGGAACCTGCTAAAACTGAGCAACCGAAAAAAGTAGAACCGAAACCCGCTGAACAACAAGTACAGGCTGGCGGCAAAAAATTTGGTTTGCAATGTGGAGCATTTAAAAATCGTGCACAAGCAGAAAGCTTACAAGGTCGTCTAGCGATGGCTGGCGTAAATGCACAAATTGCGACAAGTGAAGAATGGAACCGCGTACGAGTGGGACCATTTGGTAGTCGAGATGCCGCAACAGCAGCACAAGATAAAGCAAAATCAGTGGCGAGTTGCGTAGTGATTGGAATGTAATTCAGAATTTAAAAGTGCGGTTAAAAATAACCGCACTTTTTT
>NZ_KV820361.1:69796-170229 GCF_001815355.1 Haemophilus sp. HMSC068C11
AGTGCGGTTAAAAATAACCGCACTTTTTTTATATTTTCACTTGCCAAAAAACGAAAAATCAATAAAATGAACGTTTATTCATTTTTGATATTCATCTTAAATGACCTTTCTCATATATAACCCTAAGAATTTAATTTTTTATTATGCGACAAGTAAAAGCCTCTAAAACGAAGCTTGATGTCAGTGAGCAGATCTTTGATGCAACAGATCGTCTTATGGCAAAAGAAGGATTACATCATCTTTCTATGCATAAGCTTTCTATGCATAAGTTAGCTAAGGAAGCAGGCATCGCAGCAGGTACGATTTATCTTTATTTTAAGAGTAAAGACGAGTTATTAGCACAATTTGCTCGTCGAGTGTTCAATAAGTTTGTTTTGGCGATTGAAGAAGGTTTTGATGAAAGCCAACCTTTTTTCGAACAATACAGAAAAATGTGGTGGAATATTTGGCATTTTCTTCAAGAAAATCCAAAAATTTTTTCAAATATGAATCAGTATAAATCTTTGCCGGAGTTTCTTGAAACCTGCAAAGAAATGGAGTGTTCGTGTTGGGATCAGTTTTGTCTCAATGGACAAGCAGCAAATGTGTTAGCTGATTTAGAACCTCGAATTTTATTTTTGCTGAGTCTAGATACTGCAATAGTTTTAGCCTCAGATAACAAATTTCTCGGTATAGCGGTTACCGATGCGGTGTTAGAATCTGTCATTGAACGCTCTTGGCGTGCAATTCAGAAGTAGTCATTTTATTGTCTTAATGGAGTTTTCCAAATGAGTATAACTCAAACTAATAGACCAAAGCGCTCACACGTTTTCTTTTTGAAATTAGCGTTAGGCGTGTTTGTGTTAATTTTTGCAGCAATGATTTTCCTTAATCAAATGAAGGCAAAAGGCATTGCTGATTTCTTAGCAAATAAACCAGAAACAGCCTCTCCTGTGACTGCAATGACAGTTAAGGCTTCAGAATGGACACCAATCATTGAAACGACAGGTCTTGTTCGTCCGAATCAAGGGGCGATGTTAAGCGCTCAAAGTGCAGGAACGGTGTCTAAAGTGCTCGTACAAAATGGTCAGAGCGTGAAAAAAGGTGATTTGTTAGTTGAGTTAGATAGCTCAGTTGAGCGTGCAAGCTTACAAGCCGCACAAGCTCAGGTGGTGTCATTACGTCAAACTTATCAACGTTATGCAAACCTTGCAGGCAGCGGGGCTGTTTCTCGTCAAGAATTAGATAATGCAAAAGCAGCTTATGAAGCACAAGCGGCAAATATTGAGTCATTAAAAGCAGCAATTGAACGTCGCCAAATCGTGGCACCATTTGATGGTAAAGCCGGTATCGTGAAAGTGAATGTTGGTCAGTACGTTTCAAACGGTACTGAAATTGTGCGTGTGGAAGATCGTTCTTCTATGAAAGTGGATTTTGCAATTGCTCAAAACCTATTAGATAAATTGCATATTGGTCAAAAAGTAACGGCTACGGCGGATGCGCGTAAAGGTGAAACCTTTGCAGCAAAAGTTACTGCCATTGAGCCGGCAATTAATTCTTCAACCGGTTTAGTAGATGTTCAAGCAACATTTGAGCCGGAAGATGGGGCAAAATTATTATCTGGAATGTTTACCCGCTTACATGTCGCTTTACCAACTGAGCATAATCAAATCGTTGTGCCACAAGTGGCAGTGAGCTACAACATGTATGGCGAATCGCTTTATATTTTGACCGCACTTTCCGATGAAGATATTGAGAAATTAGGCGGCGCAGAAAAAGCGGCGAATATGTACCGTGCAAAATCAATCACTGTATTTACGAAAGATCGTCAAGGCATTTATGCGCAATTAAAAGGCGATGAAGTCAAAGTCGGCGATAAAATTGTGACCGGCGGTCAGCAAAACTTAAGTAACGGCTCATTAGTGTCTGTTGTAGATAAAGCGGGCGTAGGTACTGAACAACCTGCGAATAAAACGAATCTTTAATTAGGAAAAGCGAATGAAATTTACCGATATATTTATTCGTCGTCCTGTTTTGGCAGTTTCGATTAGCTTGTTAATCATTATTTTAGGTTTACAAGCAATTTCGAAATTGGCTGTGCGCGAATATCCGAAAATGACCACAACGGTAATTACGGTAACCACAGCATATCCAGGGGCGGATGCAAACTTAATTCAAGCGTTTGTCACTTCCAAAATTGAAGAGGCGGTAGCGCAAGCGGATAATGTGGACTATATGTCTTCAAGTTCTAGCCCAAGTTCTTCAACAGTCACCGTAAAAATGAAATTAAATACGGATCCGAATGCGGCATTGGCAGATGTTTTAGCTAAAGTTAACTCAGTTCGTTCTGAATTGCCAAGTGGTATTGAAGATCCAACGATTTCTTCATCAACCGGTGGTTCGGGGATTATGTATATTAGTTTCCGTTCTGACAAGCTTGATGCAAGCCAAGTGACTGACTATATTCAACGCGTAGTCAAACCTCAGTTCTTTACTGTAGAAGGGGTGGCGAGTGTGCAGATCTTTGGTGCATCTGAGTACGCACTTCGTATTTGGTTAGATCCAGAAAAAATGGCGGCTCAAAACCTTTCAGCCACAAAAGTGATGTCTGCATTATCAGCGAATAACGTTCAAACGGCGGCTGGTAATGATAATGGCTATTTTGTAACCTATAAAAACAAAGTAGAAACCACAACAAAATCGGTTGAAGAATTAGGTAACTTAATTGTGACGTCTAACGGTGATAAGTTAGTACGTTTACGCGATATCGCTGATATTGAGTTAAATAAATCAAGCGATAGCTCACGTGCGGTAGCCAATGGCGCAGATTCTGTTGTATTAGAGATTAACCCAACCTCATCAGCAAACCCATTAACGGTAGCTGCGAAAGTACGTCCGCTATATGACAGTATTAAAAATAATCTACCGGATGCTATTGAATCTGACATCTTATATGACAGTACAATTGCGATTAATAACTCAATTAATGAAGTAATCAAAACGATTGTTGAGGCAACGATAATCGTGTTAGTGGTGATTACCATGTTTATTGGTTCATTCCGCGCGATTTTAATCCCGCTTATCACCATTCCGATTTCATTAATTGGGGTAATCATGTTGCTTCAATCATTTGATTTTTCTATTAACCTGATGACGTTGCTGGCATTGGTTCTAGCCATCGGTTTGGTGGTGGATGATGCAATTGTGGTATTGGAAAACGTAGACCGCCACATTAAGTTAGGTGAAACGCCATTCCGTGCGGCGATTATCGGTACGCGTGAAATTGCCGTTCCGGTTATTTCCATGACCATTACCTTGATTGCGGTATATTCTCCAATGGCGTTAATGGGCGGTATTACGGGTACGTTGTTTAAAGAGTTTGCTTTAACCCTTGCTGGAGCAGTATTTATTTCCGGTATCGTAGCATTAACGCTTTCACCAATGATGACCAGTAAATTGCTAAAATCCAATGAGGCTCCAAGTAAATTGGAACAACGAGTAGAGCATACCCTTAGTAAAGTGAATGCAGCTTATGCGTATGTACTTGATTTGGCGATGGTAAACCGTAAATGTATGTTGATGTTTGCGGCAATCATTTTTGCAACCTTACCAGTGTTGTTTAAATCACTTTCAAGTGAATTAACACCAACGGAAGACAAAGGCGCATTTTTGGCAATCGGTTCTGCACCGTCTAACGTAAACGTGGATTATGTGCAAAATGCGATGACACCTTATCAAGAGATTTTAACCAATACGCCAGAAGTACAGTTTGCGATGACGATTTCAGGGGCACCAAGCTCTAACCAATCTTTAAACGTTGTAATTTTAAAAGATTGGAAAGAACGCTCAAAAAGCCAAACAGCTATCATGAATGAGCTGAATGAAAAAGCGAAATCTATTCCTGAAGTGTCTGTACAAGGCTTTGCGTTCCCAGAAATTAATACAGGGGAGCAAGGTCCTCCAATTGGTTTTGTGATCAGCACATCACAAGACTACGGTGATTTAGCAAATGTGGCGGGTAAATTCTTAGAGGATATGCAAAAATCCAGCAAGTTCGTTTATACCAATCTCGATCTTAAATTTGATACTGCTCAAATGCGTATTAAGATCGATCGTGAAAAAGCAGGAACTTATGGCATTACAATGCAACAAATCAGCCGTACGTTAGGCAGCTTCTTATCTGCCGCAACCATTGAACGTGTGGATATTGATGGTCGAGCTTACAAAATTATTTCCCAAGTAAAACGTGACAATCGTTTATCTCCGGAAAGTTTTAATAAGTATTACATCACCGCAGCAAATGGTACCTCTGTTCCATTAAGCAGCTTGGTGACGGCTACATTGGAACCACAACCAAGTACATTGCCTCGTTTCAGCCAGTTAAACTCTGCGGTGATTAGTGCTGTACCGATGCCAGGTACTTCAATTGGTGATGCGATCCAATGGTTACAGGACAATGCGAAAAATACGTTACCACAGGGTTATAACTATGACTTTAAAAGTGAAGCGCGTCAGTTAGTACAAGAAGGTAATGCGCTTGCTGTAACGTTCTTACTTGCGGTAGTGATTATTTTCTTAGTCTTGGCAATTCAGTTTGAATCAATTCGCGATCCAATCGTGATTATGATTTCTGTGCCGTTAGCTGTAAGTGGTGCGTTATTAGCCTTAAATGCCTTTGGATTTGTAGGGATTGCTGGAACGACACTCAATATCTACTCACAAGTGGGTTTGATTACCCTGGTTGGTCTTATTACGAAACACGGTATTTTGATGTGTGAAGTAGCGAAAGAAGAGCAGTTAAACCACGGTAAAACGCGTATTGAAGCGATCACTGAAGCGGCTAAAGTACGTTTACGTCCAATTTTGATGACTACCGCTGCGATGATTGCAGGTCTTGTACCGTTGCTTTATGCAACAGGTGCGGGTGCGGTATCTCGTTTCAGTATTGGTATCGTTATTGTGGCAGGCTTGGCTATCGGTACATTGTTTACCTTGTTCGTGTTGCCAGTGATTTATTCTTACATTGCAAGCGAACACAAACCGTTACCAGTGTTTGATGAAAATGTAAAACCAATTGAAGGTCACATTAACGAACAACATTAATTGAAAATACGATAAAAACAAACCGCACTTTGATTTTTCAAGTGCGGTTTTCTTTTGGAGATTAAAAAAGCGAACATGATGTTGGCTTTTTATTTATGAAAGTGCGGTCAATTTTTTAACCATTTTTATTTAGCCATTTTTATTTTTAGCGGCTTTGTAAAGTTCCATCGCTTCTGGTAATAAGCGTTGTAAGTTTTCTTGACGGGACTCATCACTTGGGTGAGTAGAAGCTAACACGTCAAGCGCACCTTTAGAACCACCAGAGGCTTTAGCCATTTTTTGCCATAAACCAGGCGCAACTTGTGGATTGTAACCTGAGCGAGCCATTAGCATTAATCCAACTTCATCCGCTTCAGTTTCTGCGCTACGAGAGTACGGTTTATCTAAAGCAAAGTCTTTAGTAAGTGTCACTAAATCAGTCACATCGGCTCCAACGACAACAGACAGAGCTGTTCCACCAATAGCGCCAGCAATCGCACTCATGGTGCCGAAGTTGGCTTTGGCTTTACCGTGCTCTTTTAAGGCGTGAGCCATTTCATGACCCATTACAACCGCGATTTCATTATCGTTTAGTTGTAAAGTATCTACTAAACCTGTGTAGAAAGCCATTTTCCCGCCAGGCATTGCCCAAGCATTGAGCTCTTTAGATTTAATGACATTGATTTGCCAATTAAACTTTAAGCCAGTTTCATTCTCTTGGTTTGCATAAGGCACCATTTTGTTAAAGACATGATGAATACGTCTTGCGGTATTTGATGTGGTATCAATCGCACCTTGTGAGCGAATTTTCCCCATTTCTTGTGTATAGCTGCTTGCTGCTTCTTGATTGATTGAGGCAGAATCCGCACAAGACGTGATAACCGCCCCTGCTAATACAGCAAAAGCAAAACTTTTGAGTTGTTTTTTCATAAATTATCCTTTTGTTGAGATGGCTGATTATATAAATTTATTGTGTTTTGTCGATACAAAAAGATTGTCTTTTAAATTTGTACTACTATAATAGTGCAAATTTTTGTTTTAGGACTTAACGATGACAATAAAAAAATCTCCTTCTTTATTAGGCGGCGCCATGATTATTGCGGGGACCGCGATTGGTGCTGGCATGCTTGCTAACCCAACCTCGACAGCAGGTGTATGGTTTATCGGCTCTATTCTGGCTTTGATTTACACTTGGTTCTGTATGACCACATCAGGTTTGATGATTCTAGAAGCCAACTTACATTATCCTACCGGCTCAAGCTTTGACACCATCGTAAAAGATTTGTTAGGGAAAGGTTGGAATATTATCAATGGTCTTTCTGTTGCTTTCGTCTTATATATTTTAACTTATGCTTATATCACCTCTGGTGGTGGTATTACACAAAACTTGCTTAATCAAGCTTTTGGCTCAGCAGAAAGTGCGGTCGATATTGGGCGTACTTCCGGTTCCTTAATTTTCTGTTTTATTCTTGCGGCTTTTGTATGGCTTTCTACTAAAGCGGTGGACCGTTTCACGACGGTATTGATTGTTGGGATGGTAGTCGCTTTCTTCCTTTCTACTGCAGGCTTATTGAGCTCTGTAAAAACAGAGGTGTTATTCAATACCATTGCGGAAGGTGAACAAAGCTATTTGCCTTATTTATTGACCGCACTTCCAGTTTGCTTAGTGTCTTTTGGTTTCCACGGAAATGTACCGAGTCTCGTCAAATATTACGATCGTGATGGTCGTCGCGTGATGAAATCGATCTTTATTGGTACAGGTTTAGCCTTAGTGATTTACATTTTATGGCAGCTTGCGGTGCAAGGTAATTTACCGCGTACCGAGTTTGCTCCGGTGATTGCAAAAGGTGGCGATGTATCAGCATTATTGGAAGCGTTACATAAATACATTGAAGTGGAATACATTGCCGTTGTGTTGAATTTCTTTGCTTATATGGCTATTGCAACCTCATTCTTAGGGGTAACGTTAGGTTTATTTGATTATATTGCCGACTTATTTAAATTTGATGACAGCTTATTAGGCAGAACAAAAACCACATTGGTGACATTCTTACCGCCACTATTGTTAAGTTTACAATTCCCTTATGGCTTTGTGATCGCTATTGGTTATGCCGGATTAGCCGCAACCATTTGGGCAGCAATCGTGCCAGCACTACTTGCTAAAGCCAGTCGTCAAAAATTCCCAAATGCAACTTATAAAGTGTATGGCGGTAATTTTATGATTGGCTTTGTGATCTTATTCGGTGTGTTAAATATTGTGGCACAAGTAGGCGCAAACTTAGGATGGTTTGCAAGTTTCGCAGGATAAGTTTTCACGTTAATATAGCAGGGGCGTATCAAATACGCCCTTTTTAATTTTGCATAGGAAACAAAATGAATAACAAAACGAGTGTTTACGATAAAGAAAACTTCTTTGAGCTTTATCAAAAACTTCGATCTAATCCCATCAGTCTCAATGAAATAGTGGAAAAGCCAACGATGCTTTTCCTGTTACCTGATTTGCAAGGGAAGAAATTACTAGACCTAGGTTGTGGCACTGGCGGGCATTTACAACTTTATCTAGAACGAGGTGCGGATAAAGTGATTGGAACCGATCTTTCCGAAAAAATGCTCGAACAAGCTGAAAAAGATCTGCAAAAGTGCGGTCAGTTTTCAGGTCGTTTTTCGTTATATCAGCTACCGATGGAAAAATTGTCAGAATTGCCAGAACGTGATTTTGATGTCATTACTAGCTCTTTTGCTTTTCATTATATTGAAGATTTTCCAGCTTTATTAGCTTCCATTGCCAACAAACTTAAGCCTAACGGCACACTGGTTTTTTCCCAAGAGCATCCGATTACAACTTGCCATAAAGAAGGGGAGCGCTGGGAAAAAAATGAGAAAAAACAGCAAGTCGCTTATCGTTTAAATCATTACCGTGATGAAGGATTGAGAGAGCGGAATTGGTTTCAACAACCTTTTAAAACCTATCACCGCACGACGGCAACGATTATTAATGATTTAATTGCTGCAGGTTTTCAAATTGAACAAATGGCTGAACCCATGTTAGCCGAGCAGCCACAATGGCATGATGAATTTAAAGATTTGCGGCATCGTCCCCCTTTATTGTTTATTAAAGCAAGAAAAGTGATGAATTTAACAAAATAAGCTGGTTTTTGACCGCACTTTATGGTATAAATCGCACCGCTGTTTTTGGGTTTCAAAAGCAGCGTTTTTAATTATTAACAACACACACATATCATTAAGGCTTAATCGGGGTGCCAAACGGTCGATTAGCTGATATGTGGAGGCTCAACCCCAACAAAAGGAAAATATTATGGCACAAGTTTCAATGCGCGACATGATCAACGCGGGCGTACACTTCGGACACCAAACTCGTTACTGGAATCCACAAATGAAACCTTTCATTTTTGGTGCTCGTAACGGTGTTCATATCATCAACTTAGAAAAAACTTTACCTTTATTCAACGAAGCTTTAGCGGAATTAACCCGTATTGCTAGCAACAACGGTAAAGTATTATTCGTTGGTACTAAACGCGCGGCTCAAGAAGCAGTACAAGCTGCAGCATTAGACTGTCAACAATATTATGTAAACCACCGTTGGTTAGGTGGTATGTTGACTAACTGGAAAACCGTTCGTCAATCAATTAAACGTTTAAAAGATTTAGAAACTCAATCTCAAGACGGTACTTTTGACAAATTAACCAAAAAAGAAGCGTTAATGCGTACCCGTGAGATGGAAAAACTTGAATTAAGCCTTGGCGGTATCAAAGATATGGGCGGCTTACCAGATGCGTTATTCGTTATCGGTGCAGACCACGAACATATCGCTGTTAAAGAAGCAAATAACCTAGGTATTCCTGTATTTGCTATCGTTGATACTAACTCAACTCCAGCTGGCGTAGATTTCGTTATCCCTGGTAACGATGATGCGACTCGTGCTATCCAACTTTACGTTTCTGCAGCTGCAGCAGCGGTTAAAGAAGGTCGTGGTAACGAAGCTCAAGTTGCTGAAGAATTAGCAGCTGACGCAGAATAATTTAAGTTTTGCAATAAGGCGAAGCCCTTAATAATCAAACGATTAATTGGCATAGGGGCTAAAATTTAGCCCCTATATTTTTATCTAAAAGTGCGGTCAAAATGAATCGTACTTTCGACAGAGGATTTTTAAAATGGCTGAAATCACAGCATCATTAGTAAAAGAACTTCGTGAACGTACCGGTGCCGGTATGATGGAATGTAAAAAAGCATTAGTTGAAGCAAACGGTGATATCGAGTTAGCAATCGACAACATGCGTAAATCTGGTCAAGCTAAAGCTGCTAAAAAAGCAGGCCGTGTTGCAGCTGAAGGTGTTATCCTTGCTCGTGTAGAAAATGGTTTCGGTGTATTAGTTGAAATGAACTGTGAAACTGACTTCGTAGCAAAAGATGCTGGTTTCTTAGGTTTAGCAAACGAAGTAGCTGATTTCGCAGCAGCACACAAAGGTACCACTATCGAAGCGTTACAAGCACAATTTGAAGAAAAACGTGCTGCATTAGTGGCTAAAATCGGTGAGAACATGAACATCCGTCGTGTTGCTTACTTAGATGGTCAAGTGATTGCTCAATACTTACACGGTGCAAAAATCGGTGTATTAGTTGCAGGTGAAGGTTCAGAAGATGAACTTAAAAAAGTGGCAATGCACGTAGCGGCATCTAAACCAGAATTCGTGAACCCAGAAGATGTACCTGCAGATGTTGTTGAACACGAGCGTCAAATTCAAATTGATATCGCAGTTAACTCTGGTAAACCAAAAGAAATCGCAGAGAAAATGGTTGAAGGCCGTATGAAGAAATTCACTGGTGAAGTTTCATTAACAGGTCAACCATTCGTCATGGATCCTTCTGTATCTGTAGGTGACTTCTTAAAATCAGTAAACACTTCAGTGTCTAACTTCATCCGTTTAGAAGTGGGTGAAGGTATCGAGAAAAAAGAAGAAGATTTCGCAGCTGAAGTTGCAAAAATCACTGGCGGTAACGCTTAATTTTCTCCATTGAGATATAAAAAAGCCGATATTGAATATCGGCTTTTTTGTTGTCTGAAATTTAAGATTTTCTATTTCTTTGGACGAATATCGATGGCAGGGTCTGCATCTTTACGATATTTTTCTTCAATCAGTTTTTTCAGTCCATAGTCATCTTTGTCAGCTTGTTCAGAGAATAAATCTTCTTCTAATGTGAGCTTCGGATTTTTAATTCCAATCCAATTAGCAATACCTTCTAAGAAATTCAAACCAGATTTAAAGGCTTTGTATTCTTTACGTGCCGTATCATCAGATGAAATTTTAAAGAGCGGAATATTATGATGTAATTGGCTGTGGCAGTTTTGGTTAAACAAGGTGACGCCATGTTTATCATCTTCCTGATGACATAAACCATGATCTGAAAAATAAATCATGGAGAAAGTGCGGTGTGTTTTTTGCTCGTTTTCTTTGAGCGTTTCATACACTTTCTTGATGAAATCATCGGTTTTCTTAATGGATGTAATATAGCAATTTAAGTATTCGTTCTTTTTCTCAATGTCATTGTCATTGAAAATTTTCGGGTAATCTTCAATGCGATCGCAAGCGAGCGGATGTGAACCATAAATGTGTAATACAATAAAGCGTTTACCTTGTGTTGGATCTTCTAAAACTTGGGCAAATTTAGGGATTAAATCAAAATCGCTGTAGTTTGTCGAATTAAAGCTCCCACCTTTTTTCAAGAAAATGGTTTCATCAGATTTTGATGCAAGCGAAGCGACTGGCGTATCGTATTCACCTAAGAAACCTTGATTAGACAGCCAGTAGGTTTTCAGACCTGCAGACTTAATGAGATCCACTAAGCTTAAATCATAGTTTGGTTCCCATTTTTCTTTATCAGGTAACGTTAACATTAAGCGCAATGAGGCGACAGTGTTGGTTCCTGCAGATGTCATACCATCAATCAGTGTACCATTTGCAGATGACATAAATGGTGTGTCATTGACGGGGTATCCATACGCATGCAAGTAATCTTTTCTCGCACTTTCACCCAAAATAATCACATAATCTTGGTATTTAGAATTTTCTAATGTGGATTGTCCCCAGCTGCTTTCCTGTGACATTTTTTTCAATTTTTGCCATTCATTAACGATTTGTACACTCGAATCTATCGTTTCTTTTAATGGCGCAGCAATGGGTAAGTTGTAACCAATCAACAGGGTAGCGAGGGCAATGAATGTTTTATTGCGATAAAATTTCACCCCAAACTTGACCGCACTTTTGTAATGTAAAAAGACTAAAACTGGAATAGCTAATGCAGCTAAATAGCTGCTTACAGGGATTTGCATGAGAAACTCTTTGGTCTCTAACATATCTGTCGCGAGAACCGATGCAATATATTGGTAGCTTGGTGCACCAAAATTTAAGCCTGTTGGCGTATAAATTGCGTGTAAGCAAACTAAGGGTAATAAAATAAAATAGAAAGATTTTCGGCTACTACTTAATAAAATAATGAAAATAGCCGCGAGTAAAATCAGACTAATAGATGGCTCAGGAAACATCCCTGAACCTCGTAAAATCAAATAACCCGCAGCAATGGCGCAAGCCAAAGAAAAAAGTGCGGTTAAAATTTGTGAGGTTTTTGAAATCTTCATAAAGTTTACCTATAAAATCAAAACAGCGATATTTTATCGCACTTTTCTGACTAATTTCCATTTTTAACTTTTTCGCTCTTTTGCTAGAATAAGCCAAATTTTGTAACCGACAAAGGAAAAGACAAATGAGCCAACCAATTTACAAACGTATTTTATTGAAATTAAGTGGTGAAGCATTGCAAGGTGATGAGGGCTTCGGTATCGATCCTTCGATCCTTGATCGTATGGCGTTAGAGATTAAAGAATTAATTGAAATGGGCGTGGAAGTTGGTGTTGTGCTCGGTGGTGGTAACTTATTCCGTGGTGCAAAATTAGCTAAAGCCGGCATGAATCGCGTAGTGGGCGACCATATGGGGATGCTTGCAACGGTGATGAATGGCTTGGCAATGCGTGATGCGCTTCATCGTGCAGATGTGAATGCAAAATTAATGTCTGCATTCCAATTAAATGGGATTTGCGATACCTATAACTGGTCTGAAGCCATCAAAATGTTGCGTGAAAAACGTGTAGTCATTTTCTCAGCCGGTACCGGTAGCCCGTTCTTTACTACAGATTCTGCGGCATGTTTACGTGGTATCGAAATTGAAGCGGATATCGTGTTAAAAGCGACCAAAGTTGATGGCGTGTATGATTGCGACCCTGCAAAAAATCCTAATGCGAAGCTATACCATAAATTATCTTATGCAGAAGTGATTGATAAAGAATTACAAGTAATGGATTTGGCAGCATTCACGCTTGCTCGTGACCACGGTATGCCAATTCGTGTATTTAATATGTGCAAACCAGGTGCGTTACGCCAAGTTGTACTCGGTACAGAAGAAGGTACAACGATTAGTTAATTTTTAAACGAATAAAACGGCGAGAAAGTATCTCGCCTTTTTTGTGAATAAATTTATTCAAAACTCCCTAAAAATCCAGTAAAATCACTGTGTTTTATCTTTATTTATTGAAAAGGACAGATGAATGATTAATGAAATCAAACAAGATGCTGAAGCTCGCATGGAAAAAAGCCTCGAAGCGTTGCGTGGGCATATTGCAAAAATCCGTACAGGCCGTGCACAACCAAGCTTATTAGATGCAATCCAAGTGGAATACTATGGTGCGGCGACACCACTTCGTCAATTAGCTAACGTTGTTGCAGAAGATGCTCGTACTTTAGCGGTAACAGTATTTGACCGTTCTTTAATCAGTGCAGTAGAAAAAGCAATTTTAACGTCTGATTTAGGTTTAAACCCATCTTCAGCAGGTACAACAATTCGCGTGCCTCTTCCTCCATTAACTGAAGAACGCCGTCGTGATTTAATCAAAATCGTAAAAAGCGAAGGTGAGCAAGGTAAAGTCGCGATTCGTAATGTACGTCGTGATGCAAATGATAAAATCAAAGCATTATTAAAAGACAAAGAAATCAGCGAAAACGATCAACACAAAGCAGAAGAAATCATTCAAAAAGTCACTGATAGCTATATCAAAAAAGTGGATGAGATCTTAGCAGATAAAGAAAAAGAATTAATGGATTTCTAATTGTCGAACCATGTTTTGGGGCAGACCAAGTGTCTGCCCTTGTTCTATTCTGATTAAAAAATAAAAGCACAAAGTGCGGTCGAAATTTTATGCAAAAACAAAATCTTGTTATTTTAGGATCAACCGGTTCTATTGGTCATAGCACCCTTTCTGTTATCGAACATAATCCTGACAAATACCATGCCTTTGCGTTAGTAGGGGGCAAAAATGTTGAGACAATGTTTGAACAATGCGTGAAATTTCAACCGCACTTTGCTGCGTTAGATGATGAAAATGCAGCAAAAGTATTGCGAGAAAAATTAGCTTCACACCACATTAAAACGGAAGTCTTAGCTGGGCAGAAAACTATTTGTGAGCTGGCAGCACATCCAGATGCTGATCAAGTTATGGCAGCCATTGTTGGTGCGGCGGGATTACTACCGACCCTTTCTGCGGTAAAAGCAAGTAAGAAAGTCTTGCTTGCGAATAAAGAATCGTTGGTGACTTGTGGCCAGATCTTTATTGATGCAGTGAAGCAGTCAAAAGTAAAATTATTGCCTGTTGATAGCGAACATAACGCGATTTTTCAATCCTTACCGCCTGAGGCACAAGAAAAGGTTGGGTTCTGTCCTTTGAAAGAATTGGGGGTCAGTAAAATTGTCTTAACTGGTTCTGGTGGGCCTTTCCGTTATACGCCATTAAACGAGTTTGAACATATTACGCCAGAACAAGCCGTCGCTCACCCAAACTGGTCAATGGGTAAAAAAATCTCCGTGGATTCTGCCACGATGATGAATAAAGGTTTAGAGTACATTGAAGCCCGCTGGCTCTTCAATGCATCGGCTGATGAAATGGAAGTGATTATTCATCCTCAATCTATTATTCATTCAATGGTACGTTATGTAGATGGTTCGGTCATTGCTCAAATGGGCAATCCGGATATGCGCACACCAATTGCGGAAACCATGGCTTATCCAAATCGTACAGTCAGTGGTGTGGAACCATTAGACTTCTTTAAAATCAAAGAATTGACATTTATCGAACCTGATTTTAATCGTTATCCAAATTTAAAATTAGCGATCGATGCTTTTGCAGAAGGGCAGTATGCGACAACCGCAATGAATGCGGCAAATGAAATCGCAGTACAAGCCTTTTTAGATGGCTATATTAAATTTACAGATATTGCGAAAATTAACCAAGCAACGGTTGAGCAAATGCCAGCTTCTACTATTTCAAGCATTGATGATGTCTTAGCCGTAGATAAGCAAGCACGTGAATTAGCCGCTTCGCTGATTAAAAAGTTAATGTAGAATACACCAAAGTGCGGTCATAAAATCCGAATATTTTAGAATGAAAGAACTTGATAACAATAATATTCCCGAACACGTTGCCATCATAATGGATGGTAATGGGCGCTGGGCGAAGCAACAAAATAAGTTGCGTATTTTTGGCCATACAAATGGGGTGGCAGCCGTGCGCCGAGCGGTGAGCTATGCACGACAAACGGGTGTTAAATTTTTGACGTTATATGCGTTTAGCAGCGAAAACTGGAATCGTCCAGAGCAAGAAGTGAGCGCTTTAATGACGCTCTTTATGCAAGCGCTTGATCGAGAAGTCAAAAAATTACATAAAAATAATATTCGTTTAAAGATTATCGGTGATGTTTCTCGTTTTAGTGAAAAATTGCAAGAGAAGATCGCAAAAGCAGAAAATTTAACGGGAAATAATACTGCACTGACGTTAAATATTGCGGCTAATTACGGTGGTTGTTGGGATATTGTTCAAGCGACTCAACAACTCGCTGAAAAAGTAAAAAATAATGAGATTTCGGTGAGTGATATTAATGAATCACTTTTCCAGCAACATTTAGTCACACAAGATGAGCCACCAGTCGATTTGTTAATTCGGACGAGCGGTGAGCAACGCATTAGTAATTTCTTACTTTGGCAAATTGCGTATGCGGAATTATGTTTTTTAGAAGTGCTTTGGCCGGATTTTAGTGAAAAAGATTTTAATCAGGCAATTGCCTGCTATCAACAACGTCATCGCCGTTTTGGCGCGACAGAATAAGCGGAGAACTTATGCTTAAAGAACGTGTATTATCAGCCATTGTATTGATTGCTTTGGTATTATGTGCCTTGTTCTTATTTACCCCATTTTATTTTGCCCTAGCCTTAGGCTTTGTGGCGACGCTTGGTATTTGGGAATGGGCTCAATTTGCTCGTTTTAAAAATCCTTTGGCGCGCCTTTGTATCGCGGCATTTTTAGGCGCATTTATCTTCCTTTGGCTTTATAACGAAGGTAATTATTTAGATGCGGGTCGGGTATTTGAAAACTACTTGCCGCTTTTATTGTTAAATTCAGTCGGTTGGTGGGCGCTTGCATTAGTATTAGTGGTGACTTATCCAAGCTCAGCGAAGTTTTGGGGTAAAAATATCCCTTTACAAGTGTTGTTTGCTTTCTCTACGCTGATTCCTTTTATTGCAGCAGTCTTACGTTTACGTTTAGATAATTATACAGCTGATCCTCATCATGGTTTATTCTTATTGCTTTATGTGTTTGTATTGGTATGGGCAGCTGACTCAGGTGCCTATTTTGCCGGACGAGCTTTTGGTAAGCACAAACTTGCACCGAAAGTATCACCTGGGAAAACATGGCAAGGTGTATTTGGAGGCATGATCACCGCGGCGGCATTGGCATTTGTGTTTATCCACTTCTCAGGTGAAACCTTATTAGGTAGTCGTGCAATGAGTGGTTTTGTTGTGCTTTCTGTGGCAACAGTGGCTATTTCTGTATTAGGTGACTTAGCCGAAAGTATGTTTAAACGTGAATCAGGCATTAAAGACAGCAGTCAATTAATTCCAGGCCATGGCGGTATTTTAGATCGTATTGATAGCTTAACAGCCGCAGTACCGTTCTTCACATACTTCTATTTCTTTGTGTTATAGGATAGAACATGTCGTTTTTGTGGTCGCTTGGCTCATTTATTGTTGCAATTGCTGTACTGGTTGCCGTACACGAATACGGTCACTTTTGGGCAGCAAGAAAGTGCGGTATTAAAGTTCATCGTTTTTCGATTGGCTTTGGTAAAGTAATTTGGCAACGTACAGATAAATTAGGCACAGAGTTTGCGATTTCAGCCATTCCGCTTGGCGGTTATGTAAAAATGCTTGACGGGCGAAATGAAGAAGTTCCCGCAGAATTAAAATCGCAGGCATTTGAAAGTAAATCTGTTGCGCAACGTGCTTTTGTGATTGTTGCAGGTCCCCTTGCTAATTTTATTTTTGCGATTTTGGTATATTGGGTGATTTATTCTGTTGGGATTCCGAGTGTTAAACCGGTCATTGAAAACGTCACGCCAAATTCTCCAGCTGCGATGGCTCAAATTGAACCAAATAGCCAGATTTTGGCAATTGATGGGAAGAATACCCCTGATTGGGAAACCATTAATTTATTGCTCACTGATAAGTTAGGTTCTGATTCGGTTGAACTCACATTAACGCCTTTTGGTGAAGACCAACCTTATCAACGAACCATTAATCTGCAAAATTGGACATTTGAACCTGATAAAGAAACATCATTTGAAACATTAGGAATTAATCCCGTTTCAAGTAAAGTGGAGATGACATTATCAAAAGTGGTGGAAAACTCTCCAGCAGAAAAAGCGGGCTTATTGATTGGCGATAAAATTTTAGCAGAAAATTCGACCGCACTTGATTGGAAAGCTTTTGTCGCACTGGTACAACAAGGTCAGCCTTTTACAATCAAGATCGAACGTAATCAAGAAATTTTTGACAAAACCTTGCAACCTGAGAAGAATCGAGAGGGTAAATGGTTTGTAGGGTTAAGTCCGACGTTCTTAAAAGTTGGCGAACAGTATCGAACTGAATTAAAATATGGTATTCTTGATGCGCTACAAAAAGGTGTGGAAAAGACAGGCCAAATTTCTTGGTTTATTGTGAAGGCAATCGGGAAATTGTTTAGTGGTGAACTTTCATTTTCCAGTTTGGCTGGGCCAATTTCAATTGCTCAAGGTGCAGGCGCATCTTCTAACGCAGGCGTGATTTATTTCTTAAGTTTTCTCGCGTTAATTAGTGTTAATTTAGGCATAATGAATTTATTTCCGTTGCCAGTTTTAGATGGTGGACATCTCGTATTTTTGGCGGCGGAAGCTATCAAAGGAAAACCTGTTTCAGAACGGGTACAAAATTTAAGTTATCGTGTAGGGCTAACAATCTTGTTAATTCAAACAATTTTTGTGCTTTTTAATGATTTCTTTCGTTTATAACTATTGTTTTTTATAGGATAAAGTCGATGAAAAAACTTCTAATCGCAAGTTTATTATTCGGTACTACAACGAGTGTATTTGCGGCACCATTTGTAGCAAAAGACATTCGTGTTGACGGTGCTCAAGGAGACTTAGAACAGCAAATTCTAGCAAGCCTTCCTGTTCGTAGTGGTCAGCGTGTAACGGATAAAGATGTAGCCAATATTGTACGTTCATTATTCGTAAGTGGACAGTTTGATGATGTTAAAGCTTTCCAAGATGGCGACGCATTAGTTGTGAGCGTTATTGCGAAACCAATTATTTCTGAAGTGAATATTAAAGGTAACTCAGTTATTCCAACAGAAGCATTAAAACAAAACCTTGATGCAAATGGTTTCAAAAGTGGTGATGTCTTAAATCGTGCGAAATTAGAAGAGTTTGCGAAAACCTTAAGAGAACATTATAAGAGTATAGGTCGTTATAATGCGAAAGTTGATCCGATAGTGACAACTTTACCGAATAACCGTGCAGAAATTACACTTCAAATTGATGAAGATGATACGGCAAAACTTCGTTCTGTTACTTTTAATGGAAATGAAGCGATTTCTAGCAGTAAGTTACAAGAACAAATGGAACTTCAACCTGATTCTTGGTGGAAACTTTGGGGTAATAAGTTTGATGGTTCTCAATTTGATAAAGATATTCAAGCTATCCAAGACTATTACCAAAATAATGGTTATGCAAAAGCAAGAGTGACAAAAACAGATGTTCAGTTGAATGAAGAACATACAAAAGCAGATGTCACTATTGATGTAAGTGAAGGTGAAAAATACAATTTAAGTTCTGCTCGTATCGTCGGTAACTTAGGTGGTATGGCTGATGAATTACAACCATTATTAGGTGAACTTCACTTAAATGATACATTCAGTCGTGCGGATGTGCAAAATGTTGAAAGCTTAATTAAAGATAAATTAGGTGAACGTGGTTACGGTAGTGCAACAGTGAATACTGTACCAACTTTCGATGATGCGAATAAAACATTAGCATTAACCTTTGTGGTTGATGCGGGACGTCGTTTATCTGTTCGTCAAGTTCGCTTTGAAGGTAATACGGTTTCTGCAGATAGCACATTGCGTCAAGAAATGCGCCAGCAAGAAGGTACTTGGTATAACTCTCAATTAGTTGAGTTAGGTAAAGTACGTTTAGATAGAACGGGTTTCTTTGAGAGTGTAGAAAATCGTGTTGAACCAATTCAAGGTTCTAATGATGAAGTCGATGTCGTATATAAAGTAAGAGAACGTAATACCGGTAGTATTAACTTTGGTATCGGTTATGGTACAGAAAGTGGTATCAGCTATCAAGCAAGTGTGAAACAAGACAATTTCTTGGGAACAGGTGCAGCGGTAAGTTTAGCAGGTACACGTAATGACTACGGTACAAGTGTAAACTTGGGTTATACAGAACCATACTTTACTAAAGATGGAGTAAGTTTAGGTGGAAACGTATTCTATGAAACTTACGATAACTCGAAAAGTGATACTTTATCAACCTATAAACGTACAACTTACGGTGGTAATGTCACATTAGGATTCCCAGTTAATGAGAATAACTCATATTACGTGGGATTAGGTTATACTTATAATAAAATCAGTAACTTCGCGTATGAATACAACCGTGATTTATACATGAAGTCAATGAATTTGACTGGAAACTCAATCAAAACTAATGATTTTGATTTCTCATTTGGTTGGAATTACAACAGCCTAAACCGTGGCTATTTCCCAACTAAAGGTGTGAAAGCAAGTTTAGGTGGTCGTGTCACCATTCCAGGATCTGACAATAAATATTATAAATTAAGCGCTGAGCTTCAAGGTTTCTACCCATTAGATCGTGATCATCGTTGGGTATTATCTGGAAAAGCAACCGCTTCTTATGCAAATGGCTTAGGTGGTAAACGTGTACCGTTCTATCAACTTTATACGGCGGGTGGTATCGGTTCATTACGTGGCTTTGCTTACGGTGCAGTAGGTCCTAATGCGATTTATCAAGACAAATATGGCCAATGGTATCAAAGTACTGATGTCGTTGGTGGTAACGCGATGGCTACAGCAAGTGTCGAACTTATTGTTCCAACCCCATTTGTTGGAGATAAAAGCCAAAATAGCGTGAGAACCTCGCTTTTCGTTGATGCAGCGAGCGTTTGGAATACAAAATGGAAATCAGATAAAGAGGGCTTAAAATCATCTCCGATTTATTCAACATTACCTGATTACAGCAAAGCGGGTCGAGTCCGAGCTTCAACTGGTGTTGCTTTCCAATGGCAATCACCAATTGGACCATTGGTATTCTCTTATGCGAAACCAATCAAAAAATATGAAAATGATGATGTAGAACAATTCCAATTCAGTATTGGTGGTTCTTTCTAATAAATTGAACTTTTACGTTCTATTTAAGTCAAAATCTTCGTTCTGTGTCAGTGAGTTAGCTGGCACAGGAATATTTACTAAACTAATTTAAGGAAATTCAAACATGAAAAACGTAGTAAAAGTTACCGCACTTTCTTTAGGTCTTGCACTTGCATCAGGTTTTGCTGCTGCAGATGAAAATATCGCATTCATCAACGCTGGTTACTTATTCCAAAACCACCCAGATCGTCAAGCTGTAGCAGATAAGTTAGATGCAGAATTCAAACCAATGGCGGATAAACTTGCTGCAAGTAAGAAAGAAATTGATGACAAAATCGTAGCATCTCGTAAAAAAGTAGAAGCAAAAGTTGCAGCTTTACAAAAAGATGCACCTCGTTTACGTCAAGCTGAAATTCAAAAACGCCAAGAAGAAATCACTAAATTTGGTTCAGATGAAGAAGCTGCATTAAATAAATTAATGGAAGAGCAAGATAAAAAAGTGGCAGAGTTCCAAGAGTTAAACGAAAAACGTCAAACTGAAGAGCGTGGTAAATTATTAGAAAGCATTCAAGTTGCAACTAATAACTTAGCAAAAGCAAAAGGTTATACTTATGTTTTAGATGCTAACTCTGTAGTATTTGCGGTAGATGGTAAAGACATTACTGAAGATGTATTAAAATCTATTCCTGCAACTGAAAAAGCAGCTCCAGCAAAAACTGAAGAGAAAAAATAATAGGTTCTCATAATGCAAAAATCCTATTCTTTACAGGAATTAGCAGCAAAAGTCGGCGGTACCCTTCGTGGTAACGCCGACGTTGTCGTTAATAGTATTGCTGCTCTTTCAAAAGCAGATGCAAATCAGCTTACGTTCATTTCTAATGCAAAATTTCGCCCTTTATTAGCTGAATCTAAAGCAGGTATTCTTGTGGTGTCAGAAGCAGATGTGGAATTTTGCTCACCTGAAAGTAATTTACTTATCGTTAAAGATCCTTATGTTGCTTATGCAGTATTAGCTCAATATATGGATACTACCCCAAAAGCGGCTCAAAATATCCACCCAAGTGCGGTTATTTCTGAAAAAGCTTCAATGGGTGAAAATGTATCAATTGGTGCAAATGCCGTGATTGAAGAAGGTGTTGTATTAGGCGATAACGTGATTATTGGCGCAGGTTGTTTTGTAGGTAAATTCACCAAAATTGGTGCAGGTACACAGCTTTGGGCAAATGTAAGCGTTTACCATGAAGTAGAAATTGGACAAAATTGCTTAATTCAATCAGGTGCTGTGATTGGTAGTGATGGTTTTGGTTATGCAAATGATCGTGGCCGCTGGGTGAAAATTCCACAAGTTGGTCAAGTGATTATTGGTAATAATGTCGAAATCGGTGCTTGTACCTGTATTGACCGTGGCGCCTTAGACGCAACAGTCATTGAAGATAACGTCATCATTGATAACCTTTGTCAAATTGCGCATAACGTTCATATCGGCACAGGTACAGCTGTAGCTGGCGGTGTCATTATGGCGGGTAGCCTAAAAGTGGGGCGTTATTGTTTAATTGGCGGAGCAAGTGTGATTAATGGTCACATGGAAATCTGCGATAAAGTCACAGTGACTGGCATGGGGATGGTAATGCGTCCAATTACTGAACCAGGCGTTTACTCATCGGGTATCCCATTACAAACCAATAAAGAGTGGCGAAAAACAGCCGCACTTACTTTGGGGATTGATGGTATGAATAAACGACTGAAAGCCCTTGAGAAAAAACTTGGCTAAGATTTTTAAAACGTACCCTAGGGTGCGTTTTATTTTTATACAGAAATATCGTATAATTCCAGTGTTTTATTATTATTTATTTTAAAGGTATTAGACGTGTCAGAGAATCAAGTAAGTAAAGTAATTGAAGCAAAAGAAATTATGACCTTATTGCCACATCGTTATCCATTTTTATTAGTGGATCGTGTGTTAGACTACAAAGAAGGTGAATGGTTAAAAGCAATTAAAAATATTAGCGTAAACGAACCTTGTTTTACCGGTCATTTCCCTGGAGAGCCAATTTTACCAGGTGTGTTAATTCTTGAAGCTTTGGCGCAATCAATGGGGATCCTTGCATTTAAAACCCATGAATTAAAAGGTGGCGAATTATTCTATTTCGCAGGTATTGATGAAGCGCGTTTCAAACGCCCAGTATTACCTGGAGATCAAATGGAATTGAACGTTCAAGTGATTAAAGAACGTCGTGGTATTACAGCATTCACGGGTATTGCAACTGTAAACGGTGAAGTAGCTTGTGAAGCCAAATTAATGTGTGCTCGTCGATAATTAAAGAAAATTAAGGGGTAAGTATGATCCACCCAAGTGCAAAAATTCACCCGACCGCGCTTGTTGCTGATGGCGCAGTTATTGGCGAAGACGTTGTTATCGGTCCTTTCTGTATTATTGAAGGGAGTGTTGAGATTAAAGCGCGTACCGTTTTAAATTCTCACATTGTCGTGAAAGGCGACACCGTGATTGGTGAAGATAACCAGATTTATCAATTCGCCAGTATTGGTGAAGTCAACCAAGATTTAAAATATAAGGGCGAAGCAACAAAAACCATTATTGGTAATGGCAACCTTATTCGTGAACATGTGACGATTCATCGCGGCACTATCCAAGGTGGTGGTGTAACACGTATTGGTAACAACAACTTATTGATGATCAATGTCCACATTGCCCACGATTGCCAAATCAAAAATAACTGTATTTTGGCAAACAATGCAACCCTTGCAGGTCACGTTGAATTAGATGATTTTGTTATTGTAGGTGGTATGTCTGCGATCCATCAATTTGTGATCGTCGGTGCGCACGTAATGTTAGGTGGTGGCTCTATGGTTAGCCAAGATGTGCCGCCTTATGTGATGGCACAAGGTAACCATGCGCAACCTTTCGGTGTCAACCTTGAAGGATTAAAACGTCGTGGTTTTGATAAACCAACTATGCATGCTATCCGTAATGTTTATAAAATGATTTACCGTAGCGGTAAAACCCTTGAAGAAGTATTGCCGGAAATTGAACAAATTGCGCAAACTGAATCTGCAATTAGTTTCTTTGTGGAATTCTTCAAACGTTCTACCCGTGGCATTATTCGTTAATTAACATTTCTTTTCTCATTAAGAGAAAATGATGAATAACAAAGAGACCGCACGATGATTTGTTCAAAGTGCGGTCGTTTTTTAGGATAAATTTAATGATAAAAGAAAATCCGACTATTGCAATTGTTGCCGGTGAAGTATCTGGTGATATTCTTGGTGCAGGTCTCATTCAAGCGCTTAAACGCCACTATCCGCAAGCTAAGTTTGTCGGGATTGGCGGAGAGAGAATGATTGCTCAAGGTTTTGAAAGCTTTTTTGATATGGAAGAGCTCTCTGTCATGGGGCTAGTAGAAGTACTTAGACATTTACCTCGATTGCTTAAAATTCGTCGCAGTGTTATCGAGCAACTTTCTGCTATTAAACCAGATGTATTTATCGGTATTGATGCACCGGATTTTAATCTTACCGTTGAACTTAAATTAAAAGAAAAAGGGATTAAAACCATTCATTACGTGAGTCCATCTGTATGGGCTTGGCGCCAAAATCGTATCTATAAAATTGCTAAAGCAACCCATCAAGTATTGGCTTTTCTTCCTTTTGAAAAAGCTTTTTATGATCGTTTTAATGTGCCTTGCCGTTTTATTGGCCATACCATGGCGGATGCAATTCCATTAAAACCAAATCGTACAGAAGCTTGCCAGACCTTAGATATTGATGAAAAAGGACGTTATCTTGCCATTTTAGTGGGGAGCCGTGGTAGTGAAGTGGGCTTCCTTACAGAGCCATTTTTAAAAACTGCTTTGTTATTAAAAGAAAAATATCCAGACTTGCAGTTTTTAGTCCCTTTGGTGAATGAAAAACGTCGCCAGCAATTTGAGGAAATAAAGGCTCAGATTGCTCCTGATCTTGATATGCATTTAATTGATGGTAAAGCACGCCAAGTGATGATTGCCGCCGAAGCGACTTTACTTGCTTCAGGTACCGCAGCGCTCGAGGCAATGTTGTGTAAATCGCCAATGGTAGTAGGCTATCGAATGAAACCTTTCACATATTTCTTGGCAAAACGATTAGTCAAAACAAAATATATTTCATTGCCTAATTTGTTAGCGGATGAAATGCTTGTGCCAGAAATGATTCAAGAAGATTGCGAACCGCAAAAATTAGCAGAGCAACTTGCTCAGTATTTAGGCGATGACGAAAGTGCGGTCAAATCTCGCAGTGTTTTAATTCAACGTTTTACAGAATTGCATAAATTGATTCAATGTGATGCGGATAGCCAAGCCGCACAAGCTGTGGTTGATTTATTGGAGCAAAGACATGACTGATTTTGTTTATCCTGAAGGTTATCAGCTATTTGCCGGGGTGGATGAAGTTGGCCGAGGCCCTTTAGTGGGGGCAGTTGTCACGGCTGCGGTGATCTTAGATCCGAATAAGCCGATTGCTGGTTTGGCGGATTCTAAAAAACTCAGTGAGAAAAAACGTCTTGCACTCGCAGCAGAAATTAAAGAGAAAGCCTTAGCTTGGGCAATGGGACGAGCTGAGCCAGCTGAGATTGATGAATTAAATATTCTTCATGCTTCGATGTTAGCCATGGAACGAGCCGTAAAAGCCTTAGAAATTCAACCGCACTTTGTGTTGGTGGATGGCAATCGTATTCCACCTAACCTTGGTTTGCCTGCTCAAGCGGTAGTGAAAGGGGATTCACTTGTGGCTGAAATTAGCGCCGCCTCTATTTTGGCAAAAGTTGCACGCGATCAAGAAATGGAAGCATTAGATAAAAAGTATCCTGAATATGCGTTTGCTCAACATAAAGGCTATCCAACCAAATTACACTTGGAAAAATTAGCGGAACTGGGCCCTTTACCAGAGTATCGTCGAAGTTTTTCTCCAGTGAAGAAAGCCCTAGGCATAGAAGAGTAGTGAGCTTGAAGGTTCTAAGATTGAAGGATATAAAATGGACATTTATTGCCTTGTCTTTGATGACTATGAAACGTTAGATCTAATGGGTCCTGTTGAGTTTTTAGCAAGAGTCCCTAATGTTAAGCTTCGCTATGTATCCCAAGTTGGTGGATTAATTCATAGTAAGCAAGGATTTTATATTGAAACAGAAAAGCTAGAACATTTATTACCTCATAGTGTGTTATTGGTTGTTGGGGGACAGGGAACTCGTCAGTTAGTAAAAGATGAACAATTTATTAATCAGCTTGGTAAATGGATTGATGAGTCAGAGATTTGTCTCAGTGTTTGTACAGGTTCAGCATTATTGGCTTGTACGGGGCGATTAGATAGTTTAAAAGCGACTTCTAATAAAAAATCTTTTGAATGGGTAAAGCAATGTCGCCCAGCTGTAAAATGGCAGCCCGTTGCAAGATGGGTGAAAGATGGCAAGTTTTACACTTCATCAGGCGTTTCTGCTGGTATGGATATGGCACTTGGGTTTATTGCTGATTATTATGGCAGTGACTTGGCTCAAGACATTGCTAACCACACCGAATATTATTGGCAAAAAGATCCTAGCGTAGATAATTTTGCTCGAATCTATGGATATGAATAATAGATTTAGTTTTAGATTAAACAAAAGAGCGGTCAAAATTGACCGCTCTTTTTACATCTTCGAGAGATTATTTATTTAATTTCGCTTTATAAGTTGGGTTCATTAAGTTTTCTACAGAAAGGATGTCATCCAATTGTTCTGCTGTTAATAAACCTTTTTCTAATACGACTTCGCGTACACCTTTACCGGTTTGAGCACAGATTTTACCCACTAAGTCGCCATTATGGTGACCGATAAATGGATTTAAGTAAGTCACGATACCGATTGAGTTAAATACGTAGTTTTCACAAATTTCTTTGTTTACAGTAATACCGTCTACACATTTATCGCGTAAGTTCACGCAAGCATTAGTTAAGATGTCGATAGATTCAAACATTGCTTGCCCAATCACTGGTTCCATTACGTTTAATTGTAATTGACCCGCTTCAGATGCGAAAGTAACAGTAGTATCGTTACCAATTACTTTAAAGCAAACTTGGTTTACCACTTCTGGAATAACAGGATTAACTTTTGCAGGCATGATAGAAGAACCTGCTTGTAATTCAGGTAAGTTAATTTCTTTAATACCTGCACGTGGACCAGAAGAGAGTAAACGTAAGTCGTTACATACTTTAGAGAGTTTTACTGCGGTACGTTTTAATGCACCGTGAACCATGACATAAGCACCACAGTCAGATGTTGCTTCGATTAGGTTTTCAGCAGGTACACAAGGTAATCCAGTTACTTCAGCAAGGTGTTTTACCACTAATTCTGTATAACCTTTTGGTGTATTTAAACCAGTACCGATTGCTGTTGCACCAAGGTTGACTTCAAGGAGTAACTCAGCGGTACGTTTCAAGTTACGTACTTCTTCTTCAAGTAATACGGCAAAGGCTTTAAACTCTTGACCAACCGTCATAGGTACCGCATCTTGTAATTGGGTACGACCCATTTTTAAAATTTTAGCAAATTCTTTTGCTTTATTATCGAAACCATCATGCAAGTATTGGATTTTGTCGATAAGTTTCAAAATGCTGTTATATACCGCAATACGGAAACCGGTAGGATACGCATCGTTGGTAGATTGGCTAGCGTTCACGTGGTCCATTGGGTTAATAACATCATATTCACCTTTTTTATGACCAATTTTTTCAAGTGCGAGGTTAGCAACGACTTCGTTGGTATTCATATTGACAGAAGTACCCGCACCACCTTGATATACATCAGATGGGAATTGATCTAAGCATTTCCCCGTGGTAAGAATTTCATCACAAGCAGCTACAATCGCTTTTGCAATATCACTTGGAATAGCACCTAATTCACCATTCGCTAGGGCAGTTGCTTTTTTTACCATCACCATGCCGCGTACAAATTCCGGTACATCAGAAATGGTTACATTAGAAATATTGAAGTTTTCGACCGCTCTTAATGTGTGGATACCCCAGTACGCATCCGCCGGCACATCACGTTCGCCTAATAAATCCACTTCTTTTCTGTATTGAGTCATTTGAATCACCTTTTTTGGTTGTTAATTAATTTGAGGTAATTATAGGAATTTACACTGAAAATAAATTTGATATTGATCACATTTTAAAGAAGAAGTATGAGAGATATTTTCATTTCTCGCATAAGTTTTTTTAGGGCAAGAATTTTTTTATTTATCCCCTTGAAACCGAAAAAGTTATCCCCACATTTAAAACACTTTATTTTAATAAGAAGGAAATTAATCATGAATATTCGTCCTTTACATGATCGTGTAATCATTAAACGTGAAGAAGTAGAAACCCTTTCAGCTGGCGGTATTGTATTAACCGGTTCAGCAGCGACTAAATCAACCCGTGCAAAAGTATTAGCAGTAGGTAAAGGTCGTATTTTGGAAAATGGTACCGTTCAACCTTTAGATGTAAAAGTTGGTGATACGGTCATTTTCAATGATGGCTATGGCGTGAAAAGTGAAAAAATCGACGGTGAAGAAGTGTTAATCATTTCTGAAAACGATATTTTGGCGATTGTGGAATAATTTAAATTAAGGAAAAAAGAAAATGGCAGCAAAAGACGTAAAATTTGGTAACGATGCACGTGTAAAAATGCTTAAAGGTGTGAATGTACTAGCAGATGCGGTAAAAGTTACCCTTGGCCCTAAAGGTCGTAATGTAATTTTAGATAAATCATTTGGTGCACCAACCATCACTAAAGATGGAGTGTCTGTCGCACGTGAAATTGAATTAGAAGATAAATTTGAAAACATGGGTGCACAAATGGTGAAAGAGGTTGCCTCTAAAGCCAATGATGCAGCGGGTGACGGTACTACTACTGCAACAGTTCTTGCTCAAGCTATCGTAAATGAAGGTTTAAAAGCGGTGGCTGCGGGCATGAATCCAATGGATTTAAAACGCGGTATTGATAAAGCAGTAAGTGCGGTTGTTTCTGAGCTTAAAAATTTATCTAAACCTTGCGAAACTTCTAAAGAAATTGAGCAAGTAGGGACAATTTCTGCTAACTCTGACAGCATTGTGGGTCAGTTAATTGCTCAAGCAATGGAGAAAGTGGGTAAAGAAGGTGTGATTACCGTAGAAGACGGTACAGGTCTTGACGATGAATTAGCCGTTGTGGAAGGGATGCAATTCGATCGTGGTTACTTATCACCTTATTTCATCAACAAACCAGAAACGGCAACGGTTGAATTAGACAACCCATACATTCTTTTAGTAGATAAAAAAGTATCAAATATCCGTGAATTACTTCCAGTATTAGAAGGTGTCGCAAAAGCGGGTAAACCATTATTAATTATCGCTGAAGACATCGAAGGTGAAGCGCTTGCAACCTTAGTGGTTAACACTATGCGCGGTATCGTAAAAGTGGCAGCAGTAAAAGCGCCAGGTTTTGGCGATCGTCGTAAAGCAATGTTACAAGATATTGCGATCTTAACAGCAGGTACTGTGATTTCTGAAGAAATCGGTATGGAACTTGAAAAAGCGACATTAGAAGATTTAGGTCAAGCGAAACGTGTTGTTATCAACAAAGACAATACCACGATCATCGATGGTGTGGGTGATGAAGCTCAAATCAAAGGTCGCGTAGCTCAAATTCGCCAACAAATCGAAGAATCAACTTCTGATTATGATAAAGAAAAACTTCAAGAACGCGTAGCTAAACTTGCTGGCGGTGTGGCTGTAATCAAAGTTGGTGCAGCAACTGAAGTTGAAATGAAAGAGAAAAAAGATCGTGTAGATGATGCGTTACACGCAACTCGTGCTGCGGTTGAAGAAGGTATCGTTGCAGGTGGTGGGGTTGCCTTAGTTCGTGCAGCAAGCAAAGTAGCTGCAACCTTAAAAGGTGATAACGAAGAACAAGATGTAGGTATTAAACTTGCATTACGTGCAATGGAAGCGCCGCTTCGTCAAATCGTCACTAACGCAGGTGAAGAAGCATCAGTTGTAGCAAGTGCGGTTAAAAATGGCGAAGGAAACTTTGGTTATAACGCAGGTACTGAACAGTACGGTGATATGATCGAAATGGGTATTTTAGACCCAACTAAAGTAACTCGTTCTGCGTTACAATTCGCAGCTTCTGTAGCGGGCTTAATGATTACCACAGAATGTATGGTTACCGATCTTCCAAAAGATGATAAAGCCGATTTAGGTGCTGCCGGAATGGGCGGTATGGGAGGCATGGGCGGAATGATGTAATTCCCCTTTGCGAAAGAAAGTGCGATCGTTTTTCTTTATAGAAATGCGATCGCATTTTTATTTGTGTGGTGCTACACTTTAATGGTTTTCGATGATTTTATAGGTATAACAATGACAATTTCCCAAACTGAACTTAATCAACAACTCAAATCTGCTGGTATTGGCATTAATGCAACAGAATTACATGGCTTTTTGAGCGGCTTAATTTGTGGTGGACTGAAAGACCAAAGTTGGTTACCACTTTTATATCAATTCAGTAACGATAACCACGCTTATCCAACCGCATTAATTCAGCCAATTACCGAAATCTATGAACAGATTGGTAAAACTTTAGGGGATGTAGAAGGGTTTGATTTTGAATTGGGCTTAACAGAAGATGAGAGCGTGTTTGCTCGCGCAGACAGTCTATCAGACTGGGCAAACCAATTTTTACTGGGTTTAGGTCTTGTTCAGACAGAATTGGATAAAGAAAAAGGCGAAATTGGCGAAGCAGTGGATGATTTACAAGATATTTGTCAGCTTGGTTATGATGAAGAAGATGACGAAGAAGAGCTTGCTGAAGCTCTAGAAGAAATTATTGAATATGTTCGCACCATTGCGATGTTGTTTTACACCCATTTCAACGATGATGAACAAGAAATAAAACCGATATTACATTAAGAGGAGCGAAACATGGATCTCGCATACATGGTGGCATTACCGCAAGAAGAATTTGCAGAACGTCGTCAAAAGGTGTTAGCACAAATGCAGCCAAATTCTGCCTTGTTGCTATTTTCCGAAATTGAAAAACGTCGTAATAACGACTGTGATTTTCCTTTCCGTCAAGACAGTTACTTTTGGTATTTAACGGGTTTTAATGAACCCAATGCCGCATTGTTATTGATTAAAACGGAAGATGCGGAAAAGGCGGTTGTATTTCTTCGTCCACGAGATCCTTTGCTTGAAACGTGGAATGGTCGCCGATTAGGCGTTGAGCGCGCACCGCAAAAACTCAATGTCGATGAAGCCTATTCTATTGATGATTTCAAAACAGAATTTCCAAAATTAACGGAAAAATTGACCGCACTTTATCATGTGGCTGATCGTCATCCTTGGGGCGATAAATTAATAGCTGAAAGTGCGGTGAAATTTTACGCTGTTTTTGATTGGCAGCCGATGTTAAGTGAGATGCGCTTAATTAAATCACCAAATGAAATTCGATTAATGCAGCAAGCGGGACAAATTACAGCATTTGGACATATTAAAGCGATGCAAGTAACTCGTCAGAATCGTTTTGAATATGAAATTGAAAGCGAAATTCTGCATGAATTTAATCGTCATGGGGCAAGATTCCCGTCTTACAATTCCATTATTGCCGGGGGCGATAATGCCTGTATTTTGCATTACACCGAAAATGATCAACCATTAAAAGATGGCGATCTTGTATTAATTGATGCAGGCTGTGAGTTTGCTATGTATGCAGGCGATATCACACGTACGTTCCCTGTGAATGGTAAATTTACTCAGCCACAACGTGAGATTTATGAATTAGTGTTAAAAGCACAAAAACGTGCCATTGAGTTATTAGTGCCAGGAAATTCAATTAAACTGGCGAATGACGAAGTGATTCGTATTAAAACTCAAGGTTTGGTTGATTTAGGCATTCTGAAAGGGGATGTGGATAAGCTGATTGAAGAGAAAGCTTATCGCCAGTTTTATATGCATGGTTTAGGGCACTGGCTTGGCTTGGATGTGCACGATGTTGGCCGCTATGATGATGATCGTAGCCGTACACTTGAAGTGGGGATGGTTATCACTGTTGAGCCAGGTATTTATATTTCAGAAGAGGCGGATGTGCCAGCTCAATATAAAGGCATTGGTGTGCGTATTGAAGATAACTTGCTAATGACAGAATATGGCAATAAAAATCTGACTGCAGCGGCTCCAAAAGAAATTGATGACATTGAAAATTTAATGAAAAATTGAGAAGAATTCTCAAAATTGTGATCTAGTGCAAGTTTTTTGTGCAACTAAGGTGCTAATATACAGTTAGATAAAAAAGGCCAATCAAATCAGTAAGGAGTCGATTATGTACAAACACGTTTTAGTTGCGGTAGATCTTTCTGACGAAAGTGAATTTCTACTCAAAAAAGCCGTGGGAATTGCAAAACGTAATGATGCGCAACTTTCCATTATTCATGTAGATGTAAACTTCTCGGATCTCTATACTGGTTTAATTGATGTCAATATGTCATCAATGCAAGATAGAATCTCGAGCGAAACCCAAAAAGCGCTAATTAATTTAGCGGAACATGCTGGTTATCCAATAAAAGAAAAATTGAGCGGTAGCGGTGATTTAGGTCAAGTTTTGACGGACGCTATTGATCAGTATGATGTAGATCTACTAGTGACAGGTCATCACCAAGATTTCTGGAGTAAATTAATGTCTTCAACACGTCAAGTGATGAATACCATTAAAATTGATATGTTGGTTGTGCCACTTCGCGACGAATAGTGATCAAAAATTATTTTAGCTCTATTAAAATAACGTAAATTTTAACCGCACTTCTCAATCAATGCAGTAGAGTGCGGTTTTCTTTTTTAAGATCAGTGAAAAAGCCTTTTTCTCTAGGTCAAAATATGCAAGAATAGCAAGCTTATTTTATAAATCGTGATCGAGATAGAGACACAAGGTTTTATCAATGAAAACAACAGCAGAAATTAGACAGTCATTCCTTGATTTTTTCCATAGCAAGGGGCATCAGGTCGTCGCAAGTAGTTCACTTGTACCTGAAAACGATCCGACATTGCTTTTTACCAATGCCGGGATGAACCAATTTAAAGACGTGTTCCTTGGTATGGACAAACGTCCTTACTCACGTGCGACAACTGCACAACGTTGTGTGCGCGCAGGTGGTAAGCATAATGACTTAGAAAACGTCGGTTATACGGCGCGTCACCATACTTTCTTTGAAATGCTCGGCAACTTCAGTTTTGGCGACTATTTCAAACATGATGCGATTAATTTTGCCTGGGAGTATTTGACTTCTCCACAATGGCTCGGGTTACCAAAAGAAAAATTATGGGTAACCGTGTATGAAACCGATAATGAAGCTTATGATATTTGGCATAAAGAAGTTGGTGTGCCAGCAGAACGTATTATTCGTATCGGTGATAACAAAGGTGCGCCTTATGCATCAGATAACTTCTGGGCAATGGGTGACACAGGTCCTTGTGGTCCATGTACTGAAATTTTTTACGATCACGGTGATCACATTTGGGGTGGCCCTCCAGGCTCACCAGAAGAAGATGGTGACCGCTATATTGAAATTTGGAACGTGGTATTCATGCAATTTAACCGTCAAGCAGACGGTACAATGGAAAAATTACCACGTCCATCGGTTGATACCGGGATGGGTTTAGAGCGTATTTCTGCTGTATTACAGCACGTAAACTCTAACTATGAGATCGATATTTTCCAAAAATTAATTGCAAAAACAGCAGAAATCGTAGGAACAACAGATTTAACTAATAAATCATTACGCGTAATTGCTGACCACATTCGTTCTTGTGCATATTTAATTGCAGATGGCGTGATTCCATCAAACGAAGGTCGTGGTTATGTATTACGTCGTATTATTCGTCGTGCAGTGCGTCATGGCCACTTGTTAGGGGCAAAAGAAGCGTTCTTCTATAAACTTGTGCCAACCTTAATTGAAGTCATGGCGGAAGCTGGCAAAGAAGTTAAAGAAAAACAAGCCAATGTAGAAAAATTACTTCGTTTAGAAGAAGAACAATTTGCTCGTACATTAGAGCGTGGATTAAGCTTATTAGATGATGCGCTAGCTCAAGTGAAAGATGGTGTGTTGTCAGGTGAAGTAGCCTTTAAACTTTATGATACTTATGGCTTCCCACTTGATTTAACTGCAGACGTATGTCGTGAGCGTGATATTGCAATTGATGAAGCCGGTTTTGAGCGTGAAATGGAAGCACAACGTGTACGCGCACAATCTGCAAGCCAATTCGGCATGGATTACAACAATGTTATTCGTGTAGAAGGTGAAACGAAATTTGAAGGTTATACTGAATCAGAATCTTTAGCCAAAGTGACCGCACTTTTCCATGATGGTAAATCAGTAGAGAGTATTACTGCAGGCCAAAGCGCTGTGGTAATTTTAGAAAACACTCCATTCTATGCAGAATCGGGTGGCCAAATTGGCGACAGCGGTTATTTAACCTCTCAAGGTATTCAGTTTAATGTAAAAGATACTCAAAAATATGGTCAAGTATTCGGCCATATTGGTGAGTTGGAGCAAGGTAGTTTAAAAGTCGGACAAACAGTCAATGCGGTTGTGGATGCAGCAAGACGTCATCAAACGTCACTTAACCATTCTGCAACACACTTATTACACGCCGCATTGCGTCAAGTTTTAGGTCACCATGTAGTGCAAAAAGGATCATTAGTATCCGATACCGCATTACGTTTTGACTTTGCTCATCCGGAAGCGATTACCAAAGCACAGCTTAACGAAATTGAAACGTTGGTAAACCAAAAAGTACGTGAGAATTATGTGGTTCAAACGGATGTAATGGATATCGAAGCGGCAAAAGCAAAAGGTGCAATGGCGTTATTCGGTGAAAAATATGCTGATGTGGTACGTGTTTTAACAATGGGGGATTTCTCCATTGAACTTTGTGGTGGCATTCATGCTAAACGTACCGGTGATATCGGTTTATTTAAAATTGTGGCGGAAACTGCAGTTGCAGCAGGTGTTCGTCGTATTGAAGCGGTAACGGGTGAAAATGCAATTAATTGGTTACATAACCAACAACGTATTCTTACTCAAAGTGCAGATTTATTTAAATCTGACGTTAATACCCTTGTTGAGAAAATTCAGCAACTTCAAGATAAAGCGAAGAAAGCAGAAAAAGAATTACAAGGATTAAAAGAAAAAGCCGCAATGCAAGCGGGGTCCGATTTAGTGAAAAGTGCGGTTAAAATTAATGATGTTTCTGTAATCGTACATCAACTAGACGGAATTGAAACTAAATCGTTACGTGTGATGGTTGATGATTTAAAAAATCAACTTGGTTCAGGCGTAATTGTATTTGCATCTATTTTAGATGATAAAGTCAACCTCGTCGTTGGCGTAACAAGCGATTTAACTACTAAAGTGAAGGCTGGTGAGCTAGTGAATTTAATGGCTCAGCAAGTTGGTGGGAAAGGCGGTGGTCGCCCTGATATGGCAATGGCAGGAGGCTCCCAACCAGAAAATGTGAATCTAGCATTAACTGTCGCACAAAACTGGTTAAGCAATAATCTGTAGTACAAGCAGGTCGGTGGGATGCCGATCTTTACTTGATTGATAGGGATATCTAATAAATGCAAACTAAGGAGATAAAAGATGTTAATCTTAACTCGAAAAGTTGGCGAAAGTGTTCTCATTGGAGACGATATTTCTATCACGGTTTTGAGTGTACGTGGAAACCAAGTCAAACTCGGTGTGCAAGCGCCTAAAGAAGTATCCGTTCACCGAGAGGAAATTTACCAACGAATTCTGCAGTCAAAAGATGAACATATAGATGGGGCATCTTAGACCGACGAGTTTTATGAATGTTTTACATTCTATTTATAATTTAATTAACGTTTTTTCAAAAAATTAAACCCATTGGTTTGCAAGATTTTAAAAATAACGGAATTTGAGTTATAAAGGTAGAGAAGGAACTTTTCCAACTTAAATCTATTAAAATTTAATAAATAATGACCGCACTTTTGTGTTACAGAAGTGTGGTCATTGAATATTTAAACAAAAAGGAAAATCAATGAAAGCAATTATTCCCGTAGCCGGTCTAGGCACCCGTATGTTGCCAGCAACAAAAGCGATTCCAAAAGAAATGTTAACGCTTGTGGATAAACCACTGATTCAATATGTTGTTAATGAGTGTGTCGCAGCAGGAATTAAAGAAATCGTGTTAGTTACACATTCTTCTAAAAATGCGATTGAAAACCACTTTGATACGTCTTTTGAGTTGGAAACCATGCTTGAGAAACGTGTTAAACGTCAACTTTTGGAAGAGGTTCGTTCTATTTGTCCTAAAGATGTAACCATCATGCACGTTCGTCAAGGCAATGCGAAAGGTTTAGGCCATGCTGTGCTATGTGGTCGTCCTGTCGTTGGAAACGAGCCGTTTGCAGTGGTGTTACCTGATGTGCTTTTAGCAGATTTTACGGCAAATCAAAAGAAAGAAAATCTTTCAGCAATGATTAAACGTTTTAAAGAAACACAAGCAAGCCAAATTATGGTAGCACCTGTTGCCGCGGATGAAGTGAGTAGCTATGGTATCGCAGATTGTGGTGGCGTAGAGTTAAAAGGTGGCGATAGCGTTAAAATTAATAGCATTGTTGAAAAACCATCTGTGGAAGAGGCACCATCAAATCTTGCTGTTGTTGGTCGTTATGTGTTCTCTGCTGAAATTTGGGATTTATTAGAAAAAACACCAGTTGGTGTGGGCGATGAAATCCAATTAACGGATGCAATCGATATGCTTATTGAGAAAGAGACCGTTGAAGCGTTCCATATGACAGGCAGAAGCTTTGACTGTGGTGACAAGATTGGCTATATGGAAGCTTTTGTAGAATATGGTCTTCGTCATGATAAATTAGGTAAAGAGTTTAAAGCTTTCCTAAAAGATCTTGCAAAAACCTTATAATAGACTGAAACCACCGAAAGGTGGTTTTTATTTATATATTTGGATTACACAATATAAAAGATAAAAGAAGAAGGCATCTAATGATGCCTTCTTCTTTTTCTATGAAACGAAATCTTAGTTATTTTTCGCTAATAAAGTGCGGTAGATAATACCACCTAAAATACCACCGATAATCGGCGCAACCCAGAATAACCATAATTGGTCGATTGCCCAAGAACCTTGGAATACCGCAACTGCAGTACTACGAGCCGGGTTTACAGAGGTATTTGATACAGGAATGCTGATTAAGTGGATTAACGTTAAGCCTAAACCAATTGCAATTGGCGCAAAACCTGCAGCTGCATTTTTATGAGTTGAACCCATGATGATTAATAAGAAGAATGCAGTCAATAATACTTCTGCTACGAATACCGCTTCTAAAGAATAACCTTCAGGAGAATGTTCGCCGTAGCCATTAGATGCGAAACCGGCAGTCACATCAAAGCCCGCTTTACCTGATGCGATAAGATAAAGTGCTGCACCCGCTACTAAACCACCAACTACTTGAGAAATAATGTATGGAAGAGCATCTTTCGCAGAGAAACGACCGCCAGCCACTAAACCAAGTGTTACAGCTGGGTTAAAGTGACCACCAGAAATGTGACCTACAGCATAAGCCATGGTTAATACGGTTAAACCAAACGCAAATGCAACGCCTACATAACCGATACCTAGGTTGACAGAAGCGGCAAAGATTGCACTACCACAACCACCAAACACTAACCAAAATGTGCCGAAGAATTCAGCAAAAAGTTTTTTTGACATAATAGACCTCAATATTAAACATGTCGTTATCTTCAAATAACAATAATGTATTGCGAATGCAACAGGCATTTAGTCAAAGGTAATGATTTTTAGTTCTGCAAATTATTGTAAATGTTTGTAAGTGAATGTAAGGGAAATAGCATGCTATACTTTTAGCCGTCTAGATTGTCATTTTGCTTATTTTTCATTAAAATACGGATAAATTATCAGGTTATTTAAGGTGCATTATGGCAAACTGGGATGGCAAATATATTAGCCCTTATGCAGAGCATGGCAAAAAGAGCGAGCAAGTCAAAAAAATTACAGTGTCTATTCCAATTAAAGTATTGGAAATTTTGACGAACGAGCGTACGCGTCGTCAGCTGAAAAGTTTGCGCCATGCAACAAATAGTGAATTGCTTTGTGAGGCATTCTTGCATGCTTTTACAGGTCAGCCATTACCGACTGATGCAGATTTAATGAAAGAACGCCATGATGAGATTCCTGAAAATGCCAAAGAGATCATGCGTGATTTAGGCATCGATCCTGAAAGCTGGGAATATTAATTTATCCTTTTAATCCTTCTAAAATACTGCATTCAGGGCAATCATTGCCCTGACAAGCGTTATGCCATCGTTCCAATTCCTCTACCATTTTTTGCAAGTGATGAATTTGCTCATTCAATGTTTTAATATGCTGCGTCGTAAGTGCTTTAACTTCTCGGCTACTACGATTGGGATTATCTTGTAATTGCAAAAGTTGGTGAATTTGTTGGAGGGAAAAACCAACATCTCGAGAGTGACGAATAAAACGTAGTCGTTCTAAATCCTTTTCTTCATAGTGGCGATAACCGGAAAGGCTTCGCTGTGCTGGTTTTAATAAGCCGGACTTCTCATAATCCCGAATTTGTTTACTTGATAAACCGACTAATTTTGCTACTTCACTAATGTTCATAAAAAATCCTTGACCTTAACCTTATGTTAAGGTTTATAGTAAGCTTAATTTCAATCTATATCAATAATTAAGGAGTAAATATGAAATCAATTACATTACATGTAACAGGAATGACTTGTGGTGGTTGTGTGAAAAGCGTCACAAGAGTGTTGGAAGAACTTAATGGCGTAGAAAAAGCCGTAGTAACACTTGATGATGGTAAAGCAGTGGTTACCTTTGATGAAAGTGCGGTCAGTATTGCACAATTAATTGAAACAATTGAAGACGCAGGTTTTTATGCAACAAAATAAAAAAATAGCCATTCAAATCGAGGGGATGACCTGCCAATCCTGTGCTAATCGGATTGAAAAGGTGTTGAATCGAAAAGATTTTGTCTCTGAAGCAGGCGTGAATTTTGCGGCAGAGGAAGCGCACGTAGTATTTGATTCATCTCAGGCTTCAGAACAAGATATTTTGACAATTATTCAAAAAGCTGGATTTAATGGCATTCTAAAGCAAAATGTGCTGCCTAGCGCACCTAATGAAACGAAGATTAGTCCGCGTTTATGGTTGCTTTTGTTCATTAACATTCCTTTTTTAATCGGAATGATCGGGATGATGTTTAATCATCATTCTTGGATGATGCCACCAATATGGCAATTTGTTCTTGCGAGCATTGTGCAACTTGGGTTAGCCATTCCTTTTTATAAAGGTGCGATTGGTAGTATTCGAGGTGGTTTGGCCAATATGGATGTACTCGTGAGTACTGGTACGTTGGCGATTTATCTCTATTCGGTCTTTATGCTGTTTTATCATCAGTCAATGGGGCATGATGGCGCATCTCATGTTTATTTTGAAGCATCAGTAATGGTCATTGGTTTTGTCAGCCTTGGGAAATTTCTTGAGGAAAGAACGAAGAAACAAAGCTTAAACAGTTTAGGGCTATTATTACAACTCACCCCAAAACAAGTTAGTGTTCAACGTGAAAATCGTTGGGAAACGATTCCTCTCGATCAAGTAAAAATAGGCGATATTTTACGAGCTAATCAAGGTGAACGTATTGCAGCTGATGGCGTAGTTGAACAGGGGAGTGGTTGGTGCGATGAGAGTCATTTAACCGGTGAATCTCAACCATTAGAAAAAATGTCTCAAAGTCCTGTGCTTGCGGGGGCAATGGTGACACAAGGTAGCCTTATTTATCGAGCCAATCAACTCGGTCAGCAAACCCTATTGGGCGATATGATGAAAGCGCTCTCTGAGGCGCAAGGTACAAAAGCACCTATTGCTCGTTTTGCTGATAAAGTTGCTGCTGTATTTGTGCCTGCCGTGTTGTTGATTTCAGCGATAACATTTGGATTAACTTGGTGGATAAAAGGAGATTGGGTTACTGCCTTAATTCATTCGGTTGCAGTGTTAGTTATCGCTTGTCCTTGTGCGTTAGGGCTTGCTACACCTGCTGCCATAATGGTGGGAATGGGGAAAGCAGTCAATGCAGGGATTTGGTTTAAAGATGCGGCATCTATGGAAGAGGCGGCTCATGTTGATACGGTGGTATTAGATAAAACAGGAACACTAACTCAAGGAGAGCTAAAAATAGCTGCTGTTTGGCAACCACAAAGTGCGATCTATTCTGAGGAAGATTTATATCGTATTGCGGCTTCCGTTGAGCAAAATGCCAATCACCCTTTAGCTAAAGCGATAGTCCTGGCTGCACAGGAAAAATCACTTGAAATTCCGACCGCACTTTCAGTTCATTCAGAAGTGGGTATAGGCATCTCGGCTCACATTGAAGGAGTTGGTTTGGTTAAAGTGGGTAAGCCGACTTATTGTGACTTAACCTTACCAGATAATATGCCTCAAATTTGGCAAATCGCGAGTATTGTTGCGGTATCTGTAGATAATAATCCAATTGGTGCTTTTGCATTAGCAGACAGTCTAAAAGAGGATAGTTTGCAGGCGATTCAACGTTTACATCAACATAATATTGATGTGGTGATGATGAGTGGTGATCAACAATCTGTCGTTGATTATGTTGCCCAGCAAGTAGGTGTGAAAACTGCACAGGGTAATTGCAGTCCACGTGACAAAGCGACTTATATTGAGAGATTACGTCAGCAAGGCAAAGTGGTCGCAATGGTTGGTGATGGTGTGAATGATGCACCCGCATTAGCAATGGCTAACGTAAGCTTTGCGATGAAATCGGGCTCTGATGTTGCAGAACAAACTGCATCGGCGACACTCATGCAGCATTCGGTGGATCAGTTAGTCGATGGATTAATGATTTCTCGTGCGACATTAAAGAATATTAAGCAAAACTTATTCTTTGCTCTCATTTACAATGTGCTAGGTATTCCACTTGCCGCATTGGGCTATTTAAGTCCTGTATTAGCGGGCGCAGCAATGGCGATGAGTTCACTTTCTGTGCTATCCAATGCATTGCGATTAAAACGAGTGAAAATTAGATAAGAAAAAGGCGATATGAAAATATCGCCTTTTGTTTGAACTAACTTTGTTTCCATACTGGAAGTTGAATCGTGACGGCAAGTCCACCTAAATTACTGGATTCCGCCCATACTTTTCCATTGTGTTCATTCACTACATTATAGACAATTGTTAAACCTAGTCCTGTTCCGCCAGTGGCCCGTGTTCTGGTTTCATCAACTCGATAGAATGGTTTAAAGATTTTATCAAATTCTTCTGGTGGTAATCCCAAGCCATTATCATCTACTCGAATTTGCAGACAATTATCATCCTGTTCATTTTTATGTAAATCAATGGTTAAGAAAATACGATCTTTCGTGTATTTCAAGGCATTTCGAATGATATTTTCAATCGCACTGGTGAGCAAACTTAGGTTGCCATAAATCATATGTTTTTCAGGATGTAAAATAGAAATATTGATATCGCAGGTAATATGGCGCTGCTCAGCTTCAAATAAGGCATCTTTTATCACATCATCCCAAAGCTGATTGATAGGGAATAAATTATGCTCCATTTGAGAATGCGTTTGTTGACGAGAAATGAGTAACAACTCGCTAATCATTTTGTCCATTCGTTGGATTTCTTTTTCAATACGTTTGACGGGTTCAATATCACCTGTTTGATGACGAACTAGCGCAGTGGAAAGCTGTAAACGCGTTAATGGTGTTTTTAATTCATGTGAGATGGATGAAAGTAGATTGTGTTGGTTTGAAATTAGATTATCAATCGCAATCGACATTTTGTTAAAACTTTGACCGACTTCTCGCAATTCTGATGGGCCATGATTCGCTAACTCATTATCAACTTTGAAGTGCCCCAAAGCCACGCTATTAGCGGCTTTTTGCAAATTGGTAATCGGTTTGACGATGGTATGAGTGAACCACCAAAGCAAAGGAGTCGTGATAATTAACGTTAAGAGCAGCAAGATCCAAGGGTGATCAAGCATATAACGTAAGATTTCTTGTTGGCCATTTGCTCGAGACACAAAGAATAATTCGGATGCTTGGTCGGAATCACCAATATAGACTTTAAAAGGTCCTGCAATTTGAATATCTTTAAACGTTTTGCGTTGTGGCTGGGCGAAGTTACTTGATTCTTGGGCGAACTGAGCAATATGTATTCTTTCTTCGCCTAAAGCGCCGAAGATTTCTTTTTCAGGCGTCATGATGACAGGGCGAGCAGAGTCGAATTTATCGGTTGGAAGCACAGGAACGCCAGCGAGGATACCATTGATTCTATTGTTACGAATCGATTCGACGAGTTTCTTTTGATAGCTCGATATTTCATTTTGATTTAAATCTGAGTATAAGCGGCTATCAAAATAAGGGAGGGCAACCAAAAGCGCGGTCATGGCAAAGAATGCCAACCAAAAGACAGTGAATGTGCGTATAGTGAGCTGATTTAAGCTGAATTTCTTAATAAGCATTATTCACAAACCAATAAATAACCACGACCACGTAGCGTTTTCAGCCATGGTAAGCCATTGTCTCTTTCTGGAAGTTTTTTGCGCAAGTTTGACATATGCATATCAATCGAGCGATCGAAAGGAGAAAGGTGTTTGCCAAGCACATTCATACTTAATTCTTCACGCGAGACAATTTGTCCAGGGCGAAGCACAAGTTTATGAAGTAGGGCAAATTCAGAGCCGGTTAGACCGAGATCTTGGCCTTTATAAGAGGCTTGTTGAAGACCAGAATGAAGGACTAAACCACAAAATTCCAATGTATTCTCTTCTGATGGAAGTGCGGTCGAATTTTGAGAACTTTCTGATGGGCTAACGCGACGCAAAATAGCTTTAATGCGGGCAACCAACTCACGATCATTAAATGGTTTTGGTAAATAATCATCGGCACCAAGTTCTAAGCCCAGCACACGATCGATTTCTTCACCACGCGCAGTAAGCATCATTACAGGGACGTTTGATGTTTGACGAATTTTCTTGAGTGTTTCAATGCCATTTAATACAGGCATCATGACATCCAATAAGACTAATTGGTGGCTTGAATTTAACTTGTCTAATGCTTCTTGACCATTATTCGCGACTTCGACTTCAAAACCAGTCAATCGTAAAACTTCTGCAAGTAAATCTGTTAGTTCAATATCATCATCAACTAATAGAATTTTTGACATTTTTATTCCCTTGTAATATAACGAACCTGCTTGATATGGCAAGCAGGTGTTATTTTTTTAATGATTACCAGAATTTCCACCAGCTTTTCTTACCTGCATTTTCAGGTGTGCTAATAATAGTATTATTTTCATCTTGTTTTGCCACTTCAGGTAATGGCTTATCTAATTCAGCACTGCTTACTAGACCGTTTTGATCGAATTTCACCGTAAATGTGTGCTGTTCAGGTTTTTGGTAAGAGTGTTGTTGTAAGAACACGTAATACCAAGTTAGGTTACTATAAGGATCGATTAAAACCGGTGTGCCAAGCAAATATTGTACTTGTTGAGCTGTCATGCCCGGTTTAACTTGTGCCACAGTCGCTGCTTCTAAGTAGTTACCTTGTGGAACATCAATACGATAAACAACTTTTTGCACCGTTGAACAAGAAGTTAAACTTAATGCTAAAACAACTGCACCTAAAAATGTTCTTAATTGCATATTTTTTACCTTTTACTGCAAAATTATGTCGAATGATACCGAAACTTTATGATCTTGCCAAATTAATTATCGCACTTTAATGCTTTTTGAAGTTGATCTTTCAGATTTGGTGGTATCCCTTTGATTGTTAAAGTATCTGTAAGTGGATCCCATTCAATACGGTTATTCAATAAATCCGCATCAAAACTTAATGTCACACCTTTACCAGAACCCGAAAATTTCGTTAATGTTTTTAAGGCTGAACGTACTGGCGGAATCGTTTCTTCCAAGCCGTAATCTTGATCTTCTGTAAAGGTGACAAAAGGGCGCTCGTTTAGAGTCGGCAAATTGGCTGAAAGTTCAGTTAAGGCAATTTCATCACCGCTTGCTAATTGCCCTTTGCAGTACTCAAATACCTGCTTTTTCACGGCTTGGGTTTGTTCTTTGTTCAATTCACCTTGTTCACAGTAGTCACTGACTGCTTGTAATAGGCATTGGTTTTGAACTTGCGGATTTAAACCTTCTTCTGCACCTAAGAAATCCATAAAGAAGTCACTAATTTTACGACCAACACGACCTTTAATGAAGGTGAGATAGCGGTTTGAGTTTGCATTCACTTGCAAATCAGTTAAGTTAATTCGCGCAGCAATATCAAATTGTGTAATATCTAAGTATTCCGTACGACGAATTTCAAGATTTTCGTCAACTAACATGCTGATACGACTATCTAATAGTGCAATGAATAGGTAATCCGTCGCTAAAAAGTTATATTGGCATAGGATAAGTGTACCGCTGTCTGCAAAATTATATTTGCCCAATTCTTGCGCTAATAATTTTGTGGATTGTTGGCTGAAATTTAAAAAGTTGATTTCATTTTCTAATAAACGATTCAGATCTTGTGCAAAGATGGAATTCTCTTGGAAGACACCAAATGCTTTGCCTTTATTTTGATAACCTTGATGTAATTGCAACATCATTTGTTCAACTTCTGGCGTAATGGTGAGAAGTTCATCACGCAACACGCTTTCCATGGTAGTGGTTTCATTTTCAGCGTGCTTAACTAATTGATGTAGCACGATTTGATTAACCGTAATGCTCATAATTTTTTCCTTCGTAAAATTTACCTTAAATTATAACCGCACTTTTTAAGCAAGAAAAAAGAAATTATTCAGATTGGACAAATTATCGGGTATGATATGAGAAGTTTTTTGCATTTAGAACAGGCTTAAATATTCCAAATGGCTCAACATTCAAAGTATTCAGATGGGCAAGTTAATGCCATCATTAATGACATGATTAGCGTGCTTGAAACTCACAAAGCACCCGTTGATCTTTCTCTTATCGCTTTAGGCAATATGGCCAGTAATTTATTGACCACTAGCGTGCCAGCCGCACAGCGTGAAGCTTTAGCTCAAGCCTTTGCCAACTCTCTAATGAATTCGGTAAAAATAAAATAAAATGTTTTGGTTTAAAAAGAGCAAATTCAACGGACGTGAATACCGTGAAGAAACCTCACGAAAAATTTCGTGGGGACATTGGTTTGCTTTTTTTAACATTATCATCGCAATTCTTATTGGCAGTCGTTATGCCTTTCTCATTGACTGGCCAGATACCTTACTCGGCAAAATTTATTTCTTTATCAGCTTATTAGGCCATTTCAGTTTTTGTGTTTTTGCCCTGTATTTGCTGGTTATTTTTCCGCTGAGCTTTATCATCAAAAATCACCGCACTTTCCGTGGATTAACGGTAATTATTGCCACGATTTGTACTACTTTATTACTGTTTGATACGGAAGTTTTTAATCGCTTTAATATCCACCTTTCTTCTATTGTTTGGAATTTGTTAGTGAACCCTGAAAAGGGCGATCTCTCACGGGATTGGCAAATTTTCTTTGCGCCAATGCCGATTATTTTGCTAATCCAAATGCTTTTCTCCCGTTGGAGTTGGGAAAAATTACGTAGCTTAGAACGTCAGAAATGGCTGAAGAAAGTTGGATTAGTGCTGACTTCCACGTTTGTCGCGACACACTTAATTTACGCTTGGGCGGATGCATTTTTATATCGTCCGATTACTATGCAGCGTTCAAACTTCCCACTTTCTTATCCAATGACCGCAAGAACCTTTTTGGAAAAACAAGGATTTATTAATGCGGAAACATATTCTCAGCGTTTAGAGCAAGAAGGGCGTTTGGATGCATTAAAAATTGATTATCCGAAAAAAGATCTTCAGTTTGAGCAAGTTGAAAACAAACCAAATATTCTCGTGATTACCGTTTCAGGCTTACGTTATGATGCGCTAACGAGCGAGAAAATGCCTAAATTGTTTGAGTTTGCCACAAGTTCTACTCAATTTACGAATCATTACAGCAGCGGCAATACGAACAATGCCGGCTTAGTAGGCTTATTCTATGGATTGAATGCGAATTATACGGACAGTATTTTGAGTAATCACACACCGTCGGTATTAATTAAAAAGCTACAAGACGAGAAATATCAATTTGTTGCTTATTCGTCTACGGCATTTAAAGACAGCTTATTTAAACAAGCCTTGTTCCGTAATGTGAAATTACCTAAAGTGAAAGCCTCTTCGCCAAAAGAAGCGATAAATAGCGTTTTATCTCTCTTAAAAGAGGATAAACCTTGGTTTGCTTATGTGGATTTAGATATTGCGGATCTAACGGAAGAAAATTACACCAAATCCCTTGCGGAGATTGATCAACAAATTGATGACACTTTAGCATCAGTTTCCTTAGATAATACGATTGTTATTATTACGGCAGAGCATGGTAAAACGTTTAATAAACTGGATGAAAAAGCACAAGAAAACTATTTCGGTCGTGATGAAATCCAAGTGCCGTTTATTGTTTACTGGAAAGATTTACCGGTGCAAGAAGTCTCTAAATTAACGAGTCATACTGATTTGTTACCGGCATTGATGTCATCAATCTTTAAAGTGAAAAATCCAGTTTCGGATTATGCACAAGGTCGCAATTTATTTGAGCTTAATGGCGATCCTTGGGCGTTGGCATCGAATTTCCGTTGGAATGTCATTATTCAGCCGGATGGCACACAGTATCATATTGATCGCAAAGGAAACTATAAGAAATTTGACCGCACTTATACTGAGCAATCTTCTAGCCGCCCACCGCTCGGCTTATTCTTAGAGGTTTTCAAACAAGAGCGTTCTTTTATCAATAAATAGATAGCTTTTTTGTGCTTAAAATTTTATACTTTGCACCCAGTTGAAAGACTGAAAAGATGTTATTAATTAAAATCTGCGAATTTTTCATAACATTGTAAACAATTCACAATAGCTCAGATCCTTTATTGGGTTTGCTTTTCAATTAATACACTTCTCGTCTCTCTTTTCCTTTCTTTTTTGGCGGAGTTATTATGAGAAATCACGTTCGTAGCTTTAAAACGTTTATTCGAGACGAAATTATTAAAAAAGGTGGCTGGGTTAATGCCCATGCTCACGCAGATCGTGCTTTTACAATGACACCCGAAAAAATTGGCATTTACCACAACAGTAATCTTCAACAAAAATGGGATTTAGTGGACGAAGTTAAACGCACATCCAGTGTTGATGATTATTACGCTCGTTTCTGTCAATCGATTGAGTTGATGATTTCCCAAGGGGTGACGGCATTTGGTACTTTTGTGGATATTGACCCGATTTGTGAAGACAGAGCCATCATTGCTGCACACAAAGCTCGCGAAGTCTATAAGCATGACATTATTTTGAAATTCGCAAATCAGACCTTAAAAGGGGTCATTGAGCCAGAAGCTCGCAAATGGTTTGATATTGGCTCTGATATGGTCGATATGATTGGTGGCTTGCCTTATCGTGATGAGCTTGATTATGGTCGCGGCCTTGAAGCAATGGACATTCTGCTTGATACTGCTAAATCTCGCGGAATTATGTGTCATGTGCATGTGGATCAATTCAACTCTCCGAAAGAAAAAGAAACTGAGCAGCTTTGTGACAAAACCATCGAACATGGTATGGAAGGTCGAGTCGTGGCAATCCATGGTATTTCCATTGGTGCACATAGCAAAGAATACCGCTATAAACTTTATGAGAAAATGCGTCAGGCAAAAATGATGATGATTGCTTGTCCAATGGCGTGGATTGATAGTAATCGCAAAGAAGATTTAATGCCTTTCCATAATGCACTGACACCGGCAGATGAAATGATTCCAGAGGGAATTACCGTGGCATTAGGTACGGATAATATCTGTGATTACATGGTACCACTTTGCGAAGGGGATTTGTGGCAAGAGCTAAGTTTGCTTGCTGCAGGCTGTCGTTTCCCACATCTTGATGCAATGGTTGATATTGCGAGTATCAACGGACGTAAAGTGTTAGGTTTAGAGCCAGTTTAATCCAAAAGTTAGATAGAAGTGCGGTCATAAAACGAAACGTTTTGTGGCCGTTTTTATTTATAAGATAAAACAGAACTAATGCTAATTTGACTGATTTTAAAACGGACTTTAAGAAAAGTGGTGGGCGATACCGGTCTCGAACCAGTGACCCCCTCCTTGTAAGGGAGGTGCTCTCCCAACTGAGCTAATCGCCCACATAAGAAAAGCGTTTAAATAATGGGAAAGTTTGAGCGGAAAGAACACTTTAGAAAAGTGGTGGGCGATACCGGTCTCGAACCAGTGACCCCCTCCTTGTAAGGGAGGTGCTCTCCCAACTGAGCTAATCGCCCTTAATGTTGTGGATTGGCATTATAAGTATAATGAGATTTCAGTCAATATATTTTTATGAAAAAGCGTCTAGTTGTTGCAAAAATAGGCATAAAATCAGATTTTTTATTTAGAAGTCACGCAAGTCGTAGTAAAATAAAGGTAATTTTTGTAAATGAATAGGTTATTAAGAAAATGAAAATTGATCCTCCTTTTGAATTAGATCCGAATGTCAAAGTACGTACGCGTTTTGCCCCAAGCCCGACAGGTTATTTGCACGTGGGCGGTGCACGTACAGCCCTTTATTCTTGGTTATTTGCAAAACATAACAACGGTGAATTTGTATTACGTATTGAAGATACCGATTTAGAGCGTTCTACACCGGAAGCAACAGCGGCAATCATTGAAGGGATGGAGTGGTTAAACCTTGCTTGGGAGCATGGTCCTTATTATCAAACCAAACGCTTTGATCGTTACAATCAAGTGATTGATGAAATGATTGAACAAGGCTTGGCTTATCGTTGCTATTGCTCTAAAGAGCGCCTTGAAGAATTACGTCATACACAAGAGCAAAACAAAGAAAAACCACGTTATGACCGTCATTGTTTACATGATCACAATCATGCAGCCGATGAGCCACATGTTGTGCGTTTTAAAAATCCAACAGAAGGTTCAGTCGTATTTGATGATGCGGTGCGTGGTCGCATTGAAATCAGCAACAGTGAATTAGATGATTTAATTATTCGTCGTACCGATGGTTCACCAACCTACAACTTCTGTGTGGTAGTGGATGACTGGGATATGGGCATTACTCATGTTGTGCGTGGTGAAGACCATATTAACAACACCCCGCGTCAAATTAATATCTTAAAAGCGTTAGGCGCACCAATTCCAGTATATGCGCACGTTTCCATGATTAATGGTGATGATGGCCAAAAACTCTCAAAACGTCATGGTGCGGTAAGTGTGATGCAATATCGTGATGACGGTTATTTACCAGAAGCCTTAATCAATTATCTTGTTCGTTTAGGTTGGGGCCATGGTGACCAAGAGATCTTTACACGTGAAGAAATGATTAAATTCTTCGAATTAGATCACGTGAGTAAATCTGCAAGTGCATTTAACACAGAAAAATTATTGTGGTTAAATCACCACTATATTCGTGAATTACCACCTGAATATGTGGCAAAACACCTTGCATGGCACTATAAAGATCAAGGTATTGATACATCAAATGGCCCAGCATTAACTGAAATCGTGACGATGCTTGCAGAACGTTGTAAAACCTTAAAAGAAATGGCATCAGCAAGCCGTTATTTCTTCGAAGAGTTTGAAAGTTTTGATGAAGCAGCGGTGAAGAAACACTTTAAAGTAGCGGCGATTGAACCACTTGAAAAAGTAAAAGAAAAATTGACCGCACTTTCTAGCTGGGATTTACATTCTACGCATGAAGCGATTGAACAAACCGCGGCTGAATTAGAAGTGGGTATGGGTAAAGTCGGGATGCCATTACGCGTAGCTGTAACAGGCTCAGGTCAATCACCTTCTATGGATGTGACATTAGTGGGTATCGGTCGTGAACGTGTGTTAGCGCGTATCCAACGTGCCATTGATTTTATTAAATCTCAAAACGCTTAATATTTAGGCTGATAAGCGAGATTTGATTATTTCAATATTGACAGTTTATCAGCCGAAATTTATCATAGCTTGCGTTATTTGGGGATATAGCTCAGTTGGGAGAGCGCTTGAATGGCATTCAAGAGGTCGTCGGTTCGATCCCGATTATCTCCACCAAATTTAAAACCTTGAAACTTAAAGTGAGTTTCAAGGTTTTTTCTTTATGGCAAATCTACATTTCTTTTAGGTAATTTAAGCCTAATCCATTCATTTGTCGCATAATCCAACTTTGTTTTTTACGAACTAACGCACTAGGCTTATTCACTTTATAGATGATAGGGTTTGGTAAAACCGCTGCGAGTAATGCCGCTTCTGATTGAGTTAAATTCTTCGCTGATTTTTTGAAGTAATAGCGACTAGCCGCTTCTACACCAAAGATGCCATTACCAAATTCTGCGATGTTCAAATACACTTCTAAAATGCGTTCTTTGGACCAAAAGATTTCCATTAATGCCGTTGTGGGAACTTCTAATCCTTTGCGAAACCAACTTTGTCCATGCCAGAGAACGAGGTTTTTTGCTGTTTGTTGAGAAATCGTTGAAGCGCCTCGGGTTCGGCGAGATTTTTCATTAAATTTAAAGGCCTTTTGAATCGCCTCAAAATCAAAGCCCCAGTGGTTGGGAAATTTTTGATCTTCAGCGGCAATCACCGCAAGCTGCATATTTGGTGAGATTTCATCAAGGCTCACCCAATCGTATTTGATTGAATAGCTGAAATCCAACTGTAATAAGTGCCCGATTTTTTGCTGTGCCATATAGGCAGAGAAGGGAACAGGGATAAAGCGGAAGCAAATGAAAAATGCCAGGATTGCGAGAGAAAAACACCACGCAACCCGCTGCCAATTTTTTTTCCACCAAGATGGGCGAAAAAGATGTAAAAGTGCGGTCAGAATTCGCTTAGTTTTTTGCAGCTTGCTCATCGAGTTGGCTTTTCACCCAGTTTATAAAATCTGGATCCATTGTTTTGAGCATATTAGAACCACGAGTAATGGTTGCCGCACTGGTATTGAGATTTTGTTGAATCTCTCGTTGTGAGAGATTTTTATCCAATAACTGCGCCACGATTTGTAAACGTAAACCCACTGCATCACGCTCATCTGGCGTGAGCAGAAGCGTTAATAAATCTTGTGCTTTCCCTTGTTCAAACGCGGCTTGCAAGGTCGCGAGGAAAGCATTCCATTGTTCTAAATTGCGACTAATATACATATCAACAATCCTATACTATTAAACTAGTGCGACTAGTATAGCCGATCGTATTCCTCTTTGCTAAAGGTTTGTAATTTTTCTTTGTCTTGTAGGTGTTGATAGTAAAAATCGTAAGTTAATACGTTTTGAACATAACCTCGCGTTTCAAAGAACGGAATAGAGGCAATAAATTCATCCATAGCCAATTTGCCATTGGCTCTCGAAAGCCATTTTTCTACACGGCTTGCTCCCGCATTATAGGCAGAGGCGATCAAAATACGATTATTTGGATATTTAGCATTTAGTTCATTTAAGTGAGCTGTACCGAGTAAAATATTATTAAGCGGTTTGAATAGATCTGATTCGCCGTTATAAGGAAGCTGTTGATTTTCTGCTGTTTTTTGCGCAGTACTTGGTAATAGCTGCATTAATCCTCGAGCATTTGCGGAAGATTGTGCCATTGGATTCCAAGCACTTTCTTGGCGCGCAATGGCCATGGCGAAGGTTTTGGTAACACGATTATCCACAATGGCTTGAGGTTCTGTTACGCTGAGGTTCACATTGCTGAGGGCAATATCAAAATATTGACTGTAAGCATTTGGTAAGCGTAAGTCGATATAATCCCAAGCTTTTGCAATAATCGAGCCATCTACGCCCAATTCAAACCAATTTTGTTCATTCGCATATTGGCTTAACGCAAGTTGTTTCTCTTGCGGTAATTTTTCCAATAGAGAACGCCAGCGTTGTTTGGCTGCACCTAATCGATCTAATTGGCGTAGTTCTGCAATCTCAGCTAATTCAGTTGCATATTTCTCTTGGATATTGGACTCTTGAGGAATTTTAGGCATTTCCAGTTTATAGGAATGGCCTAATTTGACCGCAGCCAACATTGGATAAAAACCACGTTCTTTCGATAAAGCTTCTAAGTGTTGTTTTGCCTCTTTATCGGATGCTTGAGCGGTTGTTTTAGCCATCCAATAACGCCATTCTTGTTTTTGTTTTGCTTCATCTGAAAGTGCATTTAACCAGGCGAGTAAATCCGTTTTTTGCCAAATAGCTGTACGTAAACGACGCTCAATGAGATTATCGGCATTAAGTTTGAGAAGTTCCTGATCGCGCCATTGGGCAAAATTAGGGCTTTCATTATCAAAGAAACGGCTAATAAAGGCGATTTTCCAATCACGTAATTCCGTTTCATTTAATTGCCAATTTTTCGCCCATTGTTCGTAAAGGGTAAACGTTGGCTCATTCATATTTTCCGGAATCGTCCGCAAATAACGACCAAAGCCTTGTAATACAGCAAATTTGTTGATAATGCTATTTGTATTGTTATCAATTAATGGTGATGCATCCGCAAGTGTTTTTAAGTTTGCCGGATTTTTTAAGAGATCCTGATAAAGTGCTAAATTAGTGACCACTTGCTCATCTTCTTTAGCATTCTCAATTTTTTCTAACTCTTTAGCGAGTATTTCTAATCCTTTCGCGTCATTTTTACTGAAGAGCATTTCCGCTTTTTGATATATTTTGTCTGGAGTACGTCCACCCTGTGAATACCATGCCGTCCAGAGTTGCGCATCATTAGGAAGTTCAGCATTATTGAGCCAAAGTTGTTCATATTCAGACAAAATAGCCGATTTATTCTTATCGTTTGATTGGTTTTCTGCTGTTTGATTGGTATTGGCTGCTTCTATTTGATATTTAGCCGTGAGCACGGCAATTTGTGTTTCCAAATTATTTGGCGTGAGTTTAGCGAGCGCTTGAGTATCTTCAGCATTGGTGAATAACGTAAAAATGCTTTGTTCTAATTTTCCGCGTAGAAAATGAGAGGCATGCTGCTGAATAAATTGTTCAATGTTTGTTCGTAATGCATTTACTTCTTCACGAGGCGTATCGCGATTAACGGTTTTTACACGCGCATCTAAATAAGCCGCCATAGCATCAGCTTGCAATGGATAGCCTTTTAAAGAATCAATAAGCCCAAGAAATAATTTGGCATTATTAGAAACATGATTATTTTTGACCGCACTTTTTAGAAGCGATTCTAGTTGCAGAAAAGTCGCGCGTTGTTCAATCAGCTTTAATTCATGCGCGTGCTGTTGTTGTGCCCATTTGGCTTGTTCTTCTGCAAGGTTAGTTTGTGGCACCGTTTCATTTTTGCTTTTATGGGCATGCTGATTAGCCAAAGCTGAGCCTGAAAGTGCGGTTAAAATTAATAACGAAATTGTCGTGTGTTTAAGTGCTCGCATAGGAGATTCCATATAAAGAGAAAGACGGATATTTAGATCCGTCTTTGAGTGTAGAGTTCGTTTTATTTAGAAAACTTTTTTGAAAGGCTTCACAATCACATCACCGTAAACGCCAGCTTCAACATAAGGATCTTGTGCCGCCCAGTCTTTTGCTGCAGACAGGCTTTCGAATTGAGCAATCACAGTCGAGCCTGTAAAGCCAGCTTCACCTGGATTTTCATCATCAATGGCCGGATTAGGACCTGCGGTTAATAAACGACCTTCTTCTTGTAATTGTTTTAAACGAGCAAGATGTTGTTCACGTACAGCAAGACGTTTTTCTAAGGTGCCGGGAATGTCTTGGGCAAAAATTACATAGTACATAGCTTCTCCTATTAGCAACTTAAGTGCAATTCTTCAATCGTTTTTAAGGCTTGTTCTAATTCATGGTTGCCTTCACGTGGGATGCTGCGAGATTTTCCGTCAGCATCCACTGCAACGAAGGTAAATACCGCATCGGTGACACAATAGCGTTCACCAATGGGTTCGCTAGAGACTTTTTTTACCCAGACTTCTACTTTAATTTTAATAGAAGAACGACCCACTTTAAGACATTGTCCGTAGCAGCAAACCACATCCCCTACCGAGATAGGCTTAATGAAGTTCATACTTTCTACGGCAACGGTGACCACACGGCCATGAGCGATTTCTTTCGCTAGAATCGCTCCGCCCATATCCATTTGTGACATAATCCAACCACCGAAAATATCGCCATTGGCGTTGGTATCTGAAGGCATTGCTAAGGTACGTAATAATAATACGCCTTTAGATTGACGACCTTCTTTATCAGTAAGATTTGAAACCATTATTTTTCCCCATCATTTTTTTGATCATCTTTAGGTAAGTAACGGTAAATATAAGCACCGCTGACGATTGTTGCAACAAAGGTCATACCAAGTAAACCAAAAGATTTGAAATCAACCCAAGCATCTTCAGACATATTTTGGCTGATATAAATATTTACAAGCATACACAGAATGAAAAATCCTGCCCAGCCTAAATTCAATTTGTTCCACACATTATCCGGTAATTGGATTTCTTTGCCTAATAACTTTTTCACCAGTGGCGTATTGAATTGGAATTGTGCAACCAATAAAACAATGGCAAATAAGGCATTAATAATCGTGACTTTCCATTGTAGGTATTTGATTTCATTGAAATAGGCAGTGAGCAAACCAAAAAAGACGACAGCAATTGCCATGATTTTTTGTTGTTTCTCAATCATGCCATATTTCAGTTTTAGTACAACCATCTGAATGATGGTCGCGATAACTAAGACAATCGCCGCCTCACGCACACCAAACATTTTGTAGGTGATGAAAAAGAGAACAAGCGGAATAAATTCAAGAAGTTGTTTCATATTAAGCCTTCATAAATAAGCTGTAAAAACGGTAAGTAAATACCAAAATAAATATTTGAAATAATGCTACCAAAATACCAAAAATCACACTTAGAAATGATGTACCTAGGATTGCACCAACGCTATTCACTAATAAAGGTAGAAGTAAATAAGTGATCAAAGCATAAATAATCAATATGCCATTACGTTTAACACCCGCACGCCACACTTGTAAAGCACTTTGTCCTATAGATTGATTGGATGCAATGTAATGCACAGGCGATAAGCATAGGCGAACAAAGAAAAATAAACCAAATACCATTGAAACAAAGGCTAGGGGAGAGAGCGCATTTTGGCTTAAAGGAGAGAGCTCATCTTTGCTTAAAAATGAGCTCATAACATCAGCAAGGCCAAATAAAAGTGGCAAACTCATAAAAATATCTAAAACGACCACACCTAAAAAACGACGCAATGTCAGCATGAGACCTTGATTAATCGGATTTTCATTTTGTTGACTAATATGATGAATAGTTGCAATACCGAAGGTTGCAATAAAAGACATTAACAATTGTTGGAATAAAAAAGATCCAATCAGCACAGTTGGCTCCACTTTGCTCAATGCATCAATAATATCCTGTTGTGATGGATTAGGATTATCACCCAAACTCGGCATTGGGACACTGACTAGTGCATTAATCAATTGTGAGATGACGAAAATACCAATGAAAATCAGCACGGTTTTTCGCTGATTACGCATAAAGTTGAGGCTATCTTGAAAAATCTGAGTAAAATTAATTTGCATACTATATCCCACAATAATAAAACCCCGATTATACAGGGTTTATTGTTTTTTTCATAAAATCAGGTTATTTAATGGTGATTTCATTTACCATTTTCAAGAGAGAATATCGTTTTATTCATAAGCATAGCCATTAGGCGGTAGCAACTTACCATCTAAATAAGCTTGATTTTCAATCAGTTTTAATCGCTCTTCAATAAACCATTTAATCACTAAAGGATAAATATTATATTCCTGTTCACGCGTACGAAGTTCAATTTCCTCGACGGTATCACCAGGGAAAATAGGCACTTTAGCTTGTAACACAATGGCACCACCATCGATCTCTTCATTGACAAAATGCACAGTTGTACCGTGTTCGCTGTCGCCATTCTTAAGTGCTCTTTGATAAGTATGTAACCCAGGATATTTTGGCAGAAGGGAAGGATGAATATTTAAAATTTTCCCAGTAAAACGTTGTGTGAATGGCTTGGTTAAGATTTTCATGTAACCGGCTAACACAATGAGATCAATATTGAGAGCGTCTAAATAATCCCCTATAGCCTTATCCATAGCGGGATTGGAACTAAAATCTTGGTGCAAAAAAACTCGGCTAGGAATGCCCGCACTTTCAGCGCGTTCTAAGCCAAATGAATCAATTTTATTACTGATGACAGTCACGACCTTTCCTGGAATAAACCCAGTTTGACAAGCCTCAATTATCGCTTGAAGATTTGATCCTTGCCCTGAAATCAGGACGGCAATTTTTTTCATATTATTCTACATAAAAGAAGGGCGAACCTTTCATTCTGAAATTTTCGCCCTGAAATGGAAAAGAGAAATTATTTAATAATGACTTGTGGTTCGTTATCTGTCGCATTTTCAATATGACCGATTAACCAGACATTTTCACCGGATTGTTTTAAAATCGCTAAAGCAGTTTCCACTTGCGATTGTGGTAATGCAATCACCATACCAACGCCACAGTTAAATGTACGGTACATTTCATAGGTTTCAATGTTGCCTTTTTCTTGTAACCATTTGAATACGGGTTGCCATTCCCAACTGCTTTCATCAATAACCGCTTTTGTATTTTTCGGTAATACACGAGGGATATTTTCCCAGAAACCGCCACCCGTTAAGTGTGCGATAGCATGGACTTCCGTTTGTTTGATTAAAGCGAGAACAGATTTTACATAGATTTTTGTCGGTGCAAGCACTTGTTCACTTAATGGATGACCATCTAATTGCTCAGTGGCTGGGTTGACGCCAGCAACATCAATGACTTTACGAATTAAAGAATAACCATTTGAATGCGGGCCACTTGAACCTAGTGCAATTAAAGCATCTCCTACTTTAACTTGGCTACCATCAATGATTTCTGATTTTTCGACGACACCCACACAGAAACCTGCTAGGTCATAATCGCCAGCGTGGTACATACCCGGCATTTCAGCGGTTTCACCACCCACTAATGCACAACCCGATTGTACACAGCCTTCTGCAATGCCTTTTACCACATCAGAGGCAACATCCACATCAAGTTTTCCTGTCGCATAGTAGTCTAAGAAGAATAATGGTTCGGCGCCTTGAACCACTAAATCGTTAACACACATCGCAACCAAATCAATACCAATGGTATCGTGTTTTTTTAAGTCAATGGCTAAACGTAGTTTTGTTCCTACACCGTCTGTACCTGAAACGAGGATCGGTTCTTTATATTTGCCCGGAATAGCACATAATGCGCCAAACCCACCTAATCCCCCGATGACTTCAGGACGAGTAGTTCGTTTCACGTGTGGTTTAATACGTTCAACTAATTCATTACCGGCATTAATATCCACGCCTGCATCTTTATAACTTAATGATGGTTTGCTCACAATGTTATCCTATATTTTTAGGTTAAATGATAAAACGGCGTGATTGTATCAGATTAAGCAAACGTTTGCGATAGTGATTTAATTGGGTTTTAACTAAAAAAATAACCGCACTTTATTTTAAAGGATAAAGTGCGGTCAATTTCTAAAAAGTTTTTAGCGATTCGCTAATTCAAAAATCATCGCTTCAGCTTGGCAGCTAAATGTAAAACGCGCCGTTAAATTGGCGCCATTTTCAGTTTCTGTGATTTCACTTTTAATCTCGCAAGGATCGCTTTCTGTTTTGCGAGCTTTTTCAATGAAACGATTAAGTGCAGCTTCAGCTTCAGCTTTATTCGCATAGGTTTGATGAATATCAACAGAACAATCTGAACCGTCAATAATCGTACCCACATCAACACAACTACAAGTGAGAGATTCTTCTGCTTTGCATGTTACTGTCATAGGATTTCCTTATTTAAAATTAAGATTGGTTATATTCTAGCATTTTTAAAACGCTCTGCCAAAGTAGCCACATTTTTTTAATTTAAATATCATTTATTTATAACTGGTCGGAACACTTTAAAATTAATCTAAAATAATTTGCACTCCATTTATTGGAGTTTTAGAATCTCGCGGCTTTTTTCATTATTATTAATAACAAAAGGTTCCAAATGAGAAAATTTAATAAAACGCTATTAGCAATGACCATATTGTTAGCAGCAAGCGGTGCAAATGCAGCCGCATTCCAATTAGCAGAAGTTTCTACATCAGGTCTTGGTCGTGCTTATGCTGGTGAAGCAGCAATTGCTGATAATGCTTCAGTGGTTGCAACTAACCCTGCATTAATGAGCTTATTCAAAACCAATCAATTCTCTGTGGGTGGCGTTTATGTAGATTCTAAAATTCACATGAGTGGTCCAGTTACAGTTAATGCGCTAGGTCGTACTGTTGCTGTAGGTTCTGCAGATCATAATAGTGTTGTTCCTGGCTCATTGATTCCGAATATGTATTTTGTAGCACCAATTAATGACAAATTTGCCATTGGTGGTGGTATGAATGTGAATTTTGGATTAAAAAGTGAATATGAATCAGATTACAACGCGGGAGTATTCGGCGGTAAAACTGATTTAAGTGCGATTAACTTAAATTTAAGCGGTTCATATCGTGTCTCTCAAGGTTTAACTGCTGGTGTGGGTTTAAATGCAGTTTATGCAAAAGCAGAAATTGAGCGTCGTGCAGGTATTTTAAGTGATGCAGTGAAAAATGCTGCGCCATTAGTTCCTGCATTAGTGAAAGCTGGACGAATTTCACCAAACGCGGCCGCTTCTTTAGCAAAATTACAAGGTGTGAATAAAGAAACTGTATTAACCCACTTACAGGATAAAAATGCATGGGGTTTTGGTTGGAATGCTGGTTTAATGTATGAGTTCAACGAAAATAACCGTGTTGGTTTAGCCTATCACTCAAAAGTTGATATTGACTTTGAAGATGATAGTGCTGTGAGTGCAGGTCGTACTATTCGTGGTCAAGGCCCTGCTGCAGGTGGGTTAACATTACACTTACCAGATTATTTAGAATTATCAGGTTTCCACCAAGTCACAGATAATTTGGCATTACACTACAGCTACAAATTTACACACTGGAGCCGTTTCAAAGAGTTACACGCAACCTTTAATGACGGTGAGCTTGCTTTCCACAAAGATGAAAAATATCGTAGCAATTCTCGTTATGCATTAGGTGCAACCTATAATGTAAATGATAAATTAACGCTTCGTGCCGGTATTGCTTATGATGAAGCTGCTGCACCAACAGAGCATGCAAGTGCATCTATTCCAGATACTGATCGTATGTGGTATAGCGTAGGGGCAACTTATAAATTTACCCCTAATCTTTCTATTGATGCGGGTTTTGCACACTTACGTGGAAAAAAAATTCACTTTACCGAAAGCCAATCAATTGGTGGCTTAGCGACAGTAACAGCGAATTATACCTCTAAAGCAAGTGCTAACCTTTACGGTTTAAACTTAAACTACAGTTTCTAATTTGTAAAAAATTTAGCATAATACGCAGCACACCGAATGTATGTTCGGTGTGCTTTTTTCTTATATGACTTTATAAAAAACGAGAGAAAAATGACCGCACTTTTTTATGCTTATATGGACTCACCAATTGGTCGGTTATTGATGCTTTCTGATGGTGAATATTTAACGAATTTAGATTGTGAATTAGAACAAACCACGCCGAATCCCAATTGGATTTTGAGAGAGAATTTACCGCTTTTTGAAAAAGTGCGGGGCGCTTTAACGCGTTATTTTAATGGCGAACTAGAAAGTTTCTCCGATATTCCTTTATCGCCTAAAGGTACCGCATTTCAACAAGCGATTTGGGCAGCATTGCGTCAAATTCCTTATGGTAAAATGGCGAGTTATGGTGGTTTAGCAGAAAGCATTAATAACCCTAAGGCGGTGCGAGCTGTTGGCGGTGCGGTAGGGAGTAATCCCATTAGTATTATCATTCCATGTCATCGTGTATTAGGGAAAAAATGTGAAATTACTGGTTTTGGTGGTGGATTGCCAGCAAAACGCTTTTTATTGAAACTAGAAAATATTCCTTACATCGACAAAGGCGTAGAATACGTTAAACCGAAATTATTGAAGAAATACCACGAATGATCCCACAAACCGAACAAGCCTTATTAGAAAAAGCGCAATCTATTGCGGGGTTAACCTTTGGCGAACTTGCAGATGAGTTAAATATTTCCGTTCCGCCTGATTTAAAACGCGATAAAGGTTGGGTTGGAATGTTGCTTGAAACCGCATTAGGAGCGACTGCTGGTAGTAAAGCAGAGCAGGACTTTTCCCATTTAGGCATCGAATTAAAAACCTTACCCATCAATGCCGAAGGTTTTCCGTTGGAAACCACGTTTGTGAGCCTTGCGCCCTTGGTTCAAAACTCAGGAGTAAATTGGGAAAATTCACACGTTCGTCATAAATTATCGACAGTTTTGTGGATTCCTATTGAAGGTAGTCGAGACATTCCTTTGCGTGAGCGCCATATTGGTCAGCCTATCTTATGGCGTCCTTCGACTGAACAAGAACATCAATTACGCCAAGATTGGGAAGAGTTGATGGATTATATTGTGCTCGGAAAGTTAGATCAGATTACGGCGCGTATTGGTGAAGTCATGCAACTGCGTCCAAAAGGCGCCAATAGTAAAGCCATTACGAAAGGCATTGGTAAAAATGGGGAAGTGATTGATACCTTGCCACTGGGCTTTTATTTACGGAAAGAATTTACGGCAGGCATTTTAAACGCTTTTCTTAATCATAAAAATGGGTGAATCATCACCCATTTTTTATTTCTCTTCATTTTGAAAAACACGGAAAAATCCCACCGCACTTTGTAAAGTCTCACCATAAAAAATGAGTGGAATGCGATTTCGTTGCCAAGGTGGAACGCCGAGCTCTTGCCAAATTTTTTTCATGGTTTCGGCAGGGCGATTATGCTGTCGTTTCACTTTGCCAGTATAAGCAAATCGTATTTGAATCGGTTCTTGTGTATCAGCAAGTTGAATCAGTTTGTCATTCCAATGCACTAAAATGCCTCTCGCATTGTGGGCTGCACAAATTGTTCCAAGATTATCGGGCAAGGTAATCTGTTGATTTAACGGCATATCAAGACAAGTTTGCGACAAATCAGTGAATGTTTCCGTTAAATAGAGACATTGTTGATAACGGCGAATAATATGTTCCCCAAGTTGAAATTGTGGGGAGGCATCCGCTTTAGCCTGAATAACATCATCAATAATATGCATTAATTGAATTTGCGTTGGCATGGCAATCTGATTTTTAGCCAACCACATTCGCAAAAGTGCGGTTTGTTTTGGCGATGAATAGTCTAGAAAGTTCAGGAGCGAAAACTGTTTTTGATCCTCAAGAAGATGCTGTTCAAAGCAATCTTGTAATAATTCATTAATCAGTTGTTGTTGCTCAAAACAATGTTGTGCGGCACGCTGAACTGTATGATCAAAATGCCCCCATCGCTGGCGTAATTCAGGCAAAATTTGGTTACGTAAGAAATTACGATCGTAATGATTATTTTGATTGCTTTCGTCTTCGACCCAAGACAGATTTTCTTGCTGAACGTAATCTTCTAATTCATTTCGGCTAAAAGAAAGGAGCGGGCGTAGAATAGGCATCCCGAATAATTGGCTTTCTTTTTGCATGGCACCTAAACCTTGTAATCCTGCGCCTCGTTTTAATGCGAGGAAAAAGGTTTCAGTTTGATCATTCAAATGATGTGCAGTAACCAGATATTCGTCAGGTTGAATATGTGTTGAAATAGCCTGATAACGGGCTTCTCTTGCGCCAGCCTCAATACCATCGTGCATTTCCACTTTGACTTTTTCAATAATAAGTGGAATCGCAAATTGTTCACAGAGTTGTTGGCAATGAGCTGTCCAAGCATCCGCATTCGGGCTTAATCCGTGATGGATATGGATAGCTCGCAGGCTTAAGTGCGGTCGTTTTTCACTGAGTTTTTTAACTAAAGAAAGCAGTGCAGTGGAATCCAAACCACCGCTAAAAGCGATGAGAAGCTTATTGGCGGTGGTTGGAATTTGTGCTTGGAATAATGAAAAAAGATCCATTAGGCAACTTTAACAGCTTTGTAGTTTGTACTTGGATTTAAGATTTCAAAACGTGCAGCAATCGGTTGGAGTTCGTAAGATTTCAAATCAAACGTAGTTTTCATTACACCCGCAACGGCATTATTCATTTTTTCAAAAGCTTCAACATCATTGCCACAGTTTAAGTAATGCGCCAAGAAAGTCCCCGCAATTAAATCACCCACACCAACAGGTTCAAAGTTAAATTTATAAAGCGGACGACTTAAATGCCATACACCTTCAGGTGTCGCCATAATAATTTCAAAGGTATCAGGATCATTTAATTTACCTGCTTTACCTAAGTGTTTGACCAACACTTTTTTCACACCTTTAGCCACTAATGCATTGGCGGCTTTGAGCACATCGTCAAAGGTGTTTATAGGGAAGTCAGAAAGTGTACGAAGTTCGGAAAGATTTGGGGTCATGATGTCCGCACGTGGAATGGCTTTTTCAATTAAGCGTTCACGTACACCATCCGCTACTACGCAGACTTTTTCGGCATTTGGCATCACTGGATCGCACAAGTAAAGTGCATTTGGGTTACGAGCTTTGATTTTCTCTAAAGCATAGATAATTTGATCAACTTGTTCCGCTGAACCTAAATAGCCAGAAAGTAACGCATCACATTCTTGCAGTTTCCCAATCGCATCTAAACCGTTAGCAATTTCACCAATTTGTTCTTGAGGGATCACCATGCCTGTCCATTTGCCATATTGAGTATGGTTAGAGAATTGCACGGTATTGAGTGCCCATACATCTACACCTAAGAGCTGCATTGGGAAGGTCGCAGATTTATTGCCAGCGAAGCCATAAACCACGTGAGATTGGATTGCTAATACGTTTTTCATTTTGAGTTCTCCTTTTATATTATTTTAGGCATTGATGCTGTTTCTTGCATCCATGCAACATTTTTTCAAAACACAAAAAAGAGCGGTTAAACTAACCGCTCTTTTTCTATTTTATTAACAATAACCGTAAGACATTAAACGTTCATAACGTCTTTCTAATAAGCCATCTTTGTCGAAGGTATCGAGTTCGTTTAGTTCTTCAACAAGGCATTGTTTTAAATTACGTGCCATTTCATGATAATTACGATGTGCACCACCTAATGGCTCTTGAACGATATTATCAATTAAACCCAACTCTTTTAAACGAGTTGCGGTTAAGCCCATGACTTCTGCTGCGGTTGACGCTTTTTCTGCGCTTTTCCATAAGATAGAAGCACAGCCTTCTGGTGAAATAACGGAATAAGTTGAATATTGCAACATATTCACTTTATCTCCCACACCAATGGCTAATGCACCACCGGAACCGCCTTCACCGATTACCGTACAGATAATAGGTACTTTTAAGGTAGACATTTCACGTAAGTTACGAGCAATCGCTTCAGATTGACCACGTTCTTCCGCACCGATACCCGGGTAAGCCCCTGGCGTGTCGATAAAGGTAATAATAGGTAAGTTGAAACGCTCAGCCATTTGCATTAAACGTAGCGCTTTACGATAACCTTCAGGTGCTGGCATACCAAAGTTACGTGTTACTTTATCTTTTACTGTACGACCTTTTTGGTGACCGATAATCATTACCGCGCGACCATCTAAACGAGCAAGACCACCTACGATTGCTTTATCATCTGCAAAGGCACGATCGCCTGCAAGTTCTTGGAAATCAGTAAAAATATGTTCGATATAATCAAGCGTGTATGGACGATTTGGGTGACGTGCCATACGAGAAACCTGCCATGCATCAAGATTTGCAAAGGTTTTTTTGGTTAATTCATCGCTTTTCTTTTGTAAGCGTTTAATTTCATCGTGTAAATCAATTTTGTCATCAGATGCTGAACGTAGCGCTTCAATTTTGGCTTCAAGTTCAGCAATAGGTAATTCAAAATCTAAATATTCTTGGCTCATTTCTTATCCTAAAATATCGTCAAAAGTTGCCCGCACTTTATCAAGATTTAAGGTGCGGTGCAAATGGTTTTCACTGGTTGGAGCGGATTATAAATATTCCTTTTTTAGTAATGATAACAAAAACAAAAATGCGGAACAAATCACGACAGAAGGACCTGCCGCTGTATCATAAAAGGCAGAAAGGAATAACCCGCCAATGACGGAAAGCATACTGATTAAAATCGCAATAAATACCATTTGTTCAGGCGTTTTAGCAAAACGTCTAGCTGTTGCGGCAGGAATAATTAAGAGCGATGTAATAATCAGGGCTCCGACAAACTTCATACTTAATGCAATTGTCAGTGCGGTCAAAATCATTAAGATAAATCGCATTTTTTTAATGTTAATGCCTTCTACTTGGGCAAGTTCAGGCGAAACGGTGGTGGAGAGTAAGGCTTGCCAGAAGTAAAGCAGTGTGCCTAATACAATGATTACGCCAGCACCAATATAAGGTAAATCGTTAAAATTAATGGCGAGTAAATCCCCAAAAAGATAACTCATTAAATCGACTCGGACATTTTTAAGTAAGCCAACCGTAACCACACCAAGGGAAAGACAACTGTGTGCGATAATGCCTAAAAGGGTATCCACTGAAAATTGCGTGTTACTTTCGAGCCAAACCATTAATACGGCAAGAATAATCGTCAAAATTACAATGGCAACATAAGGATTAATTTGTAGGAAAATCCCTAACGCCACACCAAGCAAGGCCGAGTGGGAAAGGGTATCACCAAAATAAGCCATTTTACGCCACACCACAAAAGCACCCAGTGGTGCGGTAATTAAGGAAAGCAGTAAGCCCGTAAGCAAGGCGGGAAATAAAATCTCAAACATGATTTTTCCTTATTGTTGGCATTCAGATGGATTGGCACTGCAACTACAAACATCACCGTGCATATTATGATGATGATTATGATGGTGCGTATAAAAGCCCACATTTTGTGAGATTTGGTTGCCCCAAAGGCGTATAAATGTTGGATCATTCGATAAACTTTCGGGTGTGCCGGCACAGCGAATATGTTGATTGATGCACAACACTTCTTTACTGTCCGCCATCACGATATGCAAATCATGGGAAACCATTAAAACCGCACAATTTAAGGCTTGTTGAGTACGGTGAATCAGCTGATAAAGTTCAGCTTGACCATTAATATCGACCCCTTGAGTTGGTTCATCTAGCACCAGTAAATTGGGTTTGTTCAAAATCGCACGAGCTAATAACACGCGTTGCATTTCCCCACCTGAGAGTTTTTGCATATTATTTTTTCTCAAATGAGTGATAGAGAGTTGCTCAAGTGCGGTTGATATTTCTTGCGTTTTAACCCCTTTTTTGAGTGCCAGAAAACGCTCAACCGTCATTGGTAAGCTGTGATCGAGGTGAATTTTTTGTGGGACATAGCCAATTCTGACATTGGTGCTATAAATCACCTCACCGGATGTCGGCGGTTGTAATTTTAATAAGGTTTTCAAGAGGGTCGATTTCCCCCCACCATTTGGGCCTACAATGGTGATAATTGAATTAGGATAAATGCTGAAATTAATATCCCGTAATGCTGTCTTTTGTTCAAAGACCACATTGATATTTTTCAGTGTAATTAATGGTGTGGGTTGGGCTGGTTGAATGGCGCGAATTTGCATAATTCCCCCTTTAAAAATAGCTCAATAAAATAGCTCATTTCCTTATTTTTCTCAAGAAATTCCGACTATGCCTAATATTTAGGCATAAGATTTGACATTTTTAGGGTAAAATGAATTTTTCCCAGAGTTTGTAGTCTGAAGAGCGAAAAGCTTTTTATTCATTTTAAAGGTATCTATTTTGCAACACGTTAAATTAGCTAGAGATCGACGGAAAAGAAAATCCCGCCTAAAAGCAGCGATTTTTTTTGCCGCACTTTTGCTTATTTTAACGGGAATTTTCCTCGCCTTTAAAGATACCGCTGACTATGATCCTTCTCTGCAAAGTAATCTTGAGCCAGAGATGGTGGATAACGTTCAATATCAATCCCTTACACCTGAAAAAACAGAATCTGATAAGTCTCAACCTCAAGCAGGTGAACACCCTGAAGCGAAACAACATGCGAATACGGAAGATGCAACTTCTTACGATGATGATCTTCAAGCCAAAGATGATGAAGTGGATGAAATTAAACCGCAGTTTGATGAGCTAACTGATTTACCAAAAGATGCGCAAGATGCGCTCAGCGGTATTTTAGATGTAGCTGATCAGGCATTGCGTATTACCGATCAATTTAGTCATACCGTGGTGCGTGGTGATTCCTTAAAAGACGTGTTAGAGCTTTCAGGTTTAGAAGATGATACGGCGAAGAATTTAATTGCCGAATATCCTGAATTAAAAACCTTGCGTGCAGGTCAGCAGTTCTATTGGATTTTAGATAAAGAAGATCAACTGGAATATTTAAACTGGCTGGTGTCTGAAAAAGAAGAACGCATTTATGAACGCACGGAAGACGGTAAGTTTAAACGCCAAATTCTAGAGAAGAAAAGTATCTGGAAGAAAGAGGTGCTAAAAGGTACGATTAACGGATCTTTTGCATCAAGTTTGCGTGATTTAGGTCTGGATGGTCGTCAAATCAGCCAGTTAAGCTCTGCGTTACAGTGGCAGGTAAGCCTTCAAAAACTCAGTAAAGGCACCAAATTTGCGATTTTAGTATCACGTGAATATTTAGGTGATAAATTAACCGGTCAAGGTAACGTTGAAGCGATTCACATTATGACAGACGGTAAGAGCTATTATGGCATTCAAGCCGCTAATGGTCGTTACTACGATAAGCAAGGGGAAACCCTTGGTAAAGGCTTTGCACGTTATCCATTGCAACGTCAAGCGCGTATTTCGTCACCATTTAATCCAAATCGTCGACACCCAGTAACAGGACGTGTTCGTCCGCATAAAGGGGTGGACTTTGCTGTTTCACCGGGTACGCCAGTTATTGCGCCTGCAGAAGGTGTGGTAGAAAAAGTGGCTTATCAAGCAGGTGGTGCAGGACGTTATGTGGTGATACGCCATGGTCGTGAATATCAAACGGTGTATATGCATTTAAGTCGAGCTTTAGTAGGTGCAGGTCAAACTGTGAAGAAAGGGGAGCGCATTGCATTAACTGGTAATACAGGGATTTCAACCGGTCCACACTTGCACTACGAGTTTCATATTAATGAACGTGCGGTGAACCCGCTTACGGTGAAATTGCCGGGTACCAGCAGCGGAATGGCAACGGCAGAACGTAAGCAATTCTTAGTCCGAGCGAAAGAAGTTGAAAGAACATTAAAATTATAGCGAATAAAGTGCGGTCAAATTTGACCGCATTTTTTATACGACTAAAAATTAGCCGAAAACTGACCGCACTTCATCTTTTCTCTTTTCCTTCAATATGCTATTCTTTTTGCATTTTAGAATTATTCTCATTTTTATGATTAAGCGACGTTATCTGATTTTTCTTTTGATCGTGCTTTCCTTTGTTTCACTTTTTCTCGGGGTAAGTACTGTTAATCTGCAAGGGTTACTGAATTTTGAAGGTAATCAATGGCAGATATTTTTCATTAGTCGAGTGCCTCGTTTAATCAGTATCTTGATTGCGGGTGCATCCTTAAGTATTTGTGGCTTAGTGATGCAGCAACTCAGTCGAAACCGATTTGTTTCTCCCACCACTGCGGGCACCATGGATAGTGCAAGATTAGGGATTTTAATGGCGATGCTGTTTTTCCCAACGGCTTCAATGTTGTTAAAAACGACCATTGCGGTGATTGTGTCTTTCCTTGGCACATTGTTATTTATGACGATTCTGTCCCGTTTGAAATTCAAGGACACGATTTTTGTGCCTTTAGTGGGGATTATGTTCGGTAATATCATCAGTTCGATTACCGCCTTTATTGCTTACAAAGAAGATTTATTACAAAACTTATCCGGGTGGCTACAAGGGGACTTTTCTCTTGTGATGTCTGGTCGCTATGAATTGTTGTATTTCAGTATTCCTACACTCATTGTGGCTTATTTATTTGCGCATCGTTTTTCTATTGTCGGGATGGGGAAAGATTTTGCGGTTAATCTAGGTCTAAATTACAACCAGGTACTTTATCTCGGATTGCTCATTGTGGCAGTGGTCTCTTCGATTATTATCGTGTCTGTTGGCGTGATTCCTTTCTTAGGGTTAATAATCCCGAATATCGTCACACTTTATTTAGGGGATAACTTGAAGAAAGTGTTATCTCATACGGCCTTGCTAGGCGCTGTATTTGTTTTATTTTGCGATATTTTAGGTCGAAGTGTGATTTATCCTTATGAGATTTCCATTAATGCCGTGGTTGGTGTATTTGGCAGTGGGATCTTCTTATTTTTATTATTAAAGCGGTATAGAAATGGCTAAGAAATCTTCTTCTCAACTGATTGTATTGTCGTTGTTAGCCATTGTTTCTCTTGCACTTTATTTAGGCTACAACTTACCAAACCGTTGGCAATATGCCTTGGAAAATCGTGCCTTATCCTTAATTGCGATTGTGATTACAGGCGCGGCAATTGCACTTGCTACGATGATTTTCCAAACGGTCGTGAATAACCGAATTCTTACACCGAGTATTTTAGGGTTAGATTCGCTGTATTTACTGATTCAAACGGCGATCATTTTCCTTTTCGGTTCAAGCACATTGCTTTCTATGAATTCTATTGCATTGTTTGTCTTGTGTACGGGATTAATGATGGCGTTTTCATTAGTGCTTTATCACTTCCTGTTTAAGAAAGAAAACCAAAATATTTTCTTCTTGTTGCTTGTCGGGATTATTTTCGGCACCTTCTTTGGTAGCTTAACGACCTTTATGGAAGTGTTGATTGATCCAAATGAATTTCAGATCGCACAAGATATTGGCTTTGCAAGTTTCAACCGAATCAATACTCAAATCTTATGGGTCGCATTAGCCATTTTAGTAGCGACGATTGTTTTCAGTTTGAAATATTGGCATTGCTTTGATGTGTTGGCATTAGGGCGAGAAAATGCCATTAACTTAGGGATCGATTATCAAAAGACCTTAAAAGTCCTGTTAATTCTCGTGGCAATTTTAACGTCAGTGTCGACCGCACTTGTTGGCCCACTTACTTTCCTTGGGTTATTGGTAATGAACGTGACTTTTGAATTTATTCGTGATTATCGCCATAAGGTGCTTATTCCTGCTGCGATGTTAATTTCCATTATTACCTTGGTTTTTGGGCAATTATTGGTTACTCATATTTTTACCTTCCGCACGACATTAAGCATCATCGTTAATTTTGTCGGCGGGGTGTACTTTATTTATTTGTTATTAAGAGCAAACAAAAAATGGCAATAGAAATTCGCAATATTACTAAAAGTTACGGAAGCAAAAAGGTGGTGGATAATGTGTCCGTTACCATTCCTACGGGGAAAATTACGTCTTTTATCGGGCCGAATGGTGCGGGGAAGAGTACGGTGCTGTCTATTATGAGCCGTTTGTTGAATGCTGATAGTGGCAAGATCTATCTCAACGGTGAATTGCTCAATCGTAAGAAAAGTAGCGATATTGCGAAACAACTTGCGATTTTAAAGCAAACTAACAACATTAATTTGCGTCTAACTATTGAAGATTTAGTCGCTTTTGGGCGTTTTCCTTATTGCAAAGGAAACTTAACCCAAACTGACCGCACTTTTATTGATAATGCCATTGCCTATATGAATTTAGATGATATTCGTCACCAATATATCGATAGTTTAAGTGGTGGTCAGCGACAACGTGCTTATATTGCAATGACGCTTGCACAAGATACCGATTATATTTTGTTGGATGAACCATTAAATAATCTGGATATGAAGCATTCTGTGCAGATCATGCAAGTTTTGCGTAAATTAGCGACAGAACTCAACAAAACCGTGGTGATTGTGATTCATGATATTAATTTCGCCTCTTGTTATTCAGACTACATTGTTGCCATGAAAAATGGAAAATTAGTGCACCAAGGCGAGATTAACCACATTATGCAATCAACCGTATTACAAGATATTTATGATATGTCGATTCCGATTCAGGATATCGACGACCATAAAATTGCCGTTTATTTTAGATAAGTAAGGAAATCTTTATGAAAAAAACATTATCAACTTTAGCGCTTTCACTCTTCGCACTTTCTGGTGTTGTACAAGCTGCGGATATTACGGTGGAAAATTCCGTTGGAAAACAAGTCGTGCCACAAAATCCACAACGTGTGGTGGTTCTCGATTTTGGTGCAGCAGACACACTTCGTGCATTAGGTGTGCAAGATAAAATTGTGGGCTTCCCACAAAGCGGAAAACTCCCAACTTATCTTGCAGAATTTGCAGACAAAAAATATAAAAATGTCGGCGATTTGAAAGAACAATCATTGGAGCAAATTAATGAGCTTAATCCGGATTTGATCATTGTTTCTAAGCGTCAAGAAAAAATGATCGATAAATTTAAAGAAATTGCGCCAGTATTTAATGTTGAAAATGACTACAATAATTACTACACAAGTTTTCAACAAAATGTGACCGCACTTGGTCAGATTTTTGGTAAAGAAAGTGTCGCGAAAGAAAAACTTTCAGCATTGGAAAGCAAGGTTGACCAAGTCGCAAAAGATGCGAAAGACAAAACAGCTTTGTTGGTATTGGTTAATGAAAGTAAAATCAGTGCCTTTGGTGACGGTTCTCGCTATGGCATGGTGTATCAAAAATTTGGTTTTAAACCGATTGATAACAGCATCAAATCTTCTACGCATGGACAAAGCGTTGGTTTTGAATATATCTTAGAAAAAAATCCAGACTTTTTACTTGTAGTGGATCGTACAGCGGCCATTACAGAAAAAGCCAACAATGCGCAAAAAGTATTGGATAACGATATCATCAAACAAACCAAAGCGTATAAAGATGGACACATTGTGTATCTTGATGCAGCCAATTGGTATCTTGCGTTTGGTGGTTTAGAAAGCATGGAAATCATTGCGCAAGAACTTGATCGTGCAGTGAAAAAATAATACGAAAAATCATCTAAAAGGGCAGTCAAGTATTGCCCTTTTTATATGTAAATTAATCTTTACACATATCAATAAACTTCCTATCATATCGGCATAATTTAATAAAACAGAGCTTATTTTATGCTGACATTTAATCCACAAGATCCGTTCTCTTGCTTTGTCACTCAAAGCCTTTCCATGAAAAGTGCGGTCGAAAATGCACAACGTTTTGCGATGTTTGATGTGCCGCTTTTAATTCAGGGTGAAACGGGCACAGGTAAAGATCTATTAGCAAAAGCTTGCCATTTTGCGAGCTTGCGCCGTGAGAAAAAATTCATTGCAGTAAACTGTGCAGGCCTGCCGGATGAAGATGCGGAAAGCGAAATGTTTGGGCGTAAAGTGGGTGACAGTGAAACCATCGGTTTTTTTGAATATGCTAACGAAGGCACGGTGTTGTTAGATGGCATTGCCGAGCTTTCATTAAGTTTACAGGCAAAATTACTGCGTTTTTTAACGGATGGTTCTTTCCGTCGAGTGGGCGAAGAAAAAGAACATCATGCAAATGTTCGGGTGATTTGTACGTCACAAGAGCCAATGGAAAAGCTGTTAGAGCAAGGGAAATTGCGCAGTGATTTATTCCATCGCTTAAATGTCTTAGCACTAAATGTACCGCCATTGCGTGAGCGAGTTGAAGATATTCAGCCTTTAACGGACGGTTTTTTACAAGAAATTAGCACGCAGCTTAAGATTCCAATGCCGCAATATGATGCTGATTTTTTGAGTTATTTGAAAGGGCAGCCTTGGCAAGGTAATGTGCGAGAGCTTTACAATGTCTTGTATCGTGCCTGTTCCTTAGCGAAAAATAACCAGCTTGATATTGAAAGTTTAAATTTAAAACCTGTACAAAGTGCGGTCATTTCTGTGGATGATTTTGGAGAGCAAACCCTAGATGAGATCATGGGACAATATGAGGCGAGTGTACTCCGTGCTTTTTATGCTCAGTATCCAAGTACTCGAAAATTAGCACAACGATTAGGTGTATCACATACGGCGATTGCCAATAAATTAAAACAATACGGTATTAGTAAATAATTTCTGACAGTTTAGGGAATTGTTTACAAAGTTTGAGCCATTCGACTTTATCAATTTGTACATTGAGGATAAATTCACCTTCATCCGAAATTTGTTCGTGACGAATGCTATCTAATTGATAGAGCGCATGGCGAATTTTGCCCTCTTGCGGGAGCAGCGTGAGAGTGAAAGAAAGTATCTCATTTTTCAACCGCACTTTAATGGCTTCAAGTAGCAGCTCTAATCCTTCACCTGAATGCGCGGAAAGATAAACGGCAACGGGCTTATTCTCGTCATCATATTCAATATGGGGCGCCACATTTTCCAATAAATCGATTTTGTTATACACAAGCAAAGCTGGCACTTTATCAGCCTTAATCTCCTCCAATACTAAATTTACCGCTTCAATATTTTCGATCTTTCGAGCGTCAGCTGCATCAATGATATGTAATAACAAACTGGCTTCTACCGTTTCTTGCAAGGTAGATTTAAAAGCGGACACTAAATCATGGGGGAGTTGGCGAACAAAACCAACAGTATCCGCGAGAATGGCCGTACCAACATCTTGAATTTGTAAACGTCTTAATGTGGGATCGAGGGTGGCGAAAAGCTGATCCGCCGCATAGACATTGGCTTGCGTGATGAAATTGAATAATGTCGATTTTCCCGCATTGGTATAACCCACTAAAGAAATGGTCGGAATATCCGCTTTTTGTCGGGTTTGGCGATTTTGGTTGCGTTGTTTTTCGACTTTTGCCAAACGATTTTGCAACTGCGCAATACGAACCTTGATTAAACGGCGATCTGTTTCTAACTGCGTTTCGCCAGGGCCTCGTAATCCTACCGCGCCTTTTTGCTGATCTAAGCCTGTTTTTCGGCGAACTAATCGAGTGGATAAATGCTTAAGTTGAGCTAATTCAACTTGCAATTTCCCTTCGTGCGAGCGGGCTCGTTGGGCAAAGATATCTAAAATCACCCCAGTGCGATCCACTACGCGACATTGGCAGATGCTTTCTAAATTACGGGTTTGTGCAGGGGTTAATTGATGATTCACCAAAACAACATCAGCATCTAAGGCTTTCACTGCATCTGCAATTTCTTGTGCTTTTCCTTCACCGATAAAATATTTCGCTTGTGGCGTCGCTCGGCTCGTGGTGATGATTTGTAAAATCTCAACATTGGCAGATTCTGCTAAAAGTTGGAATTCTTGCAGATCTTCAATGTTTTTATTTTGAGAAAAGAAAACATGCACGACGACAGCTTTATCTTTTGTCGATTGGCTATTGTCGACTGTTTTAGATGACGAAAGTGCGGTTGAAATTTCAGGTGAATTTTCAACCGCACTTAAACTGATGAAATCGTTCATTGAACAGAATTATTCTGCTTGTGTTTCTACTTCCGCTACAGCATCAGAAGTTTGTGCTGCATGATGACCGCCATTATTATTGTGGTGAGAAACAGAACGTGCTGGAACTACAGTCGAAATTGCGTGTTTGTACACCATTTGATTAACCGTGTTTTTTAATAAAATCACGAATTGGTCGAATGATTCGATTTGACCCTGTAATTTAATCCCATTAACGAGATAAATCGAAACAGGAATACGTTCACGGCGTAACGCATTCAAATAAGGATCTTGTAATGATTGTCCTTTTGCCATTTTGCTATCCTTTGTTGTTATATGTTAATTAATGATAGAAACGAGTTGTCTCCGTCATCAAATATAACAATAAACATTTTTCTTGTCTATGGGTTTATCTCTTTGCTTTCACGCAGTTTTTTCAGAATTGTTTTCATTTTTTCGTCTAGTTGAGCATTGAGACGTAATGTTTCACCCGTTTTAGGATGCTCAAATCGAATAGAAAACGCATGTAAAAACAAGCGATTAAGCCCGAGATCTTGCATATATTTATCAAATTCTTTATCACCGTATTTATCATCCAGTGCAATCGGGTGTCCTGCATACTGGGTATGAACTCTGATCTGATGAGTTCTTCCTGTTACAGGTGACGCTTTTACTAAGGTCGCATTTTGATAGCGTTCTTCGATGGCAAATCGCGTTTCTGAAGGTTTGCCTTGTTCACTGACTTTAACGATGCGTTCACCACTGGCCAATTCATTTTTTAATAAAGGGGCTTGCACGACTTTTACATGAGATTGCCATTGGCCGCGTACGAGTGCGAGATAATCTTTTTGCACGGTTTTAACACGAAGTTGTTCGTGTAAGTTGCGTAAGGCAGAACGTTTTTTGGCGACTAATAAAATACCTGATGTATCTCTGTCTAAACGGTGGACCAATTCTAAAAAACGGGCTTCAGGACGTAATGCACGCAAGGCTTCAATCACACCAAAATTCAAGCCACTCCCGCCATGAACCGCTATGCCGGAAGGTTTGTTCAATACTAATAAACAGTCATCTTCAAAAATAATATGGCTTTCAAGGGAGGCGACTTTATTCAAGTTTTTAGAAATTGGGGCAGTATTTTTTTCAGAAACACGAACAGGTGGCACACGCACCACATCACCATTTTGTAATTTATATTCAGGTTTGATTCGCCCTTTGTTCACACGCACTTCGCCTTTACGCAGAATGCGGTAAATCAAACTTTTTGGTACACCTTTTAATTTTGCCAATAAATAATTATCAATGCGTTGTCCTGCTTCATCTTCAGAAATCGTGAGCATTTTGACGGATTGATTGATGATTTTTTCTTGTTTTTCAGTCATTGAATCTGTCCTTTAAAAATTGGGCTGAATCATATCACAATATCCCTGGTGAGAATAGCAAGAATGCCTTGCTAATTTAGCCTCGAATGTGGATAATAGAGCGTCTTTCTGCGCCTCAAATTTGGCATTTAGAAAGTGATTTTGTATGTTGGTCAAAACTCAATGCGGCAAATGGCATAAGACATTGATAATCAACATGTTTTTCTTGAAGATTGACGCTTCCTTGCAATGCGTAATTAACACATCGCATTGTTTTACGAAAATTGTCTTAGATAACAATTGAGTATGCTATCAATGCACCCAGCAACACACAGTCGTGAGATTGACTGTTCGCGAGAAACACGAGGTCGATGGCTAAGGTCAGTAAATCTGTAAAGTGCGGTTAATTTTCAAGGTATTTTAGATAATTCAAAACGAGAAATTGACAATGAAAAGAATGTTAATCAATGCGACTCAAAAAGAAGAGTTGCGCGTTGCGTTGGTCGATGGCCAGCGTTTATTCGACTTGGATATTGAAAGTCCGGGTCATGAACAGAAAAAAGCCAATATTTACAAAGGGAAAATCACTCGCGTAGAGCCGAGTTTAGAAGCAGCCTTTGTGGATTATGGTGCTGAGCGCCATGGCTTCCTTCCTTTAAAAGAAATTGCCCGCGAGTATTTCCCTGCTGATTATGTGTTCCAAGGTCGTCCAAATATCCGTGATATTTTGACCGAAGGCCAAGAAGTGATCGTTCAGGTGAACAAAGAAGAGCGCGGAAATAAAGGCGCGGCCTTAACCACTTTTGTTTCCCTTGCCGGTAGTTATTTGGTGATTATGCCAAACAATCCGCGTGCAGGTGGTATCTCTCGCCGTATTGAAGGCGATGAACGTATCGAATTAAAAGAAGCATTGAGTTCTTTAGATGTACCGGAAGGCGTTGGTCTTATCGTGCGTACAGCGGGTGTAGGTAAATCACCAGAAGAATTACAATGGGACTTAAAAGTACTTTTACATCATTGGGAAGCGATCAAACAAGCTTCACAAAGTCGTCCGGCGCCGTTCTTAATTCACCAAGAAAGTGATGTGATCGTTCGTGCGATCCGTGATTACTTGCGTCGTGATATCGGTGAGATCTTAATTGATAGCCCGAAAGTATTTGAAAAAGCGAAAGCACACATCAAACTTGTACGCCCAGATTTCATCAATCGTGTGAAACTGTATCAAGGCGAAGTGCCGTTATTTAGTCACTATCAAATTGAGTCACAAATTGAATCCGCCTTCCAACGTGAAGTGCGTTTACCTTCTGGTGGTTCGATTGTCATTGATGTGACAGAAGCGTTAACGGCGATCGATATTAACTCGGCGCGTTCAACTCGTGGTGGTGATATTGAAGAAACCGCATTAAATACCAACCTTGAAGCCGCAGATGAAATTGCTCGTCAATTACGTTTACGTGACCTAGGTGGCTTAGTGGTCATCGATTTCATCGATATGACACCTGTTCGTCACCAACGTGAAGTAGAAAACCGTATTCGTGATGCGGTACGTCAAGACCGTGCTCGAATTCAAATTAGCCGTATTTCTCGCTTCGGTTTGTTGGAAATGTCGCGTCAGCGTTTAAGCCCGTCATTAGGTGAATCTTCTCACCATGTTTGCCCACGCTGTCAAGGTACAGGTAAAGTGCGTGATAACGAAAGTTTATCACTTTCTATCTTACGTTTAATCGAAGAAGAAGCGTTAAAAGAAAATACCAAACAAGTACACACCATCGTGCCAGTACAAATTGCATCTTATTTACTTAACGAAAAACGTAAAGCCGTTCATAGCATCGAAAAACGCCATGATGTTGATATTATCGTGGTACCAAATGAAGCAATGGAAACGCCACATTTCAGCGTATTCCGTGTTCGTGAGGGCGAAGAGCTAAATGAATTAAGCTATAACTTAGCGAAATTCCATGATGCACAAGACGATACATTTGTACCAGAAGAGTCTCTAGTTTCTCGCAATATTGAAACTGCAGCAGTGACCTCTGAGCAAGTGATGGAAAGTGCAGCAGTATCTTTATCGATTCCAACAGCTGCACCAGCACCGGTTGAGCGTAAATCGGAAGAACCATCATTGTTTGCGAAAATTGTTGCCGCAATTAAAGGTTTATTTGCTTCTGAACCAAAAGAAGAAGAGAAAAATCAAAATAACCGCAACAATCGTAACAACAACCGTAATAATCGCCGCAATCAAGATCGTCGTAATAATCGTCGTTCTCGCAACAACGAAAACAACGATAATGCGAAAAATACAGATGAAGAAAACGATAATGCGAAAAATACAGATGAAGAAAATGCACGTCTAACTCGCGAGCGTGTAAATAATCGTCGCAATCGTCGTAACGCGAATGAAGAAGTGACATCTGAAAGTGCGGTTAATTTTGCTCATGTTTCTGATGATAATCGTCAAGAAGAAAAAACAGAGAAACCGGTAGCAGAGCGTCGTCAACGTCGTGATTTACGTAAACGTGTTCGTATTGAGGACAATGCAAATAACGTAAATGAGAATGTTATTGAAGCGGTTGAAGTACCAGTTGTTGAGACTGTTCAAAATGAAGTGGTTGAAAACAATGTTGCTGATAATGCTGAAGATAAACCACGTCAAGAACGTCAGCGTCGTACTCCACGTCATTTACGTACATCGAATAATCAACGCCGTCGTCGTAATGAAGTGAAGTCACCAATGCCATTATTTGCGGCAGTTGCTTCACCTGAATTAGCAAGCGGTAAAGTTTGTGTCGATTATTCTGTTGTGAATGCAGCGAAAGAAAGCAATTTCTTATCTGTGGATGAATTGCTTGAGCAAGAAAAAACGAAAAAAGGTGTGATCACCCCGGCAACTGGTATTGTCGTGGAAGAAAAATCAGTTGAAGCACAACCTGCGTTAGATTTCATTACTCAACCGGCAAATGAAGCGGTTCAACAGAAAGTGCAAGAGTCATTAGAACGCTTGCATCATAAACCAGAACCAGTTGCTCAAGTTGCAACGGCAGAAGTGGAACCACAAGAAAAAGCTGAGCTCGCTCGTTCTTATGTGTTCACAGGTCGTGCAGGTACCATTTCAGCAGTACAGCACACAAAAGCAGCGATGACATTAGCGAAAGCACCAGATGAAGAGTCTAAACCATTCCCAATTGTAGAATGGACAGAGTCTCGCTATTACTTTAACGGTAAAGGCGCGGCAGGTCATCATAGTGCAATTAGTCACATTTACTCTGAACCTACACAAGCAAAATCAGAGTAATATCTTAACCATAAAGACGGAACCAGTAGGTTCCGTTTTTATTTTGTGTATTTTTAAAACATAGTGATTTAAAAGTAGTCAGTCAGATAATTTTTTTATTTTCTTGCTTGACGGGGTGGGGGAAAAAACGTATTATTCACCTCGCTTAAATCACGGAGGAATGGTCGAGTGGTTGAAGGCACCGGTCTTGAAAACCGGCGAGGGTTTACGCCCTCCGTGAGTTCGAATCTCACTTCCTCCGCCATCAAATTCAAAAAATCCCTAAGTCGAAAGATTTAGGGATTTTTGCTTTTCAGTCTATTAAAAAATATCTTATTTTTTGACTGCACTTTCTTGGGCCTCTTTAAAGGCAAGGTATTCTTCTAAGGTCTCAATCGCTTCTAAACATTTTTGACGGCGAGTTAAATAAATCGCGGCTGTTTGCTTATGCATATCTTGCTGAATATCTGTTTGAGCCGTATTAGCTTGTGCTTTAGCTTCTTCGTATTTTTCCGTGAGTTGCTGCAAGGCTTCATAATACTTTTCTAGACGCTCTCTAGGAGGGAGACGATGAATGCTATGTTGTGATTTACTACTTGCAACTTGTGGCTCTGCTATTTTCGGTTGAATGGGCTTTTTATGCTTGCGATTCATGGCTTCAGTCAAGGCGGTACATTGCCCTAAAAGATGTTCTGCCATAAATACAATTTGCTCTTCATTTTGATGGGGGATATTAGATAGCTTAGTTAAGCTCTGCTGGATTTCTTTGAGATAAAAACCGACGGTTTCAAAATCTTCGGTAAATAAAGTGCGGTTAAATTTTGCGTTGATTTTTTTATCAGAGTCAGCTTGATAGGCTTGAGTTAGTTGCTGTACTTTTTGCTCGAGCGTATTGAGTAATGATTGAATAGACATAAAAAATCCCCGCATAATGTATGCAGGGATTATAACGATTAAAGGGTCATGGCTGCAATCCAACCGAACGCTAATAATGGGATATTGTAGTGAATAAAGGTTGGCACAACAGAATCCCAAATGTGGTCGTGTTTACCATCTATATTCAAACCGGATGTCGGCCCAAGTGTTGAGTCAGAAGCCGGTGAACCCGCATCCCCTAATGCCGCCGCTACACCTACGATAGCGACTGTCGCAAGTGGTGAGAAACCAAAAGAGAGACAAAGTGGTACATAAATTGAGGTGATAATTGGTACAGTTGAGAAAGAAGAACCAATACCCATGGTAATCAATAACCCAACGAGTAACATTAAGAATGCCGCAACGCCTTTACTTTGAATCGCACCCGTTGAAAGCGCATCAACTAACTCTTTCACACCGCTTGTGGTATTAATCACATTAGCGAAACCAGACGCTGCAATCATAACAAAGCCAATCATCGCCATTAAACGTAAGCCTTGTTGGAAAATATCATTACTTTCTTTGAGTTTGAAGATACCGAATACACCGAAAATGATTAAACCAACTAAACCACCAATAATTGTAGAGCTTGTGAAAAGCTGTGTGGCAAAAGTGGCGACAATAGCAACCGCACTTGCAGTAATTTGAATAGGTTTAATGTTCGCAATGTGTTGTTCAATTTCAGTTGTAGTTGGTTCAGTCGTTGTCACAACATACTCTCGCGGTTTGCGATAGGTAACAAACACCGCAGTGAGTAAACCAAGAATCATACCTGAAACAGGGATAAGCATAGCAAGAGAAACTTCACCTACACTAGTTTGTAAGCCGAGTGATGCACCAGCAAGATTGATATTTTTAACTAAAACACTTTCAATAAAGATTTTCCCGAAACCGACAGGTAAGATCATATAGGTTGCCGTTAAACCGAAGGTAATAATACAAGCGACTGCACGACGGTCGATTTTTAAACGGTTAAAAATAGAAAGTAACGGCGGCACAACAATCGGGATAAACGCAATGTGCACTGGGAGTAAGTTTTGGGATGAAATAGCGAATAAAAGTAAAATACTCAGTAGCGTATATTTAAACCAAGCTAAATTTTTTCCGGTTGGTGTTTTATTCATTCGGGTAATGATTTTGTAGGCAAGCAAATCAGTGATACCAGATTTTGAAATCGCAATGGCAAATGCGCCTAACATGGCGTAGTTCATCGCTACTTCAGCTCCACCACCTAAACCACCTGTAAAGGCTTCAATGGTTTTTCCTAAACCTAAGTCACCACACAAGCCTGCAGTCAGAGCGGAAATCACCAGTGCGATAACCACGTTTACGCGCAGCAAGCTTAACGCTAGTAGCACGACAATTGAAATAACAACGGGATTCGATAACATATTGTTGTTCCTTATTGATTAATTAAAAGAAAAAGGTCGCATAAAAGAAAATTGATTTAAGGTTAAATGTCGCATAGTAATAAACTCCTGTAAATTAATAATAAAACAAAACCCCTCGAAAGTTGCCTTCCGAGGGGTAAGATTTTTTTGATCTTTATCTTGTCAGCTCGGAAGAAATCTTCCAAGCACGCCAACAGCCTGAAAGATTATTCAGTTGAATGGCGATGATGGTGACGAAGGATAAAGTTCATTTGAAACTCTCTTATTTAGATAACTAAATTGAATTACTTTTTAAAATACGGTAAAGCGAAAACGATTGCAAGTTTTTTTCTAAAAAATTTTAAAAATTAAAGTGTGGTCTGATTTTCATCAGTTTTTTCCGTTGCATCGGGTTGAGCAATATGCGGGAAACCGCCAAGCTCTTTTAAGTGATTCACCATATAGCAAAATAATTCCGCAGTACGTTCGGTATCATATAGCGCTGAATGGGCTTGTTTGCCATCAAAAGGAATTTTTGCCGCTTGGCACGCTTTGACGAGTACTGTTTGCCCAAACATAAAACCGGCAAGCGTTGCCGTATCAAACATCCCAAAAGGGTGGAATGGATTGCGTTTTACACCCGTACGTTCAGCCGCAGCCATCACGAAGCTTTGGTCAAAAGCCGCATTATGTGCCACGATGATAGAACGCTGACATTCTGCATCTTTTTGTCCTCGACGCACCATTTGGAACAATCCCGTGATGGCATCTAATTCAGATACGGCACCACGCAATGGATTGTGAATATCAATCCCATTAAATTTGAGAGATTCGGGATTAATATTTGCCCCCTCAAATGGTTCAATATGAAAATGGCATTTTTGATCAGGTTGTAAATTGCCATTCTCATCCATTTTTAAGGTGATTGCTGCAAGCTCTAAAAGTGCATCTTTTTTTGCATCAAATCCCGCTGTTTCCACATCAATAATGACAGGGAAGTAGCCGCGAAAACGATTTTTTAATTGGTGGTGATAAGGAATTTCTTTAGAATTGGACATATTGTATCCTTTTAAATAAATAACGCAGGTAACCCTGCGTTATAAAAGAGCGAAAAAATCAACCGCACTTTTAATTAATTGCCTAGACCAGATTTTGAGCTTTTATTTTCGATAAATTCAATTTTATAGCCATCTGGATCTTCAACGAAGGCAATAACGGTTGTACCACCTTTAACTGGGCCTGGTTCGCGAGTCACTTTACCACCGCTTGCACGAACTGCTTCACAAATAGCATAAATATCATCAACACCGATAGCAATATGTCCATATGCTGTACCTTGTTCATATTTATCTACGCCCCAATTGTATGTTAATTCAATTTCTGCGGCACTTTCGCCATCTTCGTAACCTAAAAATGCAAGCGTATATTTATATTCTGGGTTTTCACTCGTACGCAATAAACGCATGCCTAAAACATCTTGATAAAATTTAATAGAGCGGTCTAAATCACCTACTCGAAGCATTGTGTGTAAAATTTGCATCTTGTTTTCCTCTTTTCTATTGGGTTAGTGGATGATTATAGCATAGAAATTTTTAAATAGACTTAGGACGTAATTTATCCCAGAAATTAGAGTCGTTTAAATAACGAAAATGAACTAATCATTTGGAGTGGTCAGAGCTCAGTTTCATATTCAGATTTGGTAATCTGTTTTTTGTTGTAGTGGCCTAGCTATTACAAGGATACGACAAGTTGTAAATTATTATAGGAGGACAAAGATGTTTTCATTCTTAAAAGCATCGCCTCCAGCACCAAGAATTGAAAGTTCTAGAACAGATGCCGAGTATAAAAAATTACGTTGGCAGGTGTTTGCTGGAGTATTTATCGGGTATGCGGCTTATTATCTTATCCGCAAAAACTTTTCTTTAGCCATTCCTTATCTTATTGATGAATATGGTTTTACTAAAGCTGATTTAGGTACAGTTGGGGTAGCGTTATCACTGGCTTACGGTTTTAGTAAGTTCATTATGGGGAATATTTCTGACCGAAGTAATCCTAAATATTTTATTACTATTGGTTTATTAGGTTCTGCATTAGTGAGCTTAATTTTCGGTTTAGTACCAGGCGTGCTTTCTTCTATTCCATTGATGATTGTGTTAGCTGCATTAAATGGCTGGTTCCAAGGAATGGGATACCCACCAGGTGCAAAAACAATGACCAATTGGTTCTCGGTTTCTGAACGTGGTGTGTGGTGGAGCTGGTGGAACGTATCACATAACTTAGGTGGTGGTTTAATCGGTCCATTAGCGATCCTCGGTTTATCGATTTTCGGCGTATGGCAATCTTTATTCTATTTACCGGCCTTAATAGCCATTGTATTGGCATTCATCATGTTCTATTTAATGCACGATACTCCAGAATCACAAGGGTTACCACCGGTAGATGAATGGAAAGGTGAAAAAATCGTAGAGAAAGTCGAATCGGCTCACACGCTTTCTTCTAAAGATATTTTTATGAAATACATCATTAATAATAAGTTCTTATGGGCGATTGCACTTGCGAACGTATTTGTGTATTTCATTCGTTACGGCATTATTGACTGGGCCCCAACGTATCTAAAAGAAGTGAAACATTTCTCTGTAGACAAACAAAGCTGGGCGTATTTCCTTTACGAATATGCAGGTATCTTTGGTATGCTTGCTAGCGGTTATTTAAGTGATAAAGTGTTCAAAGGCCACCGTGCACCGCCGATGTTATTATTCCTAACCGGTGTATTAATCGCGATTATTGTTTATTGGAAAAACCCGGAAGGTAATCCACTTGTAGATAATATTTGTCTTGTTGCTATCGGTTTCTTAATTTATGGTCCAGTAATGATGATCGGGCTTCAAGCGGCAGACCTTGTGCCACGTGTTGCAACAGGTACAGCGACAGGTCTAACCGGACTATTCGGTTACTTATTAGGTTCTGCGAGTGCAGGCTATGTAATGGGTAAATTGGTCGACTTATTTGGCTGGGATGGTGGTTTTTATGCCTTGATCGTTTCTTGCTTCTTAGGATTTGGCTTCATTGCTTTTACCTTACTCCATAAGCCGAATGCGGCATAATTAAGGTTAATTACATATAAAAAGTGCGGCCAAAAAACATGATGTTTTTGACCGCACTTTATTTTTGTTTATTTTACCGCAATCATTGAACCAAAATTAAAACATTGGAACCATAATTCGACGTGTGAAAATCCGATGTTTTTTAACCGCTCTTTGTGGATGTTAATCGAGTCAGTACGCATGACATTTTCAAGTGCGGTGCGTTTTTGGCTCACTTCAAGTTCACTGTAACCGTTAGCACGTTTGAATTGGTGGTGGAGATCAATAAGCAACTCATTCACTTTTTCGTCTTCAAAACGGAATTTTTCAGAGAGCACTAATACACCATTTGGGTTTAAACCTTGGTAGATTTTGGTGAGCAAAGCTACACGATCTTCTGGTGGTAAAAATTGCAATGTGAAGTTGAGCACTACCATTGAGGCGTTCTTAATTTCAATTTGACGAATATCATCGCAAAGAATTTCTACGGGCACATCACTATGATAAGCCGCAACGTGCTGACGGCAGCATTCCACCATTGGCAAAGAATTATCGACACCGATAATTTTCACATTAGGTTGTTTAATATTACGTCGCATAGAAAGAGCTGCCGCACCGCGAGAACAGCCTAAATCATAGACTTGACTGTCAGCCGTCACAAAACGTTCAGCCAACATACCAATCGCCGTGATAATGTTGGAGTAGCCAGGAATCGAGCGTTGAATCATATCGGGGAAAACTTCCGCCACGCTTTCATCAAAAGTAAAATCGCCCAGTTTTTCGATCGGGGCGGCAAAAATTGTATCTTTCATCATGATTGAATTCTGTTGTTGTATTGAGAGGGCATTTATTTAGATAAAATGCAAAAAACTGCGGTCATTTTAGTGAAAGTTTTTAAAGGATCAAATAAATTTCGCTTTTCAATTTAAAAGGCATGTCTTTTTCCGTATAATCAACGCGTTAATTATCCATTTTTAGAAAAATGAAAGGAATATAGAAATGATGCGTACACATTATTGCGGTGCATTAAACCGCAACCATATTGGACAAGAAGTAACATTAAGCGGTTGGGTTCATCGTCGTCGCGATTTAGGCGGTTTAATTTTTATTGATATGCGTGATCGCGATGGTGTTGTACAAGTTTGTTTTGACCCGAAATATCAAGAAGCATTAACTGCAGCTTCAGGCTTACGTAATGAATTTTGTATTCAAATTAAAGGTGAAGTGATCGCGCGTCCTGATAATCAAGTTAATAAAAATATGGCGACAGGCGAAGTGGAAGTGTTAGCGAAAGAATTACGCATCTACAATGCTTCTGACGTTTTACCATTAGACTTCAACCAAAATAACACCGAAGAACAACGTTTAAAATATCGCTATTTAGATTTACGTCGTCCAGAAATGGCACAACGTTTGAAAACCCGTGCAAAAATCACCAGTTTTGTGCGTCGTTTTATGGATGACAATGGTTTCCTTGATATTGAAACCCCAATGCTTACCAAAGCAACGCCAGAAGGTGCGCGTGACTATTTAGTGCCAAGCCGTGTGCATAAAGGCAAATTCTATGCGTTGCCGCAATCACCACAGCTTTTCAAACAGCTTTTAATGATGTCTGGTTTTGATCGTTATTATCAAATCGTGAAATGTTTCCGTGATGAAGACTTACGTGCAGATCGTCAGCCTGAATTTACTCAAATCGATGTGGAAACCTCTTTCTTAACTGCACCAGAAGTACGTGAGATCATGGAACGCATGGTGCACGGCTTATGGCAAAACATTATTGGTGTGGATTTAGGCAAATTCCCACAAATGACCTGGCAAGAAGCGATGACTCGTTTTGGTTCAGATAAACCAGATTTGCGTAACCCGCTTGAATTAGTTGATGTGGCTGATATCGTTAAAGATGTTGAATTTAAAGTATTTAATGAGCCTGCAAACAATCCAAACGGTCGTGTGACAGTCATTCGTGTACCAAATGGTACAGAAATTACCCGTAAACAAATTGACGAATATACACAATTTGTTGGTATTTACGGTGCAAAAGGTTTAGCTTGGGCGAAAGTAAATGACATTCATGCTGGCCTTGAAGGCGTACAAAGCCCGATTGCGAAATTCTTAAATGAAGAGGTATGGAAAGCGTTAGCTGAACGCGTGAAAGCTCAAACTGGCGATATCTTATTCTTCGGTGCTGACAAATGGCAAACTACCACTGATGCAATGGGTGCGTTACGTTTGAAATTAGGTCGTGATCTTGGCTTAACTCGCTTAGACGAATGGCAACCGCTTTGGGTGATTGATTTCCCAATGTTTGAACGTGATGAAGAGGGTAATCTTGCAGCAATGCACCACCCATTCACTTCACCAAAAGATTTTACGCCAGAACAATTAGAAGCAAATCCAACTGATGCAGTAGCAAATGCTTACGATATGGTTATTAATGGCTACGAAGTGGGTGGCGGTTCTGTTCGTATTTTCGATCCGAAAATGCAACAAACCGTGTTCCGTATTCTTGGTATTAACGAACAAGAACAACGCGAAAAATTCGGCTTCTTGTTAGATGCATTAAAATTCGGTACACCGCCACATGCAGGTTTAGCATTTGGTTTAGACCGTTTAACCATGCTTTTAACTGGCACTGAAAATATCCGTGATGTGATTGCATTCCCGAAAACAACAGCTGCTGCTTGTTTAATGACAGAGGCGCCAAGTTTTGCGAATCCGCAGGCGTTAGGTGAGTTAAGTATTGCAGTGACTAAAGCTGAATAATAGAAAAGTTATTAGGGCGTATTTAATACGCCCTTTGTTTTGGTGATTTATGCAGAATTTAAGTCCTTTATTACAGTTCTATGCAAACCAAATCCCTGATACACATGGGCGTTATATCGAGGATATTTGGGCATTTAGCCATCAAAAATTAGAATATACGCATAATTTTATCCAATGGATTTTTCCTTTAGAGGTGATGTCGAGATACCATCCTTCACCGATTTTAACAAAGCAGGATAGATTGGATTTTGCTCATTCTGATTTATTAAAGCAACACCAACTGAAATCCTTAGATGTAATGCTTGATTTTTGGGGCATGATGCGTGATGGGGTAAATATTATTGAAAAAGGTATTTTGACTAAGAAAGAATATACTTGGTTAAAACCTCATGACCATAATCAGTTAAGGATGACTCGAACAATTCATAGCCTTGCATTGTGTGATCAGCCAGAGTTAGCACTCTCATTACAACAAGCACTTTTATCTATTGCAGATAAGTATGGTAATGTAAGCCCTAAAATATTTGATTATTGGCTGAATGCGACATCAGTACCAGCATTGGACAGATAATAAGGCATACATGTTTACGATAAAGTGCGGTTAAATTTGACCGCACTTTCTTTTTATTGAAAAAAATTTTATTCACTTAAAGACATCAGTTTTTTGGTATGAATACTGGCAAAGCTTATTTGTTTTGAAGTTATATTCTGAAATATTGGAATAATTAGATTTTTATTTTTCACTAATGCTTTTAAGTGGATTTTATTTACTTTACTCAAGGATAAAATTCTATTATAAATAAGGCCTTTTTCGGTTTATGGTCAATTTATAAGAGAAAATTTTATGAGTGAAGTTTCAACTCCAGTAGAAAAATCAACATGGGCGAGTAAATTCTCTGCCCTAGGTCCTGGAATCGTGATGGCATCAGCTGCTGTTGGTGGTTCACATATTATTGCATCCACCCAAGCGGGTGCGATCTATGGTTGGGAATTAGTGAGCATTGTTATTCTTGCTAATTTATTCAAATATCCTTTCTTCCGTTTCGGTGTTCAATATACCTTAGATACGGGTAATACTTTGCTAGAGGGGTACCGTCAAAAAGGGAAATTCTATCTTTGGTTATTCCTTGCTTTAAACATTTTTGCAACTGTGATTAATACTGCAGCAGTAGGGTTATTAACAGCAGCAATTTTAACGTTCATTACGCCAATCCCACTCCCAATGCCAGTATTAAGCTCATTAGTGATTCTTGTAACAACCGGTATTTTATTGTTGGGTAAATATCGTTTATTAGATAGCTTATCGAAAATTATCATGATTGCTTTAACGGTAACCACCGTGAGCGCTGTCGTGATTGCTTTTATGCGTAACGGCATCCATGGTGTAGCCGCTCCTGATTTTGTCGCACCTTCTCCATGGGAATTAAGTAAATTAGCGTTTTTAGTCGCCTTGATGGGCTGGATGCCGGCACCAATTGAAATTTCTGCAATTAACTCAATGTGGGTGGTAGCAAAACGTCGTCTAACGAAAGTATCTTATGAAGACGGTTTATTTGACTTCAATGTGGGTTACATCGGCACAGCAATTTTAGCTGTCGTATTCTTAGCGCTTGGTGCATTGGTGCAATATGGTTCGCCAGAAACCGTAGAGATGGTAGGCGGAAAATATATCGCGCAACTTATCAATATGTATGCAAGTACTATCGGTGAATGGGCACGTTTATTAATTGCCGTGATTGCGTTCATGTGTATGTTTGGTACAACAATTACGGTAATTGATGGTTATTCTCGTACTAATGTTGAAGCAGTACGTATTTTGTTTGGTAAGCAAGAAAGCTCAGTAAGAGTTTTAAACATTGGCATGATTTTAGCCGCATTGTCGGGTTTAGCGATTATTTTCTACTTTAATAATGCAGTGGGTCCAATGCTGAAATTTGCGATGATTGCTTCATTTGTTTCTGCACCAATCTTTGCTTGGCTGAATTTATCTCTGACTAAGCACGCGAAACACAGTGTAAAAGGCGGCTTATTGTGGTTATCCCTTATCGGCTTATTCTACTTAACAGCCTTTGCAGGATTGTTTATTGCCCAACAAGCTGGCTGGTTAAACTAAAATAATTGAGATAATTACCGCACTTTAGTTTTAAAGTGCGGTAATTTTTTTGAAAGTTTTTAGCAGAAAAGGTATGATGCTGCCCATTCTCAATTATGCAGATGACGAGTTTGACATATAAAAATAATCAATCGGTTCTCGTGGTAATTTATGCAGAAAGCACGCATCGTGTTCTTATGCTTCAACGTCAAGATGATTCCACTTTTTGGCAATCTGTTACGGGGACATTAGAAACCAATGAAACACCAAGAGAAACAGCCATTCGAGAAGTTTGGGAAGAAGTTGGATTAAAAATAGAAGAAAATTCGACCGCACTTTTTGATTGCAAAGAGAGCATAGAATTTGAAATTTTCCCGCATTTCCGCTATAAATACGCACCGAATGTGACTCACTGTCATGAACATTGGTTTTTATTGGCAGTTGAGCAGGAATTTGAACCGATATTAAGTGAGCATTTGGCGTATCAATGGGTTTTACCAGAAGATGCGATCCAAATGACGAAATCACCGAATAATGCCGAGGCCATCAAAAAATATTTGATGAACGGCTTTCCTCTGTAGAAAAGAGGATATAATTTACAAACGTTTTTAAGATAAGAAGGAAAACAACATGGCAGGCCATAGTAAGTGGGCAAATATTAAACACCGTAAAGCAGCACAAGATGCGCAACGCGGTAAAATTTTTACAAAATTAATTCGTGAATTAGTAACCGCTGCAAAAATTGGTGGCGGTGATGTTGGTGCGAACCCGCGTTTACGTGCTGCAGTAGATAAAGCCTTATCAAGCAACATGACTCGCGACACCATTAACCGTGCGATTGAACGCGGTGTGGGAGGTGGTGATGACACCAATATGGAAACAAGAATTTACGAAGGTTATGGTCCGGGTGGAACTGCTGTGATGGTTGAGTGTCTAAGTGACAACGCAAACCGAACCATCTCACAGGTTCGCCCAAGTTTCACTAAATGTGGTGGTAACTTAGGGACTGAAGGTTCTGTGGGCTACTTATTCAGCAAAAAAGGCTTGATTTTAATTAGCCAAGGTGAAGAAGATGCGTTAATGGAGGCGGCAATTGAAGCCGGTGCGGATGATGTTCAACCGCAAGATGATGGTTCATTTGAAATCTATACTGCGTGGGAAGATTTAGGTTCTGTGCGCGATGCAATCGAAGCTGCAGGATTTAAAATTGATAACGCAGAAGTGACAATGATTCCATCAACAACAGTTGATCTTGATCTTGAAACTGCGCCTAAATTGTTGCGTTTAATTGACATGTTAGAAGACTGTGACGATGTACAAAACGTATATCATAACGGTGAAATTAGTGATGAAGTTGCAGCTCAGCTGTAATTTTAAGGAGATTTAGAATGAAATTAGCTAAAGTATTACCTGCAATGGCCGCTCTTGTTGTTTTATCAGCTTGTGCAAGCGAAGCACCAAAAGTAGAAAACAAAGCAGAGCAAACTGCAGCACCAACTGTAACGGATAAAACAGTTGTTTATACTTGTAACAAGAAAACTGTAACTGCAGTTTATCAATTCGAAAACCAAGAGCCAACAGCGGCAATGGTAATGGTAGGCAACAAAGTTGTTGCGAAAGATTTCGCTCGTGATGCAGCTCAAAAAGACTTCACTTCATTTACTTCAGGCAAATATGTTTGGAACGTAGATAGTGGTTTAACTTTAGATAAATTTGATTCTGTAGCGCCAGTAAATCTTTTAATTAAAGGCAAAAAAGCAGACAAAATTGTTGTGAAAAACTGTGATGTAGATGCAAAAGCAACTGCAAAAGCAAATCAATAATTAACGCTAAAAAACGGCCGGCATTGACCGGCCGTTTATTTTTGAGAATTTATGAGTATTATTTTAGGCATTGACCCAGGTTCTCGTGTAACGGGCTATGGTGTGATTAGAAAAAATGGTCGCCAATTAGAATATCTCGGCAGTGGAGCAATCCGTACGCAGGTAGAAGATTTACCTACACGATTAAAACGAATTTATGCCGGTGTGACAGAAATCATCACGCAATTTCAGCCGGATATGTTTGCCATTGAACAAGTGTTTATGGCTAAAAATGCAGATTCCGCTTTAAAACTGGGGCAAGCACGTGGTACGGCAATTGTGGCAGCGGTGAATCACGATTTACCTGTATTTGAATATGCCGCTCGTTTGGTGAAACAGACTGTCGTTGGGATTGGTTCGGCAGATAAAGTTCAAGTACAAGATATGGTGACACGAATTTTGAAGCTCTCAGATAAACCACAAGCTGATGCGGCAGATGCTTTAGCCATTGCGATTACCCATGCCCACACCATTCAACATTCTTTGCATATTGCTGGCTCGGTCAAGACGACAGAAACACATGAAAAAATGACCGCACTTTTAAAAACAAGGTATAGCCGAGGTCGATTTAGACTAAAAATTTAACTGGATTAATATCCAGTTTTATTTTATTCTATGCAAAATTTTTTTACATGGAAATCTTATGATCGGTCGTTTAAAAGGCATCTTATTAGAAAAACAACCTCCTGAAATTTTGCTTGATGTACAAGGCGTCGGTTACGAATTATTGTTACCGATGACCAGTTTTTATGACTTACCTGAAATCGGGCAAGAAACCACTTTATTTACCCATCTTGTTGTGCGTGAAGATGCTCATCTTCTTTTTGGATTTGCCCAAAAAACTGACCGCACTTTATTCCGTGAATTAATTAAAACCAATGGTGTTGGCCCTAAATTGGCACTCGCGATTTTATCTGCAATGTCAGTAGAGCAGTTTGCTTATGCTATTGAACGAGAAGAACTGTCAAAATTAGTTAAAATTCCTGGTGTGGGCAAGAAAACAGCTGAACGTTTATTGGTAGAGTTAAAAGGGAAGTTTAAAGATGTTCGCCAAAGTGATTTCTTTGTGGAGAGCAAACATATTCCGTCAACTTCAGAATTACGCCAAGCTGAAAGCTCTACAGATGAAGCGGTTGCTGCATTGGTTGCGTTAGGTTATAAACCAACCGACGCTGAAAAAATGGTGAAAAAAGTAGCTAAAACTGACTTGAGCAGTGAGCAATTAATTCGCGAAGCCTTAAAAGCCGCATTATAAAGATTAAACAGATATGATCGAAGCAGATAGAATTATTAGCAGTCAGGCAAAGATGGATGAAGATGTCATCGATCGTGCGATTCGTCCAAAGCTTTTAGCCGACTATGTGGGACAGCCACAAGTGCGAGAGCAGATGGATATTTTCATTAAGGCCGCAAAATTACGTCAAGATGCCCTAGATCATCTTTTGATCTTCGGCCCTCCAGGTTTAGGAAAAACGACGCTAGCTAATATTGTTGCGAATGAAATGGGTGTGAATATTCGCACAACATCGGGGCCTGTGCTTGAAAAAGCCGGCGATTTGGCAGCAATGCTGACAAATCTTGAACCCCATGATGTGTTGTTTATTGATGAAATTCACCGTCTTTCTCCTGCGATTGAAGAAGTGCTTTATCCAGCAATGGAAGATTATCAGCTAGATATTATGATCGGCGAAGGGCCAGCGGCACGTTCAATTAAATTGGATTTACCACCTTTCACATTAATTGGTGCAACAACTCGAGCGGGTTCTTTAACTTCGCCACTACGTGATCGTTTTGGTATTGTTCAGCGTTTAGAATTTTATTCCGTTGAAGATTTAACTTCTATTGTGACAAGAAGTGCCTCTTGCTTAAATCTAGAATTAGAAGATAAAGCGGCTTTTGAAGTGGCTCGTCGTTCGCGTGGAACCCCTCGCATTGCAAACCGTTTATTGCGTCGCGTTCGAGATTTTGCTGATGTACGTAATGATGGCATTATTTCGGCAGACATCGCGAAACAAGCACTTTCAATGTTAGATATAGATGATGCGGGCTTTGATTACTTAGATAGAAAATTGCTTACCGCAGTGATTGAACGTTTTGATGGTGGGCCAGTTGGGTTAGATAACTTGGCAGCAGCAATAGGTGAAGAACGAGACACTATCGAGGATGTTTTAGAACCTTATTTGATTCAACAAGGATTTTTACAGCGAACCCCTCGAGGCCGAATTGCGACTTCGTTAACTTATCGACACTTCGGACTTCAGAAGCCGTCAGAATAAGAGATAGAAAAAAAGGACATATTGATATCAATATGTCCTTTCTTTTTGAAACCTGCTTAGTTAGTTCCTTCAGTTCCTTCAGTATAGCTCTTCATACTATTTAATCTTGCTAAACCCACATCACAGCTTTTTTGTTGAGTCGCTAATTCCATTTCAAGAATTTGCTGTTTGCTTTGATTTAGTTTGCTTTTGATTTTACCTACTTGAGTGTGAGTGCCGGGCTGTTTTTCTGCTTGGGCAATCAAATTTTCTGTTTCTTTAAATAACTGAGTACATTGTTGTGGAAGAGCAGCTTTGTTTTCTGTCAGAGGTGCTGCGGTGGCAGATAATGCCATAGAACCGAAAAGTGCGGTCAAAATTACGCAAATTTTTTTCATTGTAAATCCCTACAAATCTCTCCAAATATTATTAGGCTAAAAAATAGCAAAATCTTGCAGCCCTGTCTAGTGATTATTTTGTCCATTTTTTTTAAATAAAGTTTCCTTGTGATAGATAAATTTTCCCATTTTGAGCAAAAAATACAGAATTTGATGTGGATCAATTTTGTCATTGTTATGCAAAATAGGGTATTTTGTAACTTATATCAAAAAATGTGATCAAGATAACGGTTTTTTCTGTTTTTTATCCTCATAAATAGTAGTAGAATATGGCAAATTTTTGAATATTTATATTGTAATCGGTTACTGTATTCTGTTTTGAGAATAGAAAAGGCAATTATTACGTAAATAATTCAATATTTCTTAACAATTTCTGTTGAGTAGTTTGGGGTGGTTATTTGGGGTTATCCTTGGTAATCATAAAGTGAAAATCTTGTAGATTTATACAAGGAGTTGAGATGTTAGACGTTGTTGATCTCTCACGCTTGCAGTTTGCATTAACTGCGTTATATCACTTCATTTTTGTACCATTAACATTAGGTTTATCTTTCGTTCTTGTGATCATGGAAACCATTTATGTTAAAACGGGCAAAGAAGTATATAAAGATATGACAAAATTCTGGGGTAAGTTATTTGGTATTAACTTTGCTCTAGGGGTGACGACCGGTATTATCATGGAGTTCCAATTCGGGACAAACTGGTCTTATTATTCTCACTATGTAGGTGATATTTTCGGTGCGCCATTAGCAATCGAAGCATTACTTGCGTTCTTCTTAGAGTCCACTTTCGTGGGTCTATTCTTCTTCGGTTGGGATCGTTTAACTAAAGGTAAACACTTACTCGCAACTTACTGCGTAGCCTTTGGTTCAAACCTTTCTGCGATGTGGATTTTAGTCGCGAATGGTTGGATGCAACATCCGGTAGCGGCAGAGTTTAACTTTGAAACCATTCGTATGGAAATGACCAGCTTCTTAGATCTTTGGTTAAATCCAGTTGCGCAAGGTAAATTCTTACACACATTAACAGCAGGTTATACAACCGGTGCAATGTTTGTATTAGGTATCAGTGCATTCTATTTATTAAAAGGCCGCGATATTGGTTTTGCTAAACGTTCATTCTCTGTAGCGGCAACTTTTGGTTTTATCGCTGCATCAGCTGTATTAATTATGGGGGATGAATCAGGTTATGAAATTGGTAAAGCACAACCTGTGAAATTGGCTGCAATGGAAGCTGAGTTTGATACCCATCCTGCGCCAGCGCCATTCCATCCAGTTGCGATTCCAAATACCGCTGAAATGAAAAATGATTTTGCGATTGAAATCCCTTACTTAGGTGGTTTAATTGCAACGCGTTCTTTAGACACTGAAATTGTTGGTTTGAAAGATATTCAAGCGAAAAATGAAGGTCGTGTTCGTAACGGTATGGTTGCTTATGATTTATTCACGCAATTAAAAGCAGAGAAAAAATCAGCAGGCCAAGTAAATCCTGAAACTAAAGCAAAATTTGATGAAGTCAAAGGTGATTTAGGTTTCGGTTTATTATTAAAACGTTACACAGATAAAGTTGTTGATGCAACGGATGAACAAATTAAACAAGCAGCACGTGATACTATTCCAAATGTCGGTCCTAACTTCTGGGCATTCCGTGGTATGTTAGCCGCAGGTGGTTTAATTATTTTACTGACCTTTGGTGCATTTGTTCAAAATTTACGTAACAAAGTGACTTCTTCTCGCTTATTACTTAAAGCATTGCTTTGGGGTATTCCATTGCCATTCTTAGCGATTGAATTTGGTTGGTTCTTAGCTGAATTTGGTCGTCAACCATGGGCGATTTATGAAGTATTACCGGTGGGTGTGTCTGCCTCTAACTTGAGTGTAGGTGACTTATGGTTCTCTATCGGTTTAATTTGTGTACTTTACTTCTTCTTCATCATTGCGGAAATGTATTTGATGTTTAAATATGCACGTTTAGGTCCAAGTGCATTGAAAACCGGCAAATACTATTTTGAGCAATCATCTAAATAAGCAGGAGATGGATTATGCTTGATTATGAAATTCTACGTATTATTTGGTGGGTGCTAGTTGTTGTATTGCTTATCGGTTTCTCTGTAACAGATGGATTCGATATGGGCGTGACCGCACTTTTACCCGTAGCAGGTAAGAAAGAAGTAGAAAGACGTATTATGATTAACTCTATTGCTCCACACTGGGATGGTAACCAAGTTTGGTTATTAAGTGCTGGTGGTGCAATCTTCGCGGCATGGCCGATTGTTTATTCTGTAGCGTTTTCAGGCTTCTATATTGCCTTATTCCTCGTGTTAGCTGCGTTATTCTTCCGTCCAATTGGTTTTGAATATCGTGCGAAAATTGATAACCCAACATGGCGTGCTATGTGGGATTGGGGCTTGTTTGCGGGTGGTTTTGTACCTGCATTAGTATTCGGTGTAGCATTTGGTAATTTATTACAAGGTGTACCATTTGAATTAAATGAGCTTTCACAAGCAACTTACACAGGTTCGTTCTTTGCATTATTAAACCCATTCGCATTACTTTGCGGTGTGTTAAGCCTTGCAATGTTAGTGACTCACGGTGCGAACTGGTTACAAATGAAAACCACTGCAGCATTGCGTGATCGCGCAAGAGCAATTACACAAATTGGTGCATTAGTGACATTAATTACTTTTGTACTTGCAGGTGTATGGCTTTCTTTCAAAGACGGTTATGTGGTGACTAGCGTGATTGATCACTTTGCAGCATCAGCGCCAGCTTCAGGTAAACAAGTGGCAGTTGAAGCAGGTGCATGGTTCAAAAACTTCAATGAAAATCCAGCTTTATGGGCATTCCCAGCATTAGTAGTAGTTGGTGCATTATTGAATGTGGTTGCATCTAAAGCAAATCGTTGCGGTTTCGCGTTCTTATTCTCAGTATTAACAATGGCTGGTGTGATTATCACTGCGGCAGTATCAATGTTCCCATTTGTAATGCCTTCAAGTACTCATCCAGAACAAAGCTTGTTAATGTGGGATGCAACATCAAGTCAATTAACATTAAACTTAATGTTCTACTTGGTATTAGTATTCGTTACCATCTCATTGCTTTACACCACTTGGTCATACTACAAAATGTTTGGTCGCTTGGATGAAAGCTTTGTTGAAGACAACAAAAACTCATTATACTAAGGAGAAACAATATGTTATATGTAATTTGGGTAGTGGGTGTGTTGGCTGCAGTTATGGTGAGTGCTAAATTGACCATTGGTAAAGAAAAGTCAGGCAAATTTGACGAGTAATGATGATTAATTCACTCTATCAATTAAGTAATAAGGGTTCCTTGCGAACCCTTTCGTTTATTTTAGCGTTATTTTTAACCGCGGCTTTCTTTTTTAATTTAAATCAATTTTCGACCGCACTTCGTACTGCACATCCAGCTTGGATTCTTGCGATTTTTTGGGGATTGATTAATTTGTGGATCCACGGTATCGGATTCGATATTCGCCGAGCAATATGGCAGCTCGTTTTCTTGCCATTTATTGGTTATTTCACCACAATAATTGCCATTGTTCAGCATTGGTTTTTATAAGAACGATAGACAAATATTATTATTTGGAGCTTGCACATCTAATGAACAGGTTCTAAAATAAGCGGCTTGTTATGGCTGATAATTTGAGCATTATTTTGAATAACCAATGTTTTACCTTTCCGGTTCGTGTTTATTATGAGGACACGGATGCTGGCGGAGTAGTGTATCACGCACGTTACTTACATTTCTTTGAGCGTGCGCGAACTGAATATTTAAGAACGCTTAATTTTTCCCAACAATCATTATTGCAGGAACAACAATTAGCTTTTGTGGTCAAAACCATGTCTATTGACTATTGTATTCCGGCAAAATTGGATGATTATCTTATTGTCGAAACGGAAATAACGGCAGTGAAAGGAGCAACAATTCTCTTTGAACAGCGGTTAGTTCGTGAGGCAGTGGTGTTATCAAAGGCTACTGTTAAGGTAGCCTGTGTTGATCTAGGCAAAATGAAACCTGTCGCAATTCCTGAAGAATTAAAAGCGGCATTTTTAAAGTAAATAACTTTTCGGAGTATGCAATGACTGCAGAATTGAACTTTTTAGATCTTTTTCTAAAAGCGAGTATCGTTGTTCAACTTGTAATTGTGATCTTGATTTCGTTCTCAATTATTTCTTGGGCAATCATCATTCAACGTAGCCGTATTTTGACGAGTGCGTTAAAAGAAGCGAACACTTTTGAAGATCGTTTCTGGTCTGGTGAAGATTTAAATAAACTTTATGATGGTTTATCTAATCGTCGTGAAGTATTAACTGGTAGCGAACAAATTTTCTTTGTTGGTTTTAAAGAATTCTCTCGCTTAAAACAAGTGAACGCAGATGCGCCAGAAGCAATCATTAAAGGTACCACTCGTGCGATGAACCTTGCGATGAATCGTGAAGTAGAAGCGCTTGAAAGTCGTGTACCTTTCTTAGCGACAGTGGCTTCTGTAAGTCCATATATTGGTTTATTTGGTACCGTTTGGGGGATCATGCACGCATTTATGGCATTAAGTGGTGCGAAACAAGCAACATTACAAATGGTTGCTCCAGGTATTGCAGAAGCCTTGATCGCAACAGCAATCGGTTTGTTTGCGGCGATTCCAGCTGTAATGGCGTATAACCGTTTAAGCTTACGTGTAAATGCGATTGAACAAAATTATGGTAACTTCATTGATGAATTCACCACAATTTTACATCGTCAAGCTTTTGGTAAAGCGCCCCATTAAAAATAAATGAAAAATTGACCGCACTTAATAAATAAAACGAAAAGTGCGGTGGATTTTAGCGAAGTTTTAGAGGAAATTATGGCTCGTCGTCAGCGTAAAGACATTAAATCTGAAATTAACATCGTGCCATTTCTCGATGTTCTTTTAGTTTTAGTGTTAATTTTTATGGCAACCGCGCCGATTATCAGTCAGAGCGTTCAAGTGGAACTCCCTGATTCGGTGCAAAGTCAAAATGTATCAAATGAAGATAAAACACCGGTTATTTTAGAAGTAGCAGGTGTTGGGCAGTATTCGATTTCGATTGGTGGTCAACGCCAAGAAGGCCTTAACGAAGAAATGGTAACCCAATTATCAAAACAAGAATTTGATAAAGACAATAACACAATGTTCTTAGTGGGTGGAGCAAAAGATGTACCTTATGAAGAAGTGATTAAAGCACTGAATTTACTACATCTTGCCGGCATTAAGTCTGTGGGTTTAATGACTAACCCAATTTAAGAATAAGTAGGTAAAACCGTGCAGAATAATCGACGAAAAAAACGTGCAAATGAGTTTGTCATCTCTATTGCGATGCACCTTGCATTGTTTGGTTTGTTGATTTGGAGCTCTCTTTATCAAACCGTTGAAATAATGGGTGGTGGAGAAGGTGAAGGTGATGCCATGGGAGCTGTGATGGTCGATACTGGCAGCGCAGCACAGGAGTGGGGACGTATTCAACAACAGAAAAAAGGTCAAACTGATAAACAGAAGAAACCTGAGCCTGTAGTTGAAGAGAAAAAACCAGAGCCTGAACCTGAACCAAATCAGCAAGAAATTGCGAAACAAGAAGAGATTAAGCGTCAGCAGGAAATTCAACGTCAAAAAGAACTTGAAAAACAAAAGCAGCAAGAAATTGAAAAGCAAAAGCAAAAACAGCAGCAAGAGCTTGCTCGTCAAGAGGCGTTAGAAAAACAGAAACAAGCTGAAGAAGCAAAAGCAAAACAAGCTGCAGAGGCAGCGAAGTTGAAAGCTGAAGCTGAGGCAAAACGTTTAGCGGCAGCCGCTAAACAGGCTGAAGAAGAGGCGAAAGCGAAGGCACAAGCTGAAGCTCAAAAAGCGAAAGAAAAAGCAGAAGCAGATGCTAAAGCCAAGGCTGAGGCGAAAGCGAAAGCAGAGGTTGAAGCAAAAGCGAAGGCAAAAGCTGAGGCAGACGCCAAGGCTAAAGCAGAAGCAGATGCTAAGGCGAAAGCGAAAGCTGAGGCCGATGCAAAAGCGAAAGCAGAGGCTGAAGCAAAAGCGAAGGCAGAAGCAAAAGCTAAAGCGGATGCAGAAGCTAAAGCGAAGGCTGATGCAAAAGCGAAAGCTGATGCAGCAAAACGTAAAGCGGATCAAGCAGCTTTAGATGATTTCATGAATGGTGGTGACATCGGTGGTGGTAGCGCATCTAAAGGTGGCAATGCGAATAAAGGCGGTACACAAGGTAGTGGTGCAGGACTAGGTGCTGGAGATGGTGGTAAAGTTGGTGACCAATATGCAGGTGTCATTAAACGTGAAATTCAACGCCGTTTCTTAAAAGACCCAAGCTTTGCCGGTAAAGTTTGTAGCATTAAAATCCAACTCGGTCGAGATGGCACGATTTTAGGCTACCAACGCGTTTCTGGACCTGATGATATTTGTACTGCAGCATTAAGTGCGGTAGCGAGAACGAAAAAAGTTCCAGCAGCACCATCTGATGCTATTTATGAGAAATATAAAGCGCCGACTATCGATTTTGATATCAATGCTCGATAATCGGTTTTAGGAAAGTAACAACGTTAAAATAAGGTGATTAAATGAAATTGATCAAACGTGTTATGGGGCTATTTGTGGTGATGTTTGCATTTGCAAGCACAGCAATGGCAGAAGATGAAGTTCGAATTGTGATTGATGAAGGTGTTGATGGCGCTCGTCCTATCGCAGTTGTTCCTTTCGCAGGTTCTGCACCTGAAAATATTGGTCAAATTGTTGCAGATGACTTACGTAATAGTGGTAAATTTAACCCAATTCCAGTGAGCCAAATGCCACAACAACCAACGACTGCAGCAGAAGTAAAACCTGAAGCTTGGACTGCTTTAGGTATTGATGCTGTTGTGGTAGGTCAAGTGACATCAACTGGTAGTGGTTATAACATTTCTTACCAATTAGTTGATACTGTAGGGGCATCAGGTACACCTGGTGCGGTGCTTGCACAAAATAGCTATACAGTGACAAATAAATGGTTGCGTTACGGTGCACATACTGTGAGTGATGAAGTATTTGAAAAATTAACCGGTATTCGTGGTGCATTCAGAACACGTATTGCTTATGTAGTGCAAAAAAATGGTGGTTCACAACCTTATGAAGTTCGTGTAGCAGATTATGATGGTTACAATCAATTCATCGTAAATCGTAGCTCACAACCAATTATGTCTCCAGCATGGTCTCCAGATGGTAAACGTTTAGCGTATGTATCTTTTGAGAACAAAAAATCACAACTTGTTGTACAAGACTTAGGTTCAGGTTCTCGTAAAGTGGTTGCTTCTTTCCCAGGACATAACGGTGCGCCAGCATTCTCTCCGGACGGTTCTAAACTCGCATTTGCTTCTTCACAAGATGGTTTATTAAACATCTATGTAATGAGCTCAAATGGTGGTACACCGACTCAATTAACTCGCGGTGCGGGTAATAATACAGAGCCATCATGGTCTCCAGATGGTAGCTCAATTCTCTTTACTTCAGATAGAGGTGGTTCACCACAAGTTTATCGCATGAGCGCAAGCGGTGGTGGTGCATCGCCAGTTGGTGGTCGCGGTAGTGCGCAAATCAGTAGTGATGGTAAAACACTCGTGATGATCAACGGTAATAACAACGTAGTGAAACAAGATCTCACCAGCGGTAGTTCTGAAGTATTAAGTACATCTTTCTTAGGTGAAAGCCCAAGTATTTCTCCTAACGGTATCATGATTATTTACAGCTCTACACAAGGGCTAGGAAAGGTGTTACAATTAGTTTCTGCAGATGGTCGCTTTAAAGCGAGTCTTCCAGGAAGTAATGGCCAAGTGAAATTTCCAGCTTGGTCTCCATACTTGACTAAATAAAAAAACTCATTGAGGAGAAATCTAATGAACAAATTTGTTAAATCATTATTAGTTGCTGGTTCAGTAGCTGCATTAGCAGCATGTAGCTCATCAAATAACGATGCAGCAGGCAACGGTGCTAACAACGGTCAAACTTTCGGTGGTTACTCTGTTGAAGATCTTCAACAACGTTACAACACCGTTTACTTCGGTTTCGACAAATTCAACATCGAAGGTGAATACGTTCAAATCTTAGATGCTCACGCTGCATACTTAAATGCAACTCCAGCTTCTAAAGTTGTTGTTGAAGGTAACACTGACGAACGTGGTACTCCAGAGTACAACATCGCTTTAGGTCAACGTCGTGCTGATGCAGTTAAAGGTTTCTTAGCTGGTAAAGGTGTTGACGCTGGTAAAGTATCAACTGTTTCTTACGGTGAAGAAAAACCTGCAGTGTTAGGTCACGATGAAGCAGCATACTCTAAAAACCGTCGTGCAGTGTTAGCATACTAATTTTTAGAGAATTTTGATTCTTAGAAAAAGGGAGAGTAGAAATACTCTCCTTTTTTATTTGTTCTAAGATATTGTCAGAAATTGACGAGTATTCACGCAATTAACACAATTTCTTCAGATTTTTCTTGCGTCAGAAAATAAAATCGGTAATATACGCACCTGTTACGAAATGATGTGGGTCGTTAGCTCAGTCGGTAGAGCAGCGG